>NZ_JACDXZ010000006.1:0-207806 GCF_013608135.1 Psychrobacter sp. D2
TGTCTCGTCCTAAAATATATTGATAGTTTTTGCTAAGCCAGATACCCTGAATATCTGGCTTTTTTGTATTAAGCAGGAGATAAATAACCGTCATGTACCTCAGCAGGTGTTCTCATATTTAAACTTAAATGCGGTCTGATATGGTTATAGACATAAACAGACTCATCGATCAGCTGTTTAAGCTCACTCATCGTATTGCACTCATACAACAAGAACTCATTCTTTAAAATCCCATTAACGCGCTCAGCCAATGCATTTTGATAACAATCATAGCCATCGGTCATAGACGGTGTGATGTTATTTGCTCTAAGCACCTCTTGATACTCTGATGCACAGTACTGTAGACCTCTATCAGAGTGATGAATCGCTTTATGAGTATAACGCCGCCTTTGAGCTGCCATCTTAAGCGCTTTTACAACCTCAGTCGCTGGCATACTCTCACTTAAATGATATCCCATAATCTGTCTTGAATACCCATCCGTCACTAAAGATAGGTAGTGCGTCCCTTGTTTGGATGTGACATAAGTAATATCAGCCACCAAGGTTTGTTCAGGCTTGATAGGCGCAGGGGCATCTTTCGTTAGATTGGGATGCTTTTTCATCCAGTGCTTACTAAAGGTCGTCTTTGTATAGCTACGTTTGGGCTTAACCAACAAGCGGTGTGCTCTTAGATAATCAAAGAAGCCATCACGGCCAATCTTTATGCCATGAGCCATCAGCTTAGGCTTAATGAGCCAATATAACTTCCGACCTCCTATGCGAGGCATGAGCATTCGATACGCTTGCACCCAGTCTTTGATGACAGTAAACTTGCTTGCTTTGTCATGCTGCCGAATACGATGTTGATATACCGCTTGCGGACTAACACTAAGCAAACGACATCCTTGAGCTAAACTTATTTGTTTGTCTGTTTTGAGTTTCCAAAGGATGCCGTAGAAGACTTTTTTCTAGCATTTTCTCCATAGTCATTTTCAAATACTTCGACTACTTTACTTAAAATAAGGTTATGTGCTTTAGCATCAGCCAGTTCACGCTCTAAACGTTTGATGGTTTGGGCAGGGGTTTCTTTATGCGGCATAGTCTGGCTCTTAAGGGGATGGATCCAGTCTAATTTACCATGCTTTCGCAGCCACACCAAAACGGTACTGCGTCCTTGTATGCCATAAATTGCTTGCGCTTGTTTATAGGTCATGTCGCCTTTTTCTATACTGTCAACGACGGCTAATTTAAAGCCTAAGGTGTAATCTTTTTGAGTGCGCTTAACCTTTACAGTGTCTAACTTGTCCATGAATAAGCTCCTTTTTCGTAAACTTATTTCAGGACGGGACAACTGCATAAAAAAAGCCTTATAACTCTTTATAAGGCTTTTTTTATGAGCAATATTTTCTGGATAGTGTGAATGCTAATAATTAATAGCGCGGCGGCACATACATATCATCAGGAATAGGCTCGCGATAATATTCATCATCACGCTTACGATCAGGTAGCTCCACCTCATCGCGTGGCACTTCTTTATACGGAATTTGCTCAAGTAAATGGGCAATACAATTGAGCCTTGCACGTTTTTTATTATTGCCCTCAACCACCCACCAAGGCGCTTCAGGAATGTGCGTACGCTCAAACATCGTCTCTTTTGCTTTTGTATAATCTTCCCAGCGTCGCCGTGATTGCAAATCCATCGCTGACAGCTTCCACTGTTTCAGTGGGTCATGAATCCGGCTCATAAATCGAGAATGCTGTTCATCATCAGTAATTGAAAACCAATATTTTACCAAACGTATGCCCGAACGTACCAGCATACGCTCAAACTCTGGCACTGATTGAAAAAACTCTTCGTACTGCGCATCCGTACAAAACCCCATGACACGCTCGACGCCCACGCGGTTATACCAGCTACGATCGAATAAGACAATCTCGCCTGCAGCAGGTAAATGCGCCACATAACGCTGAAAATACCACTGTGATTGTTCACGTTCAGTAGGTGCGGGTAGCGCAGCGACTCTACAAACACGGGGGTTTAATCGTTGGGTGATACGTTTAATCGCCCCACCTTTACCCGCAGAATCACGCCCTTCAAATATCACCACAATGCGCTCACCGCGATCAACGACCCAATCTTGCAGTTTAATCAGCTCACGTTGTAAACGTACCAGTTCTTGAAAGTAGGTACGCCGATCTAACCGCTCTTGCTCACTCATCTCGCGACCATCAAACCGGAAATCGCGTACATAATCGTCTATTTCATTCTCAAGCTCTTCATCGTAACTGTCAATTAAGTCTTGATGCATCTTGCGTTTTAACTCATCGTTCAAAAGATCTTTATCCATACGCTCTATGAATGTCACTTGCTCAGGTGTAGTTAATTTACTGCGTTCTTGCTCGGTTAAAGATGTCGGGTCAATTATTAAGGGTTTTTTACCCATGATGCGCTCCTGATAAATATTTTTATTATGCTGTTACTATCTTATAGCCCATTGAATCCAAAAGTACGTCGATATAAGTGTCGTTTTTACAAATATCTTTATTCTGTTTTATACCCATCTTTACTTTAGCATAGCAAGCTCAATTCTATGAGTAGAGTAAGCTTCATTATTGTGTTAATAAAGTAGCCAATATTTATTTAGATAAAAAAATACCCTCTAATCAATAGATTAAAGGGTATTTTTAAAACTGCATCAGTCTTACACGTTGTATTTACATATCACTATTTTTCTAAGATACAGGTCACACCTTGACCGCCAGCGGCGCAAATAGAGATAAGCGCACGACCTGAGCCTTTTTGATCTAATAGTTTGGCAGCAGTGGCTAGGATACGACCACCGGTTGCAGCAAATGGATGACCTGCAGCAAGTGATGAACCGTTGACGTTTAGCTTACTACGATCGATAGAGCCTAGTGGCGCATCAAGACCTAGACGCTCTTCACAGAACTTCTCGTCTTCCCATGCAGCAAGCGTTGATAATACTTGTGAAGCAAAAGCTTCATGGATTTCATAAAAATCGAAATCTTGTAGCGTCAAACCAGCACGCTCAAGCATACGCGGTACGGCATAGGCCGGTGCCATGAGCAAGCCTTCTGTATCACCAGATTTACCGATGAAATCAACAGCCGCTGTTTCTTGATGGACGATATAAGCCAATGGTTTTAGACCATGTGCTGCCGCCCACTCATCAGTACCCAATAGGATACAAGATGCACCATCAGTCAATGGGGTAGAGTTAGCAGCAGTCATGGTTGGCTTAGCATTCTTCTTACCAAAAACAGGCTTGAGCTTAGCTAGCTTCTCTAAAGTGGTATCTGGACGCAAGTTGTTATCGCGGGTCAGACCTTTATATGGGGTAATTAAATCATCAAAGAAGCCTTCGTCATAAGCGCGTGCTAGGTTTTGATGACTATTGAAGGCAAGCTCATCTTGCGCTTCACGGCTGATGTTCCATTCAAGCGTAGTGATCGCTTGATGGTCGCCCATGGATAAACCAGTACGTGGCTCACCATTTTGCGGCGTATCAAGTAAATCTTTCGGGTTTAGACCCATCAATGCTTTTAGGCGTTGTTTATTGTCTTTAGCTGCGCCCAATTTAATCAATACTTTACGTAAGCCATCGCCGACTGCGATAGGCGCATCAGAAGTAGTATCAACACCGCCAGTAATGGCTGAATCGATGATACCAAGCGCGATTTTATTGGCAGAAGCAAACGTCGCTTGCAAGCCAGTACCACAAGCTTGTGAGATATCATACGTTGGGGTATGTGGGTTAAGTGCAGTATTTAATGTCGCTTCACGAGTCAAGTTGATATCGCGGCTCAGTTTCATAACTGCACCAGCAACGACTTCACCGATTTTTTCATCTTGTAAGTTAAAACGCTCGACCAAACCATCTAACGCAGCAGTGAGCATATCCGTGTTGCTAACATCAGCATATGAGCCGTTTGAGCGAGCAAATGGGATACGGTTGCCACCTAGGATAGCCACACGGTTCTGACCTGAGCTAAGCTTAGTCGTACTTGCTTTTTTAGCCACAGTATTTGTTTTCTTAGCAGGAGTCGCGTCAGCCTTTTTAGGCGCTTCTTTTTTATCGCTGTTACCTTTTGCTGCACTTTCTTTAGCTGCGTTATCCTCTTTCGTAGCAGTGGTTTTACTATCTTTTGCTACGGTTTCTTTTTTAGCGCTATCAGCTTTTGGTTCTGCTGCTTTGGCATCTGTTTTTTTAGCATCAGTGGTGTCTGATTTTACAGCAGTATCAGTGCTCTTAGTATCACTGGCTTTTACCACGGTGGTCTCAACAATAGGACTATCTGGGTGATTGCTTTTGTTACTCATAATATTATCCTTAAAAAATATGGGTAGAAATAGAAAAGGGAAGTTATCAAAAAAAGATTTAAATAATAGAAGTCTTTATTCTAAAAACAACTAAAATACTTTAGATACGTATTACCATTTATTGCGATATATATTACACATTATTGTCATACAGCATAAGACGCTTTTTATAACCTTACTGTATATCTTTAGCAAACGATGTGACGCTTAACCGTAGATATTGCAGTGTTTACAAGGATAAATACAAGCTTTATAAACTGGCTAGTACTGATTAAAAGCATTGCATAATCGTAGGTTTGATAATATATTGTTATCGATAAATGGATTTGCTATAACTTATAGGTCTTAGTTTAGCACAAACTAAAATCCTTTAACGGCAGAAAAATAGACCATCTTGTATACTGGCTTGTCTACATATTGCTATGGACATTAGTGGTTTTTGGACTTATTCGGTATGAATGTGTATAGTTAAGACCGTTTCTAACCTATTTAATAAGTACTTATTATTTATAAATGATGATGTTAATGTCGCTTTATACAGGTAGTTTTTATAATCAATGCACTTTAATAGCGCGCATTTCATCATAGATACATTTTATTCTTGTTTACTATTATTTTACTCATCAATTAAAGGATTATATTATGTCAGACCGTTATGGTGATTTTGTTCAGTCGTCTATTGGTAAAAAGGTTGCAAAGAATTTAGGCTTACCGATGCCAGTAGATCTTGACCGTTTTGATAGTGGTCAACCTTTGGTACGTGGCAGCGTGCTGGTTGGTCGTGCTAATGGTGGCGATAACGCAGTTAGTGCGTCAGTGGCTCGTATTTTGTCAGAGCTGCATACGGAAATCTTTGTAAATAGTGGTGATGACGTAAAAGATACCCTGTCGGATGCAGGCGTTAAAGCCAAAGCCAATACTGGCAGTGATGATAAGTTTAAAGTTTTATTGTTTGATGCCAGCAATATTAGCAATGCTGAAGAGCTCAAACAAGTGTACGAGTTCTTTCATAGCGTTGCGCGCCGTGTCGAAAAATCAGGTCGAGTGATCGTCATTGGTCGTCCACCAGAAGCGTTGACTGATATCGAAGCCGCATTGGCGCAGCGTGCCCTTGAAGGTTTTGTAAAATCAGTTGGTAAAGAGTTTAAACGTGGTATTACCGCACAGCTTATCTATGTTGAAGCAGGCGCAGAGCAGAATTTAGACTCAACGCTACGTTTTTTCACGTCAGCGCGTTCAGCTTATGTGTCAGGACAGGTCGTACGTGTCAGTAATGGTTCCAATGTCGATGTCGATTGGAACCAACCATTAGGTGGCAAAACCATGCTTGTCACTGGCGCAAGTCGCGGTATTGGTGAAGCAATTGCCCGTGTATTGGCTCGTGAAGGGGCGCATGTTATTTGTTTAGATGTACCACAGCAGCAAGCTGACTTGCAGAAAGTGGCAAGTGAAATTAGTGGTTCGGCTTTGACAGTGGATATTACCAGTGCTGATGCTGGTAAAGAAATCGCAGAAGCTGCACAAAAACGGGGTGGTTTGGATTCAGTGATTCATAATGCTGGTATCACCCGCGATAAAACACTAGCAAATATGGATGATAAACAGTGGGATATGGTGCTCAATATCAATTTGGGCAGTATCGCTAAGCTCAACCGTTATTTACTAGATAACGATGTACTAAAAGATGCTGCACGTATCGTCTGTGTGTCTTCAATCTCAGGTATCGCTGGCAACTTGGGTCAAACCAACTATGCGACCTCAAAAGCTGGTGTCATTGGTTTAGTCAATGCAACCGCCAAGCAGCTAGAAGATAATGCAAAAGGCATGACCATCAATGCAGTTGCGCCAGGATTTATCGAAACGCAAATGACTGAAGCGATTCCATTTGCTATCCGTGAAGCAGGTCGTCGTATGAACTCGATGAGCCAAGGCGGTTTACCAGTCGATGTTGCAGAAACCATCGCATGGTTTGCATCGCCTGCTTCTGGTGGTCTAAATGGCAACGTTGTCCGCGTTTGTGGTCAAAGCTTATTGGGTGCATAATTGTCCTAATACCATATGAAAATGCAGATAATAACGAGGGATATGTGAGCCATAAAGCTGGTCGCTGATTGCCTTTATTAAGCAAGATATTGAGGTTACTTCACATATGCTTACGAAAAAACTGCTCATAACTTGTAATAAAGCTGCCCAAGGGTGGCTTTTTTATGATAAAAACAAAGTGACAATAAGCCAAACACCGTTGCGCCTATTTTAGGATTTCATCTTATATTTTAGTCATCGAATTCATAGCATATTAAATGCCATCAAAAAACTACTCAATCCCAACTTAGGATGTATTATGTCAGACAAACATTATGATGCGTTGCCCAAAGCGCATACTACCTATGCAAATATTGTCAAAAGCCTATTGCCTATCGGTAATAATGGTAAAGTCAGCCGCGATGAGTTGCCGCAAGCGACATATTTTGTAGATGATTTGCATATTGATCAAAGCAATCTAAATGATTATCGTAAAATTTGCGGCTTTGCAGACGATGGCAATGTGCCAATTACGTATTTTTCGGTGCTTTCACAGGCGTTACAGATGAATATGATGGTCAAAGAGCCATTTCCATTTGCTATGCTAGGACTGGTTCACGTCGATAACAGCGTGACCCAGTATCGTGCCATTAAGCAGAGTGAAACGGTTGCTATGTCAGTGATGTTTGATAATTTGCGTGACCATGCCCAAGGTCAGCAGTTTGATTTTGTCACCAGGGTAAAAGCAGCAGACGAAATCATTTGGGAAGGCACGTCGACTTATCTATCACGCAGCAAAAAACCTGCCAGCAGTAAGGACAAAAAGAGTACGCCGCGTCCAGTAGCCGTTAAGCCATCAATCAAAGAAGAAGGTGTTCACAGTATTTTTGAAGTGCCAGAAGATATCGGTCGCCGTTATGCGTTTGTCTCAGGTGATTTTAACCTGATACATTTGCATCCATTATCAGCGCGTGCCTTTGGTTTTCCAAAAGCCATTGCTCATGGTATGTGGTCAAAAGCTAAGTGTTTGGCGATGATGGGCGAGCTGCCTGATGCTTGTACGGTTGAGGTGTCATTTAAGCTGCCTATTTTCTTACCATCAGAAGTAGAGCTTATCGCTGATCCACTTGCTCAGTTAAAAGGCGCAGAAGATACTTGCCAGTTTGGTTTGTTTAGTGCAAAAAATGACAAGCCGCATCTTGCTGGTGTGATTACCTTGCAGGATGAAGCAAAGTAAAATATAATTTTTATATCAAAAATCATTACTATTGAACACATTTATCCTTATGACTTTACATGAAAATTCAAAAAGCACCGAATGCTCTGCTCATTCAGCTGCGGTAGACAAAGCAGCAGTTGCTGATGCTAGCAGTGCCGACACTAGTAGCAACGATAATGGCATCGATCTTGCCACCATATTTGAGCCATATTTTCGTCCTGATGAAAATACCATCGTATGCGGTGCGCTTGATGATGAAAAGGTGGCCGCATTGGCAGCAGCTGGAGTTGAGTTGGTTATTAACTTGCAGCCTGATGAAGAGCTGAAATTCGATGAAAGTACAGCTGTAGAGCAAGCAGGTATGCAATACGAGCATTTACCTATCAATGGCACTGCTGACTTGAAACAGCTTAAAATACTGGCGTTTGATAACATACTACGTCAGCATCATGGCAAAAAAATTGCCATGCATTGTGGCTCTGGCAATCGTGTTGGCGCTGCCATAGCCTTACGGGCTGGTTGGTTACGTGGACGTAAAATGGATACGGCTATGGAGCGTGGGCGTAGTCATGGTTTAACTAAACTTGCAGAAGAGGTTCATAATCGATTGCTAGTGCCGCGTTAAATCATAAATATCCCTAATAATAAAAATGGCGACCTTAGGGTTGCCTTTTTTATTGTGTGATACATTATAAAAATATTTTGGAGGATAGAGATTTTTTATCCTGATAAGATGTATGACAGGCTTTAAACTGAATAACTTCATAAATATAAAATAGAACAGGGCACTTATGAAAAATAATAATGAAAGCATCTCTACAGCTACCCATCAAAACGCTACCGTAGGTACATATACTGACAATCATATCCAACGTCGGCTTCAACAGTTGCTAACAGATTTGCAGCTTGATGATGCGCCGGCAGGCGGTGCATTAGTGGTTTATCAAGCTGGCAAATGTATCGCACAGGCAAGTGTGGGACTGGCACGTGCTGATTTATCATGGAATCCAGATACTTTATCATTGAACTTTTCGACTGGCAAAGGCATCTTGGCGACACTGGTTCATGTATTGGTATCACAGAAAAAACTGGATTATGACCTACCGATTGCCCATTACTGGTCAGCATTTGGCGCGCAAAATAAAGAGAAAATCACTTTACGCAGCGTAATGTCGCATCAAGCCAATATTTTTTCGATTCAAAGTATTGACCTCGATAATGAAACCGTCCTTGATTGGAATATGATGCTAGAGAAAATTGCAGCAATGCCTGTGACTGCCCCTGAGCAGGCGGAATTATACGACAGTGCTTACAGTGCCTTGGTCTATGGTTGGGTGCTGGGCGGCGTGATAGAAGCCGTTACTGCGATGCCACTGGCTCAAGCGTTACGCCATTATCTAACAGAGCCATTAGGTATTGCCAACAGCTGCTACTTTGGTGTACCAAAAAATCAGGTCGACAAGGTTGCGCGATTGGTTAAAAACTTTGAGTCAGTAGAAGAAGTGTCAGAAAATGCACAAGAAAGCTCACAACCGCAGCCACGTTCCCGCCGTCATAAACCAGTTTTAAAACCAGATTCGGTAGATACCTTGCAAACTTATAGCGATTTACCAAGCTATGCCTGCTGGCAACAACAAGCAGCCAATCAGTATGTAATCCAATCAGTAACAGCTGATAATAAAGAGCAGAGAGGGAAAGTATTGCCAACATTGGATACGGCACAAATCAACCGTTTATACTTTGATAACAGTCAGCTGAATCTCAAAAACTATAAAGCAGCCCTGTTACTTGCGAGCAAAGAACCGATTGACTATTATCATCCGCAGACTTTACGAGCTACTATCCCTGCTGCCAATGGCGTCGCATCAGCACATGCACTGGCGACGATTTATGCGATGTTGGCTAATGGTGGTATGTGGCAAGGGAAAACACTCATTGATGAGGCAACTTTTAAGCAGCTATCAACGCCGCAAGTCACTGGTATGGATGCCGTTATGCCAGCCCATATGGATTGGCGCTTGGGTTACCATCGCCGCTTTAGTATTTGTAATAGCGATAATTTTGAGGTAAACACTCACGATACAAAATTTCATGCGCCACAAAGTTTTGGACACATGGGCTATAACGGTTCAGTTGCGTGGTGCGACCCTGAGCGGCAGCTATCGTTTGCCTTTGTCCATAATTTTGATGTGACCATGCTCAACGATATCCGCCAGTTTGCGCTGACGGAAGCAGTCTTGGATCTAATTAATACTGAAATTTAATCAGCGTTAGTGCTTTATAAATAGCATTTTTTAGTTAAAGAAATACTGTTCATTTTATTATTGCGCTTTGTTTGGTGTCATTTTAAGCAGCTGTTTTGCTGTTAAACCATGTATAAAAATAGACGCTAAAATCACAATTGAGCACACTATCCAAAGTTTAAGGGCATCTTCATCATTAAAAAACCCTTGGTTGAGTGCATAAGATAAGTAGTACAGGGTACCGATGCCGCGGATACCTAGGGCTGATATGGCGTATTTTTCAGTAGGCGGTAGATTCAGCCCTGATAAGGCAATAAAGCCGCCAAGCGGACGAATCAATAATAAAAAAGTAAAGCTGACGATGTAGACGCGCCATGTTAGCTCAACGCCAGCTTGTAGACCTTGTCCAAGGAACATGCCAAAGATGACAAGCACCAGTGACATGAGTAAACCTTCTGATTGCTCAGCAAAATCATGCAATTTATGGTGGTAAGTGTGTTCAGATTCGGAACGACGGAACGCAAATGCCGCGACAAATACGGCAATAAAGCCGTAACTATGGACGTATTCTGCCAATCCATATGCCACCAAAGTCAGGGCAATGACCACATAACCTTGAGACATAGTCGTCTCACGGCTATACTTTGAGAACACCAACTTTGCCATGACTTTGCCAACAACGATGCCGACCAGTAACCCTGCGCCAATCTTCCACAATACATCATGGGTAAACCAAGACCACAGCATATCCCCCGTAAAACGCTCTCCTTCGCTATAGGCTTCTGCGATCTTAATCGCAAGATATACAAAAGGGAATGCTAGACCATCATTTAACCCTGCCTCTGAGGTTAAGGTAAAGCGTGGTGTATCTTCACCTCCGGTATTGGGCGGTCCAACTTGAATGCTAGAGGCCAATACCGGATCCGTTGGGGCAAGGACAGCGCCCAATAAAATCGCAGCACCTATCGTCATACCAAAGGCATAGTAACCTAATACTGCCATCGCAAAGATACCGATGGGCATGGTAATCAGGAGTAGGCGCATCGTCGGACGCCATAATCGCCAGGACAGCTCTGTATCAATCTTGATACCCGCACCGACCAAAGAAACCAACACTACGATTTCAGTCAGTTTTTCAATAATCAGTCCATTATCGATAGGGTTTAAAAATGCCAAACTTGTCCAAAAATAGCCCATCAGCAAACCAAAGCTTAATTGCAGCATGGGCAAGGAGATAGGCGTGCGTTTAAAGATAATCGGAAATAGCGCACCGAATACGAAGGCAATGCCGCAAACCAATAAGAATAAATTGTAATTTTCAATCATGAGGTTGATGCACGCTGTTATATTTGATTTAAAGTTTAAAAAAGTCACACTTAGTAGCTGTTTATAATGACGGTAAAAATATCTAAATATCGCAAAAAATCGTTATCAGATAGTGATTAAATAGACAGATACGTTGTTTTTTGGTGAAAAAAAGCCTGCATTGCGCAGGCTTAATAAATTCAGTTCAAGTATAGTACTTAAATATTATTGTCTAACGTTCAACTTGGCTGACGTCACGTACAGCGCCCGTATCGGCGCTGGTGGTCATTGCGGCATAGGCACGTAAAGCAGGAGAGACATGACGCTCACGGCTGACGGGTTTCCAAGCATCACGTCCACGACTTTCCATTTCTTCGCGGCGAGCCGCTAATTCGGCGTCGCTCACTTGCATATTGATGGTACGGTTTGGGATATCAATATGGATAGTATCGCCTTCTTGCACTAAACCAATGGCGCCGCCTTCAGCGGCTTCTGGGCTGGCATGACCAATAGACAAGCCTGATGTCCCACCAGAGAAGCGACCATCTGTAAGCAGCGCACATTCTTTGCCTAGGCCTTTAGATTTTAGATAAGTCGTCGGGTAGAGCATCTCTTGCATACCAGGACCGCCTTTTGGACCCTCAAAACGGATGATAACCACATCGCCTGCGACGATTTGATCATCAAGCACCGCTGCTACTGCGTCATCTTGTGATTCAAAGATGCGTGCACGTCCGGTGAAAACCAAGATGCTGTCATCAACGCCCGCAGTTTTGACCACACAGCCACGCTCAGCAATGTTTCCGTATAGAACGGCAAGACCGCCATCAGTTGAATAAGCATGTTGGGCACTTCGGATACAGCCTGACTCTCGGTTCACATCCAGATTTGACCATTCTTTTGATTGTGAGAAAGCCTCAGTCGTCCGTACGCCACCAGGGGCTGCGATATAGCGTGCACGTGCTTCAAGATTGTCAGGATTCATAATATCCCATTTATCAATCGCTTCTTTCATCGTGGCACTATGGATAGTTGGCAAATCGGTATGCAGCAAACCAGCACGGTCAAGCTCGGCCAATAGCGCAAAGACACCACCAGCACGATGCACATCTTCCATATGATACTTTTGTGAAGCAGGGGCAACTTTAGCCAAACAAGGGACGCCACGACTTAAACGGTCAATATCGTGCATTTTAAAGTCGACTTCGGCTTCATGTGCAGCAGCAAGCAAATGCAAAATAGTATTGGTAGAGCCGCCCATGGCTATGTCTAAAGTCATGGCATTTTCGAACGCGGCTTTAGTGGCGATAGAGCGCGGTAGGACTGAATCATCATCTTGCTCGTAGCGACGTTTGGCTAGTGACACGATAGTACGACCAGCTTCTAGGAATAGCTCGCGACGTAGCGAATGAGTTGCCAATAGGGAGCCATTACCCGGTAATGCCAATCCTAACGCTTCGGTCAAGCAGTTCATCGAGTTGGCAGTGAACATGCCAGAGCACGACCCACAAGTCGGGCACGCTGAGGCTTCAATAGCAGCGACATCTTCATCACTAATGCTATCATCGGCCGCGTCCATCATCGCATCGACGAGGTCAAGCTTACGAATGGCATTACCTTTACTGTCAGTGCTATGGACGTCGCTACTACCATCATTATTATGACTGTGTGCGACCGTGCTGGCGATAATTTTACCCGCTTCCATTGGACCACCTGAAATAAAGACGACGGGAATATTGAGGCGCATGGCTGCCATCAACATGCCAGGGGTGATTTTATCGCAGTTAGAAATACACACCAAGGCATCCGCACAATGAGCATTGACCATGTATTCAACAGAATCAGCAATTAAATCTCGACTCGGTAGTGAATACAACATACCGCTATGACCCATGGCAATACCGTCATCGACGGCAATGGTATTGAACTCTTTTGCCACGCCACCGGCTTTTTCAATCTCGCGTGCAACCATTTGTCCCAAATCTTTTAAATGCACATGGCCGGGTACAAACTGGGTAAAAGAGTTCGCAATGGCAATAATAGGTTTGCCAAAGTCGCCATCAGTCATGCCAGTTGCGCGCCACAGGGCACGAGCGCCTGCCATATTACGACCGCCGGTAGAGGTTTTTGAATTATAATCCATGTGGTATTCCTTACAAATGAGCGAGATTTATTAATATGTGCAGCATCCGCTGCAATGTTGATAGTGTGCTTTTTATACCGGGCGAGTACTAGTGAATAATACTAAGTCGTTACCATACCATTAGATATGAGTAACTGAAAATAATTAACCTATAACAAACAAGAATTAAGGGTAAATCATTTATGCAATGCGCTCCAAAATAGCGGTTTCAAACCAAGGGAGCTCAGCTTTATCTGCTTCTAGCTTGGCAATGACGACTAAGGCGTGAGTCGCTGGTAGGTATTGATACTCTATATTGGCTTCTATCGTCAATGGTAGCGGCTGATTGGTTTCTGTATCAATGCTCTGTTCGTCAATACTAATCAGCGCTTGTTTATTGTTTTTATACAGGATATCAATACGACCAAAAAACTGCCATTCTTTAAAGGCTGCAATGATAGCATCATCTTTATCTTTAGTATAAATCTGCTGCGTCTCTTTACCCGTATTGGTCCAATGCAAACGCACAGCGAGTTGTAATGCTTCGCTAAATACCACCAATGAGCCAATCACCTTGACATGCCACGGATTGGATATGAGTCCTTCATCGATACCAATTAGCTTGGCAGCTTCTTGCGCTGTCATCGGTGTATTAAATTGTGCCAGTAGCTTTGGGGTTAAAGGATAAGTCTGCTTAACGACATCGTCCAAACTGTCATAATGATATAAAAATGGCAGCGGTAAGTCTTGAGTGATGGTCTTTTGACTGATTTTACAGTTATGAATACGCCAACTGATGGCTTTATCAGTCAATGCTTGCGCTAATATAATGGCATTTGGGTCAGTAGCTGGAGGGTTATTTGCCCCAAGCGTTTGCTCATGCTCACCATTGTTTATGGTAGCGTCGTTGATAGACTGCGTATGAGCGTCAGTATTATTAGATAATTGAGTTGGCAAGGCAGTCAAATCCATCATGGTAAGGTCATCGAGAGAGTAGATTAATATAACATTTATCGCGCATGGCTCGTCAATAATTTAATTATCAACGAGAGCAGCAAGTTAGTTCATGAAGATCAATCAGTGATTATCTGATACTTGTACTTAAGTGAGATTTCGTCCACTATATTTAATGGTGTAAGTATTCGTTTAATACTCGCTATCCAATCAATACTAACTTTGATTCAATAATAATACAGGTTAAAGGAATAAGATAATGAGCCAAGCCAATCCGCAAACTACTTATAAAGACGATAATATTTTTGCCAAAATGCTCGATGGCGATATCCCTTATCATAAAGTTTATGAAGATGATAAGACTCTTGCTTTTATGGATATCATGCCACAAGCAAAGGGGCATGTTTTGGTCATTCCTAAGCAAAAAGCGGTGGACTTAGCTGATCTTGAGCCTGAATACGCGGCAGCTGTGTTGATGACGGCTAAAAAAGTCATGGAAGCCCAGCGTCAGGTATTTGATCGTGAAGGCATTATCCAAATGCAGCTAAATGGTGCAGAAGCGGGGCAAACAGTTTTTCATTATCATGTGCACCTGATTCCTTCTAGTATTCATGAGCTTGGTCGCCATGCCGTCACACAAGCAGATCATGCCGAGCTTGCAAAAACAGCTGAACAACTGGCAGCGATTATTGCTGCGTAATTTTAAAAACGTCTATCGTTGTTCTGAGTTAAAAGAACAGATAGTACTTACTCTTTAGATAATAATAAAAGGGCAACTAACAAGTTGCCTTTTTTGTTTTTAGGTAATAGTGCTGTAACAATAGTTCAAGTAATGTGACAAATGGGCAGCAATACTGGGGTTAGTAATCGGTTTGTGGTAAACATTAAGTCTACTTGATCGTTAATATAAGAATCTGCTTATGAAGAACAAATCCTCCCGTTCCACTATCTTATTGCCCGTCTTCGTGCCGGCAGCAGCCATTATGCTGCTATTAGTGATTGGTACTGCTATTAATCCTGAGTCTGCTGGGGAACTATTTAGCACCGTTCTGAATTTTACCACTGAGACTTTCGGCTGGTTCTATATGTTAGCAGTCGCCATATTTTTGATGTTTATCATTGTCTTGGCGTTTTCGTCTTATGGCAGTATTAAACTGGGACCAGATCATGCTCAGGCTGAGTACAATTTTCTTGAATGGTTTGCCATGCTATTTTCAGCAGGGTACGGCATCGCTTTACTATTTTACGGCGTAGCAGAGCCAGTCATACACTTTGCCAGTCCGCCACTCTCAACGCCACAGACTATTGAGGCTGCCAAAGAAGCGATGCAAATTGCCTATTTTCACTGGGGTTTTCATATTTGGGCGATTTATGGTGTGGTAGGTTTGTCGCTGGCATATTTCTCTTTTCGTCATGGCTTGCCCTTGTCAATGCGCTCAACACTATATCCACTCATTGGTGATAAAATTTATGGTCCGATTGGACATACTGTTGATGTGTTTGCCATTGTGGGCACGATGTTCGGTATTGCGACCAGTTTGGGGATTTCTGTATCACAGATCAATGCCGGGTTAAATTATCTATTACCAAATACGATACCTGTTAGTATTACAGTTCAGGTGATTATCATTGCGCTGGTGACACTAGCAGCTTTGGCATCTGTTCTCGCTGGCATGGATAAAGGGGTAAAGCGACTCTCAATTTTGAACATGATGTTAGCAACGGGACTGATGCTGTTTGTTTTTATCGTGGGTCCCACCATCTTTATTCTAAACGCTTTTATGGAAAACACGGGCAGCTATTTAGGCAATATCGTTGAGCGTACTTTTAGTTTACAAGCTTATCAATCGAGTGATTGGATCGGCAGTTGGACACTCTTTATCTTTGCATGGACGATTGCTTGGGCACCCTTTGTCGGATTGTTTATTGCCAAGATTAGTCGGGGTCGTACTATCCGTGAATTCGTATTGGGCGTGATGTTAGTACCAACCTTCTTTACATTCTTTTGGTTCGCGGTTTTTGGTGATACAGCGCTCCATATGATTATGGTTGATGGCTACGATGCACTCATTACTGAAGTGCAGAACAACCAAGCAATTGCGTTATTTAAATTATTAGAGAACTTGCCTTTTACTCAGATAGTGTCGTCATTAACAGTACTATTAATTATTACCTTTTTTGTGACCTCATCGGATTCAGGGTCGTTGGTGATTGACTCTCTTGCAGCGGGTGGACGTAGTGATACGCCATGGTGGCAACGTACTTTTTGGGTAGTAACTGAAGGGGCAGTTGCCGCGGCTTTACTGGTAGCTGGTGGACTGACAGCATTGCAGACTGCCGCTATTGTCAGCGCCTTACCCTTTGCCGTTATTATATTGATTTCGATATTTGGCATGTGGCGAGCGCTACGTATTGAAGGTCATCGTAACCAGAGTTTAGGTAACGATAACCATTTGCCGCCGCATCTTCTGAAACTAGAGGCTTGGCGCGAGCGTATTGATTATATGACTGAGCAGCCAACACGCGATAAAGTGCTTAGTTATATCAGAGGAACGATTTTATCTTCTATGAACGAAGTGGCTGAGAAGTTCGCCGATACAGGTTGGTTACCTGATGTGAATTATGATGAGATCAATAACCGCGCTGTATTAGAATTGAGAAGTGGCGATAATGTGGAGTTCTGGTACGAGGTTCGCTTATCAGAGCATGATATTCCTGATTATTATACGGAAGATATGGCAAACAAATTGCCGCAAGAGCACCATTACCGTGCTGAAGTGTATTTGCGCCGTGGTGGTCAGACCTATGATTTATATGGTTATGAATCAGTGTCGATTATTAATGACATTATCGATCAGTTTGAGAAATATCTACACTTTGTCAATGTTTCACCAGATATTCTACCGTGGCGTATGCAAGAGCATGATGAAGATATAACGCTTGAGCAGGGCAGTGTGTTTGATAAATAGGTATATTAAACAGGACATTCAATGTTGATAAACTTTATGAGCTGAGCAAATGATTACGTAATCCCTTGCAATATGCGCACGAATCCTTAGAATAACGGCTTGTTTTCATTACCAATCAAGCCGTTTTTTATGTCTATTGATTCTCCAGTTTTACTTTCGTCTAATCCTACCTCAGACCATCCTTTATTGCAGCCACTCGTGATTGGCGGCTTGACGATTGAGAACCGTTTGATAGTTGCACCGATGGCTGGCGTGACAGACAATCCTTTTCGCAGATTGTGCAAATCCTTTGGGGCAGGTCATGCAGTCAGTGAAATGATTATCGCTGATACGGCATTATATGCGCGCAAAAAATCGCTCTATCGTGCCAATTTTGATAATGAAATCGCGCCAATTTCGGCACAAATTGCTGGAGCTGAACCTGATAAATTGGCAGAAGCGGCGCGTTATCAGATTGATAATGGTGCACAAATTATTGATATTAATATGGGCTGCCCTGCCAAAAAGGTTTGCCGTAAATTGGCAGGCTCTGCACTATTGCAAGATGAAGACTTGGTAGCGCGTCTATTAGATGCAGCCGTCAACGCAGTGGATGCGCCCGTTACATTAAAAACGCGCTTGGGCTATGAGAATGGACGTGAAAATATTTTGCGCGTGGCAAAGCGAGCAGAGCAAGCGGGTATAGCTGCTATTGCTATCCATGGACGCACGCGTGAAGATATGTATACCGGAGAGGCGCGCTATGAGCTGATACGTGAGGTCAAAGAAAGTATTAGCATTCCAGTAATTGCCAATGGTGATATCGATAGTGCGCAAAAAGCGCAGCGCGTTTATGAGCTGACCGGCTGCGATGCGGTGATGATTGGACGTGCTGCCCAAGGACAACCATGGATATTTCGCGATATTGAGCATTTTTTGCGCACAGGTGAGACGCTGGCATCACCCAGTGTTAGCGAGATAAAAGAAATTGTACTGACACATTTAGAAGAGCTATACGGTTTTTATGGTGAATACTCAGGCTGCCGTATTGCTCGCAAGCACATTGCTTGGTATACCACCGGTATTCCGAACTCTAACGCCTTTAGGCAAGCCATGTATGGTAAGGAAAGTACCGCCGGACAGTTCCGTGTGGTAGAGGATTTTTTGAATGCTCATGAATAAACAGTAAAGAGCATATGTCGAGCACAAAGTGATCTATACTTCATCTAATAACAATGTCTATCCAGTTAAACTGGCTTTATTGCTTATTTATTTCCTTTAACCTATATTTCTTTGTTATGATTTAGGTAAATATTAACGGAAGTCTAATTTTTAAAAGGATGTTTCATGGCTAACCCTTCAAAAAAAGCAATCGGTAAAGCAGTTCAAGACAAGAATATTATTATAACGGGGGCATCAAGCGGTATTGGTGAGCGTACTGCTTTTTTGCTTAGTGAATGCGGTGCTCATGTTATTTTGTTGGCACGTACTGAAGAGAAGCTAAAAGCGGTTAAAGAAAGTATCGAAGAGCTTGGTGGTAAGGCAAGTTATTATCCTTGTGATTTGACCAATATGGATGCCATTGAAAAAGTTAGCACGCAAATTTTGGCGGACTTTGGTCACGTTGATGTCTTGGTAAATAATGCCGGTCGCTCGATTCGACGCTCGGTTCACGAATCCACTGAACGTTTCCATGATTTTGAGCGTACCATGGATATTAATTACTTTGGCGCAGTCAAAATCATTCTTGGGTTTTTGCCGACGATGATTGAACGTCAAACAGGTCAAATTGTGAATATCTCATCCATTGGTGTATTGGCAAACAGTCCGCGTTTTGCCGCGTATGTTGCCTCAAAATCGGCCTTGGATGCCTTTAGCCGTTGTCTAGCTGCCGAAGTCAAAGGCGATAATGTGACGATAACCAATATCTTTATGCCATTGGTACGCACGCCGATGATTGAGCCAACTAAGCTTTATCGTTATATGCCAGCGCTTATGCCAGATGAGGCCGCAATGATGGTCGCCAAAGCGATCGTTCATAAGCCAAACAGTATTGCCAGTAACATGGGCAAGTTTGCGTCGGCTACTTATTCATTAGCACCAGCGATTAACGTTGGTATTCAATCGATGGGTTATCGCATTTTCCCGAGCACTCGTGCCGCTCAGACCACCGATAAAAAACCAAACCTTGCTCAACGTGCCTTTGCCAGAATCTTACCGGGTGAGCATCACTAGAATAGTATTCTATTAGCGCTAACATAAAATCAAAAAGGATACTTCGGTATCCTTTTTTAGTGCCTTAAAAGCATTTATAATGATATAGACGGGTAAGCAGTGGATTTCTATTTACCATAACGCCCGTTATGGGAAGAAGGGCTGCTATCTAATGAGGATTTGAATATCAAGCTGTATGCTAATGTCATCGGTGCTTTAACTCACTGAAATATTTACAGTGTGAAGGTTTTTAATAAAGCATTACAGTTAAATATATTTAAAGCCCTTTAAACAAGGGGTTTTCTTTCAGTAAATAGTCATTATCACGTAAAGGGATTTTTCCCCAGAAAATTCTCATAATATGAGTAAACCTATCGTAATATTCTGTTAACTCTTCTATATCTATATTTTCTACACTCCAACCATCATATGGGTTTAGAGTTGAAGAAAATGCTGTTTCAATTGATCTTCCTAAATAATAAACATCTGCCATCACCGTCTTGTCTACAGTTTCCTTATTTTCAATGTCTTTAATAATATCTAGTAAAAAGATTTCCAGATCCCAATATTTATCAACGTCCCAAACAAAATCATTCTTTAATGTATTAGTAAAGGATTCGTGACCCCAAAGATACGTTCGTATGTTAGCCTTCATTTCAATGTCCATTTTTTTACAGAACCTGCCATAATTATTGAGAATATAGCTTACAGTTCGCTGTCTGTATAGCGCACTCAACTAACTTAATGATTTCATAACTGCCGAACTGATTGAATCAGTTCGGTCCCCTAGTGAGGACTTGAACAATAGGCTGTAGGCTAATGGCATTAATGGTCTAAGCGTATAAAGTAGTGTAAGTGTACTTAGCAATGTACATGAAATAGAATTTGCAATAATATCTATCTTAATACTTAATCTCTACAGCCTAAAGTGATCAAATTTAGTATGTCGCTGCTATTAAATTCGAAGTGTATGTATTTGTTCTTATCTAAGTAATATTTAATAAATTTCTCTTTTTCAACGTTAGGCATTCCTATGCTTTTAACTACCTCTGATCTAGTTGAAAAGCGCTCAATATTATCAAAAAGCCTATCTCCTAAGGCGTATTTTTTATACTGTGCGTTGGCTACCATAAATATAAAAATGGCATCAAGTACTTTATCTGTGAAACTAAATGCAACTCCATATTCTAAAAATTGGTAAGAGCCATACTCAATTCCTTCAATCTCCATAGCTTCCATAAAGAACCTTGGTCCTGACAATACCATGGCATCTAAAATTTTTTTATTACCTTTTTTAGTACCTAGACTATTTAAATAGATATTAACTTCACCTGACAACACTAGCATTTTATTCTAAGCTCCTTGTCTGGGATTAAAATACATCTGTAACTATTTATCAATACGTGATCGATGCGCTATACAGTTGTCGAACGATTGTCTATAAGGGCATTTTTTATCTTATATTAAACGTATACCCCAAGGGAACCAGTTATTTCACCCTTCAAGCCTATTAACAGACTACTTAAAACAGACTGTTAGCATGGAACCACTTATAAAAGACTAGCCAAACACACGCCACATTATCCAAAATAACCCAGCCATAATGATAGCAATGATGAGTAGTCGCTTTGCCCAGTAGGGCAGTAAGGGTTTTTTATAGCCCAAGTCATTAAGCTGACTGTTAACGCCTTCTTGTAGGCTTTGAAAGCTTTGCTCCGTTGGTGTGCTTTTTACTTTACTCTTAATCAAGCGCTCAGTATCATCTTCGACTGTTTCTCTATCAAAGTTCATGGCTTGACTAGGAATGCCTTGTTTATTAGCGATACTGTTTAATTTTTGCTGCTGCTGATTTTTGAGAGCAAGCTCGTATGCATCGATGCGAGATTTTGCAGCATCCATACTGATATTTTCGTCGGCGGCTAACGTCTTAATTGCCATGACCAGATTGCCTTTTTCGACCATCATAACAACCGTTTTCGGTAATTTTACTTTGGCAGGTTTTGAGCCTGAATCAGAATCAAACATGACTGTCCTTATTTGAACATGATAATAAGTAGATTGGGGTATTATAACCTTGTTGTACAGTCAAAATTCAAGCAAAAAAATACCGCAGTTATCATCATATCTGCGGTACTGTTATCAATTTTATTTCATTCTAATTTATAGATCTTTCCAGCGTTGGATAGACTCTTTAATGACTTCTTTGGCTTCTTCTACGTCACCCCAAGATTCAACCACCGTTGTACCTGCTTTTTTGAGGTCTTTATAGTGACTGAAATGGAATTCTAGCTGATTGATCAGCTGCTTTGGTAAGTCCGCTAGACTGTTATAAGCATTGCCTGTATCACGGTCGTCAGCAGGTACGACGACGATTTTGTCATCGACTTCGCCATCATCAACGAACTTCATCACACCGATGACTTTCGCTTTTAAGAAAATACCAGTCGGTAAAGGCTGTTCTGTGATGATAAGCGCATCTAACTCGTCGCCATCTTCATCAAGAGTTTGTGGGATAAAACCATAGTTGCAAGGCTTGGCAAAAATCTGTGGGTCAACACGATCAAGCTCAAATACGGCCAACTCGCGATTCCACTCAATTTTATGGCTACTACCAGCTGGGATTTCTATTACAACATTAATAATGCCGCCGTCGACGTCGCCTGCGTCCAAAATTTTATTAAAATCTGCCATAAAATACTCCAATGTGCTTTTGTTATGAATGTTTGAATCGTAAAGGGTTAAAGTTGGCGTATAAGGTTTGTTACTGCGCCCAATTTGTACCATGTACGATTATAACAAGTTTGAATCAAATTTTCTCAAAATGCTTAAGTCTAAGCGCGCACGATATTATGCAAAAAAGGATTATGCAAAAAATACCTATTTTGGCGCTAATTCACGCAATGGGATGTCTCCTGCATGACGTTTTGCGATATTGTCGATGAGCTGTTGCGTAAATTGCTCGTAGGTAAGTGTTTTTTTGTCATCGGTAAGCGGTAGGTTATTTGGCTGTATATTGGTCGCTTGGTTCATATTAACAAAATCCGCCAAACGCAACATTTGCATGCCAGCATAACCACAAGGATTGATAGCATTAAATGCTGATAAATCACAATCTAAATTAATGGCAATACCATGGTAGCTAAAGCCATGCTTGATTTTAAAGCCAAGCGACGCAATCTTGCCAATCATAATGGTATTATCAACTTCTATCTCATCAGTAGAAGTAGCGCTGTCAATAGGAGCGCTGTCAATTTCTGTAGCCGTATCAGCATATAGATAGACACCAGGCGCATCACGGCGGGCACGGGCGCTGATATGGTTGGTGTCAGTTGATGCTGTGCTCTTGAGACAGTCATTGACCACATCCTCAATCGCTTGCTCAGCGTGTGAGACCATATTGCGCACACTCCAGCTGATACTGTCCAAATCAAACAGCCAATACATAACCAGCTGACCATGTCCATGCCATGTTACCTGACCACCGCGATCCGTCTTAATGATAGGCGTATTAGTACGTTGCAGGATATGCTCTTCTTTACCTGCTTGCCCAAGAGTATAAACGTCATTGTGATCGACAATCCATAACTCGTCAGGCGTACGCAGTCCTTGCTCTTTTTTAAGAGAAATACGCTCTAACGTGCGTGATAACATGGCATCAAGAGTAGCCACATAGTCAGCAGCAGTGAGTGACTTTGTGATAAGATTTTCATTAAGTGGTTGCGTATGAAGCGCCTGCATAGTGTTTGGCATGAGAGTGGCTGTCTTATGTTTTTGTTATGTAAAATGGGCTATCTATTGTTAATATTACTGTCATTGAGTGTAGCAGTTTTCATATTGTCGCCCAAATTTTAATTTTAATTATATTGAACTGGAAAAATATAAAAGAATAAAATAGTCACAAAAGGCCACTTTGTAGTGAGCAGATACGCATCGTATACAAACGCATGGGTGCATTAAAGATGCTGTTCATTCAGGAATCAATGGGCTACATTAAATAGTACTAAACAAAAGTAATATCTAAGAAAATGATGTTTTAGCCTTATTCACTATTAGACTTTTTCACATAGATAGCACGTTTACAAGGATAATAGAGTGATATCAGTGATTTTTAGTGTCTAATAATAGCTATAGAGTCTTAAATTTGACAAAACGTGCTGACTCTCACGTATATGACAAGGAAGATATATGACAGACAGCGATCAAAACAATCAGGTTCAAGCGATGCATCCTAAATACGATGAGCACGAAGGGCTTAGTATTATCAAAACCGTGGCAGATATGCAGTCACAGTTTTCACGCATGCAAAATCTAAGCCGTACTCAGCCTATCAATGATTGGGCAACGCGTAGAGACCAACTCGATAATCTAGAGCTAATGCTGAGTGACAATCAACAGCTACTTGCTAATGCTATCAGTGCTGATTTTGGCTATCGTAGTGAATCAGAAACTCAATTTGCCGAGCTGTTTCCGAGCTTTACGGGTATCAGTCATGCCAAAAAGCACGGTAAGAGGTGGATGAAGGCGCAGCGAGTATCGATTTCAGCACTATATATGCCAGCCCATAATGAGATTTTGCCACAGCCATTAGGTGTGGTTGGTATCATGGTACCTTGGAACTATCCTTTGTTCTTGGCGATAGGACCGATGATTGACGCGATTACCGCTGGTAACCGCATCATGGTTAAAATGAGTGAGGCAGCACCGCAATTTGCGCAAACGTTTGCAGAAACCATTTCACGTTATTTTTCAGCAGATATGGTTTGTGTGGTCATCGGTGAAGTTGAGATTGCAGCTGCCTTTAGTGAGCTACCTTTTGATCACCTGCTCTATACTGGCTCTACCGCCGTTGGTAAAAAGGTGATGGCAGCGGCAGCACCAAATCTAACACCCGTCACGCTTGAGCTCGGTGGTAAGTCGCCAGTCATAGTACTAGAGGGTGCTAACCTAGAAAATGCTGTCAATCGCGTGATGATGGGTAAGACCTTAAATGCTGGTCAAACGTGTATCGCGCCTGACTATGTACTGATTCAGCGCCAATATCATGATGAATTTGTGCGTCTGGCAAGAGAGTGGATGGAGAAACACTATCCCAATATTGAAAGCAATCCTGATTACTCGCGCATTATTAATGTTCAGCAGTTCAAGCGTGTTAAAGGCTATTTAGAGAATTTATCAAGTGAAGGTGTCTATAGAATTACTGATGCGACGTCTAATCTTGAAACGCGTCTCATGCCACCGGTTATTGTCAGCGAGCCTGCGCCTGAGAGTGATTTGATGCAAAACGAGATATTTGCACCCGTTTTACCGCTCATGCACTATGACACTCTTGATAATGCGATTGCATTTATTAACGCCCGTCCACGACCGTTAGCACTATATGTCTTCGGTGATAATAGCCGTGATATCGATAAGGTACGCACCAATACGGTATCGGGCGGATTATGTATCAACGAAGTGATTATGCATGTAGCGCAGCATGACTTGCCGTTTGGCGGTGTTGGCGATTCAGGTACAGGCGCTTACCATGGTAAAGCTGGCTTTGATCGTTTGAGCCATATGAAACCTATCTTTGTACAATCCAAATTGAATGGGCTAAATATATTGTTACCGCCCTATGGTGGATTATTTAAAAAGGCAATGGCACTGTTTTTGAAATAGCGGTTTAAAATAGTTGCCTTATTGAATAGATAGTATTTATTCACATTCATCAATAGCATCTACTAGGGTAGGTGCTATTTTTTTGTCTAAAGAATCATTTGTTATCAGTGTTATAAATCGCTACACTTTGTGGTGACACTAAACGATAGTTTTGTTTGTTTTAGATAAAAATCAGTAGTAGATGTTAGGCTTATTAATTACTCAGGTAAGGCTAATGACAGCTATTTTCATAATAAAGATAATAAAGATAATAAAGATAATAAATAGGATAACGCCGTGCGCCAATGGATTGCATTTAGCTTATTGCTTATAAGCTCGCTTTTACTGTCTTTGCCAGTATCAGCTGCTGTGCCAACATGCCAAGCACCGATTAAATTTGGGGCATTGACATGGGAGAGTGGTCAGTTTACAAGCGGTGTTTTAAAATACATCATTGAAAGCGGTTATGGCTGTCAGGTAGAAGAGGTGCCGGGAGCAGGTCCTGCACTTGAAACGGCATTGTCGCAAGATGATATCCAAGTTATTGGAGAGCAGTGGGTAGGGCGCTCACCCATCATGACACAAGCTATTGAGCAGAATAAAGTCGCTGTCATTGGTGACACGCTTAAGGGCGGTGCAACCCAAGGTTGGTATGTTCCTAAATATGTACTGGACGAAAACCCGGGTCTACGCCGTTATCAAGATCTGCCTAAATACGCTGAGCTGTTTAAAGACCCTGAAAACCCCAGTAAATCACGCTTTATGAACTGTCCATCTGGTTGGACGTGTGAGATTTTTAATACGCGATTGCTTAAAAATACTGGCTTGGATAGCGATTTTAATAATGCTCATCCCGGCACAGGTGCAGCCCTTGATGCCGAAATTGCCTCTGCTTTTGAGCAGCATAAGCCACTCTTATTTTATTACTGGCAGCCGACAGGTTTGATGGCAAAATACGATTTTGCCGCATTAGAATTTCCTGCCCATGATGATGCCTGCTGGCAAGACTTATTACTTGCTGATGGCACAGCTGATTGCGTGTCTGGATTCCCTGTATCGCCCTTAGGTATCGCTGTATCTACCCCGTTTATCAATGCCAATCCTGAGCTTGCAGATGTTTTCAAAAAAATCCAATTTAGCCCCGCTGAGCTTAATGGTGCTATTTTAGAGATGAGTGAAAGCAAACGTAGCGGAGAAGAGCAAGCCTTTGTTTTTCTGCGTGATAACCCCCAAGTTTGGCAGAAGTGGTTATCGGACGAGGCAGCTACCAACCTTGCAGCTAAATTAGGTATTAGCTTAACGGGTGCTGCTATCGTGACTGATAAAACAGCATCTAGTACGAACCTAGCAGACCCGTCATCTATCTTCCCTTCATGGTCACTTGAATCTCCACTGAATAACACCTTAGCCAGCGTTGTTCGCAATCATGGCGACGTATTCCGTACGATCAGTACTGTCGCCTTAACGTATTTATTGCTTCCTATTGAGCGCCTATTAACGCTTATCCCACCATGGCTAATTATTGCCCTTGTGACGGTATTGGCATGGTTTGCTGTACGCAAGATTTGGTTTGCCTTAGGATGTGGTGCTGGGTTGTTCTTGATTGGGGCATTTGGATTATGGGGGGCGTTAATTGATACCTTGGCACTGCTCATCGTTTCAGTATGGGTGACGGTGGTTATTGGTATTCCTATCGGCATTGCCATGTCAGGAAGTAAGCTATTGCGTAAGGTTGTGACGCCTATATTAGATGTGATGCAAACCATGCCAAGCTTTGTTTATCTGATACCGGTACTGATGCTGTTTGGAATCGGTAAAGTCCCAGCGCTGTTTGCCACCATTATTTATGCATTACCGCCGCTTATTCGTCTGACGACCTTGGGTATTACTCAAGTGAATCATGAAATGGTGGAAGCAGGGCGCTCGTTTGGCAGTACGCATCTGCAATTGCTTATTTGGATTAAGCTACCACAAGCGCTGCCCAGTATCATGGCAGGGGTAAATCAAGCCGTCATGATGTCACTGTCTATGGTGGTATTGGCGTCCATGATCGGAGCGCCAGGTCTTGGTGAAGATGTATTGCAATCTATTCAAACGCTCAATATTGGTCAAGGCTTACAAGCAGGTACGGCGATTGTCATTGTGGCGATTATCATTGACCGCATTACTCAGGCGTTTGGGCAAGGTAAGCGTGCGCGCCAAAAAACCATTGAAGCTGGTAGACGCCCGATTGGTTAACGATTATTTGCAGACATAATAATGCCTTGTGTCGGTTTTAAAATAACTCAACTACATGAATCAATCTTAATAAATAACAACTCTAAAAATAAAAACAAAGAGAACGACAATGAATCATATTCAGCTAGAAAATATCAGTAAGATATATAACGCCAGTCACGCACAAGCAAAAATGGCATTGGCATTGCTGGCTGAGGGTATGGATAGTATTGCGGTAAAAGAGCAAACCGGCTATTCGGTCGGGCTTTATGATATTAATTTGGCGGTCAAAGCAGGCGAGCTGCATTGTATTATGGGGTTGTCAGGCTCCGGCAAGTCAACCTTAATACGTCATATCAATCGTCTGATTGATCCAACCAGTGGCAAGATATTGGTAAATACAGATATCAATGCTAAAAACTCTGTGACTAAAATAGTATATAACTCAGTAGTTACAAATAAAGATGTCTTGCCAGTAGAGAAAGGAGAACCATCTTCTGCTATTAATATCTTAGCGCTCAATGATAAAGAGCTTCAGCACTATCGTCAGCAAACGGTCAGTATGGTGTTTCAGCATTTTGGTCTGGTACCTCATATGACCGTCATTCAAAACGTCGCCTATGGCTTGCGGGTGCGAAAAATGAGTATCAAGGAACGTCATGAGGTAGCTCGGCACTGGCTCAATGAAGTTGGTCTAGCCAATCTAGAGCGTAGCTATCCCGATGAGCTGTCAGGAGGCATGCAGCAGCGCGTTGGGCTGGCACGTGCTTTGGCAATGGACAATCCTATATTGCTCATGGATGAAGCCTTTTCGGCGCTCGATCCTTTGATTCGCGCTCAACTACAGGATCAATTATTAGAGCTACAAGCACGATTGAATAAGACGATTGTATTTATTACCCATGATATTGATGAAGCTATCAAGGTAGGTCAGCGTATTAGTATTTTGAATGGTGGACGTTTGGTGCAAACAGGCACACCAAGCGACTTACGTCATAATCCCGCTGACGAATATGTATCTAGATTTATGGGTGCTAAGCACTAGGTGTATATAGTTGATTCATTTTAAAAACGATACAGTGCTATTGGCTATAAATTTTTTGCAGCCTCTGTCACGCCTGCGAACAGCAAGCAAGAAAAAATTATAGCCAATAGCACGTTATTACAATCGTATCGCTTTTATTTTGAACTGACTATATAGCGACTTATGTCATCGTCATTATATTATTAAAAAGACAGTTCGACTAAATTCTTCTATCACTCTACTATTTCCATGCTGTTAAAAAAGTGTAGCAGTGCGCCTTTTACTATTAAAGAAAACTCCATTATCAGTATATACTATTAAGATAGTCTAATATGGAAGTCATACTTAAAGCATGTCATATCTTTATCTAAGCTAAAGCCACTATAGGTACAGATACAGCATTAGGTTTCAGCTCTAGACTCACACTCTATTTCTATTTTGTCTTATAGCTTTTACTAAGCCTGACTCACCCTTTTACAGTATGTTTATCGCTCCAAAACCTTTACTCATTCACTTTAACTAATAGCGCAAAAAGACCATAAGCTGCCCTACAGCATGTAGCTTATAGTCGTAAGACTTCGTCAAAAGGATATCTCATGCCACATAAGAAAAACCATCATGATGCGAATAATCATAACACTAATAGTCATGAAAATAAGAACGCTAATAATTCTGCGATAGCCTCACCGCAGGCTGCGTCACGTTGGTTAAAGAATATCAGTGCGTTTGGCGTCACGACGGTCTTGAGTGCAGGCATATTGGTAGCGTGTGGACAGATGAGTAGTGCAGAGAATAACGTCAGTAGTAGCACGAGCAAGCAAAATAGTGGCGTGAAAAGCTCACGTGATATGTTGCCATCTGATATGCTCAAAACAATGCAAGCATTACCGCAGTTGACTAAAGGTTTGGGTAAAAATGGCGCTGCTGTGATTGACCCTAATAAACCCACCTTGGTTAAGTTTTGGGCGAGCTGGTGCCCATTATGCTTAGGGACGCTAGCAGAAACTGAAGAATGGCGCACGGATCCTAAATTTTCTGGTTTAAATGTCGTCACTGTGGCAAGTCCCGGTCATCTGAATGAAAAAGCCGATGGCGAATTCAGCACTTGGTATGCTGGCGTGCAAGCCGATTACCCTAAGCTTCCTGTATTGATTGATGCCTCAGGTGAGCTGATTAATACGCTTGGCGTACAGGTTTATCCAAGCTGGGCAATACTCGATAAAAACGGTAATTTGGTGCATTTGGTCAAAGGTAATATGTCAGCAGAGCAAGCCTACGCCCTTGCTGAAAATGCGAATAATGATTTTGCTGAACTCAAAGCTGGTAGTGCTAAGCCTGCAAATGTCCAAACATTAGATAACAACAGTAAAATTGAGACTATTAAGCAAAAAGATGGCGTTTATTATAATGACAAAGGTAAAGCGATTAATACCCGCTCAATCTACCTAGCAGGTGGCTGTTTCTGGGGCGTAGAAGCCTATATGGAGCGGGTCGATGGTGTCGTAGATGCTGTATCAGGTTATGCCAATGGCGATACGGTCAACCCAAGCTATGAGCAAGTAATCCGTGGTTCAGGGCATGCCGAAGCAGTCAAAGTCACCTATGATGCTGATAAAACTGATCTGGATACGATTTTAAAGTATTATTTCCGCGTGGTTGATCCAACCAGCTTAAACAAGCAAGGTAATGATCGCGGTGTACAGTATCGTTCAGGCGTTTATTACACGGACAAAGCAGATAAAGCGGTAGTTGATGCTGCAATTAAGCGTGTGCAAAGTCAATATAAGCAAAAGATAGTCGTTGAAAACAAAATATTGGACAACTTTTACTTAGCTGAGATGTATCATCAAGATTACCTAGCGAAAAATCCGAATGGCTATTGTCATGTTGATTTAAGCCTTGCCGATGACAAGCCTGAAGACACGGTACGTACTAAGCTTGCATCAGTAACTACTGTCGCTGAGACGTTAGATCCTAAGCGTTATGCTGGGTTTGATAAAGGCGCGTTAAAAAACACTTTGACCAAAGCACAATATGATATCACTCAAGATGCAGGCACTGAGCGGGCGTTCAGTCATGAATATGATAACTTGTTTGCACCCGGTGTCTATGTCGATGTGGTCAGCGGTGAGCCTTTATTCTTATCAACTGATAAATATGCCTCAGGCTGTGGTTGGCCAAGTTTTACCAAGCCAATTGATAAGCAAGTGATTACGCAACATGACGATATGGCATTTAACATGGTACGTACTGAGATTCGTTCACGAGTAGCGGATTCGCATCTGGGTCATGTGTTCCCTGATGGTCCAAAAGACCGTGGCGGTCTGCGTTATTGCATCAATGGCGGGGCATTGCAGTTTATCCCAGTCAATGTGATGCCTCAGTCAGGCTATGCGCCACTAGTGAAGTTGGTTAAACCTGCGAAACCTTAGTAAATAACATGGTTTAATAATTTTATAAAAAGACGTTAAGAATATTCTTGGCGTCTTTTTTATAGGTGATAGGCGGCTAATAATGTGATGAATACTGCTATGAATCGTAGTAATTTTGCTGCAATCCATAGTGAATTCTGAAAAATAACCTAAATTTCGTTATACTCAAACGCTTATGATTGTTCTATCAGTAATATATATAGTCAAAATACTCTAGAAACGCTACGGTACTGCTGGTACAAATTTTTTGCAGCCTCTGTCTGCGTAGGCACAGCAAGCAAGAAAAATTGATACCAGCAGTACATAATGTGTCGATATTACTTTTCATTGACTATATCGTTATGTCCATCTATTTATCGCTTGCTTCGTTTAGCGATTTTTCATTTTTGTATTTAAGGCTGTAACATGACCGTTACCCATACTTCTACTACTTTTGAGCCTATTATTACCTCGTTACTTGATAACGACTTGTACAAATTTACTATGCTACAAGCCATGCTACATCAGTTTCCTCAAACCCATGGTGTCTACCGCTTTCGCTGCCGTAATAACAAAGATGCCGCTTATCCACTTGCTGACATTAAAGAGCAATTAGAGCAGCAACTAGACAGCTTATGTGAATTGCGATTTTTAGAAGATGAACTAGAATACTTACGTGGCTTGCGCTTTATGCGTTCAGACTTCGTTGATTACTTGGAATTGTTTAAATTAAAACGTCGTTTTATCACGGTGACTACCGATGACAAAGGTCGCCTATTTATCGATATCGAAGGTCCGATGATTCAGGCCATGTTCTTCGAAGTATTCGTACTAGCCATTGTCAATGAGCTATATTTTAAAGTATTAACGGATGCAAGTGTGCTTGAAGAAGGGCAGCGCCGCTTAGAGAAGAAAGTGGAGTTGTTACATCGTTATGCTGCCGAACAAGCAGGTAATAGCCGTGATATCCCTCCTTTTATCGTTGCTGATTTTGGTACACGTAGACGGTTTAATAAAGACTGGCAAGCTCATGTGGTTCAGACTTTGCACAAAGCTGAGCCAAATATAGTGGGCGGCACGTCCAACGTTTATTTGGCAAAAAAGCTTGGCATGACGCCCATTGGTACCATGGCGCATGAGTTTATGCAGGCATTTCAGGCATTGGATGTGCGTTTGCGTGATTCGCAAAAAGCAGCGCTTGAAGCTTGGGTACACGAGTATCGCGGTGATTTGGGTATTGCGCTGACTGACGTCGTTGGCATGGATGCGTTCTTACGCGATTTTGACTTGTATTTTGCCAAGCTCTTTGATGGTTTGCGTCATGATAGTGGCGACCCTTATCTTTGGGGTGATAAGGCGATTGCTCATTATCAAAAGCTAAAAATAGATCCAAGAACCAAAGTGTTAACCTTTAGTGATGGCTTGGATCTGAATAAGGCGTGGGATTTGCATCAGTATTTTAAAGGTCAAATCAAAACCAGCTTTGGTATTGGCACCAATCTCACCAACGATATGGGCATCACGCCATTGAATATTGTTCTGAAATTGGTTGAATGCAACGGTCAGCCGGTCGCTAAACTGTCTGATAGTCCAGGCAAGACAATGATCAATAATGACACCTATCTTGCCTATCTGCGCCAAGTGTTTGAGGTTGACGAGCCTGAATAGCTTTCATTAAAAGCCATTTAGGCACGAAAAAACGGCTATTTAGCTCTCGCTTGCAACCGTTTTGTTTTCTTCAGAGAATGCGGCATCTAAAGCTTGTTGTACTGCGTTAATGCGAGTCTCGCAAATGCGATAAGCGGCAATCGATTCTTCAACAGTGGTCATGAGATTATCAATATCAGGCTCATCTTGTTGCTGCAATTCAGCAGCATTGGTTTTTAATATATCGTAGGCCGCCTTAAAGGTTTTTGGGGCGGCTTTTTTGCGTTTACGTATAGGGGTAGTCATAAGGTTTCCTAATATCTAAAGTAAAAGTAATAAATAATCGTGAAATATTATTATGGGGTTAAGTTGAAGCTTCTGTAAATTCTGTGGGCTTCTTATCCATTTTGATGTCAATGATCTGTGCTTTTGCTTTACCGTCTTTTAGGACGATATGAATGGTCTGCTCCGGGTAAAGCTGGTGGCTACTGGTCAGTATTCGTTGGTCCTGTTCATCAGTCAGCATGCTATAGCCCTGCTTAAGCACGCGAGACGGTCGATGCAAGAGTACAATATCACGCAGATGTGCGCTATCACGCTGCGCTTGTATTAACTGCTGCTGAGCACTTTGCATAATAATTTTCTGATGATTTTTACTATAAGTAGAGGCGAGTGAAAGTTGTTGATAAGCAGAGGCTTGAGTCTGTATATGCAGCTGGCTTGCTTGTCTGGCAGCTTGTTTCACTTGACGATGTGCACTTTGTTGGATACTACGCCACGCATAAGCACTGTCTTTTTGTAGTGCCGTTAATTGACCAATGGTTTGCGATTGTATTTGGCTCAATTGGCGCGCAGTTTGTTGTTCAGCGGTGTTTAATTGACGCTGCGCAGCTTGTTTGATCTGCATTTGATATTGCAGTGTCTGAGTGACCAGCTGTGCTAAATGCGCCATGATAGCCGCAATGACTTTTGATGGCGTATCAAAGCTAGTATGAGCCACTTCATCTAAGATAACTTTGTCACGCTCATGACCAATCCCAACCCAAACAGGGACAGGTTGCTCAGCGACTAAAGCAGCAAGCTCATAATCGTTAAGGTAAGCCAAATCACCAACAGCGCCGCCACCACGAATAATCACTAATAAATCTGGCAGGCGCTGATAAGTATTTTCAAATTGTTGCTGAGCACTGATGATTGCTTGACGAATCTCCGCTGGGGCATGATTACCTTGAAAAGTGGCGTTATGATAATGGAAATGACAAGCGCCTGTACTAGCGAGTCTGTTGGCGTCCGCTTGAAAATCGCCTAGCCCTGCAGCTTTTTCAGGCGCGATGACCAATACATGCTCGATATCAAACGGAGTTGGCAACTGCTGATTCAGGTTTAATAATCCTTCACCTGCCAAGCGGTCAACCATCTCAGCATATTGACGCGCTAAATCGCCTAACGTATAGCTTGGGTCAATATCTTCAATGGTGAGAGAGAAGCCGTATTGCGCATGGAAACCTGCCGATACCTTTAATAAAACCGTCAAATCGCGATCCAGTGGCATACCCGTTGCGCGCTCAAACTTGGCTAAAACCCGCCCCGCTTTAAAGCGCCATAGATTGCCACGGCAGCTGGCAATGACTTTACCGTCGTCATCTTTTTCTGCCAATTCAAAATAATAATGCCCACCTTTACTGGATAAATTTCGTATCTCAGCTTTGACCCAAACACGGTGATTAAAAGTTTGCTTGATCACCATATCGACCGCTGATAAGTAATCACTAAGGCGCAGGACAGTATCTTCTAAGTTATTTTCCACACTGTTTTCTTGTTCTGCCAACTCTGCCTCCAAGGTCGCTAAATCTTTGGCAGGCGCTAATACTTTAGTGTGCTTGGTATTTGACAGGTTGGGTTTGCGCATAATAATAGACCAGAGATAGTGAGGGCTTAGAGACGGGTTAGGTGACGTAAAAGACAAGATAGGGTAGTTTAACCCAAAAGCCTCTACACAAAAAGCAAAGCCAACAAGCAGCGATTGATATCGTATCTTTATCGCAAGCTTATTGGCTATAAGTTATCGCTAATACACTACATATATAACTGCAGCTTTATGACATGACTTACTGACAGCGGAAACTGATCATATACTCATAGTCATCATCACGTGATAAATTTGGTGAGCCTGTGCCAAGGATGGTACCGAGCACGGCACTCGCTTGACCAATCATACGCCCTGTACTCTCATTTAAGATGCCATTATATTTCACTTGATCCTCAACGATAATCACCTGTTTGCCTCGGCAAGTAGTCTTAGCACTATCTAGTGCGTTTTGCTGAGCTTTTATCTTGGTCTTGGCAATACCAGTTGTTTCATAAATAGAGTTGGCACGTTGAATAACTGGCGATGAAGGCGTGGTTTGACAGGCACTCAAAGTGAGGGCAGCGACTAAGGTGGCTGCTAAGGTAGCCGTTTTATTAAAAGTCTTCATAAGTATTTCCTAATTCCGGTAAAGTAAAAATGAAAGCATGAACCCAAAAGTGACAGATATAGTTAAAATATCTCAAAACGCTACAGTGCTGCTGGTATAAATTTTTTGCAGCCTCTGTCTGCATAGGCACAGCAAGCAAGAAAAATTAATATCAGCAGTACTTGATGTATCGATATTACTTTTCTCTGACTATAGATACGTTAAAGCTCTTATCGAACGATGAATTTACCCTATTGATATATTGAGTGTCTAGACGGTTATTGTGTTCGATATTGCGCTTGTATTACCTACCGAAATAGACAGCGATAAAGGTGCACTAAGTTTGCCCAAAAGTCATAAGTAATGTCTGTCTGAAGCAATATCTGTCTGCTATATTTTTTGACAATTTTCTATGATTAATAGTAAAAATTCGACAGATAGCGGCAATACACAGCAAATCACTTGAAATATAAACCATATCTAGGATAATTGAGCTATTCATTCTTAACTAATAAGTATTATATGCAATTGATTCCCGCTCCTGCTGGCGTGTTAGAAGTTGACGCGTTTTGGCAACAAGACAATTCTAATGATCCAAATACGGATACCGTTGCGCTGCTTTGCCATCCCAATCCGTTGTTCGATGGCACGATGAATAATAAAGTGGTGACGACCATGTATCGCTTTGCTCGTGATAATGGTATGCACGTGGTACGTTTTAACTTTCGTGGTGTTGGACAATCGACCGGTGAGCATGATTATGCTGATGGGGAAGTAGTTGATGCAATGACCGTGCTACAATGGATTGCTGAGCAAACTCCTGCACGAAAATTATGGCTTGGCGGCTTCTCCTTTGGTGGTTATGTGACAGCGCGTGTGGCTGAGCAAGTATTGGTATCACCTCATATATGGGGACTGGATGATTTTGAAATATCTAAGATTGCTCTCATTGCTCCCTCAGTCGAAAAAAATGACAGCAGTGATATAGACTTACCCGCCGATAAGACCTTTGAGATTTACGGTAATGCGGATGAGGTTATCAACCCAAGCAATATGCAAGATTTTGCTGAGCGCTTGGGGATTGATGTCAGTATCGTTGATGGCGCAGGACACTTTTTCCATGGGCGTTTGTCTGAGCTGAAAAAGCTTTTGGAGCAGCATACGTATAACGGCGATATATAGTATTTAGAGAGCGCTTAATACTCTTTAAGCTACCTAAAATAGCTTTGCGCCAATCAGTATTGTTAAGAGTTAACGGATTATTTTTACAATCTTAAGCTGTGTTAACCTAAAGAATGGTTATGATAAGCCATTCTGATAAACCAGTTGCTACTATCTCAGTGTAAAAATCATAAGTTAGTAGCGATTGTCGGTATTAATACTTTATTCTGATATTTATTTTGTTTAATGATGAGTCGTATTATGAGTTTATCTCCCTTACAGCGTTATGAGCAAGCCATCAGCACGGATGAGTTTACTCGTGATGAGCAGCAGTATTTGGCGATGAGTTACTTGGATGGTCTTTACCATCAGCTCAATGATAGCGCGGTACAGAAAAAAGGCTTTTTTAGTTTTTTAAAAGCAAAACCTGTTGCACCCAAAGGTTTGTATATGTGGGGCGGGGTAGGACGTGGTAAAACATGGATGATGGACATGTTTTATGATTCATTAACCATTGAGCGCAAGATGCGTCAACATTTTCATCATTTTATGCAGCGGGTACATCAAGAATTACATAAGCTGCAAGGCGAGAGCGACCCGTTAGAAAAAGTCGCTGATATCATCTATGCTGAAGCGGTGATTATCTGTTTTGATGAGTTTTTTGTCTCTAACGTCTCTGATGCGATGATTTTAGGTGATCTGTTTACGATGCTATTCAATCGCGGTATTACGTTGGTGGCGACATCAAATATTGAACCATCTGGACTCTATAAAGATGGCTTGCACCGAGATCGCTTTATGCCAGCGATCGCTGAAGTTGAGAAGCATACCAGCGTTATGAATATCGACTCCGGTATTGATTATCGCTTGCGTGTACTGCAACAAGCTGAGCTATACGAGTCGCCCATGACCAAAGCCAATCATCACTGGCTCGCCAACCGTTTTGCCAGCTTGTCTAACAATCAAAAATTCAGTAATGAGCCTATCACTGTTAATGGTCGTGAAATCAGGATTAATGCGCGTACCGATGATATCTTATTCTGCGACTTCCGTCATTTATGCATGGAGCCGCGTTCAGCATCTGATTTTATTGAAATCGCTAAGCAGTTCAGCACCGTACTTATCAATGCCGTACCAGCGCTCGATGATGATTTGCGGGATCCAACACGACGTTTTATTTATTTAGTTGATGAGTTTTATGATCGCCGTGTCAAATTATTGGTGCGCGCGCAACAGCCGATTCTTGAGTTATATCAAGGACAAAAACTGGCGTTCGAGATTGAACGTACACGTTCGCGCCTGCTTGAGATGCAGTCAGAAGATTATCTGAAAATGGAGCATCGTACTGAAGATTCGGATGCAGCATAGATTTTATTCAATTTTCTAAATATTAAAAACCAGTTGCTGTCAAATACTGTTGGCTACTCTATAACAATATAGCAGCAGCTGGGTTGTTTCTACTTATAATCCCATAAAACTATAATAATATTACCTATAATAGGCAAATGTGCCTAACCGCTAAACACTTATAATAATGAATAAGGATAGACCATGAGTACCTCTGAAAAGAGTCACAACCATAATAATGATGAGCCAAACAATACTGAAAGTCCGATAGTAACCAACTCACAAGTGACCGATGAACAACTGATCAATTGGATTAAATCGAGGCGCAGTATCGGTAATCTGAGTATCCCTGCACCGACAGAAAGCCAGATAAAAGCCGCTATTGATTGCGCAGTGACTGCCCCAGATCATAAGAAACTACAGCCGTGGCGCTTTATCGTCACACAGGGTAATGCTCGTCATGAGCTAGGTCGTGCATTTTTGGTGGCAGCTGAAGCCAAAGCAGCACAAGAAGGCGATACCTTATCTGAAAAAGATCGGCAAAAAACTTATATTATGCCATTACGTGCACCCGTTATTATTACTGTCGTCACACAAATGCAAGCGCATAAAAAAGTACCACCCTTTGAACAGATGCTTAGTGCGGGTGCGGCAGTTCAAAACCTCATCTTAGCGCTAAAGGCACAAGGTTTTAGTACGGTGTGGCGTACTGGGTTACTCTGTAATGAGCCTGCTGTTAAAGCATATTTCGATGTAAGTGCAGATGATTATGTCACGGCTTTTGTTTATACCGGCAGCAGCCCTTGTGATATGCCAACGCGCAAGCCGATTGATATTGAACCACTGACGCGCTTTGAGCAATAAAAGTCTTTATTGCGTAATATAGTGGGCTACCAAGTGCGTAGCTAAGTAATGACTTAACGAGAATGGCTGTTTGGCTGAGCTAGTAGCCTAAAAAATACTGTTAATTTGTACAAATAATTGTTCATACATTTTGCTGCGCTCACTGTATACTCAGCATAAATCAATTTATCACAAAGTCAGTCAATACGGATAAAACATATGATAAGCGCGAATGACAAAAGCACAGATACCAATGTAGACAGTACTCAAGCTGAGCAAAAAATAGCTGAAAAACAAAATAAATTGTTGTCTGGTATCATTGAGCGTGCTACCAAATCTAGTCTTGGACGTAAAAAGTTAAATCCAAGTGTGGTGGAATCTGCCGTAGCAAAAAAAATGGAAGAGATACATAAAAATCCGACCAAGCTGCGTTTAGTGGTATTAGGCGGCGGTAGCTTTGGCACCGCCATGGCAAACCTAGCGGCACGCAATGGCTGCGATACCACGTTGTGGGTGCGCAACAAGCGTACGGTCAAAGCGATGGCAAAATCGCAAATGAATAAAAAATACCTGCCAGGCTATAAGCTTGATGACCGCCTAAAATACAGTCATGAGCTGCAAGCCGCAGTTAAAGATACGGATATTATCTTCATTGCCGTACCTGGATTGGCGTTTCGCGAAACGCTTAAAAGTATCGCCCCTTTTATTAGTGGTCAATCAATCGTTTCATTGACCAAAGGGATGGAAAAAGACACCTTTTCCCTGATGAGTGACATCATCAAAGACGAGCTACCTGAAGTAAATTTTGGCGTGATGTCTGGTCCAAATCTTGCTATAGAAATCATGAAAAATATGCCTTCTGCCACGGTAATCGCTAGTGAATCTGAACTATTACGTCATGCCGTACAAGCGGCATTACATAGTGCATTCTTTAGAGTATTTGCTAGTGATGATATCCGCGGTGTTGAGCTTGGCGGCGCGCTAAAAAATATTTACGCCATTGCTATGGGTATGGCAGCTGCTTACGAGGTTGGTGAAAATACCAAAGCGATGATATTGACCCGTGGCTTAGCGGAAATGAGTCGCTTTGGTGTACATGCTGGTGCCAATCCGCTGACCTTTTTAGGGCTATCAGGTGTCGGGGATTTGTATGCCACTTGTAGCTCTGAGTTAAGTCGTAATTATCGTATCGGTAATATGCTTGGTCGTGGTATGACGATTGATGCAGCGGTCAAAAAATTGGGACAAACTGCTGAAGGGGTGAATACCATTCAGCAAGTACATGAAAAAGCTACTAAAGAAGGCATTTATATGCCTATTACTCATGCGTTATATGCCGTCATTTATGAAGATAAAGCGGCGCTTGGTGTTGCCCTGCATTTGATGGAAGCAGGCTTTCGTAGTGATGTTGAGTTTGTCATGGAGCACGACCACAGTAATGCTTCGCTGACCGCGCAAATGCAAACTGCAAACAGTCAATCAAAAGAGGATAAAAGTAAGCAGGGTAATAAGTAATAATAGGTTGTTAGCGCAATAGCAATAACGTGTCATTAAAAGAGAGTTACTTATAATTTGAACTGGCGATATAACAACAATAAAAAAGGCTGATAACTTATGAAAATTATTTTGATGCGCCATGGTCAAGCAGAAGACGAGACGCGTCCCGATAGCGCCCGCCAGCTGACGGATTTTGGTCAGCAGCAAGCAAAGCAGACCGCAAAATATATCACTACGCATTATCATCCCGATTATTTTTTGGTCAGTCCTTATGCGAGGGCACAGCAGACACTGGCAGAACTACAGGCACAACTGCCTACTGTTCCAACGAGCATACAAGACAATCTCACACCGTCTGACGATGCGCGTCAAGCGTTAAATGAGATTGCTGACATTGAAGCTAAGTGTCTGGTGGTGGTTTGTCATATGTCTATCGTTGCTTATATCGCAGGATTATTAACCAATGACTATCCTGAGTCTTTTTCTTTGGCAGAAGCACGTGTGTTTGAGATGGATTTTGTGATGGCAGGTATGGCACGCGAGATTGCCCGCTTTGTACCGGATCAGCCTTATTAATATAAGTTATTATTGATGGTTAATAATAGTGCTGCTGTTGATGGTCCTAGATCATCTGCATTTTAGCTAAACGATAGCTTTGATATATTATAGCTTTAATAATTGAGGACACATTTGGTGTTACATGTTTGGTTAAGAGCGCAGCACAGTCCACTAGCGGTCTGGCATGAAGACAGTCAACACTGGCAGTTGGTCGAGGGTTGGCAGCAGCTACAGGATATCTATAGTCGCTATAAAGCAAATAGCCAAAAAGCCATTTGTCTTTATTTTCCGTCTACTCATATGTTACAGGTCGATACGGAGCTAAACAGCACTCAGCTTAAGCAGTTAGGCAGTAGCGGCAAGCAGTACTTGTTTGAAGAGACTTCTTTAACGCCTGTTGAGCAATTGGCTATTCGGCAAATGAGTCATAACAACACCCATCATCTGTATGCGCTGGCACAAAGTGATATTGAGTTATGGCAACAAAGCGCAAAGATTGCTGGCATGAATATCATCGCCTTGCTGCCTGATTTTCTATTATTGCCACTGCCAGAAGAAGGGGCTGGGCAGCAAATCACCCTATATCAAGACAAAGAAACGGTGTTGCTTCGCCAATCTTTATATCAAGGGATGGCAGTCAGCTATTTACCGCTAATTTTTGAGCGTTTTCCGCATTTAAGCGAGGTTTTGATAGTACCTGCCATTGATGACCCTGTTTGCGATACTGGCTACGTTTCTGACATTATTGCTACTGATATCATTACGACTGATAATGAGCTTGCTAATCGAACTGAGATTGAAAACTCTATAGCAGCAGGCAGCTTTACCGCGATTACAGCTGACATGATAGCTGAGCATCAACTGTTGTTAATCACACTAGTGACGACGCCAAAACCACTTGATAACGCAGAGCGTCATTCGCTGAACTTTTTTGTTAAGTCAACGGATTCGCAGTTGTCACCTTATCTTCGTGTGGCGATGATGGTGGCGTTATCGGCACTGGTATTGCAGATGGCGACCGATGCGGTGCAGTGGTATCAATATAATGAGGCAACAACTGCGACTAAGACTGAGATTGCGACACAATATCAGTCTTGGTTTCCAAATGAGCCACTCAGTACGCGTACCAAACTACAAGTTCAATTAGAGCCAAAATTGCGCAGCGATAGCCAAGCACCAGCGTCACACATGGCAGTGCTTTCGCGTATATCCCCTTTGATTAAACAGTCGTCATTAAAGGCGCAATCATTGGTTATGCAGCCTTCAGCACTTAGCTTTACGTTGATTGCTCCTGATCGCGGCAGTCTTGATCAGTTTACAGCTACACTCGTCGCGCAAGGTCTAACGGCAAAACTAGAGCAAGTGAATGGCAATGAGCAAGGGCAGTTTAGCGGTCAAGTAACGGTCAATGTCATAGAAAACAACAGCAGTGTCGGCAATAAAGGGTAATGATGAAAATACTACAGCGCCGTACCAAACGTAGCTCAACGATGCTGCAGACAAGTGGATTATCAGCGCGAATAACAGGCTATCAAAACCTGCTATTTGTACGCTGGCAAGCATTGTCTTCTCGTGACCAGTTAGCTTTGCTACTACTGTCTGCTTTTTTACTATTGTTTGTTGGCGGTTATGGCGGTTACAGCATTCATCAGGCAGCCAACAATAGTAAAAGCGAGTATCAAGAGCAGGTTGCTGATTATTTTTGGTTGCGTGCTCAAGCAGGTAATATCGATAGTAATGCGTTAGTGGCTGCCAATACTACTGATGGTGCAGAAGCAATACCTGCTGCTAGTAGTGTCAATGCGCTGTTGACTAACTCAGGCATTGTAGAGGCGCAAGTAATTGCTAATGGTGAGACGGTACAATTGAGCTTTAATAATCCGAGTCAAGCAGTGGTGAGTGCTGCCCTTGGTAAGCTTGAACAACAAGGCTGGCAATTCACTCAGTTGTCTATGCAGCAAGATTTACTCACTAAAGCGATTCAGGTTCAGGCTACCGTGACCTCATCATAAAGGGGCAAGGGGCAAGGGGCATTGGGATAAAGTTTACTCAGAAGTAGCCAATAGCTTTTATGCTAACAAACCCATTTATACAACAGACCTTATTGAAAAAGTACTTCTTAGACACTATAAAATAGCTATAACAAATGTTTCACTTTAAAATTCATGCCTCATTTATGTGTAGGGTTTTATAATCAGCACAATATGCTATGTATGCCATGACAGGTGATCATATAAATAATCCGATGAGTGATAATATGAATAATAAACAAAGCCGCTCTTTAGTAACGTATAACCACATTACGTATTTATTATATGTACTCAGTTATTTTACTGCCGGTTTACTGTGGATTGTGCCTATCTTTATGAATTATGCCAAACGTCGTGATGCTGATGGCACATGGCTTGCCACGCACTTTGACTGGCAGATTAAAACATTTTGGTACAGCATCGTATGGTTTATCGTGGGTATTGGCATCATCACTTTTGCTCTTGGTAGCTTTGGCGTGAGTATTATGGCGGATAGCGGTAATATCGCTGTCGGCTCGGTATTACTGGCTAGCATTGGTTTTATTATTATGGGTGTTGCCTTTATTTGGCATTTATACCGTATCGTGCGAGGCTGGATTGCTTTAGCGGATGGTCGACCTGTTCCTTAATAATTGAGCTGTATTTTAATATAGAGAGTAGATAGCTATAGTCGATTCCAAATAAAATAGATACGCTATATTGCAACGCGGAACTGGAATAAATTTTTCTGGCGTGCTGTGCCTACGCCGACAGAGGCTGCGTAAAATTTACTCCAGTCCCGCTGTATCGTTTTAATACTGAATTCACTATATATTCTCTATAGTAAAATTGGCTGATGAAACTTTGGTCTTATTTCGACTAAGCTGATATAATCGCTGCGCTTGACCACATTGGTTTTCTTTATTCATTTTCACTTTCAAGCAGGGTCTGTCGTTACTATGTCTTATGCCTTACTTCGCCCTTTTTTGTTTAATATGGACCCTGAACACGCGCATGAAATGACCTTATCCTTATTGGATAAAGCTCATAAAGCGCGGGTTTTAGGTTTGGTTTATGGTCAATCTATGCAGCCAACTGATTGCATGGGCTTGCAATTCTCTAATCCTGTTGGGCTAGCAGCCGGACTGGATAAAAACGGCGATTATATTGACGCCTTAGCTGAGCTTGGTTTTGGCTTTATCGAAGTAGGCACGGTCACGCCAAAGCCGCAAGCTGGTAATGATAGACCACGTTTATTTAGGCTCAAACAAGCAGACGCCATTATTAACCGTATGGGTTTTAACAATGAAGGCGTCGACTACCTCATTGAAAATGTGCAGCGCTGTAAATACAAAGGCAATATCGGCATTAATATCGGTAAAAACGCTGCAACGCCAGTTGAAAAAGCGGCTGATGACTATGTTTACTGCTTAGAGCGTGTTTACCCACATGCTTCCTACATCACTGTCAATATCTCTTCGCCAAATACCGCAAATTTACGTGACCTGCAAAGCGGAGAGGCATTAACCCATCTGTTAGATGTGATCAAAAACCGCCACAGTCAATTGGCAACAGAATACGGTTTTTATGTGCCATTGGTTCTTAAGGTCGCGCCTGATTTAGATCCAATACAGGTAGATTATATCTCTCAGCAACTGCTGGATTTCGAGATTGATGGTTTGATTGCGACCAATACCACATTGAGCCGCGTAGGCGTTGAAGATTTGCCCGATGGCGATCAAGCAGGTGGTTTATCAGGTCGTCCGGTCAGCCACATTAGTACGCAGATTTTACAACAATTCTCTGATCAGCTGGATGGTAAAGTGGCATTGATTGGGGTCGGCGGTATCGATAGCGGCGCTAAAGCTGTCAAGAAAATCGAAGCGGGCGCAGATATGGTTCAGCTTTATTCAGGGCTTATTTACAAAGGGCCTGGGCTTGTACAGTCTTGTATACAGTCTATCGGTGGTTATTACGACGCAATGGAAAATTAATTTAAGCTATATGGATTACATTCAAAGTATGAAGGCTTGTTATCTAATACTTAATTCAACACCTGATACAAAAGATATAAAGTAACGAGGCGGTAAACATGAGTGGTTTAGACATTGTGATTGCTGTTGTGGTGCTAATAGGCTTATGGCGCGGCTTTCAAGTGGGTCTGATTAAGACGGCAGTTGGTTTGGTCGGTTGGTTTATCGCTCTTATTGCAGCAAGTCGATTGGCTGCTTCCGTAGCACCGCAGTTATCGAGTATTATCCAGAACCCTGTCTTACAGATGGCTACTGCTTTTTTATTGGTAGTGATTGCGATATTGGCTATCATGCACTTGGTTGCTTTTGTCTTTTCAGGTGTCTTAAAAACCTTGCGTTTGGGTGTGCTTGATAAGATGGCAGGTGGTCTATTGGGCGCGGCTAAAAATGTGCTGATGGTCTTGGTAGTCCTTAGCATTAGTGCGCCGCTATTGGTACAAATGCCGCAGTGGCAGACATCTATACTGGCACCCGAGCTGTTACCTTATGCACCTGTCGGTAAAGCGCTCGTCTCAGATATGTTTGGGATGGCTTGGGATCAGGTCAATCAATCATAAGGGTTGAATAAAAAGCTATTAAACCGCATCTAATATTCGTAAAATACCATCCATCAATTATCACTGCTTAATTATTAGCTTAATCATCAACCGTTTGTGTCATAGATCATTCTCTTCTTAAAAAGATTTTAATCTTAGCAAACATCATCAGCTTGGCGGCATATGATAGGTCACAAACTAAAGCGACTTTATCAGTAGTGATGCCGTTATTGTGTTTTTAATGTGTGGTTCAAATTCAAAATAGGATACAACTATGTGTGGAGTCGTTGGGGTCGCAGCTCATGAGCCGGTCAACCAAATTTTGTATGATGCCTTAACCATGTTGCAGCACCGTGGGCAAGATGCGGCAGGTATTGTGACTTTACAGGATGGACGTTTATATTTACGCAAAGAAAACGGCATGGTACGTGACGTCTTTATGAATCGCCATATGTTAAAGCTGGTCGGTAAATTCGGTATCGGTCATGTGCGTTATCCGACTGCTGGCACGTCAAGCAGTGCTGAAGCGCAGCCTTTTTATGTCAACTCGCCTTACGGTATCACGCTGGCACATAATGGTAACTTGACCAATGCTGAGAGCTTGGCGAAGTCGCTTTATCAAGAAGATCGTCGTCATCTAAATACCGACTCAGATTCTGAGGTTTTGCTCAATGTGTTGGCACATGAAATGCAAAATCTAGGCAAAACTCATCCAACGCCTGCTGACATCTTTGAAGCAGTGACAGCGGTTTATGGCCGTGTTGAAGGCGCTTATGGCGTAGTTGCTTTGATTACTGGTCATGGTTTGCTAGCATTTCGTGATCCAAACGGCATTCGTCCGCTTATATTTGGTAAGCGCATGGCAGCTAATGGCGGCACAGAATATATGGTGGCATCAGAATCGGTTGCTCTGACCGGTTCAGGTTTTAGTATTGTTCGTGATGTTAAGCCAGGCGAAGCTATATTTATTGATTTGGACCATAAATTGCATACGCATCAGTGCGTTGAGCAAAAAGAATATACACCTTGTATCTTTGAATATGTGTATTTCGCCCGTCCAGATTCTATTATGGACAATATCTCCGTTTATAAATCACGCCTACGTATGGGTGAAAAACTGGCCGATAAAATCCTTGCTGAATGGGGCGAAGATCATGATATCGATGTGGTCATTCCTATTCCTGATACCTCGCGTACCTCAGCGATGGAGCTGGCACTAAAGATGAATGTGAAGTACCGTGAAGGGTTTATGAAAAACCGCTATATCGGTCGTACCTTTATCATGCCAGGTCAGCAGCAACGCAAAAAGTCAGTGCGTCAAAAGCTAAGTGCAGTGCCACTAGAGTTTAAAGGTAAAAATGTCCTTTTGGTTGATGATTCAATCGTCCGCGGTACAACCTGCCATGAGATTATCCAAATGGCACGCGATGCAGGCGCGCGCAAGGTATTCTTTGCCAGTGCAGCGCCACCGGTTAAGTATCCAAATGTCTATGGTATTGATATGCCAGTGCGTAGCGAACTTATCGCCTCAGGACATAGCGTTGAAGAAGTGCGTGATATCATTGGTGCTGACCGCTTAATTTTCCAAGATTTGGACGATTTGATTGAAGCGGTCAAAGATACTAAGCATAGTAAAGTTGAAGGTTTTGATTGTGCCGTATTTAATGGCTGCTACATCACTGGTCAAATCAATGAAGCGTATCTTGAGCATCTGCAAGAGCAGCGTAACGACACTGCTAAAAAGGGTAAGAAAGGGGTACAAATAGTCGCTGATACGCCAGTAGATATGATGGGTGTAGAAGAACTTTAAGCCTCTTTATATCTTAAAATAAAGTAAGTAAAAAAAGGCTGGATTCTCAATGAATTCAGCCTTTTTGCTATTAAATTTATTGTCAAAATATATAGTTTTAAGAGTGATTCTTTAGATTAAAAAAGCATTGAACAACCATAAAAAGCCATTAAGCGCAGTGATACCGACCACCATGCTGACCAGTAATTGACGGCTAATATGATAGACAAACAATACCAATAATAAAGCGCCAATTTGTGCCATTAGTAAATGCATCTCCGCACTATTAATACCGGTAGTTTGTGACAAACCTTGATAAGACAAGCTGGTCAAAATAAGCAGTACCATGACCGATAACGGTAAACTTTCATTTAATCGATGCAGCCAAGGCGTATCCAGTAGCTTTTTGGGTATTAAAGCGGGTAGAGCGCGGGTAATAAAAGTCACTGCTGCCATCGCGAACGTTGCAAAAATCAGATAACTACTGCTCATTACTGCCTCCTTGCACACTGCGCTGAACCCAAACTCCACGGACTAAAATCATAAGCATACAAATCGTAATCGCTACCAATAATAACCAGTTACTGGTAAAAAACGAGGCGATAACTAAAGCAATGACAGCAATAATAATAGGGAAATAGCGTTTGATACTTTGGAATTGCTCATAAGCTAAAATCGCAAATAGACACACCAAGGCAAAGTCTAAATGTGGCACCAAATCACTCAGTGCACTACCAATCATTACACCAATCGCACCTGCTAATACCCACCAGCTTTGATTGAATAAGCTTATGGGCACTATCAATGCTTGTCGTGATTCATTCGGCAAACTGGTCATCACCGAAAAAGTTTCGTCAGTTAGAGCAAACAAGCAATAGGTCTTGGCTATTTTATTCTTTGGGAGATATTGTAATAACGGCATGCCATAAAAAACATGACGCAAGTTAATAGCAGCAATATTGGTTGCGATATTGCCAATCGGTAATCCAGCACTTAACATTGGTAGGCAGGCATATTGAGCGGCACCCGCATACAACACCACGCTGAGCATAATCGTTGCCCATACTGGTATACCAGCAACTTGCGCAAGCACACCAAAGGCGATGCCCGCTGGCAAATAACCCATGGCGACTGGTAAGCTTTTTTTAAAGCCTTCTCCCCAGTCGTAGCCCTGTACTTGAGTTTGATTGATCTCATTTGATTGAGTATTCACGTCACATCCTAGTTTTTACCATTTTTGTTTGTTATTAAATTTTAAAGGGAGCTTAATAGTGTAATGCTGATCGGTCAATGGTCAATGGTCAATGGTCAATGGTCAATGGTCAATGGTCAAGTTGGAGTTTTTCATAGCTACCAGTTTGATGAGCACGGTATAAAAATCCAGCAAGTATCAACATTCTTAGCAACAATAAACACCATACGCTGAGCCAGATGCCTGTCATAGCCCACTGCTGATAAAACAACCAACTCAATGGGAAAAAGATAGCCGCTAATATAAGGGCTGCATTGCGAATAATGCTACCTGCTGTTAAACCAAAAAATATCCCATCTAACCAGTAAGCACCAACCCCGACAAGTGGTAACAGGACAGCATATAAATGATAGTCGTAAGCGAGCGTAAAGACCGGTTCGATATTGGTCATAAACTGTAAATATGTGGGCATGGCAAGCCACCATATCGCACTTAGCAGGATAGCAAGACCATAGCTCACGATGCCGGTACGCTTCACAATAATGCGAAAGCGCGACCAATCTCGTCGACCCGCTGCTTGTCCACTTAACGTCTCAGCAGAGACTGCCACCCCGTCAAGGGCAAAGGCTGAGATGCTTAATACTTGTAATAAAATAGCATTGGCAGCGAGTATGACGTCACCGCTTTGAGCAGAGAGTCGAGTAATCCAAGCAAAGCTTAATGTTAAAATAAGCGTACGAATAAAAATATCTTTATTTAATGAAAATAGCCTAAGCATCTTATCTTTATTAAAATGCTGCGGATCAGCAGTAAATAACGCCTGCCAAGAGATTTTCAAATGTAGACGACTTAACCATAATGCCAATACTACGCCCAGCCAGAAGGCAATCGCTGTACCCAATGCAACACCGACCAAGCCCATATCCATTGCAAAGACAAAAAATAGTGTCAGAATGATATTAATTAGGGCGATAAAACCTTGTTGATATAGCATATAACGGGTCTTGCCTTGACCTGCAAACCAGCCAATAAAAGCAAAGTTCATTAGCTCAGCAATCACACCCCAAAAGCGCACATCTAAATAGGTCTTTGCTGCATCGCCGCTATCAGGATTGGCGGCAAGCGCTTGTAGACCAAAATCAATGAGCCAAGGTTTTACCAGTAGTAAAACTGCACCAATCATAAATGCCAAAACCAAAGCGCGTTGCAAGATGGACAACAGCGGTGATTGCTGACTAGGATTATTCTTTAGAGTATCGTTATGAGCGGTATTTTTATTAGCCAGCTGTCCTAGCGCCTGTGCCGAAAGTCCAGATGAAGCATATTGCAAAAAGTTAAAACTGACGAGCAATAGTGATAGCAGTTGTACTGCAAGCCCGATACCAGCAAGTTTTGCCGTATCATTCATATTGCCAATAATCGCCGTATCAATGACGCTTTGGAGTGGCATTGCAAGATTTGCCAATAATACTGGCAATGCAATAGCGATAATACGTGCATAGCGAGTATCAATAGGCGGCATAGGACGTGGCGGTAGCATAGATGACATAAGGCAATCGCTTAGATAGGCAGATTAAGAATGCTCATAGGTAGTGCTAAGGATAATAACTTATAGCAGCGCTAAAATTTTTAGGTATTGATTTGATTTTGACCATGATACATAAACAAAAGCACCTAGAGTCTAGGTGCTTTTTTAATGATCACGCTTATCTACTCACTTAATAGAGAATTTACCAAGTGAGCAGGGGTGCCATTATCACTCTTGTTCAAACATCTTTGGATCATTGAAAGTCACGATTTCTTCTTCAAACTCAGGTTTTACTTTGACGATAAAGTCATCACGTGACAGACCCATCGCTAGAGGAATCGAGCTTGCAATATAGGTAGAGGAATAAGTACCAGCAAGTAAACCAATAAACAGTGCCGCTGAGAACCAGAATAAGCCATCGCCGCCCAAGAACAGCATTGCTAATACCACTAATAGCACGGTTGAAATGGTCATAATCGTACGACGTAGTGTCTCTGTTAATGACAAATCAATCGTTTGACGCGGACTGATACCACGGACACGGCGGAAATTTTCACGGATACGGTCATAGACAACGATGGTATCGTTCAATGAATAACCAATCAATGCCAAGATGGCTGCTAGTACTGTTAAATCAAATGGGAAGCCAAATAAGGCAAAGACACCGATGGTCACGATAGCATCATGGAACAAGGACAATACCGCGCCAAGTGCCAGTTTGAACTGGAAGCGCAGGGCGACATATCCCAGCATACACGCTAGTGCAAGCACAATTGACATGACTGAGCTTAAATAGATCTCGTTACCAACTTGACTACCGATAATATTCACGTTGCTGATTTCAACATCGTTATTAGGTAGCGCTAACGCTTCGCTCAAGCTGGTGTTAAGACCATCAATGTTATCAGATTGAGGCGGCAAACGTATTAGCAGCTCTTGCGAGGTGCCTAGGTACTGCACGACTGCATCATCAAAGCCATTATCTGCCAACGCAGTAACCACATCACCTTGCTCAACGGATTGCTCATAGCGCACATCTGCTGACACGCCGCCAGTAAAGTCGAGACCAAGGTTTAAGCCATTGACCGCAATTGCAATGATACTACCAATCACCAAAATGATTGATAAAATGCCCATTGGCTTTTCTAGCTTCATAAAAGGGATGATACGCTGATCACCGACGGCTTTGATACCCCCTTCGGCATAGGCAGCAGCATCTTCAGCGGCATCACCTAATGCTAAGCTAGGATCAAGAGCAGTAGTCGCGAATACTTGACTGTCTTTATTAGCGCCTTTGCCAGTACGCTGAGTTTTACTGGCTGATTTCTTAGCAGTGGCGTTATTGGTTTGGGTATTGCTGCCTTTGCCATCACGGCGCGGTTTTTTACGCCCACGCCCACTTGCTTCACTATTTGAGCCATTGGGTTCTGGATTGTTCTGTTTTTCTAGAGGATTGTTATTATCGATTGCCATAGTTTTCTCCTAACCGATGCTCAGACGTTTGATAGATTTACGCTTACCATAAGCAATTTGTATCAGTGCACGGGTTACTAAAATTGCCGTAAACAGCGAGCTGACGATACCAATGGCCAAAGTAATCGCAAAGCCTTTAATCGGACCTGTACCAATCGCAAATAAGATAAAGGCGACCAGTAAGGTTGTGATATTGGCATCGAAAATACTACTATAAGCACGATCAAAACCTGCCACGATAGCCGATTTCGGTCTGACTCCATTAGCTATTTCCTCGCGAATACGCTCAAAAATCAGCACGTTGGCATCGACCGCCATACCAATGGTCAATACAATACCAGCGATACCCGGTAGCGTCAGTGATGAGCCTAAGATGGACATAATAGAGATAATGATAATAACGTTGAATGCTAGAGCGATATTAGCGATCACACCAAATAGACGATAGAAGATAATCATAAATGCAAAGACTAGTAAGTAACCAACCTGCGTAGAGAATAAGCCTTTATCGATATTTTCCTGACCCAGTGATGGACCAATGGTGCGCTCTTCAACAAAATACATCGGTGCCGCTAACGCGCCTGAGCGTAGTAACAATGCAAGCTCAGCGGCTTCAGCACTACTATCCAGACCAGTGATACGGAAAGATGAGCCTAGTACTGCTTGGATATTTGCACGGTTAATGACTTTTGTTTCAGCATATGGCGTCCGAACTTCAGTCGTTTCGCCAGTAACTGGGTCTTCTTCATAAGCGATGCGCTGTTTATTTTCAATAAACAATACTGCCATTTGTTTGCCAACCGCGGTACGGGTAGCATTCTGCATCAGCTTACCACCAGCACTGTCTAAGGTAATACTAACCTCAGGTGAGCCACTTTCATCAATACCGGTTTGAGCATTGGTAACTTTATCACCAGTGACAATCGCTTGGCGCTCTAATAATACTGGCGGACCATCAAGGGTTTCAAATGGGAACGCTTCAGTACCGGCAGGTGGAATACCGCCTGTATAGTTTTCGGCACCTTCAGCGACCATACGGAATTCAAGATTGGCCGTACGACCAAGGACGCGTTTTGCCTCAGCGGTATCTTGTACACCTGGTAGCTCAACGACGATACGGCTAGCGCCTTGTGATTGTACCAAGGCTTCTGTTACCCCAAGCTCAGCAATACGATTGCGTAGGGTAGTCAAGTTTTGATTGACCGCATAGCTGTTGATTTCATCAAGCGTTGCATCGTTATACGCCAAAATCAGGGCAGGGCCTTGCTCATCAATAGAAGATTGCAGGGCAAAGGTGTTACCCATTGAGCTTTGCAAAACGTTTTGGGCACGGTTACGAGTGTCTGTATCGGAAAAATGCAATACCACGCTACGCTTGTCGTTTTTGATACCTTTAACAGCAATGCGCTCAGCTCTTAGATCTCGTCGAATATCGCGACTGGCACTGGTCAGACGTTGTTCGAGCGCCTTGTCCATATCAACTTCTAAGACGAAACGGACGCCGCCACGCAAATCAAGACCAAGTTTCATGGGCTTTGCGCCGATATCACGCAACCACTGCGGCGTTGTCTGCGCTAAGTTCAGTGCGACCACATAGTTCTCACCCAAGTTTTTTCTCAATACTTCCTGAGCTTTGAGCTGATCGACTGGATTGTCAAGACGTACCAATGCACTGTTACCTTTGAACGTACCATCATGGTAGTTCAAGCCAGCTTCTTTTAACAAGTCTTGTGACTGCGTTAAAATGCCATCAGACAACTGTGTGCCTGCTGCAGCACTGGTAATCTGTACGGCAGGTTCGTCAGGATATAAGTTAGGAGCAGCGTATAGACCGGCAATGATAAGTACGACGGTGATGAGTAGGTATTTCCAAGCGGGATATTGCATAATCACTTCTTTAGGTTGATAAACTACTGGCGACGCAGGCCACAAGTTAGCAGATGGGAAGTTAGCGATAACAATGGTGAGGTGCTTATTTAGCTGCCATAGAAGCCATGATAGTGCACCACTGTGATCATCCGCGATGATAATAAAGCATAAAACGGTAAAGCCAAAAATGACCGTAAATAATGTACGGTCATTTTATAATCATTACAACTGTTAATTGATACTGATACAGTAATAGCCAGTCATTATCGTGCTGACTAACTTTAACGATTACATATATCAATTATCAAAGATGCCAATGACGTTTAAACGCTTTCGATAGTACCAGCTGGCAATACTGAAATAACAGAAGCACGTTGTACCTTGATATCTGTATTATTATTTAAGCTTACCACTGCATAATCGCCTTCCAAATGTTTGATACGACCCATCAAACCACCAGCAAATATGATTTCACTGCCGACTGTCAAAGCACTTACCATAGCGCGATGCTCTTTAGTACGTTTTGATTGTGGACGAATCACCAAAAAGTAAAAAATAGCAAAAAAAGCAACTGGTAATAAGATTTGACCGAACAGTGATGCCGCACCGGCAGTTTCAGCAGCATGAGCGGCTTGGATAAATAACAACATAGTTTCTCTCGACAAGTTATAGATAACAATTAATTTAGACGCATAGTAGCAAAAAATACCAGACTTGGTAACTGTTAATCATAAGCTGGTTATGTTTTTCTTAAGCTAAAGGCATGTTGATAGCGCATTACTTTGCCTATCTGACTTTTTAAGCTGTCTACATTATATAGAATCCATTGACTTATAAAACAAGCCCAATAGTAAATAGTTAACATGCCATCAAGCGAAACCCGTATTTCTCTCATTCGCAAATGTGTCTTGATTATTGAAATATATAGCGATTTATTGTGAAATAAGCGCATCAATGCTACTATCGAAAGCAAATAGTCGCCAGTTTTTACAGTAAGATTTAAGCCATTGTGCTGAGCGATATGTGCTCATTTATATATCAAAGATCCAGACCATATCAGATAATATTTTCTATCTGCTTGCCTCTGCTCATGATATATTGTGACTTCCTTTTACTTCTTTGTTTAGGTTACCTAACTTGTTCACCTCTTTTATGTCTGTACCTCGTTTACATCGTTCGCGTGCTTGTCGTAAAGACGCCTCTGCCAAACCTCCCCCGACGATGCTTTGCGATACTCGATTGAGTATCAAATCATTGTTGGCGTTATCTGTCTGGATAACGCTGCTGCTACCGCAAACGGTCTGGGCAGCTGAAGGAGTAGCGGACCCAAGTACAAGTAGCATATTGCTGCTCATACTATATGTACTCGTTGCCATTGGTATCTCATTTATCTGTTCACTGGCAGAGTCAGCACTCCTGACGATGACGCCGTCTTATATCGCTGATGTTCAAGAGCGCAATCCAAAAAAAGCCCATATGTTAAGACGCCTAAAGATTGATAATATCGATCAGTCCTTGGCTGCTATTTTGACCTTGAATACAGTGGCACATACACTAGGCTCGATAGGCGCAGGTGCGCAAGCGACGATTGTATTTGGTAGTGCTTGGTTTGGTTTGTTTTCTGCCATCATGACCCTCGCTATTTTATTCTTATCTGAGATTATTCCAAAGACCTTAGGTACGATGTACTGGCGTCAACTCAGTGGCATGGTTGCCTACTTTGTACGTGGTATTATTTTACTGTTATATCCACTAATTTGGATCTCAGAAAAACTTACCAAGTTGCTGGTACGTGGTAAAGAGCCACAAACCTTTAGCCGTCGCGAATTTGCCGCGCTTGCCAGTATTGGTGAAGAAGCAGGACAAATCGATCCATTAGAGTCACGTATTATCCGAAACTTACTGGCATTTGGTGCTATTAAGGTTGAAGATATTATGACGCCGCGTTCGGTGATGCTGGCTTTTGAAGAGAATAAAACAGTAGCAGAATTGCTGGTTGATCGTCCAAAATTGACCTTTTCTAGACTACCGATTTATGATGGTGATTTGGATAATATTACAGGTTTTGTCTTAAAAACAGACATGCTATTAGCAAAAGTGAATCATGCCGTACATAAGCCACTGACGCAGTTTAAACGTGACATTACTTTTGTTTTTTCAAAGATGAAATTGTTTGATTTGCTTGAGCTGATGCTGAAAAACCGTATCCATATTGCCATTACGGTCGGTGAATACGGGGAAGTCAAAGGTTTAGTTACTCTAGAAGATGTGTTTGAAACTCTCTTAGGTCTTGAGATTGTCGATGAGATAGATCGCGTTGAAGACATGCAAGCATTGGCACGGCAAATGATGGACAGACGTGTCGAGCGTTTGGGTATGAAGCTGAGCGATGATGAGCATTATGAAGACTATACGGCTGAGAGTAAGCAGTAAGCAGTAAAAATTTAATCAGTTTTTATTGCGTAAACTACTGATAGTTTATCGTATGCTTTTTATAAGATAGCTCATTTATTCAAAAAGCATACTTTACTGAGGTAGTCGCAATAATTACACAGGGTGTCACATGGCTGTGAGAATTAAGTGATAGGCTAAAAGTATCCTAATAAGAGGCTGCTAGAAATTTAATATAAAAGCACTTGTTAGAAATGCCTATCAATAGAAATACTCGTTAATTACTGCATCGATTGAATATACTAGTTCGTCAGTAGTTAAAAAGTTCAGGGTATAAGATTTATTAGATATAAATAGCACTCTATAATTAAATCGTAGCTATTTCATTGTCGTTCAATAGTAATGATTATAAAGCCACCATTAAGGAATATCATGAAACAACTATGGGGAAAAGGGCTATTGGCTCTATTGATAAAAGGTGCCAGCTTGGCGGCAATCGTTGCTGCTGTCAGCACTATAACTATCACTGCGCAAGCAGCAACCATGACTGAAGCCTTGGTACAAAACTACGCAACTGCTATGAAGTCTGCCGCTAATAATCGAAATATTAATCAGGTGGCGCGTTTGGTTTCTGATGAGGCATTGATTTCGTTGTCAAGAAAAGGCAAGTCTACCAGTTTGGATAAAGAGGCTTATTTAAAACTGCTGCAAAATAGCTGGGGCAATACCTCAAACTATCGCTATGACATCAATGTTGATAACATTGTAATTTCAGGTGAACAAGCAAAAGCCAATGTAACGACCAATGAAAGCTGGGTCAAAGATGGTCAAAAGGTCTCTTTTGTTACTACTTCAAGAGTGACACTGGCTTTGTCTACTGGTGACGCCATACTTTTGCGTGCTGTATCCCAAGTTACGATTAATTAGTCTTTGTTCAATAATAAAGTCAGCCAATGAGCAGAACCTTTAGCCATCAATGATAGGGCACATTAATTTTTGTGCATTATCTTTTATATTGAGCTGGTCTTTATTAGATATTGCGTACTATACTGTTGATCAACTTTATTTCATCACTTCTCGTTGTTAGGAAACTTCCATTATCATGTCTACTGTGTCATCAAACTATCGCTCATTTATAGCTTTACCATTGACGCTTGCGGTGTCAACTCTTCTTATCAGTGCGTGTAGTAATACATCAGCGGTGAAAAAGACGGGGGCGACTGGCAGCACAGCTGTGGTTAAGCGTCCTACCACGCAAGTTCAGCCAACGGGAAATGCAGATTATTCGACTGCATTTTTGGATGCTGAAAGCTTAGATGAGCTTGCTGATTTATTGGAAGCCACTGATATGACTATGGTTGAGGGCAACAAACTTGCTATTCAACAATATGGTGACTTATGGAATCGCCTGCGTGCTGGGTATCGGATGAACGGTGGACAGCCGGTTTATAATCAGCGTATTGAAGCACAAAAAGGCTGGTTTACCAGTAGACAGGATTATTTAAACCGTTTAACAGCGCGTGCCAGTCGCTATATTTATCACACAGTAAGAGAGGCAGAGCGTCGCAATATCCCAACCGAGCTGGCTTTGCTACCTGTGATTGAGAGCTCCTACGATCCAAGTGGCACCAGTAGTGCGGCAGCGGCAGGTTTATGGCAGTTTATTCCAAGTACGGGACGTATTTATGGTCTAAATCAAAGCAGTACATATGATGGTCGCCGTGATGTGATTGAGTCAACACGTGCCGCTTATGACTTTTTGACGGCATTGCACAATCAGTTTGGTAGTTGGGAGCTGGCATTAGCCGCTTATAATGCCGGTCCTGGTCGTGTGCAAAAAGCCATTGATGCCAATAGAGCTCAAGGTTTACCTACCGACTATTGGTCACTCAGATTACCGACTGAAACCATGAACTATGTACCACGCTTTTTGGCAGTTGCCGAAATCGTTGCCAAACCTGAAAAATACGGTGTCTATTTACCGGCTATCGCTAACCGTCAGCATTTCCGTAGTGTGCCTGTCAACTATGGCGTAAGCTTAGCCGAAGTATCGCAAGTCACGGGTGTTAGCTATGATGAATTAGAAAGATTAAATACGGCGTTAACCTCAGCACGTATCGATTCATCAGGTCCGCAGCGTATTATTATTCCTAATGATGTCAGTCTGACCACTGATGTGAAGCTGAGCGCTTTGAGGGGTAATGGCAGTAGTAATATTCTTGCTTCTAGCAATGCTGTTACGACGACTACGCCAAGCTACTCTGGGTCAACAACGCCAAGCTATAATAATAAGCCATATACTACCAGCTCATCATTACCAGGTACTGGCAAGGGTCTTGCTGACTATGCTGCCAGTGCGAGCGTCCCGCAGCAAACCACCAGCTATATTCCGCCATCGTCATCAACGACCAGCAGCTCAGTTTATAGCAGCAGTGCCTCAGTGCGTACAGAGCCACCTTTAACCTCAGCAGAAACCAAAAAAATCAATGCTGAGCTGAAAAGTAGTAACAGCTTACCGACCACATCAGCGCAAATCACTCAAAACAATACCATCATTCAAGAGCCGCCGCTAAGTAAAGCGGAGCGTGATTTTATTGCCAATCAAATTCGTATTAATACGCCTGAAACCAATGTCATTAACGCCGATGGTAATATCAATCTATCTGCCGTGCAGACGCAGCAGTCCGTCTTAGAAGCCACGGGACAAGAGAAGAAACTGAGCTTCCCAAAAACCTCAGTTAGTAAGCCAAAACCACAAGGCACACGTACCACTTATACGGTCAAACGCGGTGATACTTTGGCTAATATTGCCAGTCGCTCTGGTGTGAGCTGGCGCGATATTGCCGAATGGAATCAGATGGATGCCAGTGCCAAGCTACTCTCTGGTAGTACTTTGTATCTATATAATGCCAAAGCTATCGAGCCATTGAGCGCTACCAGCAGTACTGTCGCGAGCCAACCTGAAAGTTATGTGGTACAAGGTGGCGATACGCTTATAGGTACTGCCAATCGCTTTGGTTTATCAGTGACGCAGTTAGCAAGTTATAATAATTTGAGCAGCCGTGCAGACTTATTAAGAGGTCAGAAACTATGGCTTATCCCAGGCAAAGTAACAGCGCCAGTCAGCACTCCTGCCGCGCCATCTACTAAACCGAAGAAGTCATCGACTGCGACCAAAAACTATAAAGTAAAAGCGGGTGATGGCTTGATTGCACTTGCACGCCAATTTAATATAACGACTGAGATATTGGCCAGTCTTAATGATATTGGTACGACAGATTCACTATACGTCGGTCAGACCTTAAAAGTACCTGCTAGTGTAGACTTTACTTCTAGCAGTGCGCCTACTGCTACACAGAGCACTGCTGGTAGCAATAACACCACAACCAAAGCAAGCAGTTCAAGCTCAGCGCCAACTAGCAATTATAAAGTCAAATCAGGGGATACCTTGATTGGCATTGCTAATAGTGTTGGGGTCAGCGCAGAAGATATTGCTGCCGTAAACAGTAACTTTGATGCTAAGGCGCGTTTGCAACGTGGACAAACGATTAAAGTTCCTGTATCAAAAGAATTGGTTGATCGTCAGCTAAATGATGAGGCAGTCAGCTACAAGGTAAAATCAGGCGATACTTTGACGGGTGTTGCCCAGCGTTACAATATTGGCTTGGGTGATTTGGCAGCAGCTAACAACCTCAAGACCAATTCTAACTTGATCTTAGGTCGCACGATTACCATTCCTGCTAAAGGTAGCGTGAGTACTAGTGCCAATGCTGCGGCCAGTAGCAAGAGCAGTAGTTCGGTGAGCACAGAGACGACCAGTAAGGCTGATAGCGCGCCAGCTACCAGTAATAGCGGCAAAAAGCTCGGCAACACAGAAAGCTATAAGGTGCAGTCTGGCGATGGACTCATCGCTTTAGCACGCCGCTTCGGTGTTTCAGTTGAAGACTTGGCTGCTACCAATGATATTTCGACTAAAGCTCAATTACAACGTGGTCAGACCATCAAAGTGCCGAAAGTAACGGTCAGCTATACGGTTGGCTCAGGAGACAGCTTGATTGGTTTGGCACGTAAATACGACGTTTCAACCAAAGAGCTTGCGGATATGAATGACATTGCAGTCGATACCATGCTGCAACGCGGTCAACGCTTAACGGTGCCTAATCGCTAATCTGTTCATATTTGAATAAATGTTGTTAATAAAAAAGCTGCTCTTATTAAAGAGCAGCTTTTTTATTTATAGTCAAAATTCTCTAAAAACACTACAGTACTGCTGGTACAAATTTTTTGCAGCCTCTGTCTGCACGGGCACAGCAAGCAAGAAAAATTGATACCAGCAGTACATAATGTGTCGATGTTACTTTTCACTGACTATAGATATCGCTATCTGTAGAGGGTTGATTAAACTGTGGCTGTTTTTATTGTTTCAAGATAACTTCTGATATTGCTCACATAGTGCATGGCTTGACCATAGCGGCTATTTGACGCTTTATTATCAGACAGATAGGCATATATGTTTGCCCAACTTTTATCATCAATACCTTTGGCACTCAATTTACGCTGAATACCTTTAACAGCATTTGGTCCCATATTATAAGCCGCAAGCGCAAACCAAATACGATCCGTTTTTGGTACATCGGCAAAATCAGTTTTCATCTGCTCCAAGTAACGAGCACCGCCGCCGATACTTTGGTAAGGGTCAACACGGTCTGAGACGCCCATTGCCTTTGCGGTATTATTGGTTAGCATCATAATGCCGCGTACTCCGGTCGGAGAGACGGCATTGGCATCCAAGTGCGACTCTTGATAACCCATGGCAACCAAAAGCTCCCAATCATGATTGTAGTTTCGTGCTTGTTCTTCAAACGAAGACTGATAATCAGGCAGCTTTTCTGTCAGTGTGGTCTTGAAATGGTCTTGACTATAGGCATCTTTTAATAAGTCTTGATTATAAAAGGCGGCTAGCTTTTGAGTGTTATCAAGCTTGATGCTATCACATAAAAAATAGCTGGCTTTTTGTGACAATGGATCATTAGCAGAATTAAACGTCCAGCTTACTTTAGGATGCAAGCCATTTTTGGTCAAGCTGGCATCATAACCACAGCTGACATTAATAGAAGACAAGTTCAGCTGGCTTTTTAATTGGGTGCTGGCCGTGGTCAATGCCATATCCGCATCGCCTGACTGTAACGCTCTTAGCGCAGCTTCCTCATCAGCATAAGCTTTGAGAGTGACTTTTACCCCAAGCTCATCAGCATAGTTACGCACTAAGTCGTAACCAAATCCATGTTGGAAGCCATCGGTCGCAAAATAAGTGCTATCGCCTGGGACAGCAGCAATGGTCAAGGTCTTCTCCAGCATAACATGGTCATAAGCTGGTACTTGGTTATTCATGGTCGTCAGACTCTCAGCAGGGAGTGAGAGTAGGGCGATGCTTGAGATTTGCGCCAATTTCTTGGTTTTGGCGAAACGAGTGACTTTGATAGATGCAATAGCTGGAACGATGTTACTTTCTGTGTTTAGCAAGCGTTTAGATGGACGCAATATATATGAGATACGGCGTTTAGCCCCTCGCGCAGATGCTTTCGCACGATAAGTAATTCGCTGCATGGATGTCTCCTAATTTTAGCCATCCTACTTACCATAAAAATACGTGCTCATTTACGCCAATATCAGCAGCATAAATAGAGGTGCATTTTAAATACTATAAAATTTACATACTTATTGAGCATATAAATCTCATAACATCTCGTTTAAATATAGCCGTACAGTCTCAGCTGGCAACCTTATAGCAAGAGGTGTAAGAGCATAAAAAAGTACTCTAGGACTTGATTGCTAAAAAAAGGCCGCAAAACACCGCAAAGGCGCTAAATCAGATGATTCCTTCATCAATGATAGACTTGGCTGTGATTCGAACTATTTAAACGACATTATTTAAAAGACACTTTAAAATATCGGTAAGGTCATGAATAAATTATTGGAAAAACGTGGCGTGAGCAGGATATGCTCAGAGTTGTTACGCTGGTATGGATAATTAAATACTCTGACTATGTTAAGAGTAAATGGTCACTCATACCGTTTGTCCAGCAATAAAGACAAGCAAGTTAATCTGTCTGATAAATAAGACTGATCAATAAAAGCCAATGGTTAAAAAACCATCTGGCAGTTTGCTGTACTGCTACTGCGACACTAAAATAGAAAATATCACCTTACTCAAGAATATATAAGCCGAGGTGAGATTGTATTGATTACTGTCTATATCCCTATTAAAAAAGTAAAAATAATAGGATTTTAGACCTCAATCATCATTTTAGTGCCATAACCGGAAGCTGTAATAATGGGGAGTCTCATGACAAGACATTCTTTCTACAGATAGTAATATGCAGATATTCATCTGATTATTCAAGTGTGGTTAAGAAAATTGCGATAAAACTTAACAATAGCACTATAGACGGTAATAATTTAGCCTGTTTTCTGTCGCATAATTTCGATTTAGTGAATATAAGTTTGTTCTGTTACTGGCCAAAATAAAAAAGACAGGTAAGAAAAAATCTGCTTACCTGCCTTTTTTAGGAGAAAAATAAGTTTCTGCTGCTTAAGCAGGATTATCGATATCGATAAATGTCACTGATAAGTCAAACTGCTGAGCAACAATCCTACCTAATGCTTCAATGCCGCCGCGTTCTGTCGCATGATGTCCGCAAGCAAAATAGTCAATGCCAAGCTCACGGGCGATATGAGTGGTACGCTCTGATATTTCACCAGAAATAAAGGCATCACAGCCCATTAATGCTGCTTGCTCAATCATATCTTGTGCGCCGCCCGTGCAGATGCCCACTCGCTCAATTAACTTATTACGGTTATGAGTATCGACGTTATACTCAGCGGCAATATGTAATGGCATGCGCCCCAATGCTTGAATAATTTGAGTGATAAGGCTTTGAGCATTCTGTGCGGTACAAATGGCAATATTACCAACCGGATGTGTCTCAGCAGGATACAGTGCCTCGATAATGGTCATGTCTAACGCCGCCGCCAATGTGGCATTGTTACCAATGATGGGGTGGGCATCGAGTGGTAGGTGATAGCCGATCAAGGAGATACCATGTTGCATAAGCTTGCGAATACGCTTACCTTTCATACCAGTCAATGGGGCAGGTTCACCTTTCCAAAAATAGCCATGATGTACCATGATTGCATCAGCATTATCTGCAATGGCGGCATCAATCAATGCTTCACAGGCAGTCACACCAGTGACAATACGCTTAATAGGCCGCCCGCCATCTACTTGTAACCCATTCGGTGCATAATCTTTAAAGGCATTCGCTGATAAGTAATCATCGCAAAATTCAGTTAGGGATTGTGCAGTAATAATTGTATTTGATGATGTGATTAAGACATCGTGCGTGCTCATAGTATTCCCTTATCAATGTTTCAATTAATAATTGCAGTAGCTCAAGTATTTATAAATAATGAATTATTTCTCGTAATCACCATTTTAACATGATGTGGCAAAAGAATAGACAAGCCCAATAACTGAAACGGTACACGATGCGCTACCATTGTATTATGAGGACAGCTATAATTTACACATGTGAAAGTGCCTTATATCAAGGCGTACGCCTGATATGGCTTAATACCGATTGTCCATGTGAAATTATAGAGGTTTTTATATGTCGTCATCCCCGAATGCCGAGAACAAGGCTGGTCTCTTAAAGTGGTTACCTTGGATTTTACTGCTATTGGTCACAGCTGCCTTTATTTGGTTATTTGCGAGTATGAAGACAGCATCGGAGGCAAAATGGGAGCCGCCAAAGACCACACCTGCTGAGCAGCAAGCTTCCGAGCCGGTATCGGACTCACCAACGCCTATCGCCTCTTATCATAATGGTGTGGCTCGAGCCTCCCAGTCTGTGGTCAATATCTATACCACGCAGACGATGGCAGAACATCCTTATATGAACGATCCGGTGTTGCGCCGGTTTTTTGAATATCATGGCGCACCGTCAGAAGAGCAAGGCAATACCAACCTAGGTTCAGGCGTTATCGTGTCGGATGATGGTTATATCGTCACCAATGCCCATGTGATCGAAAAAGCCGATGAAATCACCGTTGCTTTTAATGATGGTCGTAAAAGCCGTGCAAAATTAATTGGCACAGACCCAGATAGTGATTTGGCAGTGATTAAAGTCGATATGACTGGGCTTACACCATTGGGCTTTCGTGAAAAACCGACGCTGGTAGGCGATGTAGCACTAGCGATTGGTAATCCCTTTGGTGTCGGTCAAACCGTTACCCAAGGTATTATTTCAGCGACGGGACGTACAGGGCTTGGCGTCAATAAGTTTGAAGACTTTATTCAGACTGATGCGGCTATCAATCCCGGTAACTCGGGTGGCGCATTGGTTGATGCACGTGGTGAGCTGATTGGTATCAATACTGCCATCTACTCACGCTCTGGTGGCTCTATGGGTATTGGATTTGCTATTCCCACCGCTATCGTTGAGCAAGTGATGAATGCTCTGATCAAAGATGGCAAGGTCAGTCGTGGTTGGCTGGGTATTGAGATACAGTCACAGCTGAGAGACCCCACACAGCTCGAATCATCAACAGGCGTAGAGGTACTTAACGTGGTTCCTAAGAGCCCAGCTGCTAAGAGCAGTCTAAAAGTTGGCGATATTGTTTTGACCATTGATGGGGTTGAGATGACTGATGCCAATACCTTGATTCAGTATGTCGCTCGTAAAGCACCTAATACCACGCTGCATGCTCAAATCTTACGTCAAGGTAAAAATGCGCAAGTGAAGATATTGCTAGAGGAGCGTCCAGTTGAAGAGCCAGTCACCGTTCCTGTCGTGATTCAAGATGAAACGCTTGGGGGGAATCAGCCGCCAAGCTTACAAGCTCCAGAACAAGATATCCCAATGATGTCAGAAGCCGAGCGTGACCGTATGCGTGAAGAGCTTTTATTGCTGTTCGAAAGAGATGGTGCACCTTTGTAAAGAGGGTGTTTACCGATTCTCTGATCTCTAAGAGTAACAACAAAAAGCGCGCTATCTATAAGATAGCGCGCTTTTTTAATAAGTTTTGATTGATCGAATGGTTAGTAATTTATTGATTTAGCAGCTACTTTTCTATCAGCTCATGATTGACATAAATCACGCCTTGTACTCTACAGCAGCAGGGTAGGATTTCATCTTTTTCAATCATAGCAAGCGGCTCAAAAGGATAATCAATAACGTGTGAGCTGGCGATACGCTTGATGCGGCAGCTGCCACAATAGCCTTCCTTACATTGATAATTGATATCATGTCCGGTGCGTAGCAATCCATCAAGCAAGCTTTCGTCATCATGCAAGTAAAATTGCTTCTTACTCGTCATTACCCAAGTCATAGTTTTATCCTATCTTTTTATAATATGGTCAATCCTAAATAAAATAAGTACAATTATTATAACGTGCTACTGGGATAAATTTTACTTGCTTGCTGTGCCTACGCAGACAGAGACTGCGCAAAACTTATCCCAGCAGCACTACACTTATTCTATGATGAATCGACTATATTAAAAGCTCAATCTTGAAAAACTATCTTCTATAACTCAAAATCATCAAAATCGCTGTCTGATAAGTCTGAATCAATCTGACCGACCAAGTACGAGCTGATTTCAGTCTCTTGCGGGGCAACTTGCACGTTGTCAGATGACAACCACGTGTTAATCCACGGAATCGGATTTGATTTAGAATTCGGGAATGCGACTGGTAAGCCAACCGCTTCCATACGTAAATTGGTGATGTATTCGATGTATTGGCAAAGGATGTCTTTATTCAGCCCAATCATTGAGCCGTCTTTGAACAGATAGCCTGCCCATTCTTTTTCTTGCTCAGCCGCTTTACGGAATATCTCGATGCTTTCTTCATAGCACTCTTTGGCAATATCGACCATCTCAGGATCATCACGACCGATGCGCATGAGGTTAAGAATATGCTGCGTACCGGTTAAATGTAGCGCCTCATCACGAGCAATCAATTTAATAATCTTGGCATTACCTTCCATTAGCTTACGCTCAGCAAAGGCAAACGAGCAAGCAAACGACACATAAAAGCGAATGGCTTCTAGGACATTGACTGCCATCAAGCACAAATAAAGCTGCTTTTTCAGTGATTTTAAATCGATGGTAATTTGCTTACCATTGATCGTATGCGTGCCTGCACCATATAGGTTATATAGCGATGAGCTGTAATACAAATCATCATAATACTTAGCGATGTCCGCCGCGCGCCCTAGGATGTGCTCGTTTTGCATGATGTCATCAAAGACGATAGCAGGGTCATTGATAATATTACGAATGATATGGGTATAGCTGCGTGAGTGAATGGTCTCAGAAAACGTCCACGTCTCAATCCATGTCTCAAGCTCAGGAATTGATACCAGTGGTAATAGCACGACGTTTGGGCTACGACCTTGGATAGAGTCGAGCAGCGTCTGATACTTTAGGTTGCTGATAAAGATATGCTGTTCGTGTGAGGACAGATTGCCATAGTCCATACGATCACGTGACACATCAACTTCTTCTGGACGCCAAAAAAACGACAGCTGCTTTTCGATCAACTGCTCAAAGATAGGGTGCTTTTGTTGGTCGTAACGCGCCACGTTGACCGGATTACCAAAAAACATCGGCTCTGTTAGCGCATTGTTTGGCGTTTGGGAAAAAATCGAGTATGTCATGGGACTGCCTTTATCATTGATAGGGTTATTAAGTTATAGGGTTTTAACTAGATTTGGTTTGATTGGATTATATTACAAGTTCTCTAAAGATATCTGTTCTGGCGTCTGTCCATCATTCATATATGCTTTAAACATCTCACTCAGCTCGCTATCGTCCAAACCTTCCAATTCATCGATCGCACTCTTACGCAGCGCACTCAAACCATCATCATCTGATAGTTGCTGCATTTCTTTCTGTACGTCTTTTTTAGTCGCTCTCTTTATTGGTTTTTTCAATACTTTTGTGGCGACTTTCTTTAATGCTTCTGGTTTTGCTGCTGTGCCTTCGCCTAATTGCTCACGGACGTCTGCCATGTCGACTTCTACTTGTACGATATGCGAGCCACCATCGTTTAGGTCTGAAAATACGTTTGGGATAAACAAACCACCGTCTTTGATGATTGCGGTATATTGCACATGACCTCCGTCGTTTTTATTGTTTGTGTGTTTCTATATTTTTATGATAGCGCTGGACGCCTTTTATGATAAATGTGTCAATGTCTTAGCTTCATCATGGCTGGCGTGTCGCAAGATTGTCATATACTTTGTTGTTTTCTCTTTTGCCAACTGCCAATACATAAACCACCACCACATCATCTTTTACGGTATATACCAGACGATAGTCTACGGTGCGTAGCTTAATTTTATAGGCATCCGTATGTCCCGATAGTTTTGACGCAGGCACATGAGGGTTTGACAATCGCTGCTGTAATTTTTTCTTAAACTGCTGCTGAATACTGGGCGCTATCTTTTTCCACTCTTTTAATGCCAAAGGGTGAAACTCAAGATAATAAGTCATCCAACGTTACCTTTATCGGTATCTGCCCATCATTTAACCGTGCGCTAACGGTTTGGCTTAATGCCATGTCGTCCATCGCTTCCATCATGCGCTCAAAGACGTCTGTTGAAACTAGGTAAGCCACGGGTTTGTTGTGGTTTAAAATAGCAATGGACTCACCATCTGACTGTTTAATCAGTGCTGATGGGTTGGCTTTTAGTTCCGAGATACTGGCTGTCTGTGTGGCAAATATTGGTTGCATGACTCATTCTCCGCTAATATTGCGCTCTAAATATAGGGCTAATTTTAGCACAGAAATTAGGTCTTATTTGTTAATCTAGTTACGCTTAAGTTGTAGGGTGTGCCTTGCGCACCTTTAAACACAGTTTCTATATTATCGGTGCCCCGGGTGTGCTCTACAAAACATCCGCTTTATATGCTTTTGAGTAGGTTGGTGTCAAGGTGCGAGACCCAACAGAATCTTTGTTGGGTTTCCTTCGTCAACCCAACCTACGTGCTCGTTAGCATCTACTGGTTCATTGTCCGAGATAGGTTTTAACATCTCTTGAATAAGGAAAAAAATAAGTATCTGCATTTTTATCCCATCTAGAAATATGCTTCGGTTACAATCACTAACTATGAGATTTAATTTTCAAATAAGACTAATTTAATCGTATTTAAAAATTAAATTTTGGGATGATAACAGCTCGAAAGCCATTACCATTTTAGAACTTAAATTATAATTGTTAGTTAATTGGGATAGCTACGACAATGTGTCCGTACTTTTTCCCAACGTCCAAATCTGAAACGTAAATAAGAACATACGCTTACGGCTTTTGGGTAACTACACTGCATGTTGTACTCCTAAATGATAACTAAATTAAATTAACTTTAGTGAACGTTCAGGCGTGACATTCAATAATCAATGATGTTAATATCACCAAGTCCGGCAAGACAAGAGAACTAACCATCAGTAACTACTCAAATCACATATTGAACAGTCACTTATTGAATTAGTTTTCTAAGCCCAGTTTGAGCTCAAAAAGCTTTGCTGGGCTTTTTTAATCCTTTAACATATTACACCTCCCTTTTACTTCGTCTAAATTGAACTCTATCTACTGTTTCGGACATTTATTTATAGGCGACAGGTCTAACATATTAGCCAAACCCGCCATCCATCAGAGACTCTCTTCAGAGAGCTTCTTTTTCAAACCTAAATCTTACACGCACCGCCAGCACAATCATCTTCCATATCCGCTTGGGCATCGTTCGCACCATCACGAGTGTTATGGTAGTACAAAGTTTTCACGCCAAGCTTATACGCGTTTAGCAAGTCTTTTAGCAATATCTTCATTGGTACACGACCACCTTCATAACGAACGGGATCGTAGTTAGTATTGGCAGAGATACTTTGATCGACGAACTTCTGCATGACAGCGACCAGCTTTAGGTAACCGTCATTGTTTGGCATTTGCCATAGTAGCTCATACTGATTTTTTAGCTTATTAATCTCAGGCACGACTTGCTTCAAGATGCCATCTTTTGACGCTTTGATAGAGACCAGACCGCGTGGTGGCTCGATACCATTGGTCGCGTTGGCGATCTGACTAGAGGTCTCAGACGGCATCAAGGCGGTTAGGGTAGAGTTGCGTAGACCGTGCTCAGTGATCTCGCCACGTAGCGTTTCCCAGTCTAGATGTAGCGGCTCTTGGCAGATTTTGTCCAAGTCGGCTTTGTACGTATCAATCGGCAAGATACCTTGTGAGTACGTGGTCTCATTGAACGCAGGGCACGCGCCTTGCTCTTTTGCCAATTTGTTTGACGCTTTCAAGAGATAGAATTGCAATGCTTCAAACGTTTGATGGGTCAGACCAAGCGCGCTGTCATCTGAATAGCGTACGCCATTCTTGGCAAGGTAATAAGCATAGTTAATCACGCCAACACCGAGCGTACGGCGACGCATGCTGCCGTTTTGAGCGGCTTTTACTGGATAGTCTTGATAGTCGAGCAGGGCATCAAGTGCACGGACGATTAGCTCGGCGGGCTCTTCGATATCGCTGACGTTTTCAACTTTACCTAAGTTGACCGCTGATAGCGTACAAAGGGCGATTTCGCCTTCTTCGTCATTGATGTTATCAAGTGGCTTAGTCGGTAGCGCGATTTCCATACATAGGTTTGACTGGCGAATCGGCGCAACCGTCGCGTCAAATGGGCTATGGGTATTGCAATGATCGACGTTTTGGATATAGATACGACCCGTACTGGCGCGCTCTTGCATCATTAGGCTGAACAAGTCTGCTGCTGGGATTTGACGGCTACGAATAGCAGGATCGTTTTCGTATTTGGTATATAGCTCTTCGAACTTGTCTTGATCTTCAAAGAACGCATCATACAAGCCAGGAGTATCGCCTGGTGAGAATAGCGAGATATCTTGACCTTTGATAAGGCGTGTATACATCGTTTTGTTTAACTGTACGCCGTAATCCATATGACGGACACGGTTGTCTTCGACGCCGCGGTTGTTTTTGAGTACCAATAAAGACTCAACTTCTAAATGCCACAATGGGTAAAATAACGTCGCTGCACCGCCACGGACGCCGCCTTGTGAACAGCACTTAACCGCCGTTTGGAACAGTTTGTAGAATGGGATACAACCCGTATGCTGTGCTTCGCCGCCACGAATAGGGCTACCAAGGGCACGTATACGACCTGCGTTGATGCCGATACCAGCACGCTGTGACACATAGCGTACGATGGCGCTAGTGGTCGCGTTGATAGAGTCTAGGCTATCACCACACTCGATCAATACACATGAGCTAAACTGGCGCGATGGGGTACGTACACCAGACATGATAGGCGTCGGTAGTGAGATTTTGAATTCTGAAGTCGCATCATAGAAACGCTTCACATAGTTCATACGCTCTGACTTTTCGTAACGGCTAAATAAGCACATACCGACCAGCATGTACAAAAATTGCGGGCTTTCATACACGGTTTTGCTAACACGATCTTGGACGAGGTATTTACCTGCCATTTGCTCAACAGCTGCATAAGCCAGATTCATATCGCGCCAGTGATCTAGATACTCTTCTAATTCATCAAATTCCGCACGGCTATAATCGGCTAGGATGTGCTGATCATATTTACCGGCATCAGTAAGCTTTTTGACATGATCATAAAGGTGCGGTGGGGTGAATTTATTATAAGCAATTTTACGTAAATGGAAGATGGCCAAGCGCGCCGCTAAATACTGATAGTCAGGCGTATCTTCAGAGATAAGATCTGCTGCTGACTTGATGATGGTCTCGTGAATATCACGAGTTTTGATGCCTTCATAAAACTGAATGTGCGATTTTAGCTCCACTTGTGACACCGACACATTATCTAAACCGTGAGCTGCCCACTCGATAACCTTGTGAATTTTATCTAACTCGATAGGCTCTAAACGTCCATCACGTTTGGTTACTTGGATTTTATCGATATGTGTCATGCTGACCTCGTAAGTTGATTGCTTAATAGTTATTTACTGAATGACTTATTAGTGATGCCGCGCGGTGTAAGGACGCCAAGCATGCTTTATAACGCGATATATGTGCTCATGATAGAGTGTTTTTTTGAGGCAAAAGCTAGCCACGGCTCATGGTGATGGTTAAAATCACTGAGCACTACATATAGCGTGTTTGTTAATAGGTGGACACAATATAGCGGGAAAATTTTGAAAATGCTATATTGATTTTAGCGGCAAACTATGTTGCTGAGGGCTTATACGTTGCCCGAATTTGGGCAAAGGACGATGGCATAAGGGTTAGACGCAAATGAGCTTAATAATAAATTTTTTGTAAAAATCTAATCACTCTCTGCTTTTTATTTTCTCGTAAATTGTTGACTAATAAAAGCAGTCACGGTAATAATAATGCGGGCGCAGATTGTACATCAAACCACAAAAAATCGCCACCCAAATGAGTGACGATTGTCATTATCTTCAGTGAATTTACGCCCATGATAGTAGGATTTGATAGAGGGCAGTAAGAGACTGTCAACCCTATCATATGTTACATCACAATGCGTACGGTCTTAGCCGCATCAAGAGCCGCATATAGGGTATTGACTTGCTCAGCAGTCGTTAAGTATAAGTTCACCCGTATAGAATGAAAGCGTCCTGTTTTTGAAGGTTTGACTTGCATAGACGCTAAGTCAAAATCCGGAAACTGGCTGCCTAAAATGAGTTTGACTTCGTTCAACAAAGTCTCATGCTCACCTTCATTACCGATAATGCTCATCGGGTAATTCATTGGAAAATCCCATAGCTCAGGATTTTGAATGTCGGTTTTTTTGCCTTTAATTTTGTCATTGCCCAACGATATTTGAGAGACGTTGACATCTTTTTTAGGATTTTGTTGATTATCGCTCATGGGTGAGTCCTTAGTACTATTTTATAATGGGGCTTGAGTCTTAAAATTGGCTGGTATTTTAACAAACGACTATCGATTAACCACAAAAAAGCTGAGACGCGCTCAGCTTTTAGGCTCATATACTCTGCGATATATAAAGACAGTATGCTAAAAAGCTACTGTCTTTATAGGGGGCTTATCAGTCATTTTCAAGGAAAGAGCGCAGATGCTCAGAGCGTGATGGATGACGCAATTTACGCAAGGCTTTTGCTTCAATCTGACGAATACGCTCACGCGTCACATCAAACTGCTTACCAACTTCTTCCAAAGTATGGTCGGTCGGCATATCGATACCAAAACGCATTTTGAGCACGCGTGCTTCACGCTCAGTCAAGTTGCCCAATACATCACGCGTCGCTTCACGTAGACCAGCAGCCGTCGCATCGTCAACAGGGCTTGAGATCGTACCATCTTCGATAAAATCACCTAGGTGTGAGTCTTCATCATCACCGATAGGGGTTTCCATTGAGATAGGCTCTTTGGCGATTTTTAGTACTTTACGGACTTTGGCTTCGTCCATCTCTAAGCGTTCGCCTAATTCCTCAGGCGTTGGCTCGCGTCCCATTTCTTGTAGCAATTGACGAGAGACACGATTGATCTTATTAATCGTCTCAATCATATGCACAGGGATACGGATGGTACGTGCTTGGTCAGCGATAGAGCGGGTGATTGCCTGACGAATCCACCAAGTCGCATAGGTCGAGAACTTATAACCACGGCGATATTCAAATTTATCGACCGCTTTCATCAGACCGATATTACCTTCTTGAATCAAATCCAAGAACTGTAGACCACGGTTGGTATATTTTTTGGCAATTGAGATAACGAGACGTAAGTTAGCCTCGACCATCTCTTTTTTGGCACGGCGGGCTTTGGCTTCACCAATAGCCATACGGCGCGCCACATCTTTCATATCGTGGATTTCCATCTCGAGCTTATGCTCGTAATCACGGATAGCACGTTGTAACAAGATAACATCGTCGGCGACTTTCTCTAACGTGGCAGCAAAAGCAGGCTTACCTTTAATACGCTCAATCAACCAATCAACGTTGGTTTCATTACTTGGAAAAGTCTTACGGAACTCTTCGCGCGGCATACGACCACGGCGAATCACCAAGCGCATGATTTGACGCTCATGCTTACGCACGTCGTCATAGACGTCATGCATGATGGCCATGACTTGATCAGATAGACGGTTATTCAGCTTTAGCATCATAAAGCGGCTAGCCAGTTGCTCGTAAGCTTCATTAGCTTGGGCGCTACCACGACCATAATCAAGCAATGCTTGCTTGGCTTTAATAAATAGATGCTCGATCTCTTCTAGACGCAGGCGCACTTCTTCTGGATCGATACCGCTGGTTTCTTCTTCAGCGTCCTCTTCCACTTCCTCGTCGTCCTCCTCGTCATCATCAAGCCCAGATTTTACTTTGGCTTTTTCTTTGATGATCGGCGGATTTTCTTTTTCTTCTTTGATGCGCTCGCGCTCTTCCTTCGCTGCTTCTTTGGCTTCTTGAGCAGCGATTTTGTCTTCTTCGGTTTCAGGGTCTAAGAAACCAGTGATAACGTCAGAAAGCTTTTTCTCGCCATCTTGGACTTTTTGGTACTCGTCAAGGACGAACTGTACCGTGCCCGGCCAATAAGACATGGCATGCTGTACGTCACGAATACCTTCTTCGATACGCTTGGCAATGGCAATCTCGCCTTCGCGCGTTAATAGATCAACCGTACCCATCTCACGCATATACATACGCACAGGGTCAGTGGTGCGACCAGGTTCGGTTTCAACAGAAGCTAGTACCGCTGCTGCCTCATCCGCTGCCATGTCATCATCACTTGAATCGTCGTTCATCAAGATGTCATCGGCATCAGGCGCAGATTCAAAGATTTTGATGCCAACGTCGGTTAGCATTTGTACAATATCTTCGATCTGATCGCTTTCGGTAATAGAGTCGGGCAGTTGGTCATTCACCTCAGCATAGGTTAAATACCCTTGCTCTTTACCCATTTGGATTAAGGTGGCCAGTTGAGATGTGGACTTAGAAACTGACTTATCGTTCATAAATACTCGCTTACTTGCATCGGACATTTTTATATTGTGACTGGCTATCGCTCGCTGGGTGCGTTGATCTTATCAATCGATTGATCAAAATATGGCGTAAAGGTAGTCAATAATATCAAAAATGAGTGGATATGAATAAAGGCTCAAAATACTACAATTACAATGTTATAAAACCGCTAACGCTCAAAAATTTTCAAAAGGCTAATACCTAGAAATAAATATTTTAAAATGCGCTTTAACGATAACATTTAAAAATTTATACCTAAAACTGTGCTCAATCATACGGGCGTATCATCATTTTGTCGTTATTCATTAAGCCATGCTATAAATAGTTAGCGACATAGTTTAACACAGACCAGTGTAATCAAGCACGAGGTAGTGATATCTACCGACTGTTTTTTACTGATTATTTACCAGCTATTCCATGTTAAACATAGTTTTAATAACAGGCTGTTTTAATAAGCTAAGACAACAGTGCATAATCATTAATAGTGGGGACAATGTCGACCCTTTTAAAGGGCAGCTGTTTTATAAATAAAATCTAATAATCATATTAAGATTTAACCGTCGCCATTTGTGCTGATTGCTCTGCTTGCTGTACACGTAACCAGTCATTTAATAACTGGGATTGTTTGCGGACAATCGCCAGTTTTATATTGTCAGGATTCTTAATTAAATCTTGTGTTTTCTTCTTCATATGGCGTTCAATCAGTTGGCTGACCAACTCTTCGACCAAACCATCGAGGCTCAAGATATTACGACTGGTCAGGGCTTTATAGAAGCTGCTCCAATCACGACTAAGCGTCTCTTGCGTCAAGGGTTTGACGTTAGAGAGAATAAAGTGCGCCGCCGCATTGGCATCTTTTGGCAAATATTTCAGGCAGCGCTTAATAGTGCTGACGACATCAAGTAATGCCGTGTCCTGCATATCTTCCCAAGCCAGCGGGCGTAAAACATCAGCCGAGGCTTTTTGCTTAAGATGAGCGGGCAAGTGTAAGTCATTAATACCGGCTTGTTGCCAAATGGCTTCGATAGGATCATCAATCAAGGCACGCGGCTGGAATACAAAGCACAGTTGAAGCTGCTGACTGATGGTCATCTCACCATCAAAATCTAGCAGGGCATCTTTGGCTTCGATGTTTTGGCTACGTTTGCCGCCAAGCTTTTGATAAATATCATTATTGAGCAGGTAGCGGAAGCTACTGCCTTTTGGTAAGGCAGTAGTCAAGGCGCGTACTTGTGACATGAGCTTGGCTTTGCCTTCCACCAAGGTCAAATCATGACGCTCACTTAAATAAGCAAAGATATACTGTGATAACGGCATGGCATTGGTGATCTGCTCACGCATGGCATCCGCGCCCTGACTTTTTATAAAGGTATCAGGGTCATGATTGTTGGGCAGCGTTAAAAAACGCAGCTCTTTTTCATCACTGAGTACCGGTAGCGCCACTTCAAGCGTACGCCAAGCGGCTTTTTGTCCGGCGCTATCACCATCAAAACTTAAGGTTAATGTTGGATTTAGCGTTAATAGACGTGAGATTTGACTCTCATTAATTGCCGTGCCCATCGACGCAATGGCACCATAAATACCGACTTGATATAATGCAATCACATCCATATAGCCTTCGACTACTAGCCAGTCATTTGCACGTTTTTGGCGTGACTCATAATAGCCATATAGTACATGCTGCTTATGAAATACGGGCGAGTCAGAGGAGTTGATATATTTGGGCTTTACCTCATCATCAAGCGCACGACCACCAAAACCAATGGTACGCCCTTGATTGTCTCGAATAGGGAAAATAACCCGATCACGAAGTAGGTCATAATCGCGTCCAGATTCTGAGCGCCGCACTAAGCCAAGCGCTTTGAGACCTTCGATATCTTGTGGAAATTGATGCTCAAGATGTTGCCAACCAAAAGGCGCGTAGCCCAAGCCAAAAGTTTCGAAGATTTCATCGCTAATACCGCGCGATAAGAAGTAATGCTTAGCATGAGGGTGAATACTGAGATTATGTTGATAAAACTGCTGTATCTGCTCTAGCAGCTCATATAAGTTGCCATCTTTATCAGAGATACTATTATCATTGTAGAGAGCAGTATTATCATCACCGGTTAACCATGCAGGCGGATAGCCATTGTCATCTTGATAATGAGCATCATAGCCATCCATTACATAAGGAACGGCATCGTGAGCATCTAACGGTGGGTAATTGTCATAACTATGGTGGTCATCATAAATTGGCGGCTGCGTATCATCAGCTGGCATGATTATGGCTGACTGATTATTGGTTACTGGCTGACTATCATTTTTTCGCAGATGCGTTGCCGATGTTGCTGGCTTAATAGCAGATTTTGGTTTAACTTTTGATTTAATAGGGGCACGCTGATAGCTGACGTTTTGCTGTTCTTCTTTTGGCACTTCAATGCCCGTCTGCTTGGACAGCTCATTGACCGCTTCGATAAAGGTGAGGTTTTCATAATCACGTAAAAAACTGATGGCGTTACCACCGACACTGCAGCCAAAGCAGTGGTAGATGTTTTTTTGTGGATTGACATAAAAAGACGGCGACTTTTCACCATGAAAAGGGCAGCAGCCTTTAAACTCACTACCAGCACGTTTAAGCGTAGTATGACGCCCAATGATACTGACTAAATCAGCTTGGCTATTTAATTGTTCAAGAATGTGATTTGGGATACTCATGCGAAAAACAGTTTACCATAGGTGCAATATTGTTGATGCTCAAAATAATGCAAAAAATAAAACAGAAAAAATAAGGCCAACCGTATCGTTGACCTTATTTTTAGTTGACGTCTGACGCCATGACAGCGTTATTGATTAAAGCGCATAAACGCTGTTAATCAATTGTACCAAAATACGATTAATTGCTATCGGTCATATCGATGCTGTCATTTTCAACCGCCCCTAAGCGTACACGACGATTGTCATCAGTCAGACGCAGCGGAGAAGTGCTGCTTGGGGCTGCTGTATTTGCCGCATTGTCGCTTGGCAATCTCAGTTGAGTGGCATTGCGAATGACTTGAGTTTTGGTCGCACCGCTATAATTGCCAGTCGAAACTGTGGTGTCTTTATCAAAACGACTCAGCTGTCCAAAAGTTAACTTGTTCACTAGAGAACGCTCACGTTTGGTATTGAGCTTGACACGTCCATCAGCACTTAGCATGTTTGGATAGTTAATTTGCAATAAAGTTTTATACTCCTTTGCTAAATCAGTTAGACCTAATTTTTCATGGCTATAAGCAAGGACGGCAATCGCATCTGGCACAGATTCGCTGAGTGGATAATATTGAAAGACCCATTTGGCACGATTGACAGCAGCTACATAAGCTTCACGCTCAATATACCAATTAGCAGCGCTCATCTCACTTTCAGCAAACTGATTATAAATAAACGTCATGCGCTGAGCGGCATCAGGTGCGTAAGGACTGTTTGGGTATTTGTTCAACAGCTCTTGGAAATTGGCGAAAGCAATACGATAGTAAGCAGTATCGCGCTCTGCTTGATTGAGCTTAAACAGTTTCAAACCTTCAGACGAGCCTTGCATGTTGGCAACGCCGCGCACATAGTAAGCGTAGCTCACTTGCGGGTTAGACGGGTACAGACGAATGAACTGCTCAGCACTGGCAGCTGCAGTTTCATATTTACCACTGGCATATTGTGCATACATCATATCGAGCAAAGATTGCTCGGCATATTGTCCAGTCGGATAAAAAGTACGCAAGTTGGTTAAATCTTCGATCGCTTGGGTATAGCGACCTTTATCAATCTGAGCAATCGCGTCATTATAGTACGCTTGCTCTGACTTCTCAGCAGTGACCACTGCATCCACATCTTTACCGCCGGTGAGGTTTTTAAAGGTTTGACAACCCACTAAGTTGACGCTTAGGGCAAGTAAAGTGATTGAGGACAGTTTGATAAACGTATTGCCAACAGCTTGCATACTTCTTCTCCGACACAAGACGTATAATAGCAGCAACGCTATCATACTATTTAGTAGATTGATGATAAAAAACGATGCTTGGTGCATCAATAATGGTCTATCATTTTACATGCCAATCACTAAGCATGCGTATTATTATAAAAACATGCTCATTAAAAAACATAGTTATTAATTTATTAAAAATTTACTCTGTAAACATGTTACGCAATAAGGCGTGCATCATATGTAAAGCTTTTATAAAAGAGCTGCAATAACGACACAGTGCCATAGCATACAGCAAAACATGGCTTACTTTATAGAATAACATTTGCTGCGTCTATTTTTTCATGAGCTATTTTGTAGTTAAGCGCACCGCTGGCTTATTCTATAATGCATTTTTATTCAGCGATACCTTAAGTATATTCCAATAATATAGTACAACGTCTGAATCGCCACGCTTATCATGATTGCGCTCGCTAGTTTAGCATGAGCAGTTGCAACGGGCGATATTCAATAGTGCTGACAGTGACAAATATACAGTAAATTACAGCCATGTTATATTTTAGAGAGTTAATGACTACTATAAATTGCCAGATAACATGCAGCTTCTATAGGGCTTAAACGCTCAGCATGTTACACTAGAGCGATATTATTGCCATTTTTGACCACGATTATTATTTATGGTCTATAAGTGCCAATCTGTTTTCTTATGAAGTTCTCCGACTGAACATTGTTAGAGGCTTTACTATATATAAATCTGCTATGAATACATGATGCTATGACTATCAATTTACCCGCGAACCAATCCACTGAAGATTCATCAATGACAGACTTATCAACGCAAGGTTCACCTGTGCCAGAATCCACGATACCCACTGAATTATTAACCATCAATGAGCAATTTGACGAGCATATGGACGATGATAACTTGTCAGATGATGAGCTGCTTAATGACGAAGACGAGCATGGCGATGATGAAGTCTCGGTCGCAGGGCAATCTGTGCCTGTTGTGGTTGACGTGAAGCATACGGTTATAGAAGACGAAGCAGGTTTGCGTATTGATAAACTGGCATCAAAAATATTTACCGATTTTTCACGTGTCCAGTTACAAGGCTGGGTAAGTGATGGCAGCTTGCTTTATAACGGTAGCATACAAAAACCTAAGATCCGTGTTAAAGCTGGCGATATCTTGCATCTGTCGACGACTTTAGAGCAGCATAGCGAAGATCAGCCAGAAGATATCGCAATCGACGTGGTTTATGAAGATGATGACGTATTGGTCATCAATAAGCCAGTCGGCATGGTGGTACATCCCGGTGCCGGTAATCAAACAGGCACTTTGGTAAACGCGCTATTGTATCACTATCCGCAGCAGCACCATTTGCCGCGTGCAGGCTTAGTCCACCGTATTGATAAAGATACTTCAGGGCTATTGTTGATTGGTAAAACCAAACCCGCACAGCTGGCACTGATGGAGCAGCTAAAGGACAAATCAGTGTATCGTCATTACCAATGTGTGGTCGCAGGGGATGCAGCGAGTCTATCTCGTCATCGCCGTATTGACGCACCCATTGGACGCCATCGTAATCAGCGTACCAAAATGACGGTGATGACGGCAGGACGCGAAGCTGTGACTCACCTGTTGAATGTAACCGCGCTTAATGGTAACTATTGTTTGTTGGATATAGGGCTTGAGACAGGGCGTACGCATCAGATTCGTGTGCACCTGAGTCATATTACTTATCCTATTGTTGGTGATAGAGTCTATGGCGGTCGTCGTCAGCTACGTGCTGGTCTAACAGAAGCGCAGCGTCAAGCGATTAATAACTTCCCGCGTCAAGCACTCCATGCTTATACGTTGGGTTTTGTTCATCCAACGACTGGTGAAGACGTTGAGGTCACTACACCAATGCCTGAAGATATGCAGCAGCTAATGGCGGTCTTAAGTGACGGTTATGACGAAGAATAAGCGCTGCAAAAACGCTTTATTAAAACGGTAAATATGCCATGAAAAATACGCTTCCCATGACATTGCTAGCACAGCTTGATGATGTGGCTGTGTTTCAAACGGCTGCTTTTTCTGATATAGACTATGCAAGTATTGATATATCTCGGTCTAAAATCAATCAGCAGCCACATCAACGACAGCAAGCAAGTTATGGCGAGCTGAACTTGGGGCTGCATGTCAATGATGATGCAAGCGTAGTATTAAGTAATCGGATGCGTGTGCTTGCTACGATTAATGAGCAGATGATCGCGCAGCAAAACCTACCTGTTCATAGCGTGCCTGTCAAAGCGCTACATTGGGTTAATCAAGTCCATGGTAATCATATACATGATACCGATGCTACGGTACTGAGTATGGCGCCTATGGCAGCTGATGCTATGGTTAGCAAACAAGATGGTACTGGGCTTGCCATAATGACGGCTGATTGTGTACCGATCGTTCTTTATCAGCCAGCAACTGGGCAGATAGCGGCGATTCACGCGGGCTGGCAAGGGCTGGCATGCGGCGTAATCAAAGCAACGGCTGAACGCTTTAGCGCCAGCGGCGAGATTATGGCATGGATAGGCGTTTGTATCAGTCAAGATAATTATGAAGTGGGTAGCCAAGTCCGAGATAAGTTATTGGCAGGTTGCATCGCGAATAACGCTTTGACGACAGATGCAATAAGTAATTTTGATGAGCGCTACGTGATGGCGTCAGGTACTAGCGAGTTAGACGCAGCGAGTACAGCGGACAAGTTATCAGACAATACGCCAGTCTATGCAGAAAAAATTAAGATAGATTTGCCAAAAATTGCCGCGGATCAATTGCAGGCAGTAGGGATTGCCGTATGCAATGAGTCCTCTATCCCTTGTAGTTATGCTGACGGGCATTACTATTCTTATCGACGTCAGACCCATTTGCAGCAAGCTGCAACGGGACGCATGGCCTTGATTATTACGCGCAGTGCTTCTATATATAGCTAATCCACTTTTAAAAGGGTACAGAACTACTGGGGTTAATTATTCGCAGCCTCTGTCTGCGTAGACACAGCAAGCAAGAAAAAGTAACCCCAGTAGTACCTTATAACATTTGGATTTCTTTTATTTAGGACCGATTATAGTAACTAAAGCATGATTATTTAAAAGAGTAACTGTCACATAATAAGTGCGTCTTCTTATCATTAACAATCATAAGCCTAATTTACCTTTTTATTTTTTATTTCATTACTTATAGCCATTATTAGAGTTTATATGAATACATCTGTTACACCGTCTATTGTACTACCTCCTGACGAGACTTCTCTTAGCGTATCTAATATATCGATGGCCGTTATTTACCATAGTAACTACGGTCATACTCAACGTGTCGCAGAAGCAATCGTGACGGGCGCTCGTCAGCAACTACCTGAAGCGCAAGCCAAGGCTGTCGATGTCAATGACGTCGATTGGGAGTTTTTAGATCAAGCGGATCTGTTGGTTTTTGGTAGTGCGGTATATATGGGCAGTGTGACAGCAGGCTTTAAGACTTTTATGGATGCGACATCGAAGCGTTGGTATCATGGCAAATGGCAAGGCAAGTGGGCAGCAGGTTTTGCCAACTCAGGTGGGCTTAGCGGCGATAAGCTTGCTGTACTACAGCAGATTTGTCTTTATAGCATGCAGCATGGGATGAACTGGATAGGGTTGCCACTCAGACCGACCGGACATGAGCCCCATGATCTAAACCGTTTATCGAGTAATTTGGGTTTGATGACCCAGTCGCTTGATGGTCCACCTGAAGAAACACCAGGCGTGGGTGATATAGATACAGCGATTTGGTTTGGTGATCATCTGGCAAAAACCATCATAAAACATCAGCCTGCCTCATAAAAATTCAAAAGCTATTTATTAAGTAGTAAATACCAAAAAGCAGATATCAAACTGATATCTGCTTTTTTTATTGTCAGCTTTTTATATCTATCTTAGTGCTCGTTATTTTCAACGGCAATATCTGCAACTGGGACAGTTTTAACCAACAGATTTTTGCTCGGAGCGTTTTTGACAGGAATCGGGCTTTCGACAAATTGAAACGACTGACAACCTGTCATAAATAAGGCAGCTGTGAATATATAGGTCAAGGTTAATGACTTCATAATGATATCTCAAAAGGCAATCGGCGACGGTGAAATAGCGCTCATCATAACCAATGCACGGGATTGTGCAAGATATTATCTCATTATAAACGGAAGTAGTACGCTCTATAAGAAGCGTTTAGGATGGGCGTTATGTATCCATTATGTACAGCCATAATAAAGTAAGAAGAACTGTTGGCTTCATTATCTAGCCATAATTTACCAGTAATTCATGTTTATAAATATATAAAAACAAGATTTTATAACTTTACTAATTGTTTTATAAAGAATTAATTATTTTACCTAAATTTATAATATAAAAAGGTATAACCGTCTATTAAAAAATATATCCAATTATTTATCTTTTTAAGTTTTGTAAAAAAATGATAGCAATACGTTACTATTCAAGTAATAGAAGTGAAATAGTCTTACAGTAGTGAGGTTAACAGACATTTTTTAGCAATAATCTATAAATGGATATTTTATTACAGTTTTATCTTGTACTGATAATAGCAAAAAATAATGATAAAAATTCAGCTTAACAGTGGAAGTTATGCGCAACAATCATGAAAGTATATGAGATGTTAGCGAAATGAGGGAATTATGAAGCGATTTTCTATGATGTTATCGATGCTTGCCATTGGTATGGCCTCCAGCGCTGCGATGGCTGAGGATACGAGCCTTACTAATACAAGCTTACCTAATGCGACCTTACCTAATATCAGTCCTGCCAATAGCGCGCTCGTCAATCGAGGTGCCTATATTGCTCGTGCAGCGGACTGTATGGCGTGTCATGGCGAAGACTATACTGGCGGTACAGCAATAGAGACCCCTATGGGCGAGATTTATTCTACAAATATCACCCCCTCCAAACGCTATGGTATCGGCAATTATACTGAAAAAGATCTAAAAAATGCGCTACAAAAAGGTCGTGCGCCAAGTCATATGCTATATCCGGCTATGCCATATCCTTCTTATAGTGGTATGAAAGAAGAAGATATCAGCGCACTGTTTGCCTATCTGCAAACCGTGCCAGTAGTAGATGAAGCGCCAAAGCATAAAACTGACCTACCATTTCCGTTTAATATTCGTGCGCTAATGCTCGGTTGGAACTTTTTGAATGTTCCTTCTACTGAGGGACGTGATGGCCTCAATGAGACGCAGAAGCGCGGTGAATATCTGGTCAATAATCTAGAACACTGTGGTACTTGCCATACGCCACGCAACAGCACCATGGGCTTCGATAAAAAAATGTATTTATCTGGAGCGCAGTTAGGGCATTGGTACGCACCTAATATCACCCCTGACGAGTCAAGTGGTATTGGCAGCTGGAGTGAGCAAGATATCATTACTTATCTACGCACCGGCGAGCTTGATCAGCGCGCTTATGCTGGTGGTCCAATGGGTGAGGCAGTCGCGCATAGTACTCAGTATCTAAAGCAAGAAGACTTAAGTGCGATAGCCTCTTATCTAAAAGCAGTACCCGCCATTCAAACCGATGATAAGGTATCTGCTGTCGATGTCTCACGCTTACCGACGCGGGTGAACGAATCTATTACCCATGATTTACTTGCGCAAAAAGATTATTTGGCTCAAGCAAAAACTGCTGTGAGCAAGGGCAGTAATTCACCAGAAGCCTTGTATTTGGCTACGTGTGGCAGCTGTCATGGCGTAGACGGTTATGGGCAACCTGATGCACAGTATTCGCCCATCGTAGGGCTAAGCAGTCTTCGCCGTGATAAGCCTGATGTGCTCGTCAATATGATTTTGCATGGGGTCGTTGGCAGCACCAATACGTCACCGATTATGCCTGCTTTTTCGGATGAGCTGAGCAGCGAGCAAATTGCCAGTATCGCCAATTACGTACGCGTGAACTTTGGCAGTCTTGCCAGCAGCGATGTGAGTGCAGCCGATATCGAGCGCATCACTGCCACTAGCGCCGAAAAGCCATTTTTAATTAAATACGCAGGCTTGCTGGCGATATTGGGTATGATCGTCGCTATTGCCGTCATTATATTTATTATTCGAGCCATCATACGCTCTAAGCACCGTCACTGATTTGGGTTTCATTTCACCTTTCATCAAACAGCGTAGTAATAAATACTATAAAGCTATGTTAGATACTGATTATAAGACAAGGATTATGACAATTAGATAGAGCGTTATCGTTTGGCAATTATAGACAACAACACGCCAAGTACATTGATAAAGATGCGTCTACTATCCTGCACCATTGTCTACTTTAAGGATATTATTATGAAAGACATGCTTCAATCACCCACGCGCCGTCAATTGCTTTCAATGATTGGTAAAACAGCGGGCGCGACCGCCATGTATCAAGCAATGACGACCTTGGGGTTTGCTTCAGAGTCCAGTTTTAAAGAAGCAATGGATCTTAAAGGCGCACCTGCTGGCGCGAGCATTGTCATTCTTGGTGCTGGTCTTGGTGGTCTTACTGCCGCCTATGAGCTGCGAAAAGCGGGCTACGATGTCAAAGTGCTTGAGTTTCAAAATCGTGGTGGCGGTCGTAGTTGGACACTGAACAGCGGTGATAAATATACTGAGCTTGGCGGCGAAGAGGTCACTTGTGATTTTGAAGAAGGCAATTATTTCAATGGTGGACCATGGCGTTTGCCAAGCCACCACTATGCCGTCTTTCATTATTGCAAACAGTTCGGTGTTGAGATGCAACCCTTTATCCAAACCAATGACCGCGCTTATTTGCACCGTACTAATCATTTCAATGGCGTACCGCAGCGTTTGGGTGACATCAAAAATGACATTCAAGGTCATGTGGCGGAGCTGCTATCGAAGTCAGTAAACGTGGGTGGTCTGGATCGCTCAGTCAATACTGAGGACAAAGAGAAGCTGCTAGAAGGGCTAAAAGGGTGGGGCGTGCTCGATAAAGACTATCGCTACCGCCCCAGTAATGAGACTACCAAACATCGTGGCTTTAGTGTGTTCCCAGGTGGCGGTTTGATGCCAAATGAAAAGCCGTCAAAGCCATTACCAATCAGTGAGATACTAGATTCAGGCATGTGGGGAGATATTTATAGCAATCACATGACCTATGGACATCAGCCAACCATGTTTCAGCCAGTTGGTGGTATGGGTAAAATCGGTGATGCTTTCACCCGCGAATGTCGCGATATGATTGAATTTAATGCCAAAGTCACTAAGATTCATCAAGATGATACTGGCGTTACAGTCGACTATGTGGACAGTAATAGTCCCGATGGTGCAATCAAAACCATTCGGGCAGACTGGTGTGTCTGCAATATACCTTTAACCGTATTAACCCAGCTCGATATCAATGTCTCAAAACCAATGAAACAGGCGATGGCAGCGGTTCCTTATGACACTTCCTATAAAGTAGGTTTGGAATTTAATCGCCGCTTCTGGGAAGAAGATGAGTGGATTTATGGCGGTTTAACCTATACCAATATGCCTATTACCCAAATTGCTTATCCGTCAGAAAATATGTTTAAAGATGGCTCGGGTGTATTGCTTGGTGCCTATGGTTTTGGCGCGACTTCTTATAAGTTTAATACTCTAACACCGCAAGAGCGTATCAATGTGGCGCTTGCCTACGGTAAGTATATCCATCCGCAGTACCCAAAGGAATTCCGCGCCGGAACATCTGTCGTCTGGCACCGTATTCCTTGGACACTCGGCTGCTACGGTATTTGGAGTGAGTCTAGTCGTGAGCAGCATTACGATAACCTATGCAGTATAGACAACCGTATTGTGCTGACAGGTGAGCATTGCTCTCATATTCCTGCGTGGCAGGAAGGGGCTATATTATCTGGCATGGATGCAGCTAAACGCTTGCATAAAAAAGCAAAAATGCTGGGTTAATTGCGGCGCACATAGAGACAATCATTATAAATTCAGAGGCTATCATGAACACTATCATCATGAAAACAACTATCATGAAAAACATGACACCTAAGATGCTGATGATCATGCTGCTAAGCAGCAGCGCATTATTAGGCTGTAGTCAAAAAGCAGACGATGTAGAGACGATAGCCAGTAAACACGATGCTGAGCAAACGGTTGACTATCAAGCAAGTCGCAATACTGGCAGCTGGGGCGCTGTCTATATGAGCCGTGACGAGCTAAAAGCGCAGCCTATCAATGTCGTTGATGACAGCTCATTACCCAATATGGAAAATGATCCTATTATTAGCGAGTGGGAAGCAAAGTTTGAAGGGTCAAATGCCTTTATTACGACCGATGGCAAAAAGCTCTATCATGACTCCTGTGCTGGCTGTCATATGCATAAAGGCGAGGGCGCTTATGGTGCAGGCTATTATCCGCCACTGGCTAACAATAGCAAAATGCAGTCAAAATATTACATCATTAATATTCTGATCAATGGTTTCCGCGGGATGCCATCGTTTCATATGATGATGAATGATGCGCAAATGGCGGCAGTGACTCAATACGTCGTCAGTGACTTAAATGGTTACACGGATACAGTGACCGCTGAAGACGTGGCCAAGCTGAGACATGCCAATCCGCCCGGTTATGATCCAAGTGAATAGTGTTGCTGTGAACAATGTTTCCTTAGAATAAAAGCTAATCGATTTACTCTCATATAAAAAAGCGCCCAATCGATGATTGTGCGCTTTTCTTGGTTAAGACATTACGAATTTCTAGCTCTATCTGGGACTGGCTGACCAGACAGGTGAGCGAATCGTACCTTGCCCAGATTTACCAAAGGCTTCGCCGCCGTTTAGTGATTTGATAGTCAATACGCCCTTACCACCTTGCTTTGATGCATAAACAACACGCTTACCATTTGGTGAAAAGCTCGGTGCTTCATCGATACCAGTATTGCCCAAATTAGCAGTGACCGCGCCGCCGCTGTTCATAACAGCCGCTGAGCGCCCATTTAAAAAGGCAATTTGCGTGCCATCGCTACTAAATTGTGGGCTGGTCGCATAACCACTATTAGACACTTTGGTTGTGCGCCCTGAACCAAATTCATAACGATAAATCTGCGGCTTATTAAATCCAGTCTTATCAGATACAAAGACAAAAGATCTGCCATCAGGGGCGTAGCTTGGCTGTACTTCACTGCTTGGCCAATTGGTCAGTCGTCTTGGTTGACCGCCGCTGGCACTCATCTCATAAATATCAGCACTGCCTTCAAAACTACTCGAAAACAGTATTTTGCTGCCATCTGGCGAGAACGAAGGACTTAAGTTGCTACCAGGGAAAGGCGTCAATGGAGTTGCACCGCCGCCGCTCACGCTTTGCACATAAATAACAGGATAAGATTTATCACGTTGTACTGAATAAGCAATACGATTGCCATCGGGCGACCATGCTGGAGAGAAGATAGAACCTGAAACCTCAGTAATGGTTTTGGCATTTTCGCCATCAGCATCCATGACTTTTAAGCGTGAGACTTTTGCTTTTCCGGCACCAATTTCTTCAATATAGGCAATACGCCCTGAGAAGTCCCCTGGAATGCCGGTAATGAGCTCGTACACTTTATCTGCGATGACGTGACCGGCATAGCGCATGCTGTCTTTATTGTTATCAGCGGTTAAAGTTTGCTTGCCTTCGATCACGCGTCCTGTTTTAACCTCAATCACTTCATAATCGGTCACTACTTTACCGCGGCTACTGCGCGTGCTACCTACGACAAGATAGGGAATCCCTATACTTTGCCAAACCGGTAATGTCCCTGCCAGCTCGCTGCTACTGCGTGGCTGCTGCGGTAGATTCTGACTGGTAACTTTGAGTTCAGTTTTACTCAAGTCATTGACAATAATAGGTGACAATACGCTATCACCAGCAAAAGGTACAAAAGCCACTTGGTTCTGTTGCACAGGAATCTCGTAATCCAATTCTAAAACGACAGGCGCTGCCAACACACTGGGCGCGATAAGTAAGCTTGAAGCGCTAGCAAGTAATGATATGAGTAGTTTTTTATGAGTGCGCATGAGTAATTTAAGCTCCTAAAACAGTATGAGTGTCATTTTTATAGGTTATTAGTCCGCCATAAAGATAAGGCAGTCCCTTCTACAGTACAAGCTGTTTAAGGTAACGTTATCAATAATATAAGACATGAGCAACTGATTAATTGCTACCTTTAAACTGTAGAGTAAAGGTCGGGTATTTGGGATCGTCAGCATCGATTGGTAAGCTACCGGTATTTAGTACGGCTTGTTTGGCGGCTTCATTGACAGCTTCATCCGGTCCTGACGCAGTAACATTGGTGATATTACCGCTGGCATTGACCGTAATTGTGAGGGTCGCACGCTGGGTTGAGCCCTTTGCCGCAGTCGGTGGGTTATAGTTACGTCTGATGAGGTTAATGATTTCACTATTACTGGCGCCGCGACTGCCACCTGACGCTGAGCGGCTGTTGCCTTTTGAAGGGCTTGAGGTTGTGCTATCACCAGATAAAGTCGACTGCCCATCGTTTGATAGACTAAGGGTTTGACCTGAACTACTAGAGCCGCCCGTATTGATTTCTATATTTCGGTCGGTAGCAGTTGGGCGCTTAATCTTGGGAGGATTGTTTTGTTTATTGCGGAAATCCCCAAGCCTTTTTTGCTCTTCAATCAGCTGCTGTCGTCTTTCTTTTTCAATTTGGTCATGTTCTTCTAAGACGGATTCGTCTAAGCGCGCGGCCCACTCAGCCATACTGCGTTCATACTCTTGGTTTTGCTCAAGCAGGCGTTGATGCTGCTCTTCACTCATGAGCATCGGACTAGTAGCAGATTCATCCGAGCGTGTGAAGACAGGCACTTGCTGAGAGTTTGGTTGAGCAGGATTTGGAGTGCTGACGCTGCCAGCAAAGGCTTCTGTTGGCGTAGCTGAACTACTTGAGCCGCTTTCCGCTTGCATAGCACTGGCTGCGGCGGCGCGATTGGCAAGAATTTGACCTTGCATCTCGGCTAACTGTTCAGGAGATACCATGGTCGTTTCAATACTACCTGCGGTCTCAACGTCCATATTTTGGTAGGTATAGATAAGTATACCAATGACAAGACCATGTGCCAGCAAACTGAGCAGCGTGGGTAAGGTTAGCCCATTGCCTTCGGGTTCAGTTGGTACATAAACGGTTGGAGCCTTGTGCATGGTAGTGATACTCAAAAACGTGATACTAAAAGATAAGCTACATCAGATTATCTGCTTTATTATAACCGGCTACACCAAAACGGCTGTTTTTTAATATTATAAAATGATTAAACTGCTGGTGTAGGCAATGGAGCGCCAGTTAATAGTCCAACCTTCTGAATACCAGCTTGTTGCAACGTTGCCATCAAGGTCATGATAGCGCCATATTGATTGTTTTGGTCGGCATTAATCATCACTTGTACTGGCTGAGCACCGGCATCACTGCTTTGACTTTGCAAAGTCGAGAGGGTATCAATCAGCTCAGGCTCACTAACAGGTAAGTCAACATTGCTCTCATAACTGATAAAAATCTCACCGTTACCGGTCAGAGATACAATGACTGGTAGCTGGCTTTGACTCATGGTGTTGGTTTGCTCTTTTGGCAAATCAACATCGACGCCAGTAATCAGCATCGGCGCGGTCACCATAAATATCACGAGCAGCACGAGCATTACGTCGATATAAGGAACAACGTTCATCTCCGCATTTAGTGCTTTTTTCTCACGGCGATAGGGACTTTGTTTCATAGACCAGCCACCTGAGTGCTTTGGCTGGCTTGGTTGGCTTGGTTTACTTGAGTGCTAGGCTGCGGGCTTTCATTACTGGTTTCGCGCTGCAGCATACCTGTCATCTCATCACAGAATAAGGCACGTGAATCATATAATCGACTAGATTTGGCGGTAAAATGGTTATAAGCCAATACCGCAGGAATAGCGGCAAACAAACCCATAGCGGTGGCAATCAATGCTTCTGCAATACCTGGTGCCACAGCGGCTAGGGTAGCTTGTTCATTTTGTGACAAGCCCAAAAAGGCATTCATGATACCCCAAACGGTGCCGAACAGGCCGACGTAAGGTGCAACAGAGCCGATACTGGCAAGCGTTGTAAGTCCTGATTCCAAAAGTAGCTGCTGACGACCAAGACCCACCCTAAGCTTACGCTCAACGCCATCGATAATGTCATCTTTTGGTTGACGTTTTTTGTGCATTCTTAAGTATTCAGAGAAGCCAACATAGAAAATCTGCTCAAGACCTTGGCGCTCAGGTGAGCCCTGAATACCTTGATACAATTTTGCCAAATCTTCACCCGACCAAAACCAAGCCTCGAACTGTTGGTCAAAGTTTCTAGCAGTGCCAAGCCGCGCACTCATACGAAAAATAATCACCCAACTGAGTAACGATGCTAATAACAATAGAGCCATCACGATCTGAACCAGCAGGCTCGCTTGAGTAATAAGGTCGATAATATTTAAGGATTCAGGCATGTAAAGGACTCATGGATAATTAATAATAGTCATTAAAAATAGGGTGCTCATATTAACCCCCTAGTGTACTGCTAATCTTGGTAAATATCATTAATAATGTGTTAATTACATAATGAGCAGTTTTTTCCTAAAATTTATGGTGACAGCACTATCATTTTATAATATTGTCCATATGGTCAACTATTTTTTGCTCTTTTACTGACAAGTTCATGGCATTCATTGAAATTATCTATTTATTTCCATAGAATGTTATGATTTGTTGCTGTAATTTTTCACAGTGGTTTTATTTTTAGCAAATCTTGTGTGGCTAAAGGATTAAAAACATCATCTCCAACCGTAGTTTATAGCGTCATTTACAGTCGCAATTTGGAAGCGTCATTTATCGTCGCAATTTAGGTGTATTTTTTATGTTTGAGTTAAAAGCGGCATTTATCGTCGCAATTTGGAAGCGACATTTATCAATACCATTTGATAATGATAATTTACTCACTGCAATTTGGAAGCGACTCCTATGAACGCAATTGAACGATATTTTGGGATCGATGGGCACAATACCACGATCAAAACAGAGATTTTAGCAGGTGTAACCACGTTCTTGACGATGGCTTACATCATATTTGTCAACCCTAATGTACTTGCTGATGCAGGTATGGATAAAGGCGCAGTATTCGTAGCCACCTGCCTTGCCGCGGCCATTGGTTGTTTTATTATGGGTATTTATGCCCGCCTGCCAGTGGCCCTAGCGCCTGGAATGGGACTCAACGCCTTCTTTACTTATGGCGTGGTTTTAGGAATGGGCTATGCTTGGCAAACGGCGCTTGGCGCAGTATTTTTGTCAGGTTGTATCTTTATCCTATTAAGTTTGTTTAAAATCCGTGAAATCATTATTAATTCTATTCCGACCAGTATCAAACAAGGGGTTGTCGCTGGTATTGGTGCATTTTTGGCCTTTATTGCGCTCCAAACCGCAGGCGTTATCGTGAATAATGATGCGACGCTGGTGGGACTTGGTGACATGACCTCGTTTTCACCTGCGATGGCAGCCCTTGGTTTTATTGTCATCGTGGGTTTGTCACATAAAAAAGTACCAGGTGCGGTCACTATTGGTATTTTACTAGTCGCGCTTATCAGTCTGCTCACAGGAAATACGCAGTTTTCAGGTATTATTTCAGCACCGCCACCTATTGCTCCAACGCTAATGCAGCTTGATATTGCTGGCGCGTTTGATGTGGCGATGATCAGTGTTATTTTTGCCTTCTTATTCGTCGATTTATTTGATACGGCGGGTACGCTGATTGCAACCACCACTCAGGCAGGTTTGATTGGTAAAGATGGTAAAATCCCGAATATGGGTAAAGCGCTACTAGCAGATTCGACGGCAACGGTAGCTGGTACTTTCTTGGGCACGTCATCAACGACAAGTTACATCGAAAGTGTGTCAGGTATCGCATCAGGTGGTCGTACTGGACTGATGGCAGTGACAGTTGGCGTGTTATTTTTACTCAGTGTGTTCTTTTCACCACTTGCTGGTATGATTCCAGGATATGCGACGGCAGGCGCTATTTTTTATGTAGCAGTACTCATGATGGAGACGTTAAAAGATGTCAAATGGAATGACTTAACAGAAGCAGCGCCAGTGGTGGTCGTATTATTGTTTACGCCTTTGACCTATTCTGTCGCTGACGGTATTGCACTTGGCTTTATCACCTTTACTGCCATCAAGGTGGTCGCTGGTAAATTCTCTGACATCAGTATTCCGGTTTGGATATTGACAGTAGTATTACTGGCTAAAATTATCTTTATCTAGTTTTTAATCAATCGACGCGCACTGTTAATTACGGTTGATATTGCTATAGAGATATCAGTTAAGCCCTTCTTATTATCAAATGATAAGAAGGGCTTTTTGGTATTTACTATTCTTATTATATCAAGACAGTAGCGCCAACTATTTGATTCATAAAACAATTAATCATAAATAGTAAATCAGAAATTATAACCAAAGCGTCACGTTTGTGAATGCGTTAATAACTGTTTGTTTTTTAACACTATTATAATTGGCTAAAATGCGTAATATTGTTAGTTTGAAAATTTATTTCATGGTAATATGCGGATATTAAGCGCATCACCTCAATCAACGCCGTAGAGGTTTTTCTTATCAGTGAATCAGCATTGCATATTGCCACTTTATATTGCAAACACTCTCCTTTCACTACTAACAAGAAGAAGGCACTAATGCCGCTTAGTTTTATGTTGTTGCCTTTGTATTGTTGACGTAGTCCGTTGCACAGTCAAACGATCTACTTGACCTTTTCCAGCTTATGCTGGATTTTCTCGTTTTTTAATATTGTCGTGTGTTCTGTTCATTGTTATGTATGTTATCGACGCCGAATCACTCACACTGCTTACTAGCTGATTGTGATTGATTGCTGTTTTCGATAGGGTAGATGATAAACCGTTTCAATACTTTAGCGTTACGACGTTGTTTTAGCGCCACAATATCAAAAAGTTTCAATATCAAAAAGTTTCAATGTTAAAAAGCCTCAGCGCATCACTTATGATGGATTTTCAAGTTATGGAGTTGTTATGAACCCAGTAGAGCAATTTACCCCGCAAGAGCCGATTTTATTTAATCCTATTGATTTGTTATCACCAGAATATATTGCTCAGTCATCAACAGAGCTACATGCGCGTATATCGCCTTTGTATAGCGTGGATGAAGAGCGCTGGTTGACGCAGTTATTGCCACTTGCCAAACCGACAGATGCCGAGCGTGACAGTGCAGCTACGCAGACGCGTCAGCTGGTTGAGCATGTGCGCAATGATGGTAAAGCGGTAAAAATGGTTGACTCATTATTGCTTGAGTACAGCTTGGATACCCAAGAAGGTGTTTTGCTCATGAGCTTGGCGGAAGCCTTGATTCGTGTGCCGGACAATTATACGGCTGATGCGCTGATTCATGACAAGATGAGCGTCGCTGACTGGAAAAAACATTTAAAAAATGACAATGGTTTTATGGTCAATGCCTCAACGTGGGGCATGATGATGACAGGTCGTGTGGTGAGTATCGATAGTGATACCACGGCATCTGGATTTTTGGATCGTATGACCAAAAAGATGGGTGAGCCTGTTATTCGTAGTGCTATGCAAAAAGCCATGCGTATCATGGGACATCAGTTTGTACTTGGCGAAACAATTGAAGGCGCTAATAAAAATAGCCAGCCATATCGCAATAAAGGCTATACCTACTCATTTGATATGTTGGGTGAAGCGGCAATTACTCATAAAGATGCTGAAAAATACTTTAATGATTATTTGCATGCTATCAAAGCCACTGCAAGTGTGAAAGTTAAAGAGGGCATGCCGAAGCCGTCAGTCTCGATCAAGCTGTCTGCATTGCATCCGCGTTATGAAGCCACGCAAGAAGCGCAAGTCATGGGGCTGTTGCGTCAACGCTGCTTACTGTTGATTGAAGCTGCACGTGAGGTGAATGTTGATATCAGTATTGATGCCGAAGAAGCCGATCGTCTTGAGATATCGCTAAAACTATTTGAGTCTTTATATCGCGACAATCTAACAGCGGATTGGGATGGTCTTGGCTTAGTTGTACAAGGTTACTCAAAGCGTGCAATTGCTATTTTGGCTTGGCTGGCACGCTTGGCAACTGAGGTTGGCGACCGTATTCCTGTACGTCTAGTAAAGGGCGCTTATTGGGATACAGAAATCAAGTTGGCGCAGCAAAAAGGTCTATCAGGCTATCCGGTCTGGACGCGTAAAGAAGGCACGGATACTGCTTATCTTGCCTGCGCGCGTTTCTTATTATCAGAGCATTTGCGTGGTCTTATTTGGCCACAGTTTGCAACGCACAATGCGCACACGCTTGCTTCAATCATGACCATGAGCTCGCACAGAGACTTTGAGTTCCAGCGTTTGCATGGTATGGGTGATGCGCTTTATGACCATATCTTACAAGCTTATCAAATCCCTGTGCGTATCTATGCACCGGTTGGCGCTCATAAAGATCTGCTGCCGTATTTGGTACGTCGATTGCTCGAAAACGGTGCCAATAGCTCGTTTGTCCATCAGTTATTAGACAAGTCTTATCCAATTGACAAGCTAACTGTACATCCGTATGACAAGCTATTAACCAATGCAACGCTACACAATCCAGATATTCCATTACCGTTAGCTATCTATGGCGCACGCCGTGCCAGCTTTGGTCCCAATATCTTTGTAGAATCGCAGTGGATACCGTTTAAAGCAGCTATCGATACGCATATACACAAAACATGGTCTGCGACTTCTGTTATTAATGGCAACGCAGTCAATGACAATACGGTAGATGGCGACACTCATCAGCTTGACAAGCAAGCTATATGTGCGCCTTGGAACCATGAAGTTATCGCTGGTGAAGTTGTTTATGCCAATGCTACTATTGCACAGCAAGCAATTGCAGCAGCAGTCGCTGGACAAGGCGAATGGCAAGCGGTTGCTGCTACTAAACGTGCGGCTATATTGCGTAAAATAGCGGACTTATATGAAGAAAACTATGCAGAGCTGATGGCATTATGCCAAGTTGAGGCAGGTAAAACCTTACAAGATAGCATTGATGAAATCAAAGAAGCGGTTGATTTTTGCCGTTTTTATGCTGATGAAGCCGAGCGTTTAGATGATGTTATTTATGAGTTTACCGATTTGGCAGGCAAGCCGTCGCGTCAAGTTTATAAAGCACGTGGCACCTTTATTTGTATCAGCCCATGGAACTTTCCATTGGCTATTTATACCGGTCAAGTAGTTGCAGCACTGGCTGCAGGTAATACCGTAGTGGCAAAACCTGCCGAACAGACGAGCTTAATCGCTCATTTCGGTGCGCAGCTTATGTATCAAGCTGGCGTGCCAGTAGAAGCATTGCAACTCGTGATAGGCGCGGGCGACGTTGGTGCTGCATTGACTGCTGCGGACAATATCGCAGGTGTTATCTTTACAGGTTCGACCCAAACGGCGCAGCGCATCAACCAAAGCCTAAATGCCCATGCTCAAGTCAGCGGTGAGCTGCCTGTCTTTATCGCGGAGACTGGCGGACAGAATGCCATGATTATGGACTCAACGGCATTGCCTGAGCAAGTGGTTAGAGATGCGGTATTATCTGCCTTTGGTTCAGCAGGTCAGCGCTGTTCAGCATGTCGTATCTTATGTGTACAAGAAGAGATGGCAGATGATTTGATTGAGCTATTGCAAGGCAATATGGCTGAATTAATCGTTGGCAACCCGCTATATGCGACTACAGATGTAGGTCCTGTGATTGATATCGATGCCAAGCGCGGACTTGAAGCGCATATCGAACGCATGCGTACTGAGCCAACGGCTACTATTTTGGCGCAGACACCGATGAGTGACAGCTCAGAAGTCAGTCAAGATCAAGCAACGTTTGTATTGCCAACGGCGATAGAAGTAAAAAGCATCGATGTGATCGGTGGAGAGCATTTTGGTCCTATTTTGCATGTACTGCGTTATGAAGCACGTGATCTAAATAAGCTGATTGATGCGATCAATGCGACGGGTTTTGGTTTGACCTTGGGCATTCATAGCCGTATTGAAAACACGGTAGAGCATATCGAGCGCCGTGCCTTTGTCGGCAATACTTATATCAACCGTAACCAAATCGGCGCGGTCGTCAACGTACAGCCGTTCGGTGGCTGCGGTCTATCGGGCACAGGTCCCAAAGCAGGTGGTCCACATTATGTTGCCCGTCTGATGAGCTTAACGACAGAGCAGTTGGCTAATGAGCAAGTGGCTCTGATAGACAATACCGCTGCAACCAGTACTCAAACAATAATCGCATAAGGAGTAGCACTATGGCGACTGAATTCAAAAAAAATCATGGCCAAGTTTGTGAAACTTGGCGTTTGCTTGGCGCAGTTAATCGTGCCACTTATCTGCAAGAAGCCGCACCAAGACTGGCATTATTGACCGGTGATGCCAATAAGGCAAAGCGTCTGTTCAATCATTTATTGAGCGCCGCACCCATGCTTGACGAAGAGCACCGTATGACTGGTGCTACGGGCGAGTCAAATGACTTGTACGTGACAGGTCGCGGTAAGACGATGGTTGTTGGCGGCGAGTCTGCTCGCGCTATGGCAGTACTTGGGCAATTGCTAGCAGCATTATTAACGGGTAATGAGGTGATATTGCATTGCCCAAGCCAAGATGAGATGTGCATTGAAGCGGCAAAAATCCTCTATGAGAGTGGCATCAGTGATGATGTGCTGAGTGTCGCCAATGACTCGCAAACCGTCACGCTTTTATACATCGATCGCCTTGCGCAAGTGGCTGTTTCTGGTAATCGGCAAGAGGTGCAAGCGGTCAGTCAAGAGCTTGCTAAAACTGATGGTATGTTGACGCAAGTCATTAGCGTCACTGATATGGACGGCTTATCAGAGATGCTAACGCCTGATTATCTATACCGCTTCGTCACTGAGCGTGTAAAAACCATTAATACCACTGCCATTGGCGGAAATGCAAGCTTGTTAGAGCTTGGCACATAGAAGTAACAGCAATAATTTAGTACAGGCAACCAATAATCTTATAAGAAGTTAAAAGATTAGCTTATTGCCAATAAAGAAATAGCTCGAATAGTAAAAATGACGATCAGTCATTATTCCCAAATATTTGGTGAGTAATTGCTGGTCGTTTTTTTATGCTTAAATTTAGAGGTAGGATAGGTAGGTATTTTAGTAAATACTCACTTTAGTAATGAAGTTTCTTGGCTTTTCAACCAAAATAAGGTATTTTTTGAGTTGTAAGTTAAACAAAGATGGTGATAATATAAGTTAACCGTTTAGTCAGCAATTATTCACTAAATGGTTAATAAATCCCTTTAACACGGAACGTTGACGTAAGCTAAGCCTCGGAAGTATGTTTTAACGGTGCTTATATTCCTCGATTTTCCGATAGAGTAGTCGTCATTGAGACGATACCCAAACCCTTTATAATGCTTTTGTATTTACTAAAGATGCTCATCCATCATAGGTAAATTAAAAAGTTCAAACCGCAAACAGATTAAGCCTGAGCAAGTCAGTAGTCAGATAGGCAGTCAGCTTATTCAATACAGTTATAACTCTCAGTATTGATGTAGGTATGATGATCATCATCGTATAAATTTTATTAACATGGTAATTAAGTACTCACTTAAGGGCAGCGCATTTGTGTGCAGTTATCCTTTAAGATACTGATTGTTAAGATTTTATGATTCGATTAAAGATAAAGCAGTTTTTTATCTTCCTTTTATTCTGACAGCTGAGCATTGCTATGATTCATTTTTATTTGAACGGTCAATATAAGCAATTAACTGACCTCAATCCGAATACCACGGTGCTTGAGTATTTGCGCTTGCACGAACGCCAGACTGATACCAAAGAAGGCTGCGGCAGTGGCGACTGCGGAGCCTGTACGGTGATGGCGCAGCGCTTACCTAGCAGTGGTGAAGATTCTTCTGATTTGCCTTTTTATACCCTTAACGCCTGTATTACGCTACTGTCATTGATGGATGGTCATCATATAATGACGTCAGCTTATATCGCGGACAATCCTGAACATCATCCAGAACGTGCTTTATTGCACCCAGCGCAGCAAGCAATGGTCGAATGCCATGGCTCGCAGTGCGGGTTTTGTACGCCTGGATTTGTGATGACGCTGGCCAGCACCTACGAGAATCATCGTCTGCAAGTCGCAAAGGGAACCATTAAAGATGATTTAAGCTACGATGATATCGTGGCTTCAATTGGTGGGAATCTTTGCCGTTGTACAGGCTATCGTCCGATTATCGAGGCTGGTTTGGCAATGAGTGAGATTGGTAGACAACGCGATGCTGATCAGACGATCGCCAAAGACTTGACCATCAGTTTAGCGACAGATGCGATGGCAAATAGCAGACAAACCGTTTCAAGCGAAATGGGCACTATTGAGCCTGCACTTACTCAAGGGTCACGTAAGTTATTCATTCCACAGTCTGTTGCTGAGCTCAATCAAGTGCTCGCTGCCCATCCAAAAGCGACCATTTGGGCAGGTGGTACGGACTTAGGTTTGAGTGTGACGCAACACTTGGTTGATCACGATATTATCGTACAACTGTCAGCGATTGACGAGCTAAAATCTTGGTCACTACAAGCGTTAAGCTTAAATACCGATGAGCAGTCTAAAGGCGATAGCGAAGTAGAGTCTTTAGTATTGGGTGCTGGCATGAGCTATAAGAGCATGCTGCCTGCGCTTGAACAGCATTTCCCTGCGTTTGCCAATTTGTTTGAACGTATTGCTTCTCCGCAAATCCGTAATATGGGCACTATCGGCGGTAACGTTGCTAACGCTTCACCGATTGGCGATTTGCCTCCCATTCTATTGGCATTAGATGCTCATATTCATCTGCGTCATTGTGCTGCTAGTAACAGCGCTACTGACAATATCAATGTTAATAATGTCCATTCAAATCAAGTATCTAGTATTGATGAAATCATTCCTTTATCTAAATTCTTTTTAGATTATAAAAAGACCAAACTACGTGCTGGTAGTTACGTGGTTGCCCTTCATATTCCGCTAATGCAAGATCATCAGTATCTCTATATTCATAAGATTAGTAAGCGTTACGAAGATGATATCTCAGCGTGCTTGCTTGCTGCGCGACTTGATTTGTCAGCGGATGGCATGACTATCCAAAATGCAAAATTTGGACTTGGCGGCATGGCGGCGATACCTTTATTGGCAGCAGAATGTCAGCAGGCACTAATTGGACAAGCAGTAAATGTTGCCAGTTTCGAGCAGGCAGCACAAAGGCTACCTAATGATGTCTCGCCGATGACCGATGTGAGAGCCAGCCGTGAGTATCGTATGCATGTGATGCAGCGGTTAATCATTAAGTGTGGCAAGCAATTGGTTGCTGATGTGCAAACGGTAGATGCGTAAGTAAACATATAGCAAGTAAGCTCGGCAAGAGCTAAATAGACGGCCCTAGCGTTTGAACTTGCTTGATTATGCTAACTCACCTAACTTTCGCATCGCTAAAAGATACAGTCAAAACGCTATTGTTAGAGAGATAGGTTTTGCTAAAAATATAAGAGAGAGAGCCATTATGAGCCACCATTCTTCATTATTTGATAGCTACAGTACCCGCAGACAGCGTCCACCAAAAGACAAGATTGGCACCCAAGCAAAGCATGACAGTGCTATTAGTCACGTTATGGGCACTGCCACTTATGTGGACGATATGCTAAAACCACAAAACACCCTGCATTTAGCAATTGGTAAAAGTGCTCACGCGCATGCTCGTGTATTGAATATGGATTTGAGCGCCGTACGAACAGCAGACGGGGTCATCGATGTCATCACCTTTAAAGATTTACCAGCCAAGACTGATATCGGAGCAGTGTTTGATGGCGACCCACTCATGGTCGATCAGATCACAGAATATGTCGGTCAAACGCTATTTACGGTGGTTGCCACCAGTCACCGTGCAGCAAAAAAAGCCGTGCTCAAAGCCATTGTGGAATATGAACCGCTGTCCGCAATCCTCACTATTGATGAGGCGCTAAAGCAAGAGCAGTTTGTACGTCCAAGTCACTTTATGACGCGCGGTGATGCTCAGGCTGAGCTTGAAAATGCACCTACTCGTATTGCAGGGCATATTCGTATGCTAGGGCAAGAGCATTTTTATTTGGAAGGGCAGGTGTCATACGTCATTCCTTGCGATGATGGTGGGCTTGAAGTCTATACTTCCTCACAGCATCCGAGTGAAGTGCAGCAGCTGGTCGCCGAAGTGGTCGATTTACCTTTTCATGCCGTGACGACAGTTGTGCGCCGAATGGGCGGCGGCTTTGGTGGTAAAGAAACGCAAGCCGCGGCATGGGCGTGTCTGTGCGGTATCGTTGCCAAACGCCATAATGTGCCAGTGAGTATGCGCTTAGACCGTCAAGATGACATGGTCGTCACTGGTAAACGTCATGAATTTGCCAATCGCTACGATGTCGGTGTCAATGATGCTGGTCAAGTGCTTGGCGTTGATATGCAGCTATCAGGATTGTGTGGCTATTCACCAGATTTGTCCGATGCCATTGTCGATCGGGCGATGTTCCATTGTGACAACGCCTATTATTATCCAGCGGCTCAGATCGCTGGTCATCGCTGCAAGACCCATACGGTATCTAATACCGCTTATCGAGGTTTCGGTGGTCCACAAGGTTTGCTGACCGCTGAATACATGATGGACGATATTGCCTACAGTTTGGGCAAAGATCCTCTGCAGGTACGTTTGGCAAATCTATATCAAAACGGTCAAAGCACCCATTATGGGCAGCCAATTGAGCATTTTGATTTGGCGACTATTATGCAGACGTTAGCTGATGATAACGATTATGCTAAGCGCCGTGAACAAATCACAGTCGCTAATCGAAAAGCTGAAGCCGAAGGTAGTGACAAACGTTTTGGTCTGGCTCTAACGCCGGTCAAATTTGGTATCTCATTTACGGTACAGACGCTAAACCAAGCAGGTGCTTTGGTTCATATCTATACCGACGGTACCATTCAAATCAATCACGGCGGTACTGAAATGGGGCAAGGGCTATATATTAAGATTGCCCAAATCGTTGCCAATGAATTCGATGTCGACTTGGATACCGTAAAAGTAACCGCAAGTCGCACTGATAAAGTGCCAAATACTTCGCCAACAGCGGCGTCGTCAGGTACTGATATGAATGGTAAAGCCGCCCAAAATGCCTGTATTACTATTAGGGATCGCTTGGTTGAATTTGCTACTGAACATTTTGACGTAAGTGCAGAGGATATTAAGTTTGAGCGCAATCATGTCCATGTCGGTGATAAAGAAACACTAACCTTTGCTGAAATGGTGTTACTCGCATATCAGCACCGCGTCAGCTTATCTTCTACTGGCTACTACAAAACACCAAAGATATTTTATGATCGCTCAAAAGCGTGGGGTCGCCCATTCTTTTACTTTGCCTTGGGTGCCTCTTGTTCTGAGGTTGAGATTGATATTTTAACGGGTGAATATAAAGTATTGCGCTGCGATATCTTACATGATGTTGGGCAGTCGATTAATCCTGCAATTGATATCGGTCAGATTGAAGGCGGTTTTGTTCAAGGTATGGGCTGGCTTACTGCTGAAGAGTTGGTTTGGGATAAAAAAGGAAACCTTGCGTCAAACAGTGCCGCCAATTATAAAATTCCAACGGCGCATGACTTACCAAAACAATGGAGCGTCAAACTGTTCGAGCGTAAAAACGAAGAGCAAACTATTTATAACTCCAAAGCCGTTGGCGAACCGCCATTTATGCTTGCCGCTAGCGTTTGGTGCGCGATTAATAACGCGATTGCAAGCTTAGGTAATTATCAGAGAAACCCTGAGCTGACCATGCCGGCAACGCCAGAAGCGGTATTAAAATCGGTCATGCGCATGCAGGGTCAAGCGTGGGAAATCGCCTCTAAAGCGGATACAGATACGATTACTAGCCTAACAGTAACCGATGATAATTGCGGTATTGATGATGATAAAGTCAAGCCGCAGCAGGTCGCACACGGTAAAGATATTAATCCAACAGAAGTCGAAGGTAAGCTAACGGATGATCAGCCTGAAGCGATACAAAACCCAAATGTATCAACGGCTCGCGGACCGGCACATAGTGAATAAGTCACTAATCACACCGATGCCACCAACAAAGTGGTATAACGGACTGGCGCAATATCAGCAGCAAGGTATTGCGCACGTTTTGGCGACGGTCGTTGCGGTGAATGGCTCAGCACCTCGTGAGCTTCAATCCAAAATGATCGTGACGCTTGATGCATGTTGTGACACCTTAGGCGGCGGTAGCCTTGAACATGACGTGACGATAACCGCTAGGCAATTGCTAAATGGTGAAATTAATGCCACTGACGCTAGAAGCATGCAACCGTTAAAAGAAGGTAAGTCTGCAAAGGCGCAGGCAGTACGCCGCGATGCCGTTTATACCAAGCATTATCCATTGGGCGCTACATTGGCTCAATGCTGCGGCGGTAGCGTCACGGTCATGTTTGAATGCTTTAATGTAACGCCGCCCATGTCGTTACTGGTGTTTGGTGCAGGGCACGTAGCAGCTGCGCTAATGACCATTCTTGCTGAGCTACCTTGTCAAGTCGACTGGGTAGACAGCCGAGCTGAAATGTTTGAGCGTTATCTAACCCATAATCCGGGTACTGTAGAGGGGCAAGTGACTTCTCAACTGCCTACTCACATTCGCCCGCATATTGATGAAGATCCAGTCGATTTTATTCAACCGTTTGTTGCTAAGAGTATTAAAAGTGCTTCAATAAATGCGTCAATGAAAAAAGGTACTCAGTACTTTATTTTGGTCATGACACATGATCACAGTCTTGATTTTGATTTGGTACGTGCCGCGCTCGATTCTTATGTGAAAACGGGCATCGATAGCAGCTCATTACCTTATCTTGGCTGTATCAGCTCAGCGACCAAAGCCAAGCGTTTCAGAGATCGCCTGCTACAGCGTGACTACAGTGAGCAAATAGTCGATAAATTGACCATGCCTATAGGGCTTAATACTGGCGGAAAAGAGCCAATGGCAGTCGCTATATCTATCGCAGCGCAAGTTATGCAGCTTTATCATGATTTATAACTAACATTTATCTTAATTAAAAATTTTTTAATTCTCTATTTATCTGTCTGCCTTAAATGCATTAAGACATTGTTCTTAGCTTCATCAGCCATCATAAGATATAGGCTGCGCTCAGTACCTTTGTGCTTGTATTTCTTTGATTGTATTAGGGTAGATACATAACATGTATGAATTTTTAACCAAAATACTTATCTATTATTGTGAGATTTTTTATGACCATACATATTTATCAAGCACAATTGCTACATTATTTAACGGAAGACAATTTAGCTGATAGAGCCAAGCGTGCCCATTTAGATGCGGCTGATTTAAACAATGCTGATTTAATCAATGATAACTTGACCAATGTTGAGCGTCCTAGCATCACAGTAGTAGAAAAAAACGTTAGTTTGCTGCCAGTAGTGGCAGGCGTCAAGGTTTATCCTGAATATATTGCCAATGGTGCCTTGGTGGTCGATGATGCGACTGGTCGCGTCGTAGATTATGGCAGCTGTGCATCAATGATGTCGCAGTACGGCAACGCCAGTCGCCAAGAGGGTCAAGCGCCAGTACAGATTCATGATTGCCAAGATAAGCTTATCATGCCAGGCTTTATTGACACCCATGTACATTATCCGCAAATAGATATGATTGCTGCGTTTGGCGAGCAATTACTTGATTGGTTGAACAATTATACCTTTGTGACCGAAGCCAATTTTGGTGATGCAAAAATTGCTGATGATACTGCAAAATTCTTTTTAAATCAGTTACTTGCTAACGGCACAACAACCGCCTTGGTATTTTCAACCAGTCATCCGCAGTCAGTAGAATCATTCTTTAATGAAAGCAGTCGTCTGAATACTCGTATGATTACGGGTAATGTATTGATGGATCAAAACGCCCCTGAGCACCTGTGTGTGCCAACAGAGCAGGGCATCCGTGATACACAAAATATCATCGATAAATGGCATGAGCGCGGACGTCAGCATGTGGCGATTACGCCACGATTTGCTATTACGTCAACGCCAAAGCAATTACAAATGACCGGTGAGCTGTATCGTAGTTATGATAGTGTTTATCTGCAGACACATCTGGCTGAAAACCTTGATGAAATCGCTTTTGTACGTGAGCTTTATCCCAATCATAAAGGTTATTTGGACGTTTATCATGATATGGGCTTACTTGGCAGGCATACGACGTTGGCGCATGGCATCCATCTCTCGACATCAGAATATGAAGTGCTACGTGATACTGGCACCCAAATAGCCCATTGCCCGACGTCCAATTTATTTTTAGGCAGTGGACTGTTTGATTTATCTAAAACCTTAAGCTATACCGGTGTTAGTATCGCAACCGACGTAGGCGCAGGTACTAGCTTATCGATGCTGACCACTTTAGCAGAAGCCTATAAAGTTCAGCAATTACAGAGTAATCCGTTATCAGCGCATCAAGGGTTATATCAAATCACGTTAGGCAACGCGCAGTCATTGTTGTTAGACGATAAAATCGGTAACTTTATGCCCAATAAAGAAGCAGATTTTGTGGTGATAGATATGGGTGGCACTGATTTAATGGAGCGCCGTATGACACAGACCAAGTCACTTGATGAGCAGTTATTTGTGCTGATGATGTTAGGTGATGATAGGGTGATTGAAGAAACAATTATCGCTGGCGTGAGTCGTTATAAAAAAGCGGTTGCTGCATAAAGGGAAGTATTAAAGGTATTTTTTTGCTTAAGTTAGAATGTTTACATAAAAATCAGCGCCTATTTATTAAGACATTTAAATCTTAGTAAATAGGCGCTGATGGTTTTTAAATAATGCTTAATAGCCAATGTGCTATAAAAACTGGCTAATAACTATGGCATTACTCTGGATGATTCATCCATATCCAACCATTCTCTAACCATTCCATCACTTCATCAGGGTCAATCCCTTCCATATCGTCAAGGCTTAAATGCTCGCCATTAGATAAGCGTACCAGTAGTGCTATCGATGTTTCATGCAAATCATCTAGGCGTTGCCCATTGGCATATAAAACGATGTCATTATCCGCCTGGGTGTATAACAAACGATTGCTATAATCTGCTTGCAACGTCGCGCCAGTTGCCAATGCTGCTATCATCTCATCAGTCGTCAGCGACTCTTCAGGGACAAGCACATCATATTGACGCTTGCTGACCACTTCAGACACGGCTTGGCGAATAATCGTATCACCGCGCTCAGATTGGAGGAGTTGTAATAATTGAGTTTTAATCGCCTCAATGCTGTCAGTCTTTAACTCCCCTGACGCTTGCATAGCTTGTGGTAATAACATCGGTATAAATAAAGCGCTGTCATTGGTCGCGACATCGGCAAGGCTGTCAATGATTTGCATCAAGTTTGGACGACGGCAGCCAAAGGAAAAGGTTAGGCAATCATCTTGCGCTACGCCAAAATGTGCTAATTTTGGTGGCACGTATAGCACATCACCGGCTTCTAAGATTTCATCAAAGATAATCTCGCCCATATCATCAAATAGACGTATCGGCTCATCGGCAACAAATTGGGTCTGCTCATCACAAAACTTACCTAACTGCCAACGTCTAGAGCCAAACCCTTGCGCTAGAAATACATCGTAATCATCATAATGCTTGCCAACCGAGCCGCCTTTTGGCGCATAAGACACCATAATATCATCGCGCTGCCACTGCGGTATAAAATCAAGCGCCTGCCATAATGCGCCAAGTTCCGGCGACCATTGCTCAAGATTTTGTACCAGTACTGACCATTGCTCAGGTAAGTTATCAAAGTCGGCTTCAGTTAGTGGGTTCTTTTTAAGTTGCCATTGCGGCTGACCTTCTTGTTTGCTCGCAGCTTGAGTCAGTAGCCTTGCAGTAGCGTCTTCATCTATGGCTAAGCCTAAGATATCTTCCGGCTCAAACATACCAATTAATTGCGGTAAGCCTTGCTTAATCAAGAGGGGTTTTTTTTGCCAATAATCGTTTAAGAATTGCTCAGGAGTAATGGTATTCGGTAAACAAAGGGGGATAGAAGTCATGGATAAATCCGTATGGTTAACTGGTTATAAGATTAATAGAAATGATGGCTTTATAGGCAGGATTTATTAGTTTATGATTATTGCTTATCTGATGACTGTCATCAGAGCCTATAATTATTCTTAGGACATTTATGAAAAAATTGCATTTTATCGTTATTATTGCCAGTATGTTTTTGCTGCAAGCTTGTGTACATAAAATTGTTACTGTACCTGCTAAAATCGCTTATAAAACCACTAAAGGTGTGGTTAAAGGTACGGTCGCTGTGGGTAAAGCTATCATACCGGGCGATAGCAGTGATAAAGACGATAAAGAATAAAAACCTCACCCATCAACTATGTATTTTAAAAAATAATAGTGTTTAGAGTAAGGTTCTTATTAAGATATAAATGAGTGCTCATTTATATCTTTTTTCGCATTTGATAGAGATGAGCTGATTGCCAGTTAAATTTTAGCAATCCATTCTTTAATCGTGCGTGCTTGTTCAGCCGCATTACCAATATAAGTAGCAGGCGTCATTTCACGCAAACTGTTCTTATCGCTTTCACTAACTGCCGATAATTCATCGCCATCAACAAAAGTAAGCATTGCTTCACGAGTCATGGCATTACCACGGGTAAGAGCTTTAAGCTTCTCGTATGGGTTTTCAACACGGTAGCGACGCATGACCGTTTGAATCGGCTCTGCCAACACTTCTTGTGCATTATCCAAATCGTCATTTAAGCGCTGCGCATTTAATTCAAGTTTGCTGACGCCTTTGAGGCACGCATCATAAGCAATCATGCTTTGTGCTAGACCAACACCGATATTACGCAACACGGTAGAGTCAGACAAATCGCGCTGCATACGTGAAATCGGTAGCTTTTCACCCAAATGAGCAAGCATGGCATTAGCTACACCCAAATTACCTTCAGAGTTTTCAAAGTCAATCGGGTTGACTTTATGCGGCATAGTAGAAGAACCCACTTCGCCATCTTTTAGACGCTGTTTAAAATAGCCTAAGCTAATATACTGCCAAATATCACGGTTAAAGTCGATTAGAATGGTATTAAAGCGTTTTACTACATCAAACAATTCAGCGATATAATCATGCGGCTCAATTTGCGTGGTATAAGGATTAAAGGTCAATTCTAAACGTTCATTAATGAATTTTTCAGCATGATTCTGCCAATCAACGTCAGGATATGAGGCATAGTGAGCATTATAGTTACCGACCGCACCATTGATTTTACCGAGTAACTCTACCTGACCGACTTGCTTAATTTGACGAGCAAGGCGATAAGCAACGTTTGCCATCTCTTTACCTAGAGTCGTCGGGCTTGCCGTTTGACCATGAGTACGTGAAAGCATCGGTTGATCAGCATGGATAATTGCTAGATTAACGATGCTATCCGTTACTTCTTGCATTTTAGCAACGACGATTTCGCGGCTGTCTTTGAGCATGAGTGCGTAAGATAGGTTATTAATATCTTCACTGGTACAAGCAAAATGAATAAATTCTAATGAATCTTCAAGTGCTGCCTGACCACGGAATTTATCTTTAATAAAGTATTCAACCGCTTTTACATCATGGTTGGTCGTTGCTTCGATGTCTTTGATCGCTTGCGCGTCAGCTTCGCTAAAGTTCTCTACGATAGCATTTAAAAACGCATTGGTATTGGTATCAAATTCTGCCAACTCACCAATCGCGCTATTATCAGCCAATGACTGTAACCAGCGAATCTCAACGGTCACACGCGCTTTAATCAGACCAAATTCTGATAAATAAGGGCGCAAGCTATCGGCTTTGGATGCATAGCGACCATCGATTGGGGAGAGTGCGGTAAGTAGATTCATATCATTGCCTCAAAAAGTTATTGAAATTACAGCTGGTTAAAAAAATGTAAAAAATGATTTAATCTGAAAAATCATCATGTATTAATTAGATTGCGTTGTACCGTACTTAGTATTGAAGTAAAAGTCGTAAGATGATTTTGCCGCTAGAGTAAATATTTTGGTTTTAATTAAACCATTATTACCGATAGCCACACTATCAGAAGCATAATCATTTGGCTTATAAAGTGGTGCAATCAGTTTTGAGTCGACTACGGCCCCTTTTTCTCCCTTCTTTTGAAGCATATCTTGCATTATGAAGTTATCAATAGAAAGGTTGGCGCGATTGGTTGCCGTAATTTTATAGGCAATACAGTTTCCAGGCTCAATATTATCAATAGGTTTCGTACTAAACCCACTATTAGGGTTGTCAGCAGCGGTATTGCTAATATTGGGGTAATCAATAGTCGCCGGACAGCTATTTACATATTGGTATTTTATAAGTACTAGAGCAGCATTTTCAGCAGCGACTCTACCAAAATTATTGGTATCATAAAAATATTTGTTCGTCACTAAATCCACTTGTTTTTTACTATTAGTAGTGCGAATAGGGTGTGTATTCGTACTGTTTTCTTCTGTCAAACAGACAGTGTTTTTGCCGCTCAGATTGGCAATGGGCGTTCTAAGTTGATATTGCCCAACACCAGTCATAGGTAAGTTTTCACTAGCGTAAACTATATCTGAGTTGTTGCAATCGACTAGTTTAATAGTACTGTTAGAAATTCCGCTTTCGGAGACGGTATCAAAAATACCGTTAAAGTAGCCAGAGTTATTGACTTGTGGATTGGTATTACCACCATTATCGTTAAATACTGTTCCTGAAAAAACATAATAGAGAGGTTCGCTTTCTACCCCGAAGCTGATCCATTCGTTATAGGTTTCTCCAACCACATCCGCTTCAATAGCACTATTACCTCTCATGATGCCTTCGTAAGTTAAGGTGACAGTCTTGGCATTCTTAACCGCAAGAACATAGTTGCTGTCCGCATTAGCGATACCATAGCTGACGTAGCTGCTATTATTAGCTATGACGTCGTTTACGTTCAATGCCCGATAAGTCGTCTGATTATTGGGACTGGTAGAGGTTTCTTTTAGAATATTGGTAAAGGTGGGCATAGGGGGCAAGGTACCTCTTTTTTGACCAGATGCAAAAGATACTTGTCCACTACTATTGGTAGTAGGCGTAAACGAGCTACTATTACCACTACCGTTAAGCGCAGTGATTCCGTAATAATATAAGCCGCTATCCCCACCATTTGAGCTATCGAAGCGTAGCTGTGGCAAGGTAACCGTATTGTTAGAGCTAAAGCTATTTCCAGCCAGTTTTTTACCCATAAAATAATCACCCATTGCATTATAGTAATAGGGGACATCTGGGTTGTTTTTGATGGTAGCTTGCGCAGGTAGACTAATTTGACTATTTTGGGTAAAACTTAACGTTTGACGTGCAATCTCTGAGTTACCACCCATTGAATAGCTGGCTTGACCAATTTTTATGGTATGTATAGAGGCGTTATCATTGGGCGTAATAGTAAAAGTGTACTTAAATTTATCTCTATCAATACTAGTATTAGAATCATTCCTGATCTCAATACCACTGGCACGCGTACCACTAGATGGTGTTATCTCAGCATTACTGTTATAACCAATATTTTCATTGCGCACCAAAGTAAAACGACCGGTAGCACCAGAACCTGCTGCGATATAGGTGCCAGAAGCACTACCAGTCGAAGCATTAGAGCTGGTCACCGTAATACTACCCATCTCTGCTGGTGCTGACTGTGCACTAAATGACGCAGCAATGAAAGTAAGCGTAAGACCTCTCTTTACCCATATCGAACAAGAAAATGAGATATTCAGCAAGGCGAAAAGGCGAGCGGTCATTCAGTATCCTAAAAAAAAGCAAATCATTTTATTAATTAAGGATAAATGAGATGTCAAATTCCGCAAGGCGCATCAATAGAGGCAATCACGCCGCCGCCTAGACAAACTTCCTCAATATAAAATACCGCTGATTGACCGGGAGTAACAGCACGTTGTGGCTCATCGAAAACGACTCGCACCTCAGAGCCGTCTTCATTGTTAGCAAATATGGTACAAGCTTGGTCAGGCTGACGATAGCGCGATTTCGCCATACAACGTAAGCCATCTTCGCTAAATATATCTGCAGGCGGTAAACCATCGACCCAATCGAGCTTATAAGCTTGTAGCTCATTACTCAGCATCATGGCATGCTCGTGACCTTGACCGACGATAAGACGGTTGTTATCTAAGTCTTTTGCGAGTACAAACCATGGTTCTTCAGGACGATCTTTCACTCCGCCAATACCAATACCACCGCGCTGCCCTAATGTATAGTACATAAGACCATCATGCGTACCGATAGTAATACCATCGTCAGTGACGATATCGCCTTTTTGTGCCGGCAAATACTGCTGTAAAAAGTCTTTAAAACGGCGCTCGCCAATAAAACAAATACCAGTTGAATCCTTTTTATTGGCGGTAATAAGGTCATGCTCTTCAGCGATTTGACGAACGACTGGTTTTTCGAGCTCACCAACTGGGAACAGGGTTTTGGCAAGCTTGTCACCGCCAACCGCATGTAAGAAGTAGCTTTGGTCTTTATTATTATCGAGCCCACGTAGCAATTGAGCCACTTCAATACCGTCATTATTCTTATAGTTCACACTGCGGCGGGTATAGTGACCAGTGGCGATATAATCAGCACCAAGCGTTAATGCATAGTCTAAGAATGCTTTAAACTTGATTTCTTTATTACATAAAATATCGGGATTTGGCGTGCGACCCGCTTTGTATTCCGCTAAAAAATGCTCAAAGACGCGATCCCAATATTCCATGGCAAAGTTGGCGGTATGCAGTTTTATGCCAATTTTGTCGCACACCGCTTGCGCATCTGCTAAGTCATCCATCGCCGTACAATATTCGGTACCGTCATCTTCTTCCCAGTTCTTCATAAACAGACCTTCGACCAAAAAGCCTGCCTGCTGAAGCAATACGGCAGACACAGAAGAGTCGACTCCGCCTGACATGCCAACAATCACATGCTTAGTGCTAGGATCATTGATATCGGCAAGCGTTAGAGGGCGATGGGCGTCAAAAGAAGCAGAAGCTGATGTGTTAGAAGCGTTTGGTATGGCTGACATAAAGCGGCTCAACTATTTATACGTTCTCCAAAATACATATTGACGCTAAAATTATGCAATGACTACCATGCGTAGTCTCAGCAGAACGACGTCAGCTTATCTTTTGGATTGGGTATTATGATAAAATAAGCGTCATATTATACCAGTTAATTGAAACTGGTGGCGAGCTATGGCATCTTACTGGCGGTAAAATCGCTTTAAAAATTTAGATAATGGTTTTCAATTATCCTAATCACCATTAATTTACTTGGAATGATAATGATAAAAATTGGTCAAGGTATTGATGTTCATGCGTTTCATAATAATGGTCAACAGCAGCAATATGTGGTGCTGGCAGGTGTGCCTATTGATCATACGCACAGCTTACTTGCGCATTCTGATGGTGATGTAGTACTGCATGCACTTGCTGACGCTTTGCTTGGCGCCTTGGCACTTGGCGATATCGGGCAACATTTTCCAGATACTGATGCGGCAAATGCGGGTTTAGATTCACGCGTACTACTTCGTTATGTGTATGGCAAAGTTTTGGCCGCAGGTTATATGTTGGGTAATGCTGATATTACCGTAATGTGTGAGCGCCCAAAACTGGCACCACATAATTTAGCCATGCGCGCTAACATCGCTAGTGATTTGCAAACCGATGTGGGTAATGTCAGTGTTAAGGCAACCACCACTGAAAAATTGGGCTTTACCGGTCGGCAAGAGGGTATTATGGCCAATGCCGTGGTATTATTGGTGCCGAATGCGCTTGGCGTTTAATTCTCAATAGTATATCAGTGCGTATGATTATGGCTGTCAGCTTTCCAAACTGCTTGCAATGTGGTTAAGATTGCCCCATGTAGCAGCCACATGATAAATTTAATGTTACCTGTCTTTTTTATAAATAGTTTTAATTAATAGGAGTTTTTATGAGTGAGCAAACCCCAAATACTGCTGCCAACGATATTGAACAACTGATTCGTAACCAAATCAAAGACAACAAAGTCATTCTATATATGAAAGGCTCACCGCAGTTCCCACAGTGTGGTTTCTCTGCCAAAGCGATTGAAGTCTTGACACAAATTGGTCGCCCATTTGCTTTTGTCAATATCTTAGAAAATCCAGAAATCCGCGCAACGTTACCACAAATTGCTAATTGGCCAACTTTTCCGCAGCTATGGATTGATGGTGAATTGATGGGCGGATCAGACATTATTTTGCAAATGTATCAATCAGGCGAGCTTAAGCCTTTGGTTGAAGCAAATAGCCCAGCTGCTTAATATCGATAGTACTTTATATTGACGTTTAATGCTTAAATATCTAAGTGGCATTAAAATGTTGATATAATTGACGTTCGAGCCTAAGTACCCAAATCCGAGTCGCCTTATTAAAGGTTGCTCGGATTTTTTATTTTTTAATATTGACAGTCAGCAAGTTCAATTGTTTTTGCCAGCTTTATCCCCATATAACTCTTAATATCGATATTCAATACCTCGAAACATTAAGAAACATTGAATCAATAATAAGAGAGTTCTATGACTAACGAATTAAATAGCCAAGCCACTCAAATACAAGATGCCGAGCAAGCTGCGATTGAAAAACGTCGCGAGCACTTAAAAAATGAATCCACGCGCATTATTGAAATCGCTGGCAATGAGCCACATTCAGCGCTTAAATGTATTCATCAGCTTAGCGTGGCAGGCGGCGCAACAGAAGCCACTTATATTGCGATTGAACAGCGTATCGTCGCGGATCAAGATGCTGCGGGCGCTTATCATTTGGCGTTATTGGCACAGAATACGCCAGATTTACCCATTGATGCGCGTCAACTTATTGAACTGGTCGTTAATAAAGGCGACAACCAGCAGCGTTTGGCATTACTAAAAAACTTGCCACTACCACCCGTTGAGACGATTAAACAGTATATATTGGCGAGTGATGATGGCGATGCGATTGGGCAGATGAATGCTTATTTACAGATTAACCCTGAAGGCTATGGCAGCCAACATATGCTGGCGAGTGGGCAGGCGGATCGTATTGTGCCGCTTAGTCCTGGCAAATAAGCCCTGACACATGAAAGTTGGGAATGAGCATTGGTAAATGCTATCAACGTTAATTAAAACTTCTTAATCGTTAATCTCAATAGTTTTTCGTATAACGTTTTTTAAATGATAAAAAATTGTTATAATTAATGGTTATCTATTCAGCTAATAGCGGCTTGTTCTATATTCTAGTTGCTATTTCTTTTTTAAATTCGACTGACACTTATCTACCCAGTTCCTGTTATTGAATAATAGCCTGTCGCTAAGCATAGCGTGATCAGTCAAGTGAGGCATTACATGCAATACCCAAAAAATTACGACGTGGTGGTGATCGGTGGCGGTCATGCTGGCACAGAAGCTGCTTTGGCGGCCGCACGTATGGGCGCGCAAACCTTGCTGTTGACGCATAATATTGAAACGCTGGGACAGATGAGCTGTAACCCTGCGATTGGTGGTATTGGTAAATCGCATTTGGTGCGTGAGATTGATGCACTTGGCGGCGCAATGGCACTGGCAACGGACAAATCTGGCATCCAATTTCGAGTACTTAACAGTCGTAAGGGTGCCGCTGTACGAGCCACTCGAGCGCAAGCAGATCGTATCCTGTATAAAGCCGCCATTCGTCATACGTTAGAGAATCAGCCAAACCTTGATATCTTCCAACAAGCAGCCGATGATATTCTAGTTGAAAACGGTCGTGCCACAGCGGTTGTGACTGCTACTGGTATTATTTTTAATACGCAAACGGTCGTGTTAACCTCAGGTACGTTTTTAGGCGGGGTGATTCATATTGGTCTTGAGAGCTCAAAAGGTGGTCGCGCAGGCGATCAACCTTCTATCAAGCTTGCTGATCGTTTACGTGAGCTGAAACTCCCTGTTGGTCGCCTAAAGACAGGTACGCCCGCGCGGATTGATGCGCGTAGCGTTGATTTTAGTGTGATGACGGTACAGCCGGGTGATACTCCGCTACCGGTAATGAGTTATATGGGCGATGTGTCCATGCATCCTGAACAGGTCAATTGCTATATCACTCATACCAATGCCCGTACCCATGATATCATCCGTGAAAATCTAGACCGCTCACCGATGTTCTCTGGCAAAATCGAAGGTGTTGGTCCACGTTATTGTCCATCGATTGAAGACAAAATCCATCGCTTTGCGGATAAAGACAGCCATCAGATATTTATCGAGCCAGAAGGCTTGACTACGCATGAGCTATATCCGAATGGTATCTCAACCAGCTTACCGTTTGATGTACAGTTAGAATTTATTCATAGTATGAAAGGCTTAGAGAACGCTCATATTACCCGTCCAGGCTATGCGATTGAATACGATTATTTTGATCCGCAAAACCTAAAACCAACGCTCGAAACCAAATCGATTGACCGCTTGTACTTTGCCGGTCAAATCAATGGTACAACTGGCTACGAAGAAGCAGGCGTACAGGGTTTATTAGCTGGTACCAATGCCGCTCTAGTCACTTGTGAAAACAATGAGTTTGATGTCTGGACACCACGCCGTGATGAAGCCTATCTTGGCGTGCTCGTTGATGATTTGATTACGCATGGCACGACCGAACCATACCGCATGTTTACCAGTCGTGCAGAGTATCGCTTATTGCTACGTGAAGACAATGCTGACCAACGTTTGACTGAAACTGGTCGTAAGCTTGGCTTAGTAGATGATGTGCGCTGGCAAGCGTATGAAGAAAAAATGGAAGCCATTGCTTCAGAAACCGCACGCCTCAAAGATATGTGGGCAACCCCTGCCAATGCATTGGGCAAAAAAATCACAGAGCAAACGGGCGAGGTGCTATCCAAAGAGGCAACAGCTTTTGATTTGCTCAAGCGTCCGCAGATTCATTTTGCTGATATCGCTGCCATCACTGATTCGAAAGTCGATGCCCAAGTGGGAGAGCAGATTGAAATTTCTGTCAAATATGCAGGCTATATTGATCGTCAGCAAGAAGATATTGATCAGATGAAGAGATTGGAGAATACAGCGCTACCAATAGATTTTGATTATAGTGTAGTATCTGGGTTGTCCAATGAGATTGTCCAAAAACTTGCGCAAGTCCGTCCGTCAACATTGGCTCAAGCGGGACGTATCAGTGGTGTCACACCGGCTGCTATCCAGCTACTAGCAATGACGGTCAAGAAACAGAAAAAAGTAAAAGCAGCATTAAACGCGTCATAATAATGTATCAATGACTTAAAAAATAGAAAAGCAAAAAGCCCATACCGAGAAGTCGTTATGGGCTTTTTTATTGCCAAAATACTACCGTTGTTAAAAGAAAGAGGTGTACTCACTTGTCTTGGTTGCTGCTTTCTCTTTATACTGGCTCTACGAATTACCAACTCTATTATTATTACTTATATCTTTTTTATTAATTTACCTCGCTATTGTCCATATTATGATGGGCTTGTCACTAAACTGAGCCTATTTATGATTGATGCCATTATTTTTGCTATGACCATCGTCTTGCCCAACCTTGCCTTAATGTGGTTAGGTTTTTTTATGAAAAGACGCGGTGAGGCGGATCAAGTGTTTATCGATCAGGCCTCCAGTTTCGTTTTTAATTATTGTCTGCCATGTCTGCTGTTTTTTAGTGTGGTCGATAGTGACGTTGATTATGCGAAGCAAGTGGTATTGATAGGCGCTGGTATTGTGGTGACCTTTATATTGTTTATCGGCTCTGAGCTCTATGCCAAGCGCTTTATCAGCGACCCTGCCAATCAAGGGGTTTTTGTACAAGGTATCTTTCGCAGCAATATGGCGATTATTGGACTGGCAACCGTTGCCAACGCCTATGGGACGACTGGCTTAAGTATTGGCGCGGTATATATGGGTGTGGTGACAATACTGTTTAATATCTTAGCGGTGATTACGCTCAGCCGAGTGTCTAAGAGTATAGAGGATACTTGGCTCAGTCGTAGTACCATGATTATTAAAAAGCTATTTACCAATCCGCTCATCATTGCACTCGTTGCAGCCTTTACTTATAAAGCATTGCCACTACCACCGATAGCGGGTGTGATTCATATCACCGGTGGGTTATTAGCAGCAGTTGCTTTACCGCTTGCCCTGATTTGTGCCGGTGCCAGTATTAATTTGAAGTCGATGTTGCATCCTTCTGGACTTTCTATGCAGGCAAGTATTGGACGCATTGTTATTGCACCGTTGGTTGCTATAGCGGTTGGTTTTGCTTTTGGCTTAACGGGCGTGCATATGGGCGTACTGTTTTTGATGGTTGCATCACCAACAGCAGCAGCAAGCTATGTGATGGCAAAAGCGATGGGCGGTAATGATATTTTAGCGGCCAATATTTTGGCATTTACGACAGTAGTTGGTATGTTTGGCATGGCGATTGGCGCAGCAATATTACGCGCTATGGGGCTGATTTAACCACTGCTTAATGGATGACTACATATTTATAAAACAGTGGTTAAATCAAAAGACAGTTATTAAGAATTTATCAAGCCCTGTTTAAAAAACCTCCTCATCGTTTAAGAAGGGGAGGTTTTTTTAGTTATACAAATGCTTCTGTTGGTTGTAAATCAAATAAATTAAGCTCAGAGACAAGCTCAAGTGAGCGCAAACGTGCTGCTTGGTCATAGATGTTTGCTGTCACAATCAGCTCATCGGGCTGATAGGTAGCAAGAAACGCTGTAAGCTTTGGCTTGACAGTTTCAACAGAACCGATAAACGATACCGACAACGCACTATCCACCATCATTTTCTCAGCAGCGCTCCAGATACTATCCATATCATGAGTAGGCTTTGGCATTTGACCTGTTTCACCACGGCGTAAACGCACAAAGCTCTGCTGTGCTGAGGTAAAGTGATAATGGGCGGTCGCATCATCGTCCGCAAGCAATAAATTTGCCCCTAGCATGACATAAGGCTTGTCTAAGTAAGCTGATGGTCTAAATTGCTCGCGATAAGCATTGATGGCTTGCCCAAGCATTTGCGGTGCAAAGTGTGAAGCAAACACATATGGCAATCCTAAGTGCGCTGCTAAGGTCGCACCAAAAAGGGAAGAACCTAATATCCAAATAGGAATATTGGATTTTGCACCCGGGAACGCTTGTACGGGGCTATCATCTGTGCCATTTCCCAAAAAGTACATCAATTCTTGCACATCTTGTGGAAAGCGATCAGCATCTTGCATCTGGCGACGTAATGCCTGAAAAGTTGCGCCGTCTGTACCGGGCGCACGACCCAAACCCAAATCTACGCGGTCGCCATATAATGCTTGCAGGGTACCAAACTGCTCAGCAATGACGAGCGGGGCATGATTGGGCAACATCACACCACCTGCGCCAATACGTATACGCTTGGTCTGAGCACCAATATGCGACAATAGCACTGACGTCGCTGCACTAGCGATACCGGGCATATTATGATGTTCTGCCATCCAATAGCGGTTTAAGCCGGATTTTTCGGCTTGCTGCGCTGTCTCGACGGTTTGGGCAATGCCTTCAGCGATGCTTTTACCTTCAGGAACGGGGGCTAAATCTAAGAAGGATAAAGGAATAGAGTTACTCATAAATCACCTGTTTTTAGATGCCATATGATTAATGGCAGTATTATTTATTATAAATTTATAAGAGCCTCAGCTTGCGTAGTTATTATTCAACTAGTGATATAAGTATCACTATGCAAGTCCTGAACGCTTTACCTCCTATATAATGGGGCGGTTAAATAAGATATAAAGGTCAGTATTCATGTCAATAACAAATCTTAATCATATGAGATATAGAGGATAAGGGCAGTTGGTTTAGTCAGACGTCGACTAGAAAAGAATAGTTCACAAGAAAAAGCATCATTATCTAAAAATAATGATGCTTTTATGAGTATTTTTAATTACGAGTACTTTGATCTTCTATTTATATAACTGACTTAATAATCAAATACTATAGTCACTCCTAAATAAAATAAGTACAAATATTATAACGCGCTACTAGTATAAATTTTTCTTGCTTGCTGTGCCTGCGCAGACAGAGGCGGCGCAAAACTTATACCAGTAGCACTGTGTTTGATTGATAGTGGATTGACTATAGCTACACGTATTAGTGAAAACAGCAGTCATTACTGACTGAACTGTTTTTGACACAGCTCCATAAACGCCCGTCCATACTGACGAATCTCTGCGTCATCACGTACTGCCATCCAACTGGTAAAACGTCCAAAATGGTCGACTGGAATGGCGGTTAGATTTTGATAATGACTTGGCTCAAATGCCATTTCTGCAATAATACCAATCCCTAAGCCAAGTCCAACATAGGTACTAATCACATCAGCATCAAGTGCTGCTAATACGATATCTGGCTCAAGACCGGCATCGCTAAAAGTCTTGTCAATGGCGCCGCGCCCCGTAAAACCACCGTGATAAGTTACGATTGGATAGCTGGCAAGGGTTGGTAAATCGATAGATTCTAGTCCTGCCAATTCATGATCGCTTGGCACGATGACACGATGCGTCCAGTCGTAATAACGATAGCAGCGCAGATAGTTGTTATGTAGCAAGGACTCGGTTGCAATACCAATATCGGCCTGCCCACGTATCACCATCTGTGCGATGGTTTCAGGATCTGCCTGTTGTAGAATGAGATTAACCTTAGGAAAACGCTCTTTAAATTCTTTCACGACTTCTGGTAAGACATAACGTGCCTGAGTATGAGTCGTGGCAATTGTCAATGTACCGACATTTGGATTGTTAAAGTCGAGGCTGAGGTTTTCAATCGTACGGATTTCGGTAAAGATAGACTCAATATGCGGCATGAGCGCCGTACCCATTGTCGTAAGCCCCGTTAAACGTTTGCCTTGACGCACGAACACTTCAGTTTTGAGCTGATTCTCAAGTGCTGCGATATGCTTTGAAAGACTTGATTGGCTGGTATGCAGTACCGTCGCCGCCTGACTTAAATTATAGCCATTGATTACGGTATGCCACACTGTCTCCAACTGTTTGAGTTGAATTTGCAGATGCCGCTGATTGACCACTACGTCGATTGCCATAAGTTAATCCCATTATATAAAGAGTCAGTCGTCTTTATAAAAGTTAAAACGCCCAAAAAACATAACAAGCGTGTAGTGTAAATCAAAGCTATTATTCTTGTATATAATAAATAGGTATCTATTTATACATATATGGAATATAGGAAAATCGCTTGAATAGTAGGCTAGATAGAAATCTAATAGGAGTAAACCAAAAAATTATAGCTTAATTTATATTTAAGAAAGGTTAAGATACATGTACTTACTAAGGAAAGCTATAGAGTATATCCGATATGCTCAATCAAGTAGTTAGTGGAAAAACATCTAGTCAATTTAAGCATTCTCAAGTACCATTATTCAATTTTGCAGCAAATGTCATTTTCTTTGTACAGAGCTAGGCAATTTTTTGTCCTTTTTTATCCTGATAGTCTCGATGTCACACTGCCAGTAGATAAAATTTTTGGATAAAAAGTAGCGCACTGTCGTATTTTTTGTCTAAATTTTTGGTGAGTCGTTATGTCTGCTGTCCAACCTATTCCGCCCAATTCTCCTATTGCCAAGAAGTCACTTAGCGAATCTTTGCAAGCTTATCTTGATCGGCGTTCACTTATCATGCTGTTCTTGGGCTTTGTCGCTGGCATTCCGATCTTACTAATTTTCTCTAGCTTATCATTATGGCTGCGTGAGGCAGGGATTGATCGTAGCGTAGTAACGATGTTTAGCTGGGCGGCGCTTGGTTATGCCTTTAAGTTTATCTGGGCACCACTGATTGATGCGGTGCCATTGCCAATATTAACCAAGATCTTAGGTCGCAGGCGCAGCTGGATTTTGGTCTCGCAGATTATGATTATTGCCGCTATCTGTATTATGGCGAGTGTCAATCCAGCGAATGAGGGCAGCCTAGTCCTGATGGCAGTAGGTGCAGTACTACTTGGCTTTTCATCAGCGACACAAGACATCGTTATTGATGCCTATCGCATCGAATTGGCACCACCAAGCCTACAGGCGGTCTTGTCTGCCATGTATGTGACCGGTTACCGTATCGGGATGATTGTCGCTGGTGCTGGGGCATTATATTTAGCCGATTACTTTGGTTCTACCGAGAGCTTCTATAGCTATGAGGCGTGGCGCAATACCTACTGGATTATGGCAGCGGTGATGGGCATTGGGGTTATTACCACCTTGGTGATTCATGAGCCGATTAGACAACAAGTGGTTGTTGAACGTAAAACGTCAGAATATACCCGTCTAGTATTAGTATTCGCTATATCAGTCATAGGTTTTGTACTGGTATTTGCTAATGCGGGCTTGGTCTTACCTGAGACAGAAAGTGTGTTCGCAGGCTTCTTAATCGAAGTAGTGCGTATGGTATCGAGTTTGGCAGCGGCTTTGATTATCGGTTACGGCTTAGTAAAAGCCAATCTTGTGGAGCAAGAGTTTGCTAAGACCACATGGATTGAGCCTATTGCTGACTTTTTCCGCCGTTACGGTAAAAAGGCGTTATTATTATTGGCGCTGATTGGTCTTTATCGTATCTCCGATATTGTTGCCGGGGTTATCTCTAATGTCTTCTATCAAGACATGGCATTCACTAAAGTTGATATTGCCAACGCCGTTAAATTGGTTGGTGTTGTCATGGCGATTGCTGGTGGTTTCTTAGGTGGTTTATTAGCACAAAAGATGCGTATCATGCGTGCAATGATGGTTGGGGCAGTCCTCGCCTGCGTGACCAACTTGTTATTTATTCTGCTGACATACCATCCTGGGAGCTTGCCGTATATGTATTTGGCGGTGATCCTTGATAACCTTGCAGCTGGTCTTGCTAGTGCTGTATTTATTGCCTTTTTATCTGCATTAACATCTATTCGATTTACTGCTGTCCAGTATTCAATATTTTCATCACTAATGACATTATTACCAAAAGTGGTGGGTGGTTATTCAGGGACTATCGTTGATAGCACCAGTTATCCCTTCTTCTTTATGTTTACTTTTCTAATTGGTATTCCTATTTTAGCGCTGATTTATTATGTTGATAAATATATCGTCATTGGTGACAATGATGATATTTATGGTGATGGCGGTGACGATAGTAATAGTGGCAGTAATAAAGGTGTTGAGTTAACCAAAGCCAATCCTAATTTAACCAATACCAATGAGCCACCGCGCGCGTCAGAGTAGGTTAGAGGTTATAAAAATAAAGCAGATATAATTATTAAGAGTCATTTATGACAGCGCAAAAAGCAGCAGACGTAACAGTATGGCAAATCAAGCAGCAAGCGATACAAATGGCGGAAGAATTATCTGTTCCGCCATTTTGGATAACGGATTGGCTGTTATATATCATTGATAAACCCGCGCTATTTTTAATAACGGATGATAGCTATCAGCTAAGTGATGTTGAGGTTGAGCGATTTAACACTGGTGTGACCAAAATGCAGCAAGGTATACCATTGGCTTATTTAACGGGTATACAGGCATTTTGGTCGCTTGATTTTGCCGTTAATGAACATACCTTAATTCCCAGACCCGATACTGAAGTTTTGGTTGAGCAAGTACTACATTGGATAAATATTGCCAATGAAGAGTTTGTGCCTAATGCTGCTAGCAATAAGCGTCTGCTTGATCTGGGCACGGGTTCTGGTTGCATTGCCATCAGTCTTGCTCACGAGTTAAAGCTGGCTCGCAAATTGGAACCAGTAAGCTGGCAAGTTGTTGCCGTTGATTTCTCGCTAGAGGCGCTAAAAATTGCTCAGCATAATGCGGTTAGTAATGCTGTAGATATCGAGTTTGTCCATAGTAGCTGGTATGATGCACTCTCTACTCAGGACGAACATTTATTCGATGTGATTGTCTCAAATCCGCCCTATATTGATGAGGCGGATGAGCATTTATCAGGTTTATTAGCAGAGCCAATTAGTGCTTTGAGCGCCCCTAATCATGGTTTGGCTGATATCGAACATATTGTCCATCATGCGCCGCAGTACCTAAAAGTAGGCGGGCTACTAGCGATTGAGCATGGCTTTGATCAAGGGCATGCTGCGCGCCAGTTATTTGCGGACAATCACTTCGATAATATACAAACGATTAAAGATTTTGGTGGGAACGATAGAGTGACGCTTGGGCAGTTTAATAAAAATAAGCGGCAATATTGAGTACTGGTAATCCATATGAGTAATGTAGAAACAGAAATATTGTTAGATGATGAGCTGCTGCGTTATGCGCGTCAAATATTGCTTGATGGCTGGGACATTGATGCTCAGCTACGACTAAAATCATCACGTGTCGTCATGATAGGCGCAGGTGGGCTAGGTTGCCCAGCTTCTGAAACCTTAGTGCGTGCAGGACTTGGGCATATTCACCTAATTGATGACGATGACATTGAAGCCAGTAATTTACAGCGTCAAACATTGTTTTTACCGGAGGATATTGGTAAACCTAAAGCTCTAACTGCTGCGCAAATGTTAATGCGTATCAATCCTTTAATCACAGCTCGCGGTACGATAGCGCGTTTGAGTGAAGACAATGCTTATGAGTTACTTGATATGGCGTCCGGTACGCCAGACCTATTGTTAGACTGTACAGATAATTTTGCTACCCGTGACATCATCAATCGTATTAGTGTGCGCTATCAGATTCCATTATTATCGGCATCTGCTATTGCGATGCAAGGGCAACTGGCACTATTTGAGCCAGATCTAAATACCGGCTGCTATCACTGCGTGTTTGGTTCGGTAGTACTGGATGCCGAGGCGGATGAACGTACGTGTGCTAATTCAGGGGTACTTGCCAGCACCACAGCTATCATGGGCAATCTACAAGCCAATGCTGCTTTACAATATCTAGGATTAACCAAAAATCCACTGACAAACAAACTGCTGATATGGGATGGTAGTCGGATGCAGCAACGCTTGATGGGATATCGAAAAGAGTCAGAATGTCCTGTCTGTAATAGCCTTTCCTAATTTCAATTAATGATTTTTTACCAATTATAATCGCCGATTCTCAAATATCCTTCTTATGACCACAGTTGTCTTTTATGAAAATTCATCGTCCGCATTTATTAAAACATACCTTTAATGTCGTTAATCGTGTTCGTCAAACAGCAAGTGTCGCTGGTTTATCAGCGCTTAGAGTGGCGAAGGGCGAAAAGCCTGATGCCATGCTGTTAAAAGAAACTTTTGAACAACTGGGTACGACTTATATCAAAATTGGGCAGTTTATTGCCAGTACGCCGTCATTATTTCCGCGCGAATATGTGCAAGCCTTTCAAAGCTGTTTGGATCAAACCACGCCATTGTCTTATGCTTATATCGAGCAAGTATTAACAGAAGAGCTAGCTGTTAATGGACTCACACTTGAAGAGACGTTTGCCTATATTGATTCAAAACCACTGGCTTCTGCTTCTATCGCCCAAGTCCACGCAGCGCGTTTGCATAATGGTGATGAAGTTGTCTTAAAGGTGCAAAAACCTGGCGTCGAAACCATTATGCAGACGGATTTGGGTGTATTGCATGGCGTGACAAAGCTGGTTGAATTGTTGATGCCTTCAATGAGATTTGCCAGCATTGCACCGATTATTGATGAGATTCGTTTGCGTATGCTTGCGGAGACAGACTTTATCGCTGAGGCACAAAATATTCGTGACTTTCAGCAGTTTTTGGCAGTATCAGGCAATACACGCGTGGTGGCACCAAAAGTCTATGAGGCGTACACTACCAAGCGTGTGTTGACCATGAGCCGCTTATACGGTGTCTCTATGGTAGATGAAACTTTGATGCGTCAATATTGTACTGATCCTGCCCAAGTGATGGCAGATACGCTCAATACTTGGTTTGCAAGCCTGATGCTGTGTAATAGTTTCCATGCGGATTTGCATGCGGGTAATTTAATGCTATTAACTGATGGACGTATCGGATTTTTAGATTTTGGTATTGTCGGTAAATTGAAGGCTGAAAGCTGGCGCGCTTGCATGGGAATGATGCAAGCCATGCAGGATAATGATTATTATGCGATGGCACGCCATATGATAGATATGGAGATGACACATGGTGGTAATCAGGTTGATGTGGTGGCATTAGGTGATGATTTGCAGCGTATGATGAAGACCATCATGGCAGAGGACAAAGCCTTTACCAGTGGTGTGCCTTTTAATACGAAAGAGCAGGCGGATGAGTTGAATACAATGATGCTGGAGATAGTTGAGGTCGGTAAGCGTCATGGTATTCATTTTCCGCGTGACTTTGCTTTATTGACCAAGCAGATGCTCTATTTTGACCGCTTTATGCGTACGCTTGCACCTGATATGGATATGTTTAGTGATCAGCGCGTGCAGATGTTGGGACAAGCAGAGAGAAATGAGCAAGAAAATCGTCCAACACTCAATGTTTCGTAGGATTAAATACTATATTCAATGCTGTTCTAATACTCGTTCATTTAACACAAAGGATTGTGTGCTTTTTGCCACAAAATGGCCCTGTCATGATGACTGCTCTCAAAAGCCGTGCTGTTATTACTATTACCAATGAAACAGCTGTTGCGTTGATTGGTATGTACTGTATGGCAGTAGTGATGGGGTTTGGACGCTTTTTATTTACAGCCACTTTACCTGATATTATGCTGCAATTGTCGCTATCCACGACCATTGCAGGCTGGCTGGCTTCAATCAACTATATTGGCTATTTTATTGGCGCGCTTATCGCGATGTTTGTGCCGCAGCGTTTAACATGGCATATGCTAATATTATGGACAATAGTTAGTGTCATTACTACCATTCTGTTGGTCGTGCCAAATATGTCATTAAATCTATGGTATGGCATTCGGCTGATATCAGGTATTGCAAGTGGTGTGGCGATGATTTTAAGCTCATCTTTGGTCATTCAAAGCTTCAGTCTTGAGCGCCGTTCAGTGCTATCGGCAGTACACTATGCAGGTATCGGCGTCGGTATCAGTGCCTCCGCAATATTGACGTGGTGGTTACTGACGCTTGGCTACCATTTCGACGTGATTTGGCTGATCGCTGGAATGATTAGCTTACCTGTTTTATGGTTGCTGTATGGCATACGTCCGTCTGCTATGGTTACTTTATCTGGTTCAACATCATCAAATCCAACATCAGTAAGCTCAGAAACACCCCAGAGTAATCATTATTCCTCGCTATATCAAACCTATATTAATTTTAAGCGTTCTTTATACGAGGCGCTAGCAGGTCATAGCAAGCCCATTGCATTATTGTTGACCAGTTATGTGCTGGCAGGCTTTGGTTATATTACATCGGCGACTTTTTTGCCGGTAATGGCAGCTCAGCGCTTGACCACTCAAAATTCTGCTGGACTGTCTATTTGGTTGGTGGTAGGTATCTTTGCCATGCTCTCAAACCCGATTTGGGGTGCTCTTGCCAAGCGTATTGGTGAAGTCAAAACCTTAATGGGCTTGACGTTATTGCAAGCGTTTGGCATGTATTTGCCAATAGGGTTTGATGGTGCTATTGGTTTATATGCTAATGCCATGATTTTAGGGTTAACCTTTGTGGGTATGGTCTCTATGACCTTGACGATTATTAAAAACATAAATCCCATCTACTCAAATCTGCTGATAGGACTGGCGACATTAGCCTATGCAATAGGGCAGTTCATCGGACCATTGGTAACGGTAGCGCTGGCGGGAGAGAATGATAACTTTAATGCAGGGTTGTTGGTAGCGGCTATAGGACTGCTGATAGGACTGGTTTTAGTATTCTTTTTCTGGCGTCAAACGAACCGACTGCAAAAAATAATCATTTAAGTGAATCACTTTAGTAGGATTAAACCATACTGCGGCTGAATACTTCTCGCAGCTCAAAGCTGGTATGAACTTGTGCCACGCCTTCGATACGATTTAACCGATGCAATAAAAATTCCTCATAGTGAGCCATATCGCGTACGCGTACTTTAATCAGGTAGTCCTCAGAGCGACCAGTGACGATACTACAGCTGATGACTTCATCGAAGCTTTTAACCTTGCGCTCAAACTGCTCAAAACGGTCGGCCGTGTGACGGTCCATACTGATAGCAATGAAAACTGCCAAGGGATAGCCAAGTTTTTGAGCATCGGTTTGAGTATGATAACCGGTGATAACGCCACTATCTTCTAAGCGCTTAATACGGCGCGCACAAGGGGTTGCCGAGAGATTAACGCGCTCGGCAAGCTCAGTAATGCTCATACGTGCATCGGTCTGCAATAAGCGCAATAAGCGTTTATCTGTGTCATCAATATTTGCAATTAACAGCTGATTAGAATGAGTATGTTGCATAATAAGTATTTTTATTAGTGGATTATGCCAATTATAGCGATTTATTTATCGTATTTCACTAATATAAGGTAAATATACTTATTATAAAGCCGATATTCACCTTATAAACTTTGTTATTATAATGGCATAAGTTCGTATTATCTCGTATGATAAAGCAGGATTTTGGCATTGATTGCCTCACTAAAAATACCAACCTAATGCCATCTAAGGATTGATTATGTCTGACCAAGCAACACGCCCTGTAGCGCCTGCCGCTGCAAAGAGCACACCAAAAAAAGCCGCTTTCGATTTCCGTAAATATCGCCCTTTTGCATTTGCGCCACTGTTGCCAGATCGCACATGGCCGAGCAAAACGCTAGAGAAATCACCGATATGGGCAAGTGTGGATCTGCGTGATGGCAATCAGGCATTGATTGATCCGATGACTATTGAACAAAAAATGCGTTTTTTTGAAACCTTGATAGATGTGGGTTTTAAAGAGATTGAAATAGGTTTTCCCTCAGCGGCACAAGTCGAGTTTGATTTTGCTCGTAAATTGATTGAAGAAAATCATGTGCCTGATGACGTGACTTTGCAGGTATTGGTACAGGCACGTGAGCATTTGATTGCTCGTACTTTTGAATCCTTAAAAGGCGCTAAACGAGCCATCGTTCATGTTTATAACTCAACTTGCCGTATTCAGCGCGAAAAAGTATATGCTAAAGATAAAGCTGAAATCAAAGAGATAGCTGTCACTGGTGCTAAATTATTGGTTGAATATGCTGCTAAATATCCAGAAACAGAATGGGTATTCCAGTATTCACCTGAGAGCTTTAGCCAAACTGAGACTGAATATGCAGTTGAAGTCTGTGATGCCGTTTGTGATGTTTGGCAGCCCGAGAATGGTCAACAGGTAATCTTAAACTTACCTGCGACGGTTGAGGCGTCAATGCCCAATGTATTCGCTGATCAAGTCGAGTATTTTTGTCGTAATCTTGCCAAGCGTGAGCATGTGACTATTAGCTTGCATACGCATAATGACCGAGGCTGTGCGGTGGCGGCGGCTGAGCTTGGTGTGCTTGCTGGCGCAGATCGTATCGAAGGCACCTTGCTTGGTAATGGCGAGCGTACCGGCAATATGGATATCATGGTCATGGCGATGAATCTGTTTAGCCAAGGTATCGATCCTGAGCTTGATTTTAGTAACATGAGTGAGATTGTACAAGTCGTTAGCGAATGCAATAACTTGCCTCTGCATCCACGTCATCCTTATGTGGGTGAGCTTGTATTTACTGCCTTTAGCGGCTCGCACCAAGACGCGATCAAGAAGTGCCTCGACTATAATGAGAAGCATGTGGAGAAGACAGAAAACGTCTGGGATGTGGCATATTTACCAATTGATCCTGCACATATTGGTCGCAGCTATCAGGATGTGGTTCGTATCAATAGCCAGTCTGGTAAAGGCGGTGTGGCTTATATCTTGCAGCGCAACTATGGCTTTAATTTGCCACGATGGATGCAAATTGACTTTAGTGGTGTGGTACAAAAACAAGCTGAAACCACGGCTCGTGAATTGCAGAATGATGAAATCTTACAGACCTTTGAAGACACTTATTTACAGCAAGGCAGTTTTGAGCTGTTAGATTACACGGTCAATAATAAAGGCGGGGAGGTCTACTTTAACGGTCAAGTTCAGATGAATGGCGATACCATCACTATAGATGGTGGTGGTAATGGGCCGTTATCATCGTTTATCGATGGATTGGCGCAGCATACAGGCAAATCAATCCATGTCATTAATTACGCTGAGCATGCAATCAATCCGCAGCATAATAGCGGTGATGGTATCAATGATGATAACAATAGAGACAATAAGACAAATGCCAATGCTGCTGCTTATATACAGCTAAATGTAGATGGTGAAGTTTATTCCGGTATCGGCACTTGTAGCAGCACGGTATCAGCCATGCTAAAGGGCGCATTGTCAGCCTTTGCTCAAGCAGTTGGTATCGCTGCTGTTTAATAACTAAGTACTTAAGAATTTAAATATTTAGGTATATAAGTTTACGTTTCTATAAGTATAACGTCATGGCTCATTGCGATAAGCAAATCAGAGCCATGGCGTTATTTTTTATGTTTGGACCTATGTTTGGACCTATGTTTGAAACTCAGTAATTAGAGATCTTATTGAAATGCTTACCACTGAGAGGTTAAAGCCTAATAGCATAATGTTACTTGTGTTTTCGGTGACTAAGACTTACGCTAATGTACATAGCATTCATTATTATAATAGTATAAATAACAAGGTTAATTATGGAACCTCTCTCATTTGCTTCATTTTCATTAGCCGCTATTTTGGCATCATTGCCAGTAAATGGCGAAGCAGTTAGTAAGCCGACCATTACCACACATATTAGTCCTGCGATTGCTGGACAGTGGGAGATCGATTTAAACAGTAGTATCACGATGACCAAAGAAGCTGAGGCGCGGCAAGCAGCGTCAAAAGAGAAGAGTCAGATTAAAAGTAATGAACCTAAAGTCGACGCCGGTGCAGGACTATTGACACAAAACGAAAAACGACTCATTAATATTCAAGCAGATACCAGCAAAAAACTCATTGCATCAGCAAAGAAATCTGCTCAGTGCCGTGAGCTTTACAATTTTGCTGCTGATAATGAAATGTGGTCAGTCAGTGGCAAAGAGTGGACTTATGGACGTTATTTGATTACGCACCGTGAAGAGGGGCTACCTATCATTGCTATTAAAACCGTTTACGATAACAATGAAGTAGATTGCTCCGGCAGCCAGATAGATCAGAGCAATGAGGCGTTGATTGCCTTTTTAAATCATGATGGCAATCAAATGCAGTGGTGTGCTGATCCTGATGGCAAAGAGTGCTTTATGAACTTTAATAGAATTCTGCCATAATAATGGTTTTTCGGTGACTTTGCTTTAGCTTTAATTACAATCATCAATAAAAAAACCGCTATCTGCATGGATAGCGGTTTTTTTATTGAGAACAAATCTTTAGGATAACAATATGTGATATCAATATTTAATCAGTTCACAAGTTGGCTTTTTCTTTATTAGCAGTTAACAATTCTCTTTCAAGATAATGAATATTCTGTGCTTCATGAACAAAATTATCATCTGATAAGATTACATCACGATGCATCGGGATATTTGTTTTGATACCTTCGATAACCAACTCATCAAGTGCCTGTAGCGTTTTAGAAATCGCTTGCTGACGGGTTTGACCATGACAAATAAGCTTACCAATCAAAGAATCATAGTAACTTGGAATCTCATAGCCAGGATATAGATGTGAGTCAAAGCGGATACCAGCCCCACTAGGCGAATACAGCTGAGTAACCGTACCAGGTGATGGCATAAAGGTCACTGGATCTTCAGCATTGATACGACATTCAATCGCATGACCTTGAATTTCAATCTCACTTTGGCGATACGATAAACCGTAGCCGGCTGCGATTTTTAACTGTTCAACGACCACATCAATGCCTGTAATCATCTCAGTAATAGTATGCTCAACTTGTACGCGAGTGTTCATCTCAATAAAGAAATATTCATTATTTTCAAATAAAAACTCAAAAGTACCAGCACCGCGGTATTTGACCAGCTTACATGCTTTTACACAAGCATCTAAGATAGGCTGACGTACATCATCAGGAATATCAGGGGCGGGGGCTTCTTCTAAAACTTTTTGATGACGACGTTGCAATGAGCAATCTCTGTCATATAAATGAATGGCATTACCATTACCATCGCCAAGTACTTGTATCTCTACATGTCGCGGGTTTTGGAGATAACGTTCCATATAAACCGTGTCATCACCGAACCACAATTCAGCTTCTTGCTTAGCCGCTTGCACTTGACCGATAATTTCTTCAAAGCGCTCAACCACACGCATACCACGACCACCGCCACCCGCTGCCGCTTTAATCAACAAGGGAAAACCGATATTGCGCGCTTGCTCTTCAGCATTGTGTAGCGTCACAGCACCTACTGAACCAGGTACTGTCGGCACACCCGCTTTTTTCATAGCATTGATCGCGGAAACCTTGTTGCCCATCAGACGAATATGATCTGCAGTAGGGCCTACAAAGGTTAATCCAGCTTCTTCAATACGTTCAGCAAATTCAGCATTTTCAGCCAAAAAACCATAACCGGGGTGAATGGCATCAGCGCCAGTAATCTCAGCAGCAGTCAAGATAGTATTGATATTTAGATAGCTTTGATTGGCATTAGGCTTGCCGATACAAATGGCTTCATCAACAAAGCGTAAGTGCATCAAATTGGCATCAGCCGTAGAGTAAACACCAACGGTTTGAATACCAAGGGCTTTACAAGCGCGAACGATACGTAGAGCAATCTCACCTCTATTGGCGATGAGCAGTTTTTTTATCATGGGGTCATCCTTATTGAAGCGGCGTTTTTTAATGGAGTCACTATATTCAGCAATATCAAAATTTATTATTAAGCCTAGTGATTATCTAACTTTAAAATCTTTAAGCTAAAATAGCCTAAGCATAAGTTGATATTGCTTGGTAAATAGCACGCTCTCCATCAGAACGAAGTAAAGGTTGGCAAATCTGGTTACGCTTTATAGCGTACGATAGGCTGACCAAACTGTACCACTTCAGAATTAGTGACCAAGATCTCATCAATAACACCACTTTGAGTCGCCTCAAGAGGATTCATAATTTTCATCGCTTCAATGATGCCGAGCGTATCACCAGCTTGCACTTTTTGTCCAACCTTTATAAATGGTGGATCATTAGGGCTAGGGGCTGAGTAATAAACGCCAACCATAGGTGATGTCTCAACACTACCTGCTTTCATCGCAGGCTGCGATTCAGTAGTATGAGGTGTAGCAGCACCAGCAGTAGGTGCAGCCATCATCGTTGGCGCCGGCGCATCATAGTGACGAGTCAAACTGATATGCTCGTCATCTGAGCTTATTTCCAAATTAACCAGTTCGCTTTCTTCCATGAGTGCAATGAGGGTGCGTATTTTTTCAATATCCATAATTGTATTTTTGCCTTGTAACAAATTCGAGAAAAATAGTGTAACTAAATATTGTGTAGATAATTGCTAATGATACCTATATTCACGGCAATGAGCAATCGATGTACAGTTGTTAACTGAGTTTTTTTACATATTATGACGTAAGCGCTCGTTTGAGTAAGAATTTATCATAGTCTATGTGACTTGCGAGCGCCAGTGATGATTATTACAGATAACATTTAGATAAACTTGTGTAAACCTAGTCTTATTATTATCCCCACATTGCCAGCAATCTCTTTTGTTGGTAGCGCAAACGTATGGTAAGTAAAATAGACGATAAAAATAACCCTGTAATTAAAGCCATCCAAAAACCTTGCGCCCCAATATCAGTAAAGCGTACTAGATAAATACCAAGCGGCAGTGCCACTATCCAGTAGCAAAATAGGGTAACCCACATCGGGATTGTAGTATCTTGCATGCCCCGTAATATGCCTGCGACATTGACTTGCCAGCCATCAAATAGCTGATAAGCAAGCGCAAAGATGAGCAAATGCATGGCTTGAGCTCGTACTACAGGATTGTCAGTGAATGCCGCTGCTAATTGTGGTCTAAATAGCCAAACACCAATCATACAAGCAAATGCAATCAGTACCGTCCATATAAGACCGGTTGCTTGTACTTGACGCAGTGCCATTAGGTTTTTTTCACCAAAGCGGTTGGATACCATAATGGTCAGTGCCATCGCGACCGAAATTGGGATCATAAACAACTGCGAGGTCACTGATAGGGCGACTTGGTGCGATGCGGTTGCCAGCTCACCCAATGGACTAATCACCAGTGCGCCTAAGCTAAATAGACTGGCTTCAAAAAAGATAGAGACGCCAATCGGAATACCAAGCTTGAGAAGTTTTTTTATCTGTGCCCGATTTGGGCTGGCAAAGGCATAAAAAAAGCGCGTACTGGCAAATTGCTGACGCTTAGTAAAGCTGGTATAAGCGGCTAATAATAAGACGTTAATCCACAAAACGATAGCAGTTGCTACCCCGCAACCAGCGCCACCCATCTCAGGCATGCCAAACAAGCCATGGATAAAAATATAGTTGAGCGGGATATCTGCAAGCAGCCCTATTATGCTAATAACTGTCACAGGCTCTGGTCGACCAAGCGCTTCACAGTAACTACGCAGCACCGCATAAACGGCAATTGCAGGGAAGCCAAATGATACGCCATGCAAATACTGAGTTGCTATCGGTTGTATATTTTCAGGAACACCCATGAGGGCAAGTACATTGGGTGCTAGGTTGACAATGATAAAACCAAGGATGCCGATGACACCAGCTGTCCATAATGACTGCTGCGTGATATGTGGTACTTTATCGAGTTGGTTTTGACCAATGGCTTCACCGATCAGAGGCGTAGTCGCAATCAAAATACCTGTTGCTAATAAAAATAATGGTAGCCAAATACCTGAGCCGACAGCGACAGCAGCCAAATCAAGTGCCGAAACTTGACCTGCCATAATGGCATCGACAACACCAAGCGCTGCTTGACAAAACTGGGTGATTAAGATGGGCAGCGCGAGTATACCTAAGCGTAAACTGTAACTTTTAAAATCTACAAAAGACAACGGGAAAACCATAATGAGCAACTTTTATTCTTTACAATAATTATTTTTGATAAACAAATTTTACTAATGAACAAACACAGCCATTAATAAATCAATAGCGAGACAGTAAAATAGGAGGTGTGCGACGATAATACTCCGATAAATAATATGAGCAAGTCCATTTTTAATAAGACTAGGCATGCAGAGTGAAAAAAGAATCACTGATGCTAAAATAAAAATAACCCGTCAATTCAAGTGATGAAGTGACAGGTCATAAGTTAATAGAATGATAAAGAAGTTAGGCTATAATGTAAATATTTTAGAAAGGTTTGATAAGGGTCGTATTTATAGGTGTACTCAGCCCTTAATAGAAGAATTAAACATCAATTTTGGTGCTTGTAAGCCAGAATTATTCATTCAATAGAGTCAGTATCTTCTGACAGTAAATTAAGATTTTCTGCAATATCCATGATTGCATACCAGTGTTTAGGCTCAAGCGGTATGATGGTCAATTGCTCACAGCCTTTTCTCAGTAATAATGAGTCCTCGAGCGCGGGCAGAAACTTTAGCTCTGACAGTGGTAATATATTGTTAAAAGCTTGATTGAAAGTCACATCCACCATATACCATCGCGGATTCTCTGCGGTGGCTTTCGGGTCGTAATGCCGGTGTTCAGGATGAAATTGAGTAATATCAGGATAGCCAGCTTGACTAATAGTCACGATACCAGCAACGCCAGAGGGTTTAGCACTAGAGTGGTAAAAAAACCCCTTGTCACCTACTTGCATATCATCACGCATAAAATTGCGGGCTCGGTAGTTACGCACGCCATCCCACATCTCTGTTCCTGCACCTTCTAAGTCTTTTATACTAAAACAGCTTGGATTAGATTTTATAAGCCAATATGCCATGGTTTTTATCCTTTTTATATAGTCGGTTATTTATAATTATTTTATATAATAATGATGATTCTTAGTTATTTTGCCTATAACTAAGAATTTTTAACATGAGCCTTCGTTGCTGGTTTTGTTATCGATAGAATTTTCTTGAAGTTAGGCTTTTTTTTACTGTGCTTAGCCGTTATCCTAGCGGTATTTTCTGCTATTGATGGCAGTTACCTATTTATAGATAAGTCCGCTTATGTCAAATATCAAACCTAATCAACTGTCTCAGCAAGCAAAGCCTTTTCATGATGGTCATTCGAATGCAGTAGAAGTGACAGACATTCCATTGGCGTTATACATCCATATCCCGTGGTGTGTCAAAAAATGCCCATACTGTGATTTTAATTCACATGAGCTACCACTAGACGGTCAGCTGTCCATGTATGATGAATATGTAGATGCATTATTGCAAGATGCTGCTATGCAGCAGATATTGACCCAAGGACGTGAGATTAGCTCCATATTTATAGGCGGTGGTACGCCGTCGTTGTTGCCCATTGCTCAATACCAGCGCTTGTTTGATGGTTTAAAGAAATATTATCAATTTTCTAGCGACATCGAAATCACCATGGAGGCAAATCCAGGCACCCTTGAGCATGCGCCATTTGCTGAGTATTTAGGGGTGGGTATTAATCGCCTATCGATAGGTGTGCAGAGCTTTTCTGCTGAACAATTAACCACGCTTGGACGTATTCATAATCCTACTCAAGCGCTATCTGCAATTAAAGCAGCTCGAGAAGCTGGATTTGAGCGCGTAAACGTGGATTTGATGCATGGACTACCAGAGCAAACCATGAGCGAGGCGTTAGACGATATTCAAATGGCACACGATGCTGGTGCGACCCATATCTCATGGTATCAGCTGACCATTGAGCCAAATACCGTATTCTATCGCAGTCAGCCAATTTTACCCAATGAGGATCGCTTGGCAGATATAGAAGAATCTGGTCAGACATTATTACAGAATTTAGGCTATTGCAATTATGAGGTATCTGCATGGTCTGGGGCAGCGGATAAGCCTTGTCAACATAACGTCAACTACTGGCAGTTTGGTGACTATTTGGCAATCGGGGCGGGTGCTCATGGAAAAGTCACTATTGGACAAGATATTATTGGACAAGGTATTGGCAATGAGATGACGACTGATTTCTGGACTATTGATAATGAAACCAACCAAGCAGGTATCTATCGCTTTAGTAAATCCCGTATGCCAAAAAGTTATATGGAATATGAAAAAGCTCATGGCCAAGATGGGGCATCAATATCAGTGCCAAAAATGGTTGGCTGGCAAGCGATTGATGAAGAGGAGTTGGTTAGTGAGTTTATGCTTAATGCCTTACGTTTGCATGGTGGTGTAGCATGGTCGTTATTTGAAGCACGTACGGGGCTAAGTTATGACAGCATTGCAATACAAGTTGCTACATTAATCGAGCAAGGTCTATTGATAGATCATCCGGAACAGTTGCAACCGACAGAACTTGGTAAAAGGTATCTCAATCAAATATTAAGAGCATTTTTATAGCGAAGTATGCTCGTTAAGTGTTCAGAACTTAAGCTTAATAAAAAAGGGCTTATCACATAGATGATAAGCCCTTTAAACAACCTAAATATTTAAAGCTTAGATTTTGTTTTGTACTTCTTGTGCAGTACCACTTACAGCACTACCAGCGCTTGATACGTCTTGGCCTAGACCTTTAAAAGTGTTACAACCAGTTAATACAAACATAGCAGCCAAAGATGCGATAACTAATTTTTTCATGGTATATTCCTCAAAAAATACAGATACAGATAGGTAGTGTAATAACAGTGAAACCTGATGTTGATCTTAAGTTGCACTGCAAGATGATAACAGACGATGACAATATTTTTATATTATCCCCTTGTCCGTTACAGCCATCATAATCAAAGTTAAAATACGTGCCCAGTATCAAAATGTAATTATTGGCAGTAAACTGTAACTTTTAATTACCTTTGCCATATAAGTCAGAAAAACAACCCTAATGCTAATGACGGAGAGAGTATGACCATTCATATCGTGCTGGTAGCGCCAAAAATGCCCAGTAATACGGGCAATATCATTCGTCTGTGTGCCAATAGTGGGGCGCAGCTGCATTTAGTCAAACCATTAGGGTTTGAGCTGGATGATAAAAAATTGCGCCGTGCAGGATTGGATTATCATGAGTATGCCCATCTGCAAGTGCACGACAATTGGTCAATGGCAAAGCAAGCACTGCAAGATGCTGACTGTCATACCATTACGGCGTTGACTACCAAGTTAAGTAAGCCTTTTTATGATTATGATTTTGGTGGACAAGAGACTGCAGAATCGGGCAGTGAGTTTTATGGAAATAATGTGGCCATGGTTTTTGGCTCAGAAACAGCGGGACTGGCAGATGATATACGTGAAGATATTGGCGCTGATAACTGGCTACGATTGCCGATGCTAGCAGATTCACGCAGTTTGAATCTGTCGAACAGCGTGGCAATATGTTTATATGAGGTATGGCGACAACAAGGATTTGGCGGTGATGAAGGTCGTAGTATCGGCTATGAGACACTCACCGTCTACGACCCTAAAGAGTAATTTTTATTATTAAAATTAAAAAAGGCAGATAAAGAAAATGATTTATCTGCCTTTTTTATGGGCATTTATAAGCAATTAGGGGGTTTGGGCAGCCCAGCAAGGCGATTGACATGGCGGGCGACCAAACCAGTATTGAATAGCTGCTGCAGCTTTTGATTACTGATGTCATTATCAGGCAAGGTTTGCTGTAGCCATTTAATCAACGGGCGCGTAGCAGGTGCGTGATTGAATTTTACAAAAAAAGCTCGTACTTGCTGTAACACTGCCAAGCGCTCAGTATCTAAGACGACATCCAAGGTATTAGCTAGCTGCTGTGCAATAACGGGCGTCCAGATAGTGTGGTCACATAAATGCCCATCTTGGTCTAATGCCACATCGTCTAATGCTAAATCGATTGAGCTCAGAGAGGATGTAGACGAGTTAGTAGACATACTCATAAGGCAATCGTCACTACTTTATCAAAGCGGCTGTCTTGGGTCATCGCTACCCATTCGGCATCGCTTAAAATACCAGTGAGCTTTGCCGCTAGATTAAGCTTCGCTGCGGTGTTTTCATGCAACTGTGCCACATCGTCGGCAAGCGCGTAAATACCAGCAATGGTTTCTATTTCCATATTCTCGATATCGCCCAAATACGCATTGAACCAATCTATATACGCGACGGTCGTACCCAATAAAAGGATGCTATCGTCCGCCTGCCATGACAACGCCATTTGTTCCGTAGTGCGTCTGAGCGTATCCATACTGCTATGTAATTGATATAAAGTTGCCATACTCGTGTCCGATTGCTTGCTATAGGTTTGAAACAATAAAATTTTATATCAGCTTTGCTATTTATAGCTTTAAGATTAAAAAGTGAGAATTTGCTCAAATATTTGTAAATTTACTTCTTCTGGAATCAAGACTAACTGCGTTGCCAAGTCCGTCGGTAGCATGCCAGCTATCCAGCCACTAAAAACATCTTCAGGTAGCCACGCTGGCGGCATGTCATAAAGCTCAAGCGCTTGAATCATACCTTGCAAGCGTGAGTTTGGCTGCATTAAAAATCCAAAGACGGGCGCATCCAAATACAGCTGCACTTCGTGCCCAAAGGTTGCCAAAGTCAAAGCCAGCGCACAGCCTTCATAGCTTGCCATTTCAGTGGGCGTATGCAGCCGAATGAGTAATTTCATGAGGTATTCCTAATCTTGTTTGTCGCTATCTATTAGTATCAAACTGAATTTTTATTTCCATCATTTTTATTAGAATTGTAGTAAGCGACAGTCGCCTTGCATCATCATAGCAAGCTCACTCAGACCTACTAGCTTAAAACCTGTCGCTAGATTTTCTGTCTCTAACTGATGACGGCTGCTGTTGTCCGTATCACTAATACCGCGACTGAGTGCCGTACTGACGCATACTGGCAGCACAAGATTATACTGTGCTGCCAGTGCCTGCCACTCTTGGGTAATATTTGATTGATCAGCTGACTGCCACCTTAAACGATTGGCAGTATGTGCTGCATCTGCATAAAAAAAGATGTTTAATACAGAGTTTTCATGATTGGTGCTGTTACCTTCTTTATTATCTGTAGAAGCGCCTTGTAGATAAGCGCGCGCATAGCGTAATGCCAGATAGGCAAGTGGATGGCTTGGGTCAGCGGTAATTAAAAGTAGAGGTGTTGAGAGTGTCATAATGGCGGTATCACATAGTATTAATAAGCATTGAATAAATGAGTATTGAAAAAGAACTGAGACCTTGTATGGCTGTATATTGTATCATCATTCAGCGCTTTTTCATTTTTTGCAAGTATAGTCAATTCTAAATAAAACAGATACGTTATGTTCCAACGTAGTACTGGTATAAATTTTTCTGGCGTGCTGTGCCTACGCCGACAGAGGCTGCGTAAAATTCATCCCAGTCCTACTGTAGCGCTTTAATACTGAATTCGCTATATGCTTGCTCTTGGCAGCGCATTACTTTATTTATGTTACTATAAAAGCATGGTGTTTCACTGATCCATAGCAGTTGTGACCGTTCCGTAAGAAAAAACAATAAACTTATTCGCCCAGTTCACGTAGGCTTATGGCTCTATGCTGCAATGAGGTAACATCATTATGCTATCTACCACTCCAAATGGTAACGGCTATCAGCCCACATCAGAACAGCTACAAGTATTGCAAACTGCCAGTGAGTTTGCTTATCAAATTTGGCAAAGTCGCACGGGCGCCTGCCAGACGTTTTTACGCAGTTATCCTTTAGACACGACCTTAACGCGCCAACAGATTGATGACCTAATACAAGATTATACATTGGACGAAAATTATCAGCTTGGTCATGAAACCAAAGTGATGAGTGGTTTACGCAATTTGCGTATGCTACTGATGATGCGTTGGGTATGGCAAGACGCGTTGGTAGTGATTGAGCTTGAGCAATTGACCGACGAGTTGTCCGAATTCGCTGATGGTTGTATTTTATTTGCGAAAAACTATACCTATCAGCAGTTGGTGACTCAATATGGTCAGCCTACCTTTATTAATGAGAAAGGCAATGCGCAAGTTGATGATATGGCGATTATGGCAATGGGCAAGCTTGGCGCTCATGAGCTGAACTTATCAAGTGACATTGACCTGATTTTTATCCATCAAGCGCGCGGTGAAACTGATGGGGATAAAGCCAAAGGCACACGCAGTATCGATAACAAGCGCTTTATGACGCGCCTTGGTCAAGGTATTATTAAGCTGCTCGATAACAATACAGCAGATGGTTTTGTGTTTCGGGTAGATATGCGCCTGCGCCCATGGGGCGATGGTAGTGATTTAGCGATTCATCTATCGGCGTTACAGAAGTACTTTTCTCAGCATGGGCGGGCATGGGAACGATTTGCTTGGTTAAAAGCCCGCGTGGTTGGACATATAGAGCGACCGTTCTATGATGACATTCAAGCACTTATTAAACCGTTTGTCTTTCGATATTACGTCGATTATAGTGCTTTTTCGGCATTACGAGAGATGAAGTCTCTGATCCAAAATCAAGTCGCCCAGCGTGAAGATTTGGATAATATCAAACTCGGTGCTGGTGGTATTCGAGATATCGAGTTTATCGTTCAAGCTTTCCAGTTGATTTATGGCGGACGGCATCCGCAGCTACAGGTCAAATCTTGTTTAAAGGCAATGCAGGCGCTGTATGAGCTTAAGTATTTAGAAGAAACCACTTATCAAGAACTGCAGAGTGCTTATCGGTTTTTACGCCGGCTTGAGCACGGTATTCAAGCGATCAATGACCAGCAAACCCAGCGTCTTCCTCATGATGCCCATTGGCAGCACAATCTTGCGCTCACACTTGGGTTTGAAGACTGGGCTGCATTATTAAATACGCTTAATTATCATCGATATCATGTCAATGTGCCGTTTGAGCGTATGGTTACTGAAAGACAAGTACCGGATCACAATGATGAGCTAGAACCTGCTAACTTGGATGAGCAAGTGGCTCGTTTAAATGACGTGTTGACGGAAGAGAATCATAGCCAATTGCAAAATTTTTGGCAGTCAAAAATGGTTGCCAATTTAAGCGATGAGGCTCGTGAACGCTTGGACGGAGCGTATCCAGTCATTGTGCATGCGCTACTTGCTCATCAAGATCAGCAGCAATTGGCGAATACTGCATTGCCGCGCTTGATTGCCTTGCTGGAAGCGATTTGTCGTCGTTCTATCTACTTGGTTATGATTGCAGAGAACCCAAACGCCACGGTTGAGTTGATTCCGATGCTGTCTGCTAGCCCTTGGATTGCCAAAGAGCTGGCACAGTATCCAGTGTTATTAGATACATTTTTACAGCAACGCTATCGGCATTTACCAGACAAGCTTGAGCTGCGTGATATCTTGCGTCAGCAGTTATTGAGAGTAGAGCCTAATGACGAAGAAAAGCTGCTTAGCGTATTACGATTGTTTAAAAAGAATCAAGTATTAGCGGTTGCCGCCAGTGATGTGTTGGCTGAACGTCCAATCATGAAGGTGTCGGATTCTTTAACATACATTGCCGAGGTGGTATTAGAAGCGGCGCTTGAGCGTGCTTTCGCTGAAATTGTGAAACGTTATGGTTATCCTATTGGCCAAGATGGCGATCCGGTCACCGAAGCGGATTGCGGCTTTGCTATTATCGGATACGGTAAGCTTGGCGGTCTTGAGTTGTCTTATTCATCAGATTTAGATTTGGTGTTTTTGCATAAAATAAAAGAGCAGGGTATGACCACGGGTGAAAATTCGGTCAGTGGCATGAAGTTTGCGGCACGCTTGGCGCAAAAGCTCATGACCTATCTTAATACCCAAACCCGTGATGGCCGTGCTTATGAGGTAGATATGCGCCTGCGTCCCTCCGGCAATGCTGGCATGATGGTGGTGTCTTGTCATGCGTTTGAAACCTATCAGCTTGAGAAAGCTTGGTCATGGGAGCATCAAGCGCTGGTACGGGCGCGTGCAATCTGCGGTGATAAACGCGTCACAGCCCGTTTTTGTGATATTCGCCGTACGGTCTTAGCATTACCGCGCACAATTGAGGAAGTACGTATCGAAGTGACAAGTATGCGTATCAAAATGCAAAAGCATCTGGGTACGAGCCAATGGCAACAGCAAGCGGGTAAGTTTCATCTTAAACAAGATGCAGGCGGTGTCATTGATATCGAGTTTTTGGCACAATTTGCCGTACTGGCCTATTCGCATGAGCATCCAACCTTGACCAAATGGAGCGATAACGTCCGTATCTTTGAGGAGATGGCGACACTAGGTATTTGGGAGCGTGAGATCTGTCAAGATTTGACGGATGCTTATTTGCGCATAAGGGCTGCAACGCATCAATTGGCACTATCCGAGCAGTCATTACTGGTCGATGAGTCGCTTTGGACTGAAACACGTGCACTCGTACAGGCGCAGTGGCAGCATTTGATGGGTGTGGAATCGACAGAATAGCGGTATTAAAAAGGCTGTGCTGAATGAAAGGACAGTGTTAAGACAGTCTTGGTACTGATATTTAACGCCATATAAATAAGGGCACTGCAGTAATGAACTAAAATATTTCATTTGCTTGGCGTGCTGGTGATATAATCATTTGCGCATTAAATTTGCACATGATATTCGTGCATTAAAACAGACACTCAGTGTCATTATAAAATTTTAATTAAAACATTTACTTAACACTCAACAAAAAAGTTAGACGTTAGCGCTAGCATAAGGATTATTAGATGAATATGGCAACAAAGGAAGGCAAGCTTTGGATGAATGGCACGATGATTGAACAGCCAGATGCCAAAATTCATGTGCTTACGCACAGCATGCATTATGGTATCGCAGTCTTTGAAGGCGTCCGTGCCTATCAAACTGCTGATAACCGTACCGCGATTTTCCGCTTAAAAGAACATACTGAGCGTCTGCTAGGTTCCGCAAAGATTTTCCAAATGGATGTGCCTTTTGATGCAGCAACACTTGAGCAAGCACACAAAGATGTGGTCAAGCAGAATAACTTAGCAGAAGCTTATATTCGCCCGCTGATTTGGTTCGGTGCCGAAAAACTGGGTCTATCATCACGTGATAATAGCGTTAATGCCATGGTAGCCGCTTGGCATTGGGGCGCGTACCTTGGTGAAGAAGGTATCAAAAACGGTATTCGTGTAAAAACGTCATCATATACCCATCATTTGCCAAACGTGACCATGTGTAAAGCAAAAGCCTCAAGCAACTACCCAGTATCTATCATGGCAAACCAAGAAGTGACCCGTAACGGCTATGACGAAGCCATCTTGATGGATCCACAAGGCTATGTCTGCCAAGGCGCTGGCGAGAACTTATTCTTAGTTAAAGATGGTGTGCTACATACCCCTGATTTAGCAGGCGGGGCACTTGACGGTATCACGCGTCGAACTATTGTCCAATTCGCTGAAGATTTGGGCATTAAAGTTGTTGAGCGCCGTATCACTCGTGATGAGTTTTACTTAGCGGATGAAATATTTATGACAGGTACCGCTGCTGAAGTCACGCCTATTCGTGAATACGATGATCGTACTATCGGTAATGGTGGTCGCGGACCCTTGACTGAAAAGCTGCAAACCTTGTACTTTGATGTGGTTCATGGTCGTAATGAGCAGTATATGGATTGGTTAAGCTTTATTGACTGATTGTGTTACTTTGTTTTTTAAAAAAGCTGGACGTCACTGTCCAGCTTTTTTATGATTAAATGATTCTTTTTAAGTAGAGGTATTAAATAACTATATTCATAAATAGTCTACAATAACTGCTTTTTAAAGTATTTTACTAATCTGGTTTGAACGCACATTATATCGAGGTAGCTGTGAAAATCCTTCATGTTCTGCTTACTAGGATGCCTATACCGCCTTTAAAATATGGAGGCACTGAACGTGTTGTTTGGGCATTATATAAAGGGCAAAAAGAGTTGGGGCATGACGTTAAGTTTATGACCAAGCATCAGAACCAACATCCTGATTCAATTTTATACAATCCTGCTCAGGGAATTGAAGATCAAGTAGAAGGCTGGGCCGATGTTATTCATTTCCATTTCTTATTTCAAGGGACATTAAAAACCCCTTTTGTTTGTACAACGCATAACCAACAGATTACCCCTGCTATATTTCCTAAAAATACTATATTTCTGGGGAAATTACATGCCGAACGTAGTGGGGGAGAAGCGTATGTTTATAATGGCTTATACTGGGAGGATTATGAGCAACCTAATATAAAGCAGCCAGAAAACTATGTACATTTTTTAGCGAATGCAAAATATAAAGACAAAAATTTAAAAGACAGTGTGGATATTGCAAGACAAGCAAATAAAAAATTGCATGTTATTGGTAGTAAACGTTACTGCTTAAAATGGCGTAAAGACGGAAAATATCAACCTTATATTTATCCGGGTAATGATCTTAAGTTTTATGGCATGATTGGCGGTGACAAGAAGAATCAGGTTATTCGCAACTCGCAAGCGTTGATTTTTCCTGTACTAACAAATGAAGCTTTTGGCTTAGCTATGATTGAAAGCCTATATTTAGGCTGCCCTGTTATTGGTAGTCGATGTGGTTCTCTACCAGAGCTCATCAATCAAGATGTCGGTGTTAGTACCGATAGTAAAAGTGTGATGATAGATACTCTAAGAAATATTGGACAATTTAGTCGTCAGCGCTGTCATGATTATGCACGAGACACATTCAATCACCTTGTGATGAGTAAGAACTACTTATGTTTTTATGAAAAAGTCTTAAATGGTCATGCTTTACATGAGACAGCACCTGAGGTGACTCAAAATCTCCCATATGATTTTGTCTTAAAAGATTAAAAGGTTAAATGATGAAAATATTACATGTACTTTTGACTCAGTTAAGTATTCCACCCAAAGATTATGGTGGTACTGAACGAGTGTTATGGGGATTGTATCAAGGACAAAAATCACTAGGGCATGAAGTCAGGTTTTTAACCAAGCACAAAAGCTCACATAAAGATGCGGTCTATTTTGATGAGCAACTGCCTTTAGAAAAGCAAATAGAAGGGTGGGCAGATATCATTCACTTTCATTTTCGCTATGATAATGATATCGATACTCCATTTGTGTGTACTGAACACAGTAACAGCGAGATTGAAAAAGAATACCCTGTCAATACGATCTATTTATCAAAGAAGCATGCGGAAAACTATAATGCCAATTGCTATGTGCATAATGGTTTGTATTGGAATGATTATGGCGAGCCAGACTTTAATCCTAAAAACTATGTCCATTTTTTAGCAAAAGCTTCTTGGCGAATTAAGAACCTGCAAGGAACTGTGAAAATAGCGCAGCAAGCGGATATTCCGCTACATGTATTAGGCGGCGATCGTTTTAACATCCGTCGGAACCCTTATTTTTATACGTCCTCAAAACTGACCTTCCATGGAATGGTCGGTGGTGAGCAAAAAAATCAGTTACTCCGTCACTCCAAAGGATTGCTCTTTCCCGTGTTATGGCATGAGCCTTTTGGATTGGCAGTCATTGAAAGCCTATATCTGGGTTGTCCTGTACTGGCAACACCTTTTGGGTCTCTACCAGATATCATCTCGCAAGAGGATATTGGCGTTTTATCTGACAGTTATGCCGAGCTTGTTGAGGCGACTAAAAATATTGATAGATTTGATAGACGTGCTTGTCATCATCATGCGCAGACGTATTTTAGTCATGTTGCCATGGCAAAAGGCTATATGGAATGCTATGAAAAAGTGCTTGCAGGCGAAGTACTTAATGCAACTAAACCAAGAGCCAAAGCAAATATTAAAGAAAGATTAAAAATGAAAGACTAATTTTTTATTATTCAAAAGGTACGGTAGTGTAAAAAATACGTTTGCCGATACTACGTTTTATCTTTTTGAAAAAATGATTTAAGTCCCTTGGGTTTTTAAGCATATTGCTATTATGTGCTGAACGAGCTTTGCTTATATCACTTTCCAAAGTGGGGTTCTCTGGCTCTAAAATAGTCGATTGTATGCTTAAGGCAGGGGATAATTGATAAACACATGTAATGTTTAATAATTTACCAAATATCAGGTGATCTATTGCTATGTAGTCGTTTGCACTTAATGATCTAACATGCTGAAGCAGGGTAATAGCTGCTTTTTTTGAGATTATATAAGCAGCTGTTCCAGTATGAGAGCTTCTTAAGCGAGAGACACACCGATCCTTATAGCTAATCGATGCTTTATCAAGATGAATTTTTTCAAATGCTGTTTCTAATTTGATAATATCCATGTCAATTAAGTTATCTAATATCCATTGATTATCAGTGAGAAAATTATTAGCATTTTCTCCTAAGTATATATCGTCCTCAAATATTGACATATATTCGAGATTGTCGTCTATTATTTTTTGCCATAAGCAAACATGGCTCAAAAAACAAGCTTTTTCTATAGGTGATAAACGCTCACTTTCTGCCAAGCGTAAACCTAATGCTTTAGACACTTCCGTCAATTGAGAGACTGTTATCGCATCATAGAATTTAAAAGGGATGTTTTGCTTTGTAAATTCTTGAATGATGTGCTGACGACGATCAGTCGCGGTTGTTAAGCTGATGACATGGTTCTGCATTCAATCTTTTCCTTGGTTAAGCTGCCAAAGCATTATATATTTATCCATTGTGTAGCCTAATGAGGCGAAAGCCAAAATATAGCCATAAGCCCCGCCTAATATGTCAGCACGCATGATGTATTCACGAAAGAAAGAAAACCAAGAACGTAATACCATGCCTAAAAGCGTTACCTTTTTACCTTTATGATGTTTTTCTCTTGCCCAATCATGACTGTAGCGCACATTTTTCATCAAAAAATGGTGTAAATTATCATTGGTAATATGCAATAGATAACCTTTCAATACCTCACTTGGAACGCCTTTTTGATCTAACGATTCATGAACGTCTAAATTAGAGTATTTAAATAAGCTATTGGCATATAATCGTGCCAGTTTATCTGTATACCATATTCGTTTCTGTACTTCGACGCCGCAAAACTGATTGACTCGAGCCACACTAAATACTCTATCAGTCTGTAGCGGCTCATTTAACAACCTAGCAATAGAGTGTCTTAAATTATTCTCTAGACGTTCGTCTGCATCTAGTACTAAGACATAATCAAAAGTAGCATAAGATTGTGCCAACTGTCGCTGTCTTCCGAAGCCTTGCCACTGCTCATTGACGTACCATTTAGCACCATACTGTAGGGCAATGGCTTTAGTATCATCTGTGCTACCAGAATCCAAAATAATGATTTCATCTACAATATCTTGTACCGTTTTTAAACATTCTTGTAAATGCTTGCCTTCATTTTTTACAATCATTACTAAAGACAAGCTGCTTTGTTTTTTCGATACGTCTACTGGCTGTAAGTTTTCAGCTATTTCCAACGATTTTATAAATGCTTGCTCTGTTTTATTGTATGTTAGGTCATATAAAATAGCGTATTTATTAAAGGTATACTGCATAAATAGCAGCGAATATATGAGTCCGTATTTGCCTTTTAAGAAGCGTCCATCTATTAGGTACTGCTTAATAAATGCCCAAATTGGATTGAAAATAACTTTATAAAAGCTAATTTTTCTACCTTTTTTATGGCGATCCTCAGCCCACGCCTTAGCATAATCTAAACGTTTTTGTAGCCAAAATAGTGGCGTTTCGGCTGTATGATGGCGCATAAACCCATCTAATGTCTTAGTAATAGCATTATGTAAGACGACAGATTCATGGACTAGATTTTCATTATAATAAAAGTGACAGGGATATAAACGCCAGTGTGCTTTTATTGCCCAATAGCTAGGGTCAATTTCGTGCCCAAAAATACAATCAATACGCTTAATACCATAGACTGTATTATCAGGTTTTTGTGTGATGATCTTTAGTATACTTTCTTTAAGCTGAGGAGTAACTTCTTCATCAGCATCTAATGCAAAAATCCAATCACCGGTCGCATATGACTGTGCCAATTGACGTTGTTTGCCAAATCCTTGCCAATCTGTATTGACATACCATGTTCCGCCATATTGCTCTACGAGCTGACGGCTATTATCGGTGCTGCCTGAGTCTAATACGATGATTTCATCAGCCAATCCTTGCAGAGAAGGTAAGGTAATAGCAAGGTTTTTGGCTTCATTTTTAACTATCATTACTACTGATAAGCGGTATGACCTAATATTTTTTACATGATTCACACCATATGCTCCTGTAGATAGTGATTTAGATTTGCATCAAAATAAGGGCTAATACCCTAAAAAATGGTAGCCTACAGTTTAATTAGACAATAACAAATGTATTAGCGAATGAATAAAAAAATGTTTTAATAGATGCTTGTTCGTAATATAAAAATAGAGGAGACTAGCATACAAAGGTAGAGCGCTGCAATATTAAACAATTATTTTACGGCTATTTATTATACCAAGATAGGCATCACAAGTATGAAGGACGGGTTACTATGATAACTAGCAATAAACCAACTATTTTACTAATATTAAAAGCGTTAGAAGGGCGCGGTGCAGAACGTATGGTCACGACATTGGCGCGTGCCTATATAGATATGGATTATGATGTCCATGTGCTTTGCCTAGAAGATACGACAGATATGTGCTTAGATTCTCGCGTGCATTACCACATCGTCCCTTATAATCAGCCGCTTTTTAATATAGAAACTGAGCAAGCCACCGCTTATAAACAGGTTGCAGCGCGCATTGATGAATATGTACTAAAAAATATCGGAACACCTAAATTAATCTTGGCCAATATTTACAAGGTTAATTGGATTATGGCATATAGTAAGCTACCAAATATAGTGAACGTATTGCACACCGCAGTGTCCAAACAGTTTCAAGAAAAGCTAGCAACCATATCTGCTCAAACCATAAGTCATTTAAAAGTGGTTTATGGCGCTCATCCGTGTAGTTGTGTCAGCGAAGGCACACGTCAAGATTTGTTAGCGCTTATTGGTCATCATAAGCATAGAACTGCGACCATTTATAACCCATGCGATGTCAGTCAAATTCAGCAATTGGCCAGCGAGACTTTTTCTATTGAAGAGTTTGGCTTGATTGACAAGGGTTATATTATTCATGTCGCTTCGTTTGACGCTATGAAAGGTCATCGTGATTTACTGCAGGCCTATGCCAAAACAGAGCGCAGACTACCATTGGTTTTGGTAGGTAAAGGTCGACTTGAAGATGACATAAAACAATTAGCGATTGAGTTAAAAATTGAGGATAAAGTATATTTTTTAGACTTTTATACCAATCCTTATCCGTTGATTGTGGGAGCCGCACTACTCGTCATGACCTCTAAGTACGAGGGCTTTGGTTATGTTATCGTCGAAGCGCAAGCCTTAAATGTACCTGTTATCAGTACGGATTGCCCCTTTGGTCCAAGAGAGCTGTTACCACAGAAAAACTTAGTTGCTATTGATGATATCGAAGGGTTGGCAGCGCTAATAAGTCAGGCATTAGATAATGCGAATCAATTTATAACGCCGTTAGATCAGCAGCTATTACCAAAACACATTGCACAGCAGTATTTAGATTTTTCGCTATCAATAGTAAATGATATTAACTAAAGTCGAAAAGTGATTTAGAGATAGGAGAGTGATTGGTAACACGCACGCCATATTGTTGATAGGTTTTGGCTAATAAATTAAATGACGGTACAATGGTCTTGCTGATGACATTATTTAGCGTCGTGGGCGCGCTACGCTCTCTATCTTCATAAAAACGCGGCTCGTTACTATTAAGTAGATCAACACCATATAAATGCAGCACACCTGCACCACGGGAGAAAGCCAGTTGTGTTGCTACGTAGGCGACGGTTCCTGCTTCTACAAAGCCGTAAGTGATATCTAAAGACAGTCCGATAGGTGCTGGCTGATGATAGCTATCGATAACAAATTTAGCATGCTTAGCAAATGCTGATAGTGGTGTTTTTCTATTGAGCGCTTGGTATCGTGACTCCTTACCTAACAGCAAAAGACTAAATTCTGAATCATTTCCTTTAACACCCCACGGTCTGTCAACAAGATAGATAATACACATCTTATGATGATATTTTTCTATTATCTCAGGATGGGCACTCACCAATGCTTCGAATACTGCCAAGGTGGCATATAAGGGCTGACCAGTATAGTATTTATTTAATATATCAGGTTGATGAAGGATAAAACGTGCATCACTAATGACATAACCGACGACATTGATAAAACTATACTGAGCAGTGAGACTAATACTACCATTAATAAAAATCGTGGCTGTATCTAGTAAAGGTATAAAATCTACATCAGCAATAGAGGGACCTGAAGCAATGATATTGACAGCTCGTCGGTCAAGGTTTTGTTGGGGTTCTTGCGCGTCAAATGCGTGAATAGAGAAAGGCTGATTACCAACCTCAAACTCAATCATAGGAGGTAATCGCAATTTCAACTCCAGATATTTTAAAGTAATGATGTTTTGATGATTAAATTATACCCAATACTCCTTTAACCAAGGGCTCGGCTTCACATGACGATACCATTTACCGCTTCCGCCATTGATGGCATCCGGTGGATTAATCTCACCATGGAAAATAACGATTTTAGCATCATTTGGCAGAGTAGGTGCCCGTACTAGATTAAACGGAATAGGTGCAATACACTGATATTTAAAGCTAACACACCAGTCTTTGTCCCAATACTCTAAATGATGATGCTCACGTAAATAATTGGACAGATATGCTTGCTCATGACGAACTTGAGTACGAATAGTTTCAAAATTACGTTCAAAATTTGCGAGCAAATCAGGATAAGTATCCATACCGATATTGAAGCGGTATACCGAGCTATTGCCAATCATCCGCCAAGGTTTTTTCCAGTCACGAATGATAACCACACTATCTTCATGCTCAGCTTCATAAGTGAAAAAGCCGTCGATATTATCAACGATAACAATATCAATATCTAAAAACAAGGCGACGCCTTTTAAATCGTAAAGCTCGGGCTTAAACGTCGTGAGCTTTTTCCAGCCACGCTCAGGTCCTGCAGGTAGATTGAGCTCAGGGATAGGGTGGCAGATAACAGCAGGATCGATACCAATACTGTCATCAGTTAAGCAAACCATCTGAAAATCTAAAGTTAGGTTACGATGCACCATGTTATAAAGACGGTTAACATATTCAGCACCATATTTATCACCCCATTTCATACAAATGATATAACGCTGATCAGAGTTTTTACTGTCTGTTGGCGTTTGATTGGTTGGTAAATTTTGATTCATGTCAGTTGCCATAGTGCACTCATATTTATATAAATAAGGGGCTAACTTTTAAAAAATTGATAAACAACACTAAAATTGAGAGTCTATCAGTAGCGTACGGATTTCACTGTATCTATTTTATTTATTATCGACACTAGGATGATGTGCGCGAATAAATGCGGCTAGATTGGCTTCATCAGTGTTGTAAGGGTTGTCTATCATAGGGATATGCTTAAAGCGTCGATACCCCCACATGTAATGACTGTAATTGTCTTCAATCATACGTTGCATTGCTAGATTGAGTGCATAAGCTGCCGTTTCAGTATTGCGATCATATAAGGCTGGGTCATCGAGTTTATAGCAATAAATATCAAAGCCATGCCCGTCGTCGCGGCGAATACATGCCAATCCGACCAGTGCGCATTTGGTTTTACTAGCAAGTTTGGAGGCGAGAGTACTGGTCAACGTTTCAATGCCAAAAAAAGGCACGATGACACCGCCTGAGGGGTCAGGAACGTGGTCAGGTAAGACAATACTAAAACCACCTTGTTTGAGTGTTTTAAATACTGCTTTTACACCGCTACCATCCGTCGGTACTAATGTCGCATTGAGGCGGGCACGACCTTGCAATATAAAATTGTTGGTAATGTCACCTTTTACGGGCTTATACATGATGGTTGGCGAGCCAAATTGATTGAGCCAAGCATTCATCATCTCCCATGTACCCAAATGCGGTACGATCGCGAGCATGCCATTAGGACTAGCAAGTCCATCAAGTAAAATGTCTTTATTATGAACGTCACGAATTTGAGCGATACTCCAATCAGGTGGCATCGCCCAGCTTTTGATTGACTCAATACTGGTTAGACATTGATGATAGATAATATCTTTGGTTAAGGCTTGTTTTTGCAGATGAGATAACGTAGGGGCAATCAGTGCCATGTTGATTTTAACCGTGCGCATGATACTAGCGCTTGGCATCCTTAAGATTATCCACGCAACAAAACGTGCCAGCATCTGCAAGACAGACAGTGGCACGATTTTGAAAATATGATACGGATTCATGACCATTCACACAGTAATGAATCACATAACAGGCACTGTAAAAAATAGCTTCTCATGATCAGACTATTTATTCAGCAGACTTACTGGTGTCAGCTTGTACCTTTTCACGGACACGGATACCAAGCTCACGTAGCTGCTTAGTATTCACCTCAGCCGGTGCTTGGGTCAATGGACATTCAGCAGTTTTGGTTTTTGGGAAGGCAATCACGTCACGGATAGAGCTTGCGCCTACCATAAGCATGATTAAGCGATCCAAACCAAATGCCAAGCCACCATGTGGCGGCGCACCAAATTTTAACGCGTCAAGCAAGAAGCCAAATTTGTCTTCTGCTTCCTGATCATCAATACCCAATGCTTCAAATACGGCTGTTTGCATCTCAAGTGTATTGATACGTAAACTACCACCACCCACTTCAGTGCCGTTTAATACCATGTCATAAGCGATAGAAAGGGCAGATTCAGGATTGGTTTTTAATTCTTCAACCGAACCTTTTGGCTTAGTAAACGGATGGTGCATTGAGGTCCAGCGACCATCTTCAGTTTCTTCAAACATCGGGAAGTCAGTTACCCAAAGTGGTGCCCACTCACAAGTGGTCATTTCTAAATCTAAACCAATCTTTTGACGTAGGGCGCCGATGGCATCATTGACTATACTGGCTTTATCCGCACCAAAGAAGATAATATCATTGCTTTCTGCACCAGTACGCTCAATGAGGCTTACCAATACACCATCAGTCATATTCTTAATGATAGGAGACTGTAGACCAGATTCTTTATCCACACCGTTATTGATGTTGCTGGCATCGTTGACTTTAATATAAGCCAAACCACGTGCACCATAGATGCCAACAAATTTGGTATACGCATCGATTTGCTTACGGCTTAATGAAGCACCGCCAGGGATGCGTAGGGCAGCAACGCGACCTTTAGGATCGTTAGCAGGACCGGCAAACACTTTAAAATCAACGTCTTTCATTAAGTCTGCAACGTCAATCAATTTAAGCGGAATACGCAAGTCAGGCTTGTCTGAGGCATAATCACGCATGGCTTCAGCATAAGTCATACGTGGGAACTGTTCAAATTCAACGTCCATCATCGTCTTAAAGACATGCTTAATCAGACCTTCGTTGATATTCATGATTTCTTCTTCATTTAAGAAAGAAGTCTCAATATCGACTTGGGTAAATTCAGGCTGACGATCCGCACGTAAATCTTCATCACGGAAGCACTTAGCGATTTGATAATAGCGGTCAAAACCTGCGACCATCAATAACTGTTTAAACAGCTGTGGCGACTGCGGTAAGGCAAAGAAGTTACCCGGACGCGTACGTGAAGGCACAAGATAATCACGAGCACCTTCTGGCGTTGCACGAGTCAAGATAGGGGTTTCTACGTCTAAAAAGCCATGATCATCTAAATAACGACGAATCGCTGAGGTGGCTTTCGCACGGAATACCATACGATCTTGCATTTGTGGACGGCGCATATCAAGATAGCGATATTTGAGACGCAAATCTTCTGATACCGTACTTTTCTCATCATTTAATGGGAATGGCGGAGTTTCAGACTTTGCAAGCACTTCGATTTCTTTCGCCAACAGCTCGATGTGACCACTGGTCATATTTGCGTTTTCAGTGCCCGCGTAGCGTTGACGGACACGACCTGTGATTTTTATTACATATTCAGGACGTACTGCATCAGCAATAGCGAACGCTTCTGGGGTATCAGGATCGACAACGACCTGCAAGATACCAGCGCGGTCACGCATGTCTAAGAAAATCACGCCACCGTGATCGCGACGACGATGTACCCAGCCTACGACACTAATGGTTTGCTCAATTAAGCTTTCGGTTACGGCTCCGCAATATTCGTCTCGGTATTCGCTATGCGTCATAATATAATTATCCAGTTGTCAGCCCAATTCGAAATACAATAATGCAGCCATCGTTGCCCTTCTTTTAGATAATAACTAGTTTAGTTAAAAGAAGCGCAAACAACGCGATTAAGACAAATAGTCATCACGTTGGCTACAGAAAATTTGGTGTAAACGTATATTATGCCTAATCTACCTTTGTTATACAACCGAATCAGCCCAATCAAAGCTCAGTAAAGATGGCTATAAGCCGTATTTATGCCGTAACAATTGCCTTAGGTTAAATATTGTTCCTTTGCTTGAAAAGATAAGCGCGCGTGCGCATATCAGCTTAACTTATAAAATTACACTAAGACCGTCTTAATCATTTAAGGAATCGTACTCATGCTTTTTAATCCCTCTAAAAACCCTGTTGAGCTAAGAGTTATCCATCTGAATAAAAACCAAGAGCAACGCCGTGAAGACCTGATGGAGGCGACTCAAGGTAAAGCTGCCCTCAAAAAATTCAAAAAAACACTGGCTAAAAAAGCAAAACAAGCCCTAAAAACGAAAACCAAAAATAAGAAAAAAAATAGCGATAGTAAGCAACAAGTTTTTGTACTCGACTTTGATGGCGATATCAAAGCCACTGCTGTTAAACACCTGCGTGAAGAGATTAGCACGCTAATAAGCACCGCAAATAAAGGCGATGAAATAGTGGTGCGTCTAGAGTCGGGTGGCGGCGTAGTACACGGTTATGGTTTAGCCGCCGCACAATTGGCTCGTCTAAAAGATGCCGGTTTGAAACTCACCGTCTGCGTTGATAAGGTTGCAGCTAGTGGTGGCTATATGATGGCCTGTGTAGCGGACAATATTGTAGCGGCACCATTTGCCATTATTGGCTCTATCGGTGTGGTATCACAACTGCCCAATTTTCATAAATGGCTCAAAAACCATGATGTCGATTATGAGATGTTTACGGCTGGTGATTACAAACGTACTGTGACCGTATTTGGTGAAAATGATGATGAAGATCGTGCCAAATATCAAGAAGAACTAGAGCAAACACATGAGTTGTTTAAGCACTTTGTCAATCGTTACCGCGGTATGCTTGATGTAGATAAAGTCGCGACAGGCGAGCATTGGTATGGTGAAGATGCGCTGCATTTGAACTTGGTGGATAAATTACAGACATCAGACAGTTATCTATTAGAGCGTATGGAAAACAACGAAGTATATGCGCTGCATTCACGCCAAAAGCCAACACTGGCAGAAAAGCTAGGGCTATCACAAGCTGCAGAAGCGACCATCAGCATGGCGGTTGATAAGCTGCCAGAGGCACTAGCACGATTTGACCTTAATAGTCGTTTAAATATCTTAAAGTAGTTTTAAGTATTAAGAGGCTAGTGCATAGCTGATCTTTAAAGTTCTAACCTTAATTTGTGCATTGTTTGTATTTTGTAAAAGGCGTGTCCTAACGGGTCGCGCCTTTTTGCTGTTTAAAAATAATCGCTGTGTTATAAATGGTAAATACGATACAGAGTTTACGTACGTACACTATGAAGTTTTTTATAAAAACGTGATTGAGATAATTAATAAGGATAGGGAAATCATTATGTCTAGCAATGCCTTAATGTTTACAGCAACAGAACATGGTCAAGCCATGCATGCCCAAGTACAAGCATTTATCGAAACCCATATTGAGCCCATTGAAGCGCAGTTTTGGGCAGATTGTCATCAGCAAAATCCTGATGGTAATTGGAAAAATTGGCAGTGGCCAGAAAAGTATGAGAGCTTACGTAAGCAAGCACGTGAAGCCGGTTTATGGAATTTATTTTTGCCGGATGACACGCTAGGGGCTGGCCTTTCGGTTACCGATTATGCACCGATTGCCGAGCTAACAGGACGCAGCTTACTTGCGCCTTATGTCTTTAACTGCAATGCCCCCGATAGTGGCAATATGGAGCTGTTGTGGCGTTACGGTACACAAGAGCAGCAAGATAAATGGCTGACGCCAATCTTGGAAGGTAAAACCCGTTCGGTATTTTGTATGACTGAGCCTGAGGTGGCATCCAGTGATGCGACCAACATGCAGGCGACTGCGGTTGTCGATGGCGATGAGATTATTATCAATGGTAGTAAATGGTGGTCGTCCGGTCTTGGCGACCCAGCAGTTGATATTTTGATTGTGATGGCATACACCCCTGATGAAACTAAAGACCGTCATCATCAGCATTCGATGGTACTGGTTCCAGTAAAAACTGCAGGCGTCAATATCGAGCGCATGCTAAAAGTATTTGGCGATTATGATGCGCCGCACGGGCATGGTGAAGTCAGCTTTAATGATGTACGTGTACCTGTGAGCCACTTTATCGGTGGCCCAGGTATGGGCTTTGAGATTGCGCAAGGTCGCCTAGGGCCAGGTCGCATTCATCATTGCATGCGTTGTATTGGGGCCGCTGAAAAGTCGCTAGAGCTGGCTGTAAAACGCGGTATGGAGCGTACGGCTTTTGGTAAGCCATTGCTACAACTGGGTGGTAACTTTGAGCGTATTGCTGAAGCACGTATTAAGATTGACCAAGCCCGTTTGCTGACTCTATATGCCGCACAAAAAATGGACGCGCAAGGTACCAAAGCAGCATTGACTGAAATTTCTGCCATTAAAGTCGTTGCACCAACGGTATTACAAGAAGTAGTCGATATGGCGATTCAAATTCATGGTGGCATGGGCGTTTGCCAAGATACGATGCTGCCGAGTTTCTTTGCTCAAGCACGAGCGCTGCGCTTAGCCGATGGTCCTGATGAAGTGCATAAAACCATGATTGCGAAACTTGAGCTAAAGCGTCAAGGTTTTAGCCGTTCGTCGAAACCTGCTAAATCTTAAGGTAACTTAGATTTGTATCTATAACTAATACAAAACAAGCTCAATGGCGACCATAACTATAAATCCACTATCAATCATTTGATAGTGGATTCTTCACCCCTAAATAATCAATAAAAATAACTGACCACACGATAAGGACTGTCTTATGGCAACTGCTAATCAGAGCAATACTACGGATAAAGAAGTAGCTAATAAAATCTTAGATAAAGGCGGCGAGGTTCGCGAGGGCGAAGAGCTTGACGCCAAAGCGGTTAGTAACTGGCTACGCGCCCAAGGAATCGATGTAGCAGGCGAGCCAACGGTTACCCAATTCTCAGGCGGAGCATCAAACTGGACTTATCGCCTGCAATATGAAGGCGAAGGTAACGCTGAAAGTAAAAGCCAAGATTTAATCTTACGCCGTCCGCCAAAAGGCACTAAAGCCAAATCAGCACATGATATGGTGCGTGAATACACTGTCCAAAAATCCTTAAAGGATGCTTATCCTTATGTACCTAAAATGGTCGCGCTATGTACGGATGAGTCCGTCATCGGTGCCGATTTCTATGTCATGGAGCGTATGGAAGGTATCATTCCTCGTGCCAATTTGCCAAAAGGGATTGATTTAAACGAAGAGCAAACGCGTGCATTATGTACCAATGTTATCGATGCTTTGGTTGAGCTGCACCAAGTAGATTATAAAGCGCATCCTGATTTAGTGAATCTTGGGCGTGGCGAAGGTTATTGCGAGCGCCAAGTAACAGGTTGGGATAAGCGTTATGTCAAAGCCAAAACACCTAACGTCCCTAGCTTTGCATTAGTACGTCAATGGCTTGGCAAGCATACGCCTGCTGATAGTAAGACTTGCTTGATTCACAATGATTGGCGTTTTGACAACGTCATTTTAGATGCCGCAGATCCAACTAAGGTTATCGGCGTACTTGATTGGGAAATGGCGACCTTGGGTGATCCTTTGATGGATTTGGGTAGCGCCTTGGCTTATTGGATTGAAGAAGATGACAACATCATCATGCAGCAGTCACGCCGTCAGCCCACGCATTTAGAAGGCATGATGACCCGTGATGAAGTGGTGGATTACTATCTTAAACAATCAGGTTTAGAGATAGATAATTGGACTTTTTATGAAGTATTTGGTTTATTCCGTCTAGCAGGTATTGTCCAGCAAATTTATTACCGCTACTATCATAAACAAACAACCAATCCGGCGTTTAAGAATTTTTGGCTTATCGTTCATGTATTGCATGCAAAATCTCTGAAGTTGATAGCACAGTATGAAGGTGAGGCGTTATTCAACACTCATGTGCAGCCGCATTTGCAAGATATGGGCGTCGATGCTGCCACCATTGAGCAATTACCAGCGCCTGTACAAAAAGTTATTAAAGGTATTTTACCGAAAGGCTATTTTGCTAAGTCGCCGTAATCAACAGTTGAGTAATTTTTTAGCAAGTAAAATTTTTGAAATCAGCATATTGAAACTATGATAAAAGGCAGTATTTTATGACAACCATTCTTCTGGCACGTCATGGCCAGGCATCCTTTGGACAAGAAAATTACGATCAGCTGTCAGAGCTAGGTGATATCCAAGCGCAAATGCTCGGCCAGCATTATGCAACGACCCAGCGCCGAATCGATGCTATTTTTACGGGGAGTTTGGTCAGGCAACAAGATTCTGCACATCATTTTTGGCGGCGTTATCAGTCATTTGCTGATACCGATAGCTCTAACAAGCCTGCAATCGATATGAGTGCGGCGGATAGCTATGTACTGCCACAATTTGATGAATTTAATCATAAAGATGTTTTTGTTAAATCAGATCCAGCATTCAGCACTCGAGCATCAATTGCAGCTGAGATTGCTAAAGCGGATGTACCGATGACACGTTTGGCTGAGTTATTCGATAACGCGATGCAGCGCTGGCATGGTGGTGATTATGATCAAGATTATATAGAAAGCTGGTCGCAGTTTAATGAGCGAGCTAAGCAAGCGCTTGAGCAAATACGTATACAGATGACAACGCTAAATTTAAATCGTGATAGTACGGTATTGGTATTTACTTCAGGCGGCATTATTGCGGCTATTACCGCGCAGTTATTACAACAAGGCAGTCAGACTGCGTATCAAATCAATAAAAGCTTGGTTAATACGGGCGTGACATCTATTACTTTAAAAGAGCAGAATTCACGTTTACTGTCATTAAATGAGTATAGTCATTTATTCGCTGATGGTAAGCGTTTTGTGACATGGCGATAATTCATGATTGGTTGCTAAAACCTTGTTATAGAAAGTCTGTAGTGGCTGGCTACTAGCGCAGATAACACCAAAGCCACATAGACAGTTGGAAGGGTTTACGTTATCTTGAAGTTATCATTGATACATAAGAGAATGTCCATGCAAAATAAATTACTGAGCCTAGTGGCAAAAAAAGCCACCAAAAGTAAAAATCAATTATTTGGCGCGGTTCAACCAGCACGTTATTTAAAAGGTTTAAATAAACAGCAGATTGGTCGTGGCAAAACGGTTTTAATCACGGGTGCCAGCTCAGGGTTGGGCGAGGGCATGGCGAGATTGTTTGCTAAGCTTGGATACAACCTTGCTATTTGTGCGCGTCGTACGGATCGTTTAGAGAGTCTACAAATAGAGCTGATGGCACAATATCCTGATATTCGTATCGAGTATCGAGTGCTAGACGTTAGTGATTATGATGCGATTTTTGAAGTGTTTGATGCCTTCACGGCTGACTTTGGTCATATTGATCGTGTTGTGGTCAATGCAGGCATTGGCGAGAGCCGCCGTATTGGTAAAGGACGCTTTGATACCAACCGCCGTACGGTTGAAGTTAACTTTATCTCAGCGCTCGCGCAGTGTGAAGCAGCGATGAGTATCTTTCGCGCACAAAATAGCGGCCATTTGGTCGTGATATCTAGTATGTCAGCGATGCGTGGATTACCTAAGCACTTGACTGCCTATGGTGCGAGTAAAGCAGGTTTGGCACATTTGGCAGAGGGCATCCGTGCTGATATGCTATTGACCAAACTGCCGATCAAAGTCTCTACTATTTATCCAGGCTATATCCGTACTGAAATCAATGAAAATGCCAAGCCATTACCGTTTGAAGTAGATGCAGATACGGGCACCAAATCCATCGTTGCAGCGATTGAAGCTGAGGTTGATGAAGCTTGTGTACCCAGTCTACCATGGTCTATCGTCGGTCAAGCAATGAAGCACTTGCCATTGCAGGTGGTCAATAAAGTCAGTTAGTACAAGCGACATTAATAATATCAAGACCAATAAAAGAATCCCTCTATATGCTGATATAGAGGGATTCTTTTATTGGTCTTAATGTGTACAGATTTTAGAAGTTATAACATTTGAGGGTTATCTGCCATGTGTTTTTCACGCAGTTTTTGACGCAATATTTTACCCACATTACTCTTTGGCAACTCACTCACAAATTCAATATGACGCGGGCATTTGTAGCCAGTCAAATTGTCCAAGGCAAATTCTTTAATATCACTCTTGGTAACATTGTTATCAGCAGGAACGATATAAATTTTGACCGCTTCGCCTTGATGCTCATCAGAAATGCCAATCACTGCGCAATCAATAATACCTTTGCAATCTAGCATAACTGACTCAATCTCATTCGGAAAGACGTTAAATCCTGATACCAAAATCATGTCTTTTTTGCGATCAAGTAAAGTGATATAGCCTTTTTCGTCCATACTAATGATATCACCAGTACGGAAGTAACCCTCTTTAGTAAAGTCGTTGGTGTTGTCTTTATTAAAATAGCCTGAGGTGATATTTGGTCCCTTAATGCACATTTCACCAGACTGATTAAAACCTACGGTCTCGCCATTATCATCGACCACAATTACATCGACACTAGGTACAGGAATGCCAATAGTGCCATTGAACTTGCGATCAGTAATGACGTTAGCAGTACCTGCTGCAACCCCTTCAGTCATACCCCAACCCTCAACCATCGGGCAACCAGTGACTTCTAACCAGCGCGCTGCCGTCTGCTCAGTCGCTGCCATACCGCCTGCTTGTGAGATACGTAATGCGCTAAAATCTAAGTTTTTAAAGGTTGGTTGATCAAGTAGCCCTTTAAACAAGGTATTGACGGCAGGAAAAATATGGAAGGGCTGTTTTGATAAGGTTTTGACAAATCCAGGCATGTCTCGTGGATTAGGTATTAATATAAAAGTATAACCCGAACGCATACCTAGCAAGCTCAGCATAAAGGCAAATATATGATATAGCGGCAATGCCATCACCATATTAATGTACACCTCATTAATTTCAGAGGTAACAGGGCGATACCATGCTTCTGATTGCATGGCAGCAGCGACAACGTTACGCTGGGTTAAAATAGCGCCTTTAGATAGGCCTGTTGTACCGCCGGTATATTGTAAAATAGCTTTTTGTTGCAGTGAGGTTTTTGGTGTTTGAAAAGGCAGGTTTTTGCCTTTTTTAAGCACATCAGGGAATTTGGTAACATTATACTTAGGGTCATTCAGGTTGTACTTAGGCACTAAGCGTTTGACCTGACGAATAACGGTGTTGACCAAAATACCCTTTAGTCCCATCATGTCGCCCATTTTCGATAGGACAATACGTTTGATGTTCGTCTCTTCAATGACTTGCTCAAGTGCTTGAGCAAAGTTATCGACGACAAAAATAACCTGAGCGCCTGAATCATTGAGTTGATGACGTAGCTCACGACCAGTGTATAGTGGGTTGATAGGAGTGCAAACATAGCCGGCGCGTAATATACCGATCATCGTCGGTAAGTATTGCGGTACATTTGGCATCATGACTGCCACTACGCTACCTTTGGGGATATCTTGTGCTTGCAACCAAGCAGCGACAGCAAGAGACGCTTTGTCCACGTCTCCATAAGTATGAGAAACGCCCATACAGATGGTCATAGGATGCATACGGAAGCGGTCAAAACACTCTTCATACAACTCGATGAGACTTTCATACTGATCAGGATTAATAGTCTTGGGTACGTTTGCTGGATATTGAGCAAGCCAAGGTTTATCTGTTGTCATACTAAGCGTCCTTAAATTTGCGATCAGTTAAGGCTCTATACAAAAGTAGTCACATCCATGTCAACAATACGAGTCATCACCAGTTAGGCGGTGGATTGTCGAGTGCTATCCCATTTATTCACAAACTGCTAAAATACGGCGGCCTTTATACAAGGTGATTGAACTAAAAATTCATTTAACCACACAGAAAACTCATCTGAATGGATTAAATGGCTGGTTTGTAATTATTTTTGAAAAATGTACTGCTGTTTAAGGTCAATTAATTGACCTCAGTTAAATATATTACTGACTCAATGTTATAAACAATAGCGTAACATATTTTGGCAATACATTAACATAAGTGTAATTGAGTAAGTTATTGCTATAAAAGAACTTGAGAGTTTGTCGTTATACTTGATATATTGAAAAATATATGTTGCAACTAAGAATAGTGAAGCGATTGCAGAGATAAGATAGCATATTAAAAATGCTAATAAAGTTTAAAATTGATCGATGGTATGGTTAATAAAAAAGCGCCTTGCATCTAATGCAAGGCGCTCTTGACAATTAAAAGACCGCTTTAATTATAGTTGAGGATTGTCTATCATATGCTTCTCGCGAAGTTTTTGACGTAATACTTTACCGACGTTACTTTTTGGTAGCTCAGTAACAAACTCGATATGACGTGGGCATTTATAACCAGTCATATTGTCTAAAGCAAACTCTTTAATAGAGTTTTTGGTGACATTGTTATCAGCAGGGACAACATAGATTTTGACCGCTTCACCTTGATTCTCATCAGGGATACCGATGACAGCACAATCGATAATGCCGTCACAATCAAGCATGACCGACTCGATCTCATTTGGAAATACATTAAATCCTGACACCAAAATCATGTCTTTTTTACGGTCTAATAGTCTAAAGTAGCCTTTCTCGTCCATGCTGACGATATCGCCAGTGCGAAAGTAGCCATCTTTGGTAAAGTCATCACTACTGTCTCTATTTAGATAACCTGAGGTGACGTTAGGTCCTTTGACACACATCTCGCCTGCTTGATTGGCACCGACAGGGTTGCCCTCGTCATCGATAATAATGACATCAACACTAGGGACAGGGACGCCAATCGTACCATTAAACTTGCGATCAGTGATGACGTTGGCAGTACCAACAGCAACCCCTTCCGTCATTCCCCAACCTTCAATCATAGCGCAGCCTGTCGTCTCAAGCCAGCGTCTTGCTGTTTGCTCAGTCGCTGCCATGCCGCCTGCTTGTGAGATGCGTAATGAGCTAAAATCTAGATTTTTAAAGTTCGGATTGTCGAGTAAGCCTTTAAATAAGGTATTGACCGCAGGGAAAATATGGAAGGGCTGTTTTGATAACGTCTTAACAAAGCCTGGTATATCACGCGGGTTAGGAACCAATATAAAGGTGTAACCTGCACGCATACCCAGTGAGCTCAGCATAAAGGCAAAAATATGATACAGCGGCAGTGCCATCACCATATTGATATATACCTCATTAATCTCTGAGGTAATAGGGCGAGTCCAAGCTTCTGACTGCATCGCGCCTGCGACAATATTACGCTGAGATAAAATAGCGCCTTTAGACAGCCCTGTTGTACCACCTGTATATTGCAAAAAGGCAGTTTGACTCAAAGAAAGTTTTGGCTTTTGGAAAGGCAGGTTTTTGCCTTTCTTGAGCACATCAGGGAACTTAGTGACGTCGTATTTTGGGTCATTCAGATTATACTTGGGTACCAAGCGTTTGACCTGACGGATAATAGTGTTGACCAATATACCTTTTAGACCCATCATATCGCCCATTTTTGACAGGACAATGTGTTTGATATGGGTTTCTTCAATGACCTGCTCAAGTGCTTGAGCAAAGTTATCGACGACAAAAATAACCTGAGCGCCAGAGTCATTCAATTGATGGCGTAGCTCGCGACCAGTATACAGAGGATTTACGGGTGTACAGATATAACCGGCGCGCAAAATACCAATCATCGTTGGCAAGTATTGCGGCACGTTTGGCATCATAAGCGCGACTACGCTACCTTGAGGCAGACCTTTTGCCTGTAACCATGCAGCAACCGCCATAGAGGCTTTATCGACATCGTCGTAGGTATGAGTAACGCCCATACAGATGGTCATAGGATGCATGCGAAAGCGATCGAAGCACTCTTCATATAGCTCCATGATACTGCTATATTTGTCTGGATCAATCGTCTTTGGCACACCAATAGGGTAATTTGCAAGCCAAGGTTTATTTGGCGTCATAGTCAGCGTCCTTGAAATATGAGAGAGGTTAAATGTTGCTAGCTAAGCAGTCAGATCCTTGTCAATAAAAAAACAGCGCTGACATAAAAGCGATCGCTGAATTTAATAATATCCTTATCCATTGACAGACTGCTGGTGTTATTGGGTTATTTGGCATCAGTAAATGGTAAAAAATAAGTGTTTAATTAAGAAGCTATCTGAGTAATCTTAAAAAACTAGCTGAATTAATTTTTTCTACCAACCATCTACCACAAAAAAATAATATATCAAATATATAATGATACATTTAAGCAATACGTTAGCATGAATCTAGGCTAAGGCACTATGATGATAAGAGTACTGCTCAGTACAGGAAATATCCTTATAAATGAATATATAGCAAGGTCTATAGCCAGCTCAATGTAAAAATGATACAGCGAGGCTGGAATAAATGTTTTGCAGTCCTTGTAGGCATAGCATGCTTCACAGGGGCTACGAAAAGTCTATAGCAGTAGAGCTGTATCGGTTTTAAATCAAATCGATTCTATATATCATACGAAAAGAGAAGATGACTAATTACTGTCGTAGGAAAAACAGATTTTTCTAAAGATATTTAAGAAATCAATTATTATAGAAGCTACTTATTGTATTCTGAAATTGCTTGCTCAATAGCAACACGCAATTTTTTTGGCACACGAATAGGGCGCATTGGCGCGGTATTTGAGATGGTTTTATTTGACGCATCATTCTCTATAGCATCCGGTGTGATTTGATTTTGTACACAGGCAACAACGATTTTAGTGCTGCTTAGCAAAACCGCTTTTACATTGTCAGCAGTGTTCTCTTGAGAGGGCTGACGATAAATGCTTTGATAAAATACAATGCTGGCAGGTTTTATCTCAACGTTATCAATGCGTACATTAATGACCTCATCTAATAAAATTGCGCGCTTATATTGCAAGTCCGCTTGAGTGACGACGAAATGCTGAATCTGACCGTCATTGGTCTCTAAAAAATAACCATTTAAGCCCAATTGAGTAAACCAATCGCGGCGGCAGTTTTCAAAGAACACTAAGTGATTGGCATGATAGACTATACCGCCAGCATCAGTATGATTGATGTAGACATTATAGTTGGTCGCAAATAACGGCGTAATTATGTGAGGTTTTGATACGGCAGTTGGGTTCTTATCAGTTGTTTTTGTCATAATAATGCTCAATAGATTTTTAATAATAGGGTGTTATAAGTTGTTTAAATGCCGCTGCTTGATAAGCATGATTTAATAAAAAGTAGGATAGTCAATAAGAATGGCTTGATAGCATGTTTTGATAAAATGACACGGCAAACAGCCAAGTAATTAGACCAAACAAACACTCTAACTCAAGATATAAAAGGGTGCAACAGCTAGCGCTGTCTATGTCTGTTATCATAACCGTATTTGTTTTATTTTAGATTTATTTATAAGTGCATTTTAAAACTGCATTTACTTATCAAAGCAGTTATTTATATAGGATAGGATAATTTATGACCCGTTTTGTTTGTTTTAATATCAATGGTATCCGAGCTCGTCAACATCAGCTGGAGGCGGTGCGAGATATTATTGATCCTGATGTCATGGGTCTGCAAGAAACCAAGGTGCATGATGAGCAGTTTCCCCTTGAAAATGTAGAAGGCTTGGGCTATCACGTCGAGTATTTTGGACAAAAAGCGCATTACGGTGTGGCATTATTATCGAAAGTTGCGCCTATTTTTGTGCAAAAAGGTTTCCCTGACGAAGATGAAGAGGCGCAAAAACGTTTTATTCATGCGCGTTATGAGTTTGATGGGCGTGAGATTGATGTGCTCAATGGCTATTTCCCACAGGGTGAGAGTCAAGATCATCCGACCAAATTTCCGATGAAACGCGCTTATTATGCTGATTTAATGGCCTATATTGATACGCTAAAAGCAGAAGGGCGCTCGCTAGTGATTATGGGGGATATGAATATTGCCCCAGAAGACATCGATATTGGAATCGGTGAAGTAAATGCTAAGCGTTGGTTGAAAAATAGAAAAACATCCTTCCTACCTGAGGAGCGTGAGTGGTATAGCAATCTTATGTCACGTGAGTTGACTGATACCTACCGTTTGCATTATCCAGAAAGCACTGAATTATACAGCTGGTTTGATTATCGCAGTCGCGGTTTTGATGATGATCCTAAGCGTGGATTGCGTATTGATCATATTTTATGTACGCCTGATCTTGTTGAATGTTGTGTTGATGCGGGTATCAGCTATGAGCTGCGCGCTATGGAAAAACCCTCTGACCATGCGCCTATTTGGACAGCATTTGATTTAAACAAAGTATGATGTTTTTACCATTACGATTAAAGCTTTACAATCAATAAAAATATACCAATATCAATAATTAAGGAGTGAATGATGGCAGTTGGCAATGTTGCAGTACCTGAGACGATTTATCCTATTGAAGGCATTAAATTAAGCGCTACCGCAGCAGGCGTACGTTATAAAAATCGTGATGATTTGGTAATTATTGAGATCGCAGCTGATGCGGCCACTGCAGTGGTAACGACCAAAAACGCATTTTGTGCAGCGCCTGTGCGCGTATTACGTGAACACTTTGCTGCAGCTTCTCCGCGCTATTTGGTGACCAATACTGGTAATGCTAATGCTGGAACCGGTGCTGATGGCAAACGCCGCGCCACAGATATCTGTGCGGCATTGGCTGCTAAAGCTGGCGTGGCTAGTGATGCAGTACTGCCATTTTCGACGGGTGTTATTGGTGAGCCATTAAATAGTGAAGCGATTATCGCTGGACTAGACAACGCATTAGCCAATCTAGCGCCTGATAATTGGCTTGCTGCTGCAAATGGTATCCGTACAACGGATACGATTCCAAAGCTCGCGAGTAAAAAAATCGATGTTGATGGTAGTAGTTATCATATTACGGGGATGTCAAAAGGCTCAGGCATGATACGTCCCAATATGGCAACCATGCTTGGCTATGTTGCAACCGATGCCAATATTGCTGCTGACTTATTACAAGAGATGTTAAATGCTATCAATGAGCAGTCTTTTAACCGTATTACGGTTGATGGTGATACCTCGACTAATGATTGTTGTGTATTGATAGCGACAGGTGCTGCGAGCTCAGATATCATTGATAGCCCTGAGCACCCACATTATCAGGCAGTGTTTGAGGCGTTAGCTGAAGTCTTTATACGTTTGGCACAACTGATCGTACGTGATGGTGAAGGCGCTACTAAATTTATGACAGTTAAAGTTACAGGTGGCAAAACCACGCAAGAATGCTGCGATGTGGCATATGCGGTTGCGCATTCACCCTTGGTCAAAACGGCATTTTTTGCCAGTGATGCCAACTGGGGTCGTATATTAGCAGCCGTCGGTTATGCTGGGATTGAAGACCTTGATACCGAACAAGTCGATGTCTACTTAGACGAAGTTATGATTTGTCAAAATGGTGGTGTCGCGCCAAACTATACGGAAGAGGCGGGCAATACGGTCATGAGTCGCCCTGAGATTACCATTCATATCGATCTTGTACGCGGTGATGCCCATGATACCGTTTACACCTGCGATTTATCTTACGACTATGTCAAAATAAATGCGGACTATCGTAGCTAAACAATCTTAATACTTACTTACAAAAAACGCTCAGAATCATCATGATTCTGAGCGTTTTTTATTTAGTGTTTTAAACTGATATCACTGAAAGTAGGATGTATTTATCGGTAATATCAAAAATATTTATTTACTGTTGATTAACAGTCGTTGCAAAAGCTGACGTTAAGTTACAAAGCAGTTATAGAGGCGCAGTTACTTTGCGCCCTATACTGGTCGAGTTAATAATAAGTGATTAAGTGATATTGAAAAACCGGTTATTCTAAAATGAATAAATCGAGTCTAAACAAATAAAACTATGAATATATTGAGGATTTTATAATGAAAAAGTTAGCATTAGCAGCAGTGATGGCAACGTTTGTTTTATCAGGTTGTTCAACCATGGCAACTGACGATACGCGTACCATGGTCGTTGAAGGTGAACCAGCAGTGGTTAAAGTCATTAACATTCCAAGTTTTAAAATAGAGATAGCTCCGCTGAAAGCAGTTTGTGAGCTACAAGCTTCTAATGGTGCCATGATTGAGTCAGAGTGCTTGCAGTATCGCCAAACGTATCAGAAAAACTACACCCCTTTAAATGGTAATATTCAAGGCTTTACGTATGAGCCAAATTATCGTTATGTTTTGGACGTTCGTCAAGAAGCGATGATGGATGAAGTAACGAATGCGGTTAAGCCAGTTTGGATACTTAACCAAGTAGTGTCAAAAAAAGCGGAATAATTGCTCATTAAGTAGCTTTTGGAATAAATAGCACTACCGTTAGTTCAATAGCAGTTAGCTCAAAAAAAGACCTCTAATCATTAGAGGTCTTTTTTATAATAGGGTTTATATGTTCTATTGATTTATAAGCTGCCCAATTATTAGCATTGGCTGTATTTCACGCTGACGCCATGAGTGGCAGTCGGTATACGGTTGTCAGCATATACTGCCAATCCACCGCGAGAAGTTTCTTTGTATTTATCTAACATGTCAGCGCCAGTAACTTTCATAGTTTCAATGACTTTGTCTAAAGAGACAAAATGTTGACCATTACCACGACAGGCAAGTCGTGCTGCATTGACGGCTTTGACTGCGCCCATCGCATTGCGCTCGATGCAAGGTACTTGGACTAAGCCACCAACAGGATCACAGGTCAGACCCAAGTTATGCTCGATACCAATCTCAGCAGCATTAAGACATTTAGCAGGGTCGCCACCTAAGATTTCTGCCAATGCAGACGCCGCCATTGCACAAGCTGAACCGACTTCGCCTTGGCAGCCCACTTCAGCACCCGATATTGAAGCATTTTGTTTGATTAAGCTACCGATCGCCGTGGCATTTAACAAAAATTTGCGCGCGCCATCAAGGCTATAGTTTGATAAAAAGTCACGATAATAGTGCATCACTGCAGGAATGATACCTGCCGCGCCGTTGGTAGGAGCAGTGACCACATTGCCGCCATTGGCGTTTTCTTCATTGACTGCTAAAGCATATAAATCAATCCAATCCATCGCAACCAGTTTGTCATTTTGCGCAATCGGCTGGTCTTTTTCAGCACATAGTTGCACATATAGTGCTTGAGCGCGGCGTCTTACATCTAATCCACCCGGTAAAATACCGCTGTTTTGGCAGCCACGAGTCACACAATCTTGCATCGACTCCCAAATAGAATCTAAATACGCAAATACTTCTGCCTGCTCACGGTAATGGCATTCGTTTGCTAATACCAGCTCGCTCACGCTCAAGTGATGTTTACGGCATTGTTCTAATAGTTCTGCGGCGCTATTAAAAGGATAAGGAATCACATCGATAGTCGGCGTTGCATTATCTTCATCAGGATTGGTTGCATCTTCTTCATTGATAACAAACCCACCTCCTACGGAATAATAAGTCTGCTGATAATGGCTGCCATTCGCCAAAGACACACGAATAGTCATAGCATTCGGATGATAAGGTAGAACCGTCTCATCATACCAGTGAATATCACGCTCTGTATCAAAAGCAATAACGTGCTCGCCTGCGATATTGAGTTGATTGTCTGAAAAGATCGGTGCCAGATATTCACTGGTCAAACGCGTATCGATGGTGCTAGGTGCATGACCAAGTAAGCCCAGTAATATGGCAGTATCTGTAGCATGTCCTTTACCAGTTGCCGCAAGCGAGCCATATAACTCAATCTCTAAAGACTGGATGTCGCTCAGATTGGTTTGCTTTAGGAGTGACTGTACAAACAAGTTAGCCGCTATCATAGGACCAACCGTATGAGAGCTTGATGGGCCAACGCCGATTTTGAATAAATCAAAGACACTAATCATAATAAGTTACCAAAAAATAAAAGGGAGTCAGAAAAACCGCATAGCAAAGACTACTGCGCCCATATAATATTATAATGGGCAACAATAGATAATAAGTATCGATCATCGATAAATTTAGTGCATTGTCTATGAAAATGTTTAAACGTGTTCGTTCGAGTGACGGGTGAATAATAGCTGTTGTTTATTATTAAATTCCGTTATGATGCTCGGCATCAACGCTTATGTAACATCCTGTAAGTTAGCTGTCGCTATAGAATACACGGTATGAGCAGCCAAAGCGTTGAATTTAGTAAAGCATATCTTAGTCAATACAGCTAGCAAAATGTGGTAATACTCTAAAATAATACCTATTATTATGATATTTCCAAACAGCTGATTGGAGATAGAAAAATAGTGTAGAAAAACATAGAAATAAAAAGTATGTTCTTGCGAGATATTAAGATTAAGCGAGAGAGACAGCGTGTTAAAAATATCAAAAATAGCTCTGTATTCATACAAGAATCCGTAGTTAGTAAGAGCTATATTTCATTATTTTTCCATTAACTTTTTATTGTATAGATAGCTATCTCATATAATAGCCACTATTTATAACAGCACTTATAGTAAATACCGTTACTTGTTATCTCTTCATTTATTCGAGCTATTATTAGCCTGTATCGTTAGTGAGTTATTACCAGTCTGTTATTATTAGCTTAAGCCTATAGGACAATCACGCATGATAACCCCTCCAGAAAACTCGTCTCAATCAACGCCGCATAGTCAGAAAGAACCATCAACGCCAAATGCACTAGAAGCAGCAGGTATTGATGTTGCAACTGGCTCGGCGACAATGAACTTACCACACAATCCAGACTTTGATAATGGTCGCTGGTTTCCAACATGGCGTCCATATGGCGGTGATTTGGATCGTGATCCGGTTGGCATTAATGAGTATTTACCGCCCTCAAAAAGCATGCTACTGGGTATACAACATACCTTTGCGATGTTTGGGGCGACAGTGCTTGCGCCATTATTAATGGGCTTTGATCCAAACTTAGCGATTTTGATGTCTGGTATTTGTACGGTAATGTTTTTTGTGATTACCGGTGGACGTATGCCAAGTTATTTGGGATCGAGTTTTGCTTTTATTGGTCCCGTGATTGCCGTGACCGCATATGCTGGCGTAGGGTTTAATGCTAATCTGAATGTTGCATTGGGCGGCATTATGGCCTGCGGTATTATTTATGCATTGATAGGTCTGCTGGTCATGAAGACGGGTACAGGCTGGATTGAGCGCTTAATGCCACCGATTGTTACCGGTGCGATTGTAATGATTATTGGTCTTAATTTAGCGCCCGTAACCATTCAAGGGGTGTCTGCCAACCAATTTGATGCATGGATGGCCACGTTAACGGTATTGCTTATCAGTGGGGTAGCGGTATTTACCCGCGGCATGCTACGTCGTTTGCTGTTATTAGTTGGCTTAATATTGTCTTATATTGCTTATTTTGTGATGACCAATGTATTGGGCTATGGCGTGCCGATTGATTTTAGTAGTGTGTCGACGGCTTCATGGTTTGGGCTGCCAAGTATTCATGCGCCGCGTTTTGAGATGAGCGCTATTATATTAATTGCCCCTGTCGCCTTTATTTTAGTTGCTGAAAATTTGGGACATTTTAAAGCGGTAGAAGGCATGACTAAAGCGCGAGTAACGCCTTATATGGGTCGCGCGTTTTTTGCTGATGGTTTAGCAACGACTTTCTCAGCAGGATTTGGCGGTACAGGTGTCACGACTTATGCTGAAAATATCGGCGTGATGGCGGTCACCAAAGTATATAGTACGACTATTTTTGTCGTAGCAGGTTTGGTTGCTATCATGCTGGGCTTGTCACCGAAATTTGGTGCGATTATTCAAACCATTCCGCCAGCATTATTGGGCGGTGCTTCTATCGTAGTTTTTGGTTTGATTGCTATCGCTGGTGCGAAAATTTGGATAGACAACCATATCGACTTTAGTAAAAACAGCAATCTTATTATCGCAGCAGTCACTGTGATCATGGGAACCGGTAACTTTAGCTTGCATCTAGGCGGCTTTGATTTGGGTGGCATCGGTACGGCTACCTTAACAGCAATTGTGCTTAACGCTCTATTTAATCGCCAAAAAGACTAACTTTTTTACTATCTTAAGCTTCAAATAATTCACTATATTGATAAGCAAAAGCCACAATAATCATTGTGGCTTTTATCTATTATGGCGCTTGTTTATAATTGTTCTGATAGCCAAGTTTTATTTATAATCACGCTTATAAAACCGTGCAAAAAACCGATAACGGCGTAGGGCGCGTGGTTTAGGCTTTAGCGAACCCAAATAAATGGCAAACATCGTGAGTAACGCACCGCTCCATTGTAGGGTATTGATGGGCTTATCAAGCCAAGTATAATCAATTACCAATGCCGCAACCGGCTCGGTCAATAATAGCAATCCAGTTAATGCTAAAGACAGCTTGGGAATAGAGTAGGCGATAAGCCCCCATGCTAGGCACTGCATGACCGTGCCATAAATCAATATCCAGCCAATATCAGACCAGCTATTAGGCAGTATATTACCCATATCAAAGACAAACATTGGCACAATCATTGCCAGTCCGCCCCCAATACTAATCAGCTGCATAAGCATGAATATCGGCGTCGGCTCAGTATCATGGGTCTTACGTATAAAGGTCATTGATGCTGCAAGCATAGCCCCTGACACGATACCAGTAATAAATCCCCAAGTAGCAGCCTTATTCTGGGCAAATTCTGGGCTACCGATCATTGCCACACCCAACATTGCCAAGACCAAGCTGACAAGCTGTAATATAGATTGGCGCTCGTTAAAGTATAGAAAGCCAATGGCTGCCAAAAAGAAAATCTGTAAGCTGTTTAGTAAGGTTGAAATGCCGGGACCCACCGCATAGATACTCTCGTGCCACAGTGCCAAATCCAAACCTAAAAATGCACCCGATAATAAGCCATAAAAAACAGCACGTTTTGAGCGCGGTAGCCGTTGCCCTGTCATTTTTGCTAATACCGCAAACACCACGCCTGAAATAGCCAAGCGCCAAAAAGCCATTGCCCAGCCACCGATGTCAACATGAGCGACGATTAAACTGCCCAAACCAAAGATCACACAGCCAATGAGCAAGCCAGTAGCAGCGGAGCGTGAAGAGGCAATAGCCATATATTATCCTTATATCATGACAACTTTTATTTCAATTATTGCGTACTAAAGACATCATCTTTACCACAAGCCGTATTGTCGATGTTTTGAGCTAAAATTGAAATGGTTTGATATTTTTTATTTTTATTTTATAGTGGTATTTTATGACTTTAGAGAATATAAACTTTCTAAGGTTTCATCTAAAGTATAAAGACAAGCTACTGCCAATTAATATCCTTACAGGAATATCATTGGCGTTTTTACTGTGATTTGTTACCCTCATTTCTACTTTTATATTGTAATATCATCAGCTTAAAAAACTAATACCCTTAAAATATCTCATTTAAATTGCCTTAACCGCCATCATTACTTTAGCCTAGGTTTGCTTATGCTCCAACGTACCTTATCAAAACGATCACTGTCATTAACGACATCTGAAGATCAGTCATCCCTAATAAAGCGCTGTGCTCTGACAATTGGTATGTTAACAACCGCGTTATTTGTCATACCGAGCGCGCAAGCTGCCAGCTGTAAAATCCCTAAGAGTTATTATAAGAACGTCTCTTGTACGGCGAGTAGTGGTTATCTCTTAGCGGTGAAAGACTTTGGCGCACCGGTCGCCCTTATGGATAAGCAAGGTAAAAGCCTTGTTGATTTAACGCGCTATCAAAAAGTGGATACAGATAAAATATCAGCAGGTCTATTGCCTGTCATGCGTAATAGTCATGTCGGTTATCTGAATATGCAAGGTCGTGAAGTGATTCCTGTGATGTACGATGTGCTAAATGACGGTCAAGGTTGGGCGCGTCCGGTATCTGAAGGGCGTATCGTGGTCAAGCAGGGCGGTCACTATGGCGTCATCGATACGGCAAATAGGACTATTGTACCGTTTTCAGCAGCGATTAGTGATATTGATGATTACCGAGGCGGTATGGCTCGTGTACGTAAAAACAAAGCGATAAGCTGGCTTGATAAAGAGGGCAATATTAAGAACATCAATACTCAAAGTACTAATACTCAAAATGCCGGTGTCAAAAAAGATAATAGTAAAAGTAATGACGGTAAGAGTGCCAAAAACAGCCGTGTAAATGACCGATCGGCTGCCAGTAAATCAGAAGTTAAACCTAGTGCTCGCGCAAATAGCACACAGAAAAATTCAGCCTCCATACCAATTAATCGCTTTACCACGCTGCAGCCGCGTCAACAAGACGGTAGATGGGGATTTGTTGATGACAATAATGTCACTATGATTACGTATTCTTTCGACGAAGTACGTCCATTCTCGGAAGGGCTAGCGGGCGTGCGTATTGATGCAGAGTGGGGCTTTATCAATCTTGGCGGCGAGCTTGTGATTCCTTTTAACTTTAAGGATTTTGACGGCTCTAATAACTTTAATGATTCCAATAATAAGAGCCTCAATCTTGATAGCCGCTATAAGGACAAACCTTCTTTTGTGTTTGTAGCGGATAAGGCTTGGATTGGCAGGCTAGAGAACGGCACTAAGATGTGTATTGACAAAGAAGGCGCGGCTGTCGCCTGTGATTAAATCCTAACAGCATATTTTATTTTGACTAAAAAAAGAGCCTATAGCGATTCATGATTGCTGTAGGCTCTTTTTTGTAGCCGGAAAAATTCACAAGCTAAATCATTAAAACTATTTTTTTAATAAGTGATTGCTAATTAAATCAACCATATATGGCTGGTAGTACTCAGGAATGTCATGCGCCATGCCTTCAATCAAATGAAATTTGGCATTAGGGATGGTTTTGGCTACCACGCGACCTTGTGAGGCAGGAATTAAGCCATCAGCGCTGCCATGTAATACGATAGTAGGTGCTTTGACTTGTTTGCTAAATCGACTGATAGAACCTGATGCCAAGATAGCATTGAGCTGCTGCACCGTACCGAGCGGATGAAAGTTACGCTGATACCGTATCTTGGCAATATCACGTACCATGCGCACATTTACATGCCCTGGCGTGCCAACAGTCTTCATAAACCAAACGCTATGGCGCACGATATCACGCTCAGAGTGGCTCTCAGGGCGATTAATCAGCGTATATAGCTGTCTAGGCTTTGGTGGTTTTAAAAAGGCACGGTTGGTGGTGGTAAACATCAATGCCATCCGCTGTACTAGGCTTGGATAACGTGCCGCTACGATTTGGGCAATCATGCCACCCATAGAAGCACCCAGCAAATGTGTTTTGCCAAGCTGCAAAGCCTTGATTAAACGCGCCGTATCTTCTGCCATGTCGGTTAAATTGTAGGCAACCTGTGCACCTTTATTAGACAGTCCCGTTTGCAGGCGCATCATCATTTTAAGCTGACTAATACGCGGTAGACCATCGATTTGTACTTTAGAAGACAAACCGATATCACGATTGTCAAAACGAATCACAAAAAAACCGGCATCAATAAGGCGCTTAATAAAATGATTTGGCCAAAATATCATTTGCGAGCCAAGTCCCATAATCATAAGCAGTGGCGGATGATTAGGATTACCACCAGCCTCAACACACAGCTCGATGCCGTCGCCGATATCTATCATGGCTTGATAAAGATGCTCACTGAGGTCTGATGCGCCCCACAGGTGCTCACCAAATCTTTGCCATTCAGGCGTCGGGTAACTCGAGCTGCTATCCAATGAATCAGGCAAGTTAGCAGCATTATCAATGTTGTTTTTTTCTGTCATGAACGGTCCTATCTAAAAGGTCATTGGCTTAAAGTTCTAGCATCTCAAAATCAAGCTTGCCAACGCCGCATTCTGGGCATGTCCAATCATCAGGGATATCACCCCATTTGGTGCCCGGTGCGATACCTTCTTCAGGGCAGCCCAGTGCTTCGTCATATATCCAGCCGCAGACAATACATTCATAACGTTTCATAAAGAGTCCTATCGATTATTACCAGTGTTACCATACGTTTTTAAGGTGATATTGATGGCACATCAAGAATGATTACCGTCAATATCTAGACTGTAAAAACGCAGCTAGTTTAGCATATAACCGTTGTTTTCATAGTTAAGTTTACACTTGTATATTGAGATTGATAAACGTTTATCAAGTCACTATGCCTGATTTTATTGACTTAATAAGTGGTGTTTTCCCATTGCCGCGCAATATTAAAGGCAATTATGCTATAATAACCGCCGTTAATTTTCCGATGCATAGATTATTTGCTATTGTTACATCATTATCTAAGTTATAGACGTTAAGGGTTATTATGAGCGCAAACACCACTGTTACAGCAGTTGATACCGCAATCGAGTCATCGAATACGCTCAATACCGATCATCCATTTTGGAACATCATTCGCACAGTACCAGACTTCCCTAAAGTCGGCATTGATTTTTATGATATTACACCGTTACTACGCAGTCACATTAATGAAGTCATTGATGCACTGTTGGCTGTCCTACCTGAAGGCATAATGGATGAGGTGGATTGTTTGGGTGCTGTTGAAGCCCGTGGATTCGTGTTTGCAAGTTTGCTGGCAGGACGTCTGGGTAAAGGTATGATTTTGCTACGTAAACCCGGCAAGTTACCACCGCCTGTTGCCAATAAAGCCTACGCGTTAGAGTACGGTAAAGATACTCTTGAGATGCAAAACAATCTGCCACCAGAGCGCGTGCTATTGGTTGACGATATCTTGGCAACGGGCGGCACATTGACCACCGCTTATGAGCTATGTCAATCAGCCGATCATACGGTCGTTGGTGCATTAGTCTTATTAGATTTGGTGGATTTACATGGCGATTTCCCCGTGCCTGTTTATACGGTATTGAAGGCGTAAATGAGTGGCGGTTTTACTTATAGTGGGTAAAAATAAAAAGTAATATGGATACATTATGTACTGCTGGTATTAATTTTTCTTGCTTGCTGTGCCTACGCAGACAGAGGCTGCAAAAAATTTATACCAGCAGTACCGTAGTGTTTTTAGGGTACCTTAATTATAAGTAAAATGCGATAAAAGCCAGTTGTCTATGGCTTTGAGATGATATGACTAAAGCATCATTAAAAAAGCGCGCTGAATACATTCAGCGCGCTTTTTTAATGATGCTTTTGCCTATTTTATTTGTGCTATTTGGCTTGTTCGTAGTTTTTACAAGCTTGCTCGACTAGTATACGACTGACAGTTTTTGGGGCAGTAATTTTAAAATCTTTGGTAGTCAAGAGAGGTTTTTCTGATTGCCAAGACTTTATTACTTTGTCGTCAGCGGTATAATAAACGTATGCCCGTCTGTAATAGCTGGCGTCCTTACAAGAGATAAGCCATTGCTGGTCGCTATGATGAATGCCGCTTTCTTTACTATCACTCGTTGTACTTTTTAATGCAGGGTAGGTTCTACGAATGGAGACGGTAATATTTTCGACCCGCTTTTCATCAAGGATATTGATGTCAGAGCGTTCGATAGAATCCAAATCTAAGCTAAAAATGGAACCGGTCTGACTTTCTGTTACTTTCGACCAGTTTACTGCATGAGCACCAATCGCAAGCGTACTGCTTGCTAATATCACTGCTAGCCGTTTCATAATTAAGCCTTGCTTGTAGTCATTTTAGGTCGCTCATAATAGCCAACTTACTATGAGCAGGCAAATTTCTTTTATTACCTGCTGCGTATACCTATGTAATATTTCCACTGTTTTATAGTGCTTTAGTAAGTAACTCTCAAGCCAGATAGGCTTGGTTATACGCCCATATTAATCATATATACAGCTTAGCTGCGCATACTCGCTAGCATATGAGCAAGCTCATCACGCGCACCAATAAAGCCGTCAATGCCTTTTGGTAAAAGATCTTGAGTAATGGTATCTTGTTGATAGGCGCTACTGAATTCTTCAGCGCTTAAGCTCACTCGTGTCATATCTGTCATGTCCATCGACATACTTTCTGATAATTGACGTGTAACCTCGATATCCATTGCTGCTAGCTCATCAATGAGGTCAGGTGCAATGGTCAATAAATCACAGCCTGCCAGCGCTAATATCTGCTCAGTTGAGCGGAAACTTGCGCCCATTACCTGCGTTTTATAGCCATGCTGCTTGTAGTATTGATAAATGAGCTTAACCGATTGTACGCCCATGTCATCAGAGACAGGTATGTTTTGACGGTTTTGCTGGCGTTTTTGCCAATCCAAAATACGTCCAACAAAAGGGGATATCAAGGTTACACCAGCATCGGCACAAGCGATAGCTTGATGTTGCCCAAAGAGCAAGGTGAGATTGCAGTGTATACCTTGAGTTTCAAGGTAGCGTGCCGCCTCAATACCTTGCCAAGTCGCTGCCATCTTAATCAACACACGCTCTGAGTCGATACCTGCTTTTTGATAGGCTTCCATGAATGCCAATGCCTTATCAATGGTCGCTTGTGTGTCATAGGACAAGCGAGCATCTACCTCAGTTGAGACACGTCCTTCAATTAAAGATAAAATATTACAGCCGATTTGAATGGTTAGCTCATCAATTACCGCATCGATATCATCTCGATGGCGGCTCATGGTTTCTGATAATACCGCTTCATTATCAGGATGGATCAGTGCTTTGGTAATTAGACTTGGATTGGTGGTCGCATCGATAGGTTTTAGACGCTCAATGGCGGCAAGATCGCCTGTATCAGCGACAATGGTGGTCATAGTGCGAAGCTGTTGTAATGCGCTCATCAGATATCCTTGGTATTATTCATTAATGGTGTTATTTTCTTATGGATGGTTGTGGTCTATTATGGATAAAATCCTATGTCCGTTTAAACTGTAACATAGATTTAGGTACATGTTACTTGATAGTTTTAGAAGGCTAAGCCCATATATCGCTTAACTATGCTAAGATTTATAGCGATTTGCCACTTTACGTTCATTTACGAATGGGCACTGTCCGTAGTTTTTGTTATAGTAGAGCCGGTCAGTGGTTGAGCTTTACGAATACTACGAACTTTACCAAGAACATAGCGCTGCTTCAAAAAACCAATAATGATAAATTGGTGATATAAGAGCAAAAATATTTATGTTCTTTAAAAAGTCTTCATGTCTTTTAACGAAGTATTTATGGTCATCATTGACAAGTAGTTATACCTAACAGTAATAAAATCTAAAAAGGATGGGCGGTAATGAGTGAGCAGTCACCAGAACAAAACAATGATAATCTAAACCAAACCACCGCAAGCATCAGTACTACCGCAACGGATAAAGAGTTTTTGAATACATTGCGCGGCAGTATCGATGCGGTAGACTGCGAAATTCAGACGCTGATTAACAATCGTGCCAAATTGGCTCAGCAAGTGGCAAGCGTGAAAAAGAACCACATTGCCAATGATTCTGCTGCTGAAAATGCCAACCCTATCTTTTATCGTCCAGAGCGTGAGGCGCAAGTGCTAAAAGCCGTCATGGAGCGTAATGAAGGACCTATTGCTGATGAAAAAATGGCACGCTTGTTTCGAGAGATTATGTCGGTATGCCTTGATTTAGAAGCGCCGCAGCGCATTGCGTTTTTGGGTCCACTGGGCACTTTTACTCATGCTGCTGCATTAAAGCACTTTGGTAAAGCGGCGGATACTGTACCGCTGAATACCATTACTGATGTGTTTCGTGAAGTTGAAGCGGGCACCGCAATGTATGGCGTCGTGCCCGTTGAAAACTCATCTGAAGGCGTAGTCAACCATACGCTAGATGGCTTTTTATCTTCTACACTAAAGATAATCGGTGAAGTCGAGCTGCCGATTCATCAAAACTTTTTGGTCGCTGAACATACCAAACTTGATGGGTTAAGCCGTATTTACTCGCACCAGCAATCATTGGCGCAGTGTCGTCATTGGCTTGATGTGAATTATCCCAATGTCGAGCGTGTTGCGGTATCGAGTAATGGTGAAGCGGCACGTCGCTTGAAGAATGAGTGGCATTCGGCAGCGATTGCGGGTGACGTGGCAGCAGCAGAATATGATTTGCATAAGCTTTATTCAAATATCGAAGACAATCCAAGCAATACGACCCGTTTCTTGATTATTGGTCATGAAGCAATTGCACCATCAGGTCAAGATAAAACCTCGATTATGGTATCAGCGCATGACAAAGCGGGCGCTCTGATCGAAATCTTAAAACCTTTGTCGTATCATGGCGTGTCTATGACCAGCATTGAAACGCGCCCTGAGCGTCCTAATAAATGGGCTTACGTCTTCTTTATTGATATGAATGGGCACATTGAAGACCCAAATGTGAGCGCTGCTATCGCTGATATTCGCCCATTGGTCAAAGACTTACGTGTCTTAGGCTCTTATCCAAAAGCGGTACTATAAACTTACTGGTTTCTATGAGTCATTGTTTTATTAGTATTAGCCGCAAGCGTTTTATAAATTGCCTTGTCATAAATAGCGGTCACCAGTGACATTAATGGGCTTAGCCAATGATAGGTGCGTTATCACATCTAAGGATTAATCATGCAGTCTGCGCAATCGACAGAGTCAAATTTATTACCGCTCGTACCTGCTTACGAGAGTGTTTTGGCGTTGACACCGTATCAAACCGGCAAGCCTATTGAAGAGCTAACGCGAGAGTATGGTGTTTCAGATGTGGTAAAAATTGCCAGTAATGAGAATCCGATAGGCTGCTCACCGCACGTTACGCTAGCGATTACTGAACAGCTAGGTCAGCTGTCACGTTATCCTGATGGCAATGGTTATTATCTAAAGCAAGCATTGGCTGATTTTAATGATGTCAATGTTGATCAGATTACTTTGGGTAATGGCTCTGATGATTTGCTTGATATCTTGGCGCGTAGTTTTGTAGGTGCAGATGATGCAATCGTTTATAGTCAGTATGCCTTTGTGGTCTATTCGATGCTCGCTAAAATGCAGGGTGCTATGGATGTTGAAGTGCCTGCTCAGCGCTTTGATCATGACCTAAAAGCCATGAGCCAAGCGGTTCAAGACAATGCTAATACCAAGATGGTGTTTATCGCCAATCCGAATAACCCAACCGGTACACAGCTTGAACAGGCTGAGCTGAGAGAGTTTGTCGCTAGTGTGCCAAGCTCGGTACTGGTGGTGTTAGATGAAGCTTATATTGAATATAGCCCTGAGAGCAATAATCGGGCGCTGTTAGATGAATTTGATAATGTGGTTATTGTTCGCACCTTTTCTAAAGCCTATGGGCTGGCAGGTCTACGTGTTGGCTATGCGTTAAGCTCGGTAGCTGTGGCAGATTTACTCAATCGCATTCGTCAGCCATTTAATGTGAGCCGCATTGGACTGGCAGCAGCGGCAGCGGCACTTGCGGATCAAGACTTTATTGAAAAAACTCGTCTGATGAATAACGAGCAGATGCGTTGGTTGGAAAAACAGCTTGATGCCCTAGGACTGGGCTTTATAAAGTCACATGCCAACTTTATTATGGTCGAAATAGAAGTTGAGATGGAAGACACAAACGCTGCTGTTATTTATCAGGCATTGCTTGAGCAAGGCGTTATTGTGCGACAACTAGAGGTTTATGGTTTGCATAATTGGTTGCGTATTAGTGTAGGGGTCGCAGAAGATAATATGCGTCTGATTGATACTTTGCGCTCTATTTTGACCGATGATTAAATCAATAACTAATAAGTAATTTAATAAGCAACCTAATAATTAAAACAATATGCAAAAAATAAATCACGCCGTAAATCTTCAAACAGCAACTAAACTGACTCCATCCTCTACGCAGCCGCTATTCCAGCAAGTGTGTGTGATAGGTTTGGGTTTAATTGGTGCAAGTCTTGCGCAAGCGATTAAAGACAATGGTTTAGCTGAGCGTATCGTTGCAGTCGATAGACACGAGCCAAGTCTAGAGGAAGCTATTCAACACGGTTTATTAGACGCTGGTAGCTCAGTACTTAATGACGTGATATCTAATAGTGACTTGATAGTGATTGCGGTACCAGTACAAGCGGCACAAGCGGTATTTATAGATATCAAAAATGCAATGGATAGTGGTCTACTTGCTACTGACTGTATTATTACCGATGTATGCAGTACCAAAGTTAATATTATTGATGCTGCCAAGACTGTGTTCGAGACATTGCCTGTCGGGCTTGTGCCTGCACATCCAATTGCTGGTGCCGAAAATTCAGGGTATCATGCTCGCCGCGCTACATTGTTTGTCAATCATAGCGTTATTGTCTGTGAACTCCCAACGACTAGCCATATAGCAATTGCCAAGCTAAGCCAGTTATGGGAAGCAGTGGGTGCAAGCGTCATGCCGATGGATGCCGCTCATCATGATTCTATATTGGCACATACCAGTCATTTACCGCATTTGCTCGCCTTTAATTTGGTTGAGCAGCTGGCAAGCCATGATGATAATTTAGATATTTTCCGCTATGCCGCAGGTGGTTTTCGTGATTTTACCCGCATTGCTGCCAGCGACCCTAAAATGTGGCATGATATATTTTTTGCCAACCAAAACGCGATTGTAAGCGCCCTTGATGAGTACAGCGTTTATTTAAATGATATTCGTCAGCTTATCATTGATAAAGATTCAACCGCCCTGATGGGACTTTTGGGCCGCGCGCAAGCCGCACGGCGACATTTTGGCCATATGTTAGCCAGCACCCCTTATACGGATACTTCTGCCATGTCAGCTTCTTATAATATCACCCCAAGCAACACCGTCTCTGGCACTATTGCCATTCCTGGAGATAAGTCTATCTCTCACCGTAGTATTATGCTCGGTAGCCTTGCTACTGGCGTAACTAAAGTGACTGGATTTTTGGAAGGGGAAGATGCACTTGCCACTTTGCAAGCGTTTCGCGATATGGGCGTGACCATTGAAGGTCCTGATAATGGCAATTTAACCATTCATGGCGTTGGTATGAATGGCTTAAAGCCAAGCAAAACACCTTTATATATGGGCAATTCTGGCACCAGTATGCGTCTGCTTTCAGGCATCTTAGCAGCGCAAGCATTTGATAGCGTATTGACGGGTGACACTAGCCTAAATAAGCGTCCAATGGAGCGTGTGGCAGCACCATTACGTGAGATGGGTGCAGTGATTCAAAGCACCGGTCAAAAAGGTACAGCGCCACTGAGTATTACTGGTCGAGATAGTGTTGGCAAACCTCTACAAGGGGCTGAATACGATATGCCAGTTGCTTCTGCACAGATTAAATCTTGCTTATTGCTGGCTGGACTTTGGGCGGAAGGCACCACGACCGTTACTCAACCTGAAGTTAGCCGTGATCATACCGAGCGTATGCTTTCAGCTTTTGGTTATCCAGTAACGGTCGATGGCAATCGTATCAGTGTTGAAGGCGGCGGCACGCTCACAGGCGGTAATATCGCAGTACCTGCTGATATCTCATCGGCCGCATTCTTTATGGTGGCTGCGGCCATCAGCCAAGGTAGCGAGTTGACTTTGAAGCAAGTCGGTATCAATCCTACGCGTACCGGCATTATTGATATTCTTAAGCTGATGCAAGCGGATATCAGCTTAAATAATGAGACTCATGTTGGCGGTGAGCCAGTAGCGGATATTACTATTCGAAGCTCAAACTTGGTCGGTATTGAAATACCAGAGTATCTAGTACCACTTGCCATTGACGAATTTCCTGTATTATTTATCGCAGCCAGCTGTGCCCAAGGCCGTACCGTTTTGACCGGTGCAAAAGAGCTGCGTGTCAAAGAATCAGATCGCATTGCAGTAATGGCAGAAGGCTTGCAGACATTAGGCGTTGACTGTACCGTTACTGAAGATGGTCTTATCATTGAAGGTAAAGGGGTGGTCGGTCAGAGTAATAAGGTGAATAATAGCCAAGCGGTTTTTGGTGGTGGACATATTGTCTCGCATCATGACCACCGTATTGCTATGAGTTTTGCGGTTGCCAGCTTACGCGCCTCTAAGCAGATTACCATTGAAGGTGTTGAAACCGTTAATACCAGCTTCCCAGGATTTGCAGAACTTGCCAACCAAATTGGCATGTCTATTGACGTTGTGAGTGCTTAACGCAGTAACTTTAATTTGAGCCAATGATAATAGCTTAGCAATAAAATGAGCTATTAATTTTATTGTTGATTTTATTATTTTAATTATGGTTTTCGGCAGCAATGAGTTGATACGATTTCTAGTATCAACTCATTGCTTTTTACCTTTTATTCTATCTGTAGTGACCCTGTACTCTTAACACCAAATTACCATCAATGATAATAATTGGGTGAGGGTGCGCTTTGCTCTAAAAAGTTGTCCTATCTTATGACTACCCAAAATGTCATCAAAAAACCTGCTGCTCCCATTAAAACGACCAGACGTGGTATTGTCACCGCGCTGATAGCTTTTTCTATCTGGGGCGCTTTTCCTTTATACTTTAAGCAATTATCGGACTATAATGCCACCGAAATCATTGGTCACCGCATTGTTTGGACCTTTGCTTGTCTTTTAGTTGTGCTAGTAGTGACCAAGCGCTGGCAGTGGATTGACACGCTAAAGAAAAACCCGAGGTGGATAGTCTATACCTTTGTGTCAGGTATTATCATCGCGATAAACTGGCTCACTTATGTATGGGCGGTCAATAACAACCAGATTTTAGAGGCCAGTTTGGGGTACTTTATTGGACCACTGGTTGGCGTAGGGTTGTCGATGTTACTGTTCAAAGAGCGCCTGCGTACTTTGCAATGGGTGGCAATTGGTTTTGCGCTATTATCAGTCGTTATTCAAGTTGTCATGCTGGGTAGCCTGCCGTGGGTATCGTTAATATTGGCGTTTAGCTTTAGTACCTACGGCACCATTCAGCGCCAAACCCCTCTGACAGCAGTCGATGCAATGTTTGTTGAGACAGCAATGCTATTGCCTATTTTTATCGCATGGTTCTGGCAGTCTGATGTGGCGAGTAGTAATATCAGCTTTTGGTTTACGCCTTCTATTTGGCTGCTTATGTTGGCAGGACCTATTACTTTGATACCGCTATTGATGTTTAACAAATCCACCAAGCTGGTCGCTTATAGTATCCTCAGTTTTATGAATTATCTGACGCCGACCTTTATTTTCTTCTTGGCGGTATTCTATTACAATGAGCCTTTTGATTTACATCGTTTGGCAGTCTTTGGTTTAATTTGGCTGGGTCTGCTATTATTCAGTATCGATTTATGGCGTCATCGCCCAAGCAAGCAGCTAAAAGCGGCACGTCTACGTGAAGAGGCATTAACGTCTAAATAAATCATCAAATTAAAATAGATAGTAAAAATATCATTAACAAGGATGCTTGTATGTTTCATACCCAGTCTGATGTCGTATTTGTAAAAGGCTTAAAAGTAGAGGCAGTGATTGGCGTTTATGAATGGGAGCGCGCCATTACACAGCCGTTATTAATAGACATCGCAATGGAAACTGATATCAGCCGCGCTGCGGTGTCAGATGATGTAAACGATGCGCTAAATTACAAAGAAGTTTGTGATGATGTCAGTGCGTGGTGCCAAGCTATTAAAGCAAAGCTGCTAGAGCATTTAGCTGGGAAAATCGCCGATAAACTGCTTGAAAAGTACAGCTGCCAAAAGGTTACCTTAAGTGTGGCAAAGCCTACCGCTATTCAACAAGCAGATGCAGTTGGTGTCCAAATCACTCGCTATGCCAAAGCCGCATCTAGCGTATCTACCAATCAAGCTAATACTAGCTTGTCTGATGATGCATAAAGCCTTGGCTGATTTATTTGAATCGCTGATAAGCTGCGAGCCCGAAACGCTGCAAGCACAGCCTGTAAAAGCTGTGCTACTGGCCTTAGGTAGTAACCATGATGCGCAGATACACTTACCGCGTGTCCGAGAGCGATTGACAAGTATTGGTGCTATAACATTGTCAACAGCTTTTCAAAATCCTGACTTCACTGCCACTATAGAATTACCAAAACCTGACTATACCAATCAATGTGTCCATATTTTGTTAATGTCACCGATGACATTACAACAGTTGCAGCAAATTTTCAAACAGTTTGAATGTGACTGTAATCGGCAGCGTTTAACGGAAACACAGGCACCAATAAAAAAAGTCACGATGGATATTGATATATTGCTTGTTAAATTGGATAAAGATAATAGCCTAAGCAAAAATAATGATTCTGAATGGATAATAATGGCAAATCGCTATCCATTCAAAGCGCATGAAAGAGCAGGGATAAAAGAATTGGTAGCGGGGATAGATAGCTGACAGTTGTAAAACGAAAAATCTAAGCTGAGCTTAATACTAAACTCAGCCCAAGAATAAAAGGTTATTGCGATTCAGCACCTATCTCATTCATGTCACTTTTGCCAATCACGTCCAGATCTTCTAAGCACAATTTGTCATATTCTTTTTTGCAAAAGTTAGGATCGATTTTGCACATGGCAGTTTGTAGTTGATCTAAGCGATTTTCTGATTGTTGAATGTGTTCAAGCATTTTAGCAAAGGCTTCAGCAACAGGGTCTTGTGACATGGGATCAATGCCATAAGCTTGGAAAGTGGTTTCGCGCGCTGTGTGATTCGTTGGTTTTTTATCTGCAGGGTTCTCGGTAGAAGCAGCTTGTACCGCTTTTTCTTGTTGATTTACATCATTGACTTTGGTCGTAATAGGATTGCCTTTTTCGTCATGATGCTCTGATATCATACGCGCAGCATTACCGACCATGGTTGCGCCTGCTGGCACTGCTTTAACCACGACAGCATTCGAGCCAATTTTAGCGCCTTTACCAACAGTGAATGGTCCTAATACTTTAGCACCGGCACCGACGATGACGCCATCTTCCAAAGTAGGGTGGCGTTTGCCATTATTCCAAGAAACGCCGCCAAGCGTGACGCCATGATAAAGGGTCACATCATTACCAATCTCTGCTGTCTCGCCAATGACGATACCCATGCCATGGTCAATAAAAAACCGACGACCAATCTTAGCAGCAGGGTGAATCTCGATACCAGTAATGATACGCGAGCCATAAGAAATCACTCGAGCCGCAAGCTTTTGCTCATTTTGCCAAAGACAATGCGCGCCGCGATGTAGAATAAGCGCGTGGATGCCAGGGTAAGTTAAGATTACCTCTAGACTATTACGCGCAGCAGGGTCGCGATTGAATACCGCATCGATATCTTCTTTTAGGTCTCTTTTGATGCGGACGAGCGATTTGAATAAAGCAGTTGGCAATGACATAAATCGTCCTATCGTATTTTTGGTTACAATCTCTTTAGTTATAGCAGTTTTATAGCAAAAAATATAGCAATGTACTTTAAATAAAAAATCGTCTGTAGATAAAACGCCAATAATTAGCGCTTCATCTACAGACGATTACTCTTATCCTTTAGCTATCACTGACAATATATTTGAGCAATTCAACAATCTGTTCAGGCGTTTGCGCCCATGCCATTGCCGCGGCATCCACTTCTTTTAGCGGATGAATAATATCCTCAGCATGCAATGTGATATACGGTTTGCCCAACGCGGCGCAATAACCGGCATCGAATGCGGCGTTCCACTGCTTATATTTATCACCGAAACGAATAATAGCAATGTCACACTTTTGGATCATATTTTTGGTGCGAATCGCATTAACTTTGGATGATTTATGATCGCGCCAGAATCCATTGTCATCTTTACCGAGTACATCACCTGCCGCATCGCTGGCTTCATGCTCAGTGACTGCTGAGATAAAGGTAATGTCTAAACCCTGTTCTTTCGCGCCTTGCATAATTTTCTGTCGCCAGTCAGTGTGTATTTCTCCGGATAAGTAAACAGTCCAATTCATCGTAAATCCCTTTTTATTGTTAAATGATATGACTACCTGTACTACTAATAATGCCCATAGTGGCAAGAAAATTAACTTATTAAATGTTAGTCTTTTAAAAGTTTTGCTAGCAGAGCACTGAGTAATTGATACTCTTTTTGGTCGAGTTGAATACGTGAACCGAGTCTAGATAAGCGTGATGGCAGCGATTTTAAGTTTTCACTATCTGCCAGTTTGCGTTGAACCATCAATGCGGTGGTACGCTCAGTAAGCAGTTGCAATTGCTGTTGAGTAATCGCTGGCTCATCCCATTGCTGGCGCACATAGGTATTAAGCATCCCTTGTTCAAGCGTCTCTAGGTTGTCAGTTACCTGTGCTATATCATTAACTTCGCTGTCAGCTTGGATATGAGTTTGTGCATAAGCATAAATAAAGCTTGCGATCACTTGAACGGCTGAAGCGACATTGAGCACTGGATAAGCAGGATTGGCATCAATTTGAATATGATAGTCAGCATAAGCCAATTCTTCATTGGTCAAGCCACGATCTTCACGCCCAAACAGAATGGCAATATTGGGCGCTGTATCAATACCATTTCGCTCATTAATCGCATTTTGCTTGTCAATAAAATCCAGCATGATTTTGGCAGCTTGTGTCGGCGTAACCACAGGGCGTGGCAAATGACGACTACGACTACTGGCTGCAAATACCAGCTGGCAATCAGCGATAGCAGACTCAAGTGTTGGTGCGATGATTGCTGATGATAGCAAATCACTGCCACCAGCAGCATGAGAAACGCTAGTGTCATCAATCGGTAATTTTGGATTAACCACCGTCAATCTCGATAATCCCATGGTGTGCATGGCGCGTGCTGCTGAACCAATATTGGCAGGCAATGTCGTATTGACCATCACTACTTGAACACAAGACAAATAATTGCTGACGTTTGGTACTGCTGTTGCTAAAGATGAGGGTGCATTGTTACTCATTATTGTCCTAGTCGCTGGTTGATGTCTTGCTCAGCACGTTGCAATGCAACTGCAATATCCTCGATAAGAGGGGCTTGTTCGCTGATAAGACGCTCACGGCAAAGCTCTTGCAATTGACTGCCAAGACGCGTCATTTGGGTTGCGCCCAAATTGACACTGGCTCCTTTTAGTGCATGAGCAAGCTCAAAGCCATTGGCATTATCTTCTTCTTGCTGAGCTTGTCTGAGTTTTGTGATACGGTGACGACAATCAGTAAAATAGACTTGTATCAAATCGACAAAGTCTTCTTCTAATAAGTCGCGCATATCTTCAAACTGCTCAGTATTGATAATCTCGTCATCAGTTATGGCGGTCATATCTTTGTTCGTAATAGTAGCCATAGTCATGTTCCAATAGGATTAAAGTTAGCGCAGAAAGAATTATTATAATAAATATTTTCCTACTAATGAATATGCTAACGATAATACATTCGTTAGCTGTAGTGAAAATGTAAGTTATCTTCGCTAATCATGCTTTTTAGCTGCTGTAAATTATCATCATTCGGATAAATGCGCCAATGCTCAGACAGTCCTACATTGGCAATGCCATATTCTTCATAAATACTGAGTCCAAGGGGTAGGCAATTATCTCTAATAGAGACGTCGGTGTTGCTCAAAGCGTTGTTGGCGTAGCTTTGGTTGCTTAGGCTTGGGTCAGTGTCATTTGAATAAGCATCTTGTGCCATATTACTCTCTAATGCCAACAAATCATTACCATTTTCATCATATAGACTGCCACCCATTGAGGCATTATAACCGTCAAAACTATTGCTATTATTATTGTCGCTTTGCTCGTCTTGCTCATCGTTATAAGATATTTTTGGTACTGGAATCATGCTGACTTGTGCCGATTTCAGTAAAGGCTGCATGCGTGTCAGCAGCTCGATATCACTACCATGAATTTTAATACTGATTTTTTTGAGCCATCTTAGGCGAGCATCGACCATACTCATGGCATTATCAAGACGAGCAAATAAACGCCCATCACGCTCACGGATGCTGCCTTTAATTATGACGACTTCATCTATTTTTAACTGTTCTTTGACACGGTTAAAGCGCTCAGCATAACAGCTGACCTCTAACCTTGATGTCCCATCGTCTAAGGTAATAACGTTACGAGTGCCAAAGTTGGCGATATCAATGATAAGACCGGCAAAATAGCAGCTGCCGTTATAGCCCGTATCAGTCAATTTATCGAGACGAGCACCTGAGGTATAGCGTTTGAGCTCGTCTCGATATTCATCGATAGGATGTCCGGTCAAATAAAGCCCTAGAGTATTTTTCTCTGCTTTTAGGCGGTGTTTATCACCCCAAATTAGCTCTGGCGTCATAACGAGTGGCGGGGCAGCGACGACACCATCCATTTCACCAAACAAATCCATCATACCGATTTCACGGTTTTGACGGTCTTGCTCAGCCGCCTGTACCGCACTTGGCAGCTGACTCATTAATGCGCCGCGAATCTCGTAGGCTTCATCGGCTGGCAAGTCTGGACGTAAAGTCGCCGCAAAGTCATCAAAACAGCCAGCACTGACCAAGGCTTCAAGCGTGCGTTTATTGACCTTTTTGATATCAACGCGACGGCAAAAATCATATAAGTCTTTGAATGGGCCTTCACGTCTTCGTGCATCGACAATAGACTCGACCGCGCCTTCACCGACCCCTTTAATCGCACCCAAGCCATAAATAATATTGGTCGGGGTATCAGCGACGAAATGCCATTCACTACGGTTCACTGAAGGATTAACGACGGTTAAATCAAAGTTTTCACGGCAATCATTGATAAAGAACACCACGTTATCGGTGTTGTTCATATCTGATGTGAGTACGGCTGCCATAAACTCAGCAGGGTAGTATTGTTTGAGATAAGCGGTTTGATAAGCAAGCACACCATAAGCGGCAGAATGCGAACGGTTAAAACCGTAACCGGCGAACTTTTCCATCAAGTCAAATACGCCCCCTGATGTCGCTTCATCAATACCTTGTGCCGTAGCACCCGTGACAAAAATATCGCGCTGTTTTGCCATCTCTTCAGGTTTCTTTTTACCCATAGCTCGGCGGAGCATATCAGCACCGCCTAAGCTATAGCCAGCCATCACCTGCGAGATTTGCATCACTTGTTCTTGATAGACAATAACGCCGTTGGTATTTTCTAAAATCGGCTCAAGGTTTGGATGGTCATAAATGACTTCCTCGCGACCATGTTTACGGTCGATATACATCTCTACCATGCCTGCATCGAGTGGACCTGGGCGATACAGCGCACACATGGCAATCACGTCTTCGATGTTGGTCGGTTGTAATTTCGCCAAATATTTTTTCATACCCATACTTTCTAACTGAAAGACGGCAGTGGTCTTGGCATCTTGCAAGAGCTTGTAGGCTTTAGCATCATCTAACGGCAGGTCTTCTAACACCAACGCATCTTTGCCTTCTTTAGCACGGCGCAGGTTGATATTTCTGACAGCAGCATCAATCACGGTCAAGTTACGTAGACCCAAAAAGTCAAACTTTACCAGCCCAACGGCTTCAACGTCATCTTTATCAAATTGGCTGACGCGGTGACCTTCATCATCACAATAAATGGCGCTAAAATCCGTGATTCTGTGCGGTGCAATCAATACGCCGCCGGCATGTTTACCCACGTTCCGGCAAATACCTTCAAGCTTGATAGCCATCTCCCATACTTCGATGGCATCTTCATAATCCATATTGTCAGGATTGGAAATTAAGTCTTTGAGTTGTGGCTCTTGCTCAAGCGCTTGACTGAGTGTGATCCCCGGTGTTTTGGGAATAAGTTTAGACATTTTGCTGGCAAGGAAGTAAGATTTGCTTTGTGCACGTGCGACATCTCGTACCACTGCTTTTGCTGCCATGGTACCAAAAGTGATAATCTGCGAAACCGCTTCACGCCCATAAGTTTGCGCGACATAATCAATAACGCGGTCACGACCTTCAATACAAAAATCAATATCGAAATCGGGCATTGAGACACGCTCAGGGTTTAAAAAGCGCTCAAATAATAAGTCGTAATGAATAGGGTCAAGGTCGGTAATATTGAGCGCATAAGCCACGAGCGAGCCTGCACCAGAACCACGACCAGGACCGACTGGTACGCCATTGGCTTTTGCCCAACGGATAAAGTCCATCACGATCAGGAAGTAACCGGGGAATCCCATTGATAAGATAACCTTGAGCTCATACTCTAAGCGGTCATCGTATCTTTGGCGTATATCACTCCAATTATCACTGCGCGCGTCAACTGGAAAGAGCTTGTCTAAACGATTATTAAGCCCACGCTGCGATTCTAAGCGAAAGAAAGATTCAGTGGTCTCGCCCTCAGGTACTGGAAACTCTGGTAGTACGTTAATACCTAGCGTTAAGCTCACATTACAGCGCGTTGCTAAGCGCAAGGTATTGTCAATTACCTGCGGAATATCAGCAAATAGCTGCTGCATCTGCGTTTGGGTTTTCAGATACTGCGCATCAGAATAAGTTTGCGGACGATTTTGGTCGGCAAGGACATAAGAGCCAGCAATACAAACCCGCGCTTCATGAGCATCGAAATCATCTTGTTCTAAAAACCGCACGTCATTATGGGCAATAATAGGAATGCTATGTTTGGCACCCGAGTGAATCGCTGCTTTAATAAAGGCATCTTCGCCAGTACGATTGGTACGCTTAATCGCAAAATACAAGCGATCATTGAACTGCGCTTGCCATTCTGTCAGTAGCTCATCGGCTTTTTCTGGCATTGAGCCAATCAATGCTTGCCCAACGTCTGACTTTTCAGTGAACAAGACAATCACGCCTGCCGCATGCGCTAAAATATGATTGCGTTTAATAACAGGAGTACCATGGTTAGTAGGATCAGCACGTCCTTCGGTAAAGCCAAGCGATACGATACGAGTGATGTTTTGATAGCCTTCGTTGTTCATCGCCAATAAAGTTAAGCGCGTGTCTTCATTCTCCATGATGACTTCGCTGCCGATAATGGGCTTGATGCCAGCACCTAGGCAGGCACGATAGAATTTCACCGTTGCATACAGGTTGGATAGATCCGTCAAGGCAAGGGCGCTTTGATTGTCTGCCGCCGCCGCTTTAACCAACGGCTTAATACGCACGATAGAATCGGTAATGGAATATTCGCTGTGGATGCCAAGGTGTACAAATGCCATAGAAGACTCTTACGGATGCAAACAAAAGGAAATGGTACGAGTTAGTGTCAGAGATAAATTAAGAAAGACCGCTAGTGATTTATTATATAAAACTTATTATATCAATATCTTATAATGTATTTTTAATAACTTAGTATGTAGCAAACAATGCTATATAAGCTTTGTCTTAGCCGCTAATAATAGCATTGTTTGCTACATACAGCCACTCATTCGGAGTTATCAAATAGCATAGTGTGTTATTGATAATGGGCCTAATAATAGAAAAAAGCCTTCTACATCATTATGATATAGGAGGCTTATATGGGGGAAAATTACGATTATTTAGCTAGAATTTAACGTTTATGATGTCTATCACTATATTCTATCCAAAAGTCTGCATTTTCAACGCCTGCTTTTCTAGGGTCAAAGACAGGGTCAAGTCCCAGCTTCATTTGCTCATCGTAGTCTTTTAACACTTTTAGCGCCGTTTTACTGAGTAATACGATAGCGATGAAGTTAAGGTAACACATGCTGCCAAAACCAATATCACCTAGCGCCCACATCACGCCAACAGACTGCATGCTACCGGTAAAGCAAACTATTAAGAATAATATTTTTAATAATGGTTTTAAAACAGGGTAGCGCAATTTATTGTCTAAGTATACTAGCGTGGTCTCAGCAATATAGTAATAAGCAATCAAGCAAGTAAAGGCAAACAAGAAGATGGCGATAGCGACAAAGCCACTTCCATATTGGCTAAACACTGTCGATACAGCTGCTTGGGTAAATGCGGTTCCAGCTTCAATGCCTGGCATGTTTTCGACTAGTACCAAGCCTTCTGCTGGAATGACGTTATACATACCAGTAGATAAAATCATCAATGCAGTAGCGGTACAGACAACAACCGTATCGATATAGATAGAAAAACTCTGTACTAAGCCTTGCTTGGCAGGATGAGAAACCTCTGCAGCTGCTGAGCTGAAAGTTGCTTCGCCTGCACCAGCAACGTTAGAGAATACCGCACGGCGGACACCCCAAGATATGGCTAGACCGACGATACCGCCAAATACAGCATCCATACCAAACGCGCTTTTGAAAATCAAGGCGAACATAGCAGGTAGGTTTGAGGCATTAAAGGCTAAGACGATAACCATCATCAAAACATAGCCGATCGCCATAATAGGCACGACCTTGCCAGCGAAGCTTGCAATACGTTTTATGCCACCAAATATGATAAATGCTAACAGCGCAACGATAATGAAACCAGTTGCAACAGGTGGGATGTTAAAAGCGGTATTAAAAGAATCAGCGATGGTGTTGGCCTGTACGCCAGGCACCAAAACACCATAAGAAAGACAAGTCACCGTAGCTACTAAAATAGCAAAGGGTTTCATCTTTAGGCCACGCTCGATATAAAAGGGTGAGCCGCCACGATACTGGTCATCAACGGTATGCTTATATACCTGTGCAAGTGTTGACTCGATAAAGGCACTGGCACCGCCAAGCAGACCCATAACTATCATCCAAAATACTGCGCCAGGTCCACCAGCTGCGATTGCGGTGGCAACCCCTGCAATGTTACCGACGCCGATTCGGCCTGATAAGGCCATACTAAAGGCTTGGAATGAGCTAATACCTTGGGTTGAGGTTTGCTTGTCAAACAACAGCCTAACCATCTCTTTAAGATAGCGAAACTGGACACCGCGAGTCATCACGGTAAAATAAATGCCGACACCGAGTGCCAAATAAACTAAAGCATCGCTCCATATATAGCCGACGATAGTATTAATAATCGCTTCCATGACCTTACTTCCCTGTAAGTATGTGACTAAAGGCTTAAATCAACTAAGCTACTGTTTTTATTAGTGAATACGGTTATATAACCGATACCTATTGAGTAAGTGTGCTAATTAACCACCCAGATGGTTTTAGTCTGTGCGTATTGTGATAAAGCCTCTAAACCATTATCACGACCGCCGAATCCTGATTGCTTATAACCGCCAAATGGCGTGGTGATATCACCTTCTGAAAAGCCATTAATAGAGACCGTGCCTGCTTTGATAGACGATGCCACACGATAAGCGCGCTTGATGTTCTGGGTGTAAAAAGAAGCGGCGAGCCCATAGTTGCTCTCATTGGCTAATTTGATGGCTTCTTCTTCAGTCTCAAAGCTTGTCACCGCCAGCAAAGGGCCAAAGACTTCTTCTTTAAACAAAGTCATGTCAGCGCTGACATCGTCAAATATCGTCGGCTCGATATACCAGCCACTGCCTAAATCTTCACAAATGTTGCCACCTGCAACGATCGTTGCGCCTTCCTCTTTTGCAGTCTGTAAGTAATGACAAACCTTATCGAAATGTGCTTTTTCAATCATAGGGCCAATGGCAGTATCAGGGTTGTAAGGTGAGCCGACCTTCCAATCTTTTAAGCCATTTTTTAGCTGCTCAAGCAGCGCTTGTTTTTGACTGCTGTGGACTAACAAGCGCGAGCCGCAACTACAATTTTCACTCATATTCCAAAATGCGGCTGATAAGATGTCGTTAATGGCAGCATCATCGAGTACGGCATCGTCAAAGACTATTTGTGGGCTTTTACCGCCGCATTCTAAGACGATTTCTTTTAGATTGCTTTGTGCCGAATACTGTAAGAACAAACGTCCGACCTCAGTCGAGCCAGTGAACGAAACCATATCGACATCCATATGCTGCCCAAGTGCGGCACCGACATTTTCACCAAGGCCACAGACCATTTGCAGCGCTTCTCTGGGCACGCCAGCTTCATAGGCAAGCTCGGTTAAACGATAAGCCGATAGAGAGGTCAGCTCAGCAGGTTTAACAATAACGGAGTTGCCCATAATGAGAGCAGGGGCGACTTTCCAAGCGTACATTTGGGCTGGGAAGTTCCAAGGTAATACCGCACCAACGACACCAATGGGCTCTTGCACGATAAGTCCTAAAGCTGCGCTACCTGTCGGCGCGACTTTGCCAAATACCTTATCAGCGGCCTCGGCATACCATTCAAAAGTTTCAATAGTCGCTGGCATGTCAGTGTTTAAGCATTCGGTAATCGGCTTGCCCGCATCCACACAATCTAATGCTGCCAGCTCCTCGACGTGCTCATGCATGAGTGCACACCAGCGCTGCATAATAGCCTTGCGCTCAGCAGGAGCCAGACGACGCCATTCACCGTTTTCAAAAGCATCGCGAGCGACTTGCACGGCAGTACCGACATCATCGCTAGTACCTGAAGCAATCTGACCGATAATACTGTTATCAATCGGCGTGTAATTGTCCAAAGTAGCTTCTGATAAGCCATCTGCTGCTATTAAGTGACCCGCCCATAATTGCTGCTGTTTTGCTTTCTCAAATACTTGCTCTTTAGTGGCTTGTTCTTTAGTGCTCATTTTTCTAATCCTTGTCTGCTAAATTTGATGCCATCGATTCGAGATTTGAATACGGCATCAAATATAGCGTTGGTTATCCTTAACGTTGTTTTACTAAGCTGAGTACTATTTAGCCAATAATGCTAAAAACTCTGCTTTTTCGTCTGCTGGCATATCAGTTAATGGCACACGCACTGAGCCAACATCCATGCTGCCTTTTAAGCAGCCCGCTTTGGCTTTCTGGTTGTAGTTGCCAGACTCCATAGAATGGATAGCAGGATAAATCTCGCTCATAATTTGCTTGGCTTTATCCCAGTCACCTTGTTGAGTGGCATTAAATAGTGCAACTTGTTCTTCTGGGAAAACGTTGGCTGCGCCTGCAATCCAGCTCTTTGCACCCCAAAAGAAGAAATCGACCGGTTGATCATCACAGCCACAAACCACCTCAAAGTTGTCAAAATCAGCTTGCAGCATGCGTAGCGCATGACTAAAGTCGCCGCTGCTTTCTTTTACGCCGACGATATTGGGGTGTTTAGCTAGATGAGCAACAGTATCAAATTCAATGGCAACGCCAACACGAGCAGGGAAGTTATACATAATGATTGGCAGCTCACTGGCATCCGCGACTTTTTCAAAGTGAGCGATGATGCCGTCTTGTTCAGGCAAGCTATAAGGAGTGGCAGACAGCATCAGACCGTCATAGCCTAAGGCTTTGGCTTGGGCAGCAAGCTCAATAGAATGGTCAGTCGATAAGCTATTGATACCAGCGATAAGAGTCACCTTATCTTTCGCAGCTTCAGCAATAGTGGTTAATACCAACTCACGCTCTGCAGCCGAAAAGGTATAGTATTCACCCGTAGTACCACAAGCAACGATACCGGCTACGCCTTTGTCGATAAAGGCTTCGACCAGTACTTTTAGTTTTTGCGCATCAACGTTGCCGTTATTGTCAAAAGGGGTAACGATCGGGACTAAAATTCCATTAATGTTCATAAGACTATCCTTAGTGATGTTGATTTCATGGGTGATGATTCAATGCTGAATCGGTTAGTTTTGCTGGGTTTATAAACGTTTAATAAGATGCTTATTTAAAGCGGGAAAGTTGATACGGTTTTGGATCGATAGTGTGGTCTTCATCAAAATAGTAGTTGGCAATCATTTGCGCACTAACGACAGCTTGCGTTAAGCCTAAATGCTGATGCCCAAAGCTTAAAAAGACGCGCTCGATTTTGTCGATGACTGGCAAGGAGTCTGCGGTCGATGGTCGAAACCCCATCCATGGCACACTACCAGTAGCGTCTAATTCGGCTTTGAGCATAGGCTGGGCTTGTTGTAATAGCATATGCGCGCGCTGCATATTGGCAGGGGCATCAAGGCCTGCGTACTCTACTGTGCCTGCCAAGCGTAGTCCCTCTTGCATCGGTGTCATAATAAAATGGCGATCCATGCTTGATACCGGTATCTGTAAGCGCGTATTTTCATGCGGTAGCATTAAGTGATAACCGCGTTCGGTATCTAGCGGTACATTCACGCCTGTCAGTTGCTTGGCCAATGCCTTAGAGTGGGCGCCTGCTGCTAGCATCACTTTGGACACTGTCATATCACCTTGACTGGTTGTTAGGTGAATACCCTCTGTGGCATTGGTCGCTGCAAGGACACGGCAATGTTCAATGACATGACCGCCTAGCTGTCTAAAAGTATGGTGAAGCTGATTGATCACGGCTTTTAAATTGGTGATATGTCCTGTATTTGGGAAAAACAACGCCGCTAGTTGGTTATCTCGTAAAGCAGGTTCACGCTCTAATAGTGCTTCTTTGGTCAATAGCTCATTAGCTACGCCAATATCGTTAAGTCGACTACCATGTGTTATGAGATGATCGACGCTACTTGTCTTCTCGGCCGTCAATAATGAACCTTTTACTTGCACCCATTCGTCCAGTTGCCACTGATTGGCAAAGCCTTGCCATGCTTGCAGACTGTTTTTATTTAAGTTTAATAACGCTTGATGAATCCGCTCAAATGGCTCAGGACGCATATTCATCAATAGCTGCATTGCCCAAGGCATCAAGCGAGGTAGATAGCGCCAGTCTATACGCAGCGGTCCAGTCGGATCGAATAACATGGCTAGTACATGACGCAGCATGCTGGCATCTGCAATGGGGAATACTTGCTCAGTAGCGATATGACCTGCGTTACCAAATGATGCTCCTTGACCCACTTCGTTGGCGTCTAGCAGTGCGACCTTGACGCCTCGTGCTTGCAACGTCACCGCAGCCGCTAGACCGATAATACCGCCGCCCATAATATGTAAGTCGAAGTCTGAGGTCGTCATGGTTTTTCTCGATTACGTTCTGTCGATTAAGCGGTTTTAAGAGTGTTCACGCGTTTATCAATAAACCTGTCATTTCATAAATAATGCTGTGATTTTATTAAGATGGGAGTCCCCATTTAAAGGGATCGTCTTCTTGCACAATGAGCGTGGTTTCGGCACAAACATAAGCATGACCACAAATCGTTGGGATGATGGTCTGTGCCGGATAAGCCGTACCATCTGGATTTTTGAGCGTAGTATTAAGCTCAGTTGCATGCTGATAACTGCCAGTGAATACGCTGCCGACTATGCCCTGTTGCCGCCAAAGTTGTTCAGGTGCTAGACGGTTATCAGCTGCTAGGCAAGCAAGTTTGGCACTTGTGCCGGTACCACAAGGAGAGCGATCGTAAGCTGAACCTGGGCACAAAACAAAGTTTTTACTATCTACCTGTGTATCATCGCTATCGGCAAATAACTCAATATGGTCAATCTCGCCGCCGTTGTCGCCAGTGATGTTGGCGGCGACCAGTGCTTGCTTAATTTGCATGGTTACTTGAGTAAGCTGTTTAACATTGCTGGCTTGAATGTCTTGTCCATGCTCACTCACTAAAAAGAACCAGTTGCCACCCCAAGCGATATCACCGCGGATAAGCCCTAACTCAGGAACGTGAATTTCGACTTGTTTTTTATAACGATAGGAGGGGACGTTTTGTACGCTACAGCTGTCATCATCATGTAAGGTTGCTTTAACCAGACCTACGGGAGTTTCAAGCCAATGTACGCCTGCTGATATTTTTTGTTGATAAGCTAACGAGACGATTACGCCAATCGTGCCGTGCCCGCACATGCCCAGATAACCAGCGTTATTAAAAAATATAACGCCTGCTGTAGCTTTAGGATTACTTGCAGGAAGGAGTAGCGCGCCAACAAGGACATCATTGCCGCGAGGCTCTAAAATGATACTTTGACGTAGGTGATCGAAGTTTTGTTTGAAGGATTGCAGCTTGTCTTGAATAGTATCACCAACGAGGTCAGGAAAGCCGTCATAGACCATACGAGTAGGCTCACCGCCCGTATGCGAGTCAATAATTTTGAAATTAAATAGAGAAGAAGCCATAACCGACATCCTAATTCATCCGTGAAAAAGTAACATTCCATTGTTGTTTACTAGACCTTGTCAGCACTATCTTGTTAACGCGGTCTATATATAGAATGAACTTTTTTAGATAGAGCGTCTTGCTGTTTTCTGATGAAAAAATGCGCATTCCTGCACAGTGGGTCGGTGTACACTAGAGGCTGCACTGATAGTTTTTAATGATAAAAAGATATCGTGAAATAGCTTCTAATTAAGTGATATTTGGACAGTGAATCATTAGCTTTAGCAAAAGATAAGCACATAATATGGCTTATGAACGACTGGGGTTGAGATGACAGGGATGACGTAAAATGATGGATGTAATAGAAGAAGCGGGGCTTGTCGGCTTTAGTGCCTCATTGCGGCAGAGCATGTCTGCTTATTATCCAGATAGTAGTGAGGCATTTATTGGTAATGTCTCACTACTACTACCTCTACTTGATACTTTAAAGAATGTGGTATTTTTTGTGAAAGATGAGCAAGCGCGCTACCAGCTGGCAAACAAAACATTATTAAAGCGTTGTAAGTTAAGTCAGCATAGTGACATCGTAGGGTTTACCACTGAGCAGGTGTTTTCTCATCAGCAAAGTAAGGATTATATTTTGCAGGATATGAAAGTATTGCGAGATGGGAGGTCAATTATTGATAATCTAGAGCTACACAGTTACGCATCTGGTCAGTTAGGTTGGTGTATTACTAATAAATTGCCTATCTATAATGACAATCAACAAGTGGTCGCGATGGTTGGGATATCCGTCGATATTGATGAGGATAACGAACGCATTTTACGTAAACACGCGCGACTGGCTGACGTAGCACAGTTCGTACGCGGTAATCTGGATCAGAAAATCAATATAGCAGAACTGGCGGAGCTGTCACATTTTAGCTTATCGCAGTTAGAGCGCACCTTTAAAGCAGTGCTAAATATGTCGCCTTTACAGTTTGTACAAAAGCTGAGATTAGAATATGCGGTTAAGCTATTAGCCATGCCTGAGATGTCAGTCACTCAGATATCGTTGAACTGCGGCTATAGCGATCATAGTGCCTTTAGCCGCCAGTTCAAACAGTTTACGGGCTTGTCACCCAGCCAATTTCGCCAAACGCATTTATCATAAAAAATTAAATCAGTATCCAACCACCGCAGCATCGACAATACGTGGATCTGAAGATCCATACACGCCATTTGGGGTAATCATAATCGACTGCGTTGAGCCCATGGCTGACTGCTGACTGACCTTATGTCCCATGGACTCGAGCTTTTTAATGGTATCGATATTTAGTGCTTTTTCGATACGAATCTCATCCGGTAGCCACTGGTCATGAATGCGCGGAGCATGCGTGGCTTCAGCGATATTCATATCGTGGTCGATAACATTTGAGATCACCTGCGTGACGGTAGTAATAATGCGGCTACCACCCGGACTGCCTGTGACGATATAAGGTTTGCTGTCTTTAAATACCAGTGTTGGACTCATAGAAGATAACGGGCGTTTATTGGCTTCAACCGCATTGGCGTCGCCGCCGATTAAGCCGTAACCATTTGGCACACCGGGCTTAGCAGAAAAATCATCCATCTCGTTATTGAGCAGTATCCCCGTACCTTCAGCAACAAGCCCCGTCCCATAAGAAAAGTTCAGCGTATACGTATTGGCTACCGCATTGCCGTCTTTATCGACAATAGAAAAATGCGTGGTTTGATCACTCTCGTACGGTAGAGGGTTATTCGCTTTAATGGTTGCTGCTGGCGTGGCTTTATTTGGGTTGATTAAAGCGCGCAGCTTATCAGCATAAGGCTGGGCAGTTAAACCGCTAGCGGGTACGTCAATAAAATCAGAATCCCCCAAATATTCAGAACGATCTGCATAAGCCAACTGCATAGCTTCAGCCATTAAATGAATGGTTTGGGCGCTGTTTTGACCATAGTCTTTTAGCGGATAACCTTCTAAGATATTTAAAATCTGCACGATATGAATACCGCCAGAAGACGGTGGTGGCATTGAGACAATCTCATAACCACGATAATCGCCTTTAACAGGCGTACGGGCAATAGCTTGATAATTTGCCAAGTCCTGCAAGCTCATTTTACCGCCTGCTTCATTGACCGCTTTAACCAATTTACGGGCGGTTTCTCCTTTATAAAAACCATCATTGCCTTTTGCCGCAATCAGTTTAAGGGACTTTGCCAGCTCCGGCTGTTTTAAACGCTCACCCGGTTGATAAGTGCTACCATCGGCTTTAAAGAATATCTTTTTGGTACTTGGCCATTTTTGTAAGCGATCGCTTAACGCTTCTAGGGACTCTGATAATCCAGCAGTGACTTCGATACCGTTTTCAGCCAGCGCAATCGCTGATGCCATTACTTGCCCGCGGCTCATGGTGCCATGATCCTCTAACGCTTTGAGTAAGCCTGCGACCGTACCCGGCACACCAACGGCTAAGCCATGATAACGAGATAAATCACTGACGGCATTGCCCTCCTTATCGAGATACATATCACGCGAGGCGCTACTAGGGGCTTTTTCACGATAATCGAGTGCGACTGTTTTACCTTGTTTGGCGTCATATACCATCATAAATCCGCCACCGCCAATATTACCGGCTCGCGGTAATGTCACAGCTAACGCAAAGCCAACAGCTACAGCAGCATCAACGGCATTGCCACCATCTTTCAAAATCTTTAAGCCGATATCAGAAGCCAGTGCTTCTTGGGTAGCAACCATGCCGTTTTTTGCCCAAACAGGATGGTGGATAGCGTCCACAGAATAGATGGCTTGATCGGTTTTGGCTTGCGTAGCCTTAGGCGTGAACGTGTTACTTTTCGCTCGTGTCACGCGCTGCGTCTCAGACAATACCGTAGGATTTTCTTTCATAACCGTTAGATTAATCGCACTGGTATTAATCGAGGTTGGATTGATGGTTTTTGAGGCGACAGCAGTATTTGTGTCTACCGCATGGGCAGATACAGAAAATAATAGCGTGCTGCCAATAATTAACGCTGCAGATTTTAAAGTCTTATAAGTGGGCGCTTGTGTCTGATGAGAATGAGAATATGGAGCTGACATCGCAAAGTCCTTTTTACGAGGATGAAAGAAATTGGGCTAAAAATACAGGATTAATCAATAAGATTAACTGATAAGGTTAAATAGTAACGAATATTGCTAGTAGTAGAAAGGACTTTGACATCTTTCGTTTTCAGATAAGAAAATGGTTATGAGGTAATTGAATTTAGGAAATGTAAAGTACAGAGGAAAAGAAGCGCATCGGTAAGCCGATACGCTTCTTTAAATGTTCTTACTTTATCTAACTAATGCTTTTTAACTCCATGGCTTATATCTTACTGCGCTTGGTTATGCATCTTACGCTGTTTTGAACCATGATGACCTTTGGTTGTTCTTTCTGATTTTAACTGTGCCATTTTTGCACGCTGCTCAGCTGTGAGTACTTGCGAAATGGCATGTTGGGTTTGAACGCGTTCAATAAAGCGCTGCTTGTTTTTAGCTGCTTGCTGGTCTGCAAGACGATTGATGGCAGCGTTATCCAAGGTATTAGCGTTCGTCAATGCCTGCATCTGCTGCTGCATTTGCATACGTTCTGCTTGATGTTTTGCACGGTCATTTTTGCGATCGCCCTGTTTTTCTTGCATGATGGCTTTGATTTGTGCCTGCTGCGTCGCTGTTAGATTTAGCTGCGCCATTGGACCTCTCATGCCGTCTTTCATGCCTTTATGCTGCATTTTGCTCGTGGTTGGCGTCGCCTCAGTAGCGGCATTGACACTGCTGCAGGCAGTCACGGTCAACACACTGGACATCGCTAATACTGAACCCATCAATAATTTTTTCATTTGCGTCATTTGCATAAGAGTTACCTTAATTTTTGTAAAAGTGAGGGTATGTCTGATAATTCTAGTCTTGATCGAGCGTCCCGGATAGTCACTATGGATCACTACTATAAATCACTAATATGAATCATTGCTCGACATTGTAAATTAGCATCAACTTGTTTTTGATAACCACTATCATACGACAGCCAGAGGTTACGAACATTTATGAAACATTAAGAAAGGTAACGTTTATAGCGCATAGGTAGCGCTTGCTTGATAATATGAGCCATAAGATGATTGAGAGGTACAATAATAAGGTGATAACGATGTCAAATATTTTATTGGGTGACGATGACGAAGAGTTGACTCAATTACTGCAAGAATATCTGCATAATCACGATGTTCGTTGTGACTGCGTGCATGATGGCGAAGCGGTCATAGAGCGATTAAAGACGACGATGCAAGATAATTCGCCTTATGATTTGTTGGTGCTCGATATCATGATGCCAAAAATAGACGGGCTCAGTGTGTTACGTCAGCTACCTGCTATTAGTGATATCCCTGTCATTATGCTTACTGCAAAAGGGGAGGAGATAGACCGTATCATCGGGCTGGAGCTTGGCGCTGATGATTATATTACCAAGCCTTGTAATCCACGTGAGCTGCTGGCACGCATCAATGCGGTGATTAAGCGCACCAGTATTGCAGCACATATTGTTGAGCAATTACCGCTGCCGAGTAGTCGCTTATATCTTGACCAACAGCAAAGGCTTTGCCAGATAGATGGCGTTGAGCTGCAATTAACAGGTACAGAGTTTGATTTATTGTTGGCTTTATTACGACAAAAAGGCGAGGTAGTCAGTAAATCGTGGCTATCACAGCATGTCTTGCAGCGAGAATTACAGCCTTTTGACCGTAGCCTTGATGTCCATGTCTCGCGCCTGCGTAAAAAACTTCAACCTTTCCATGATGAGCCAATCAAGGCAATTCGTGGTAAAGGCTATCAGTTGGTACTCTAATGACAGAAGCTGCCCAAAATCCTACAGCGATAAACAAACCGAAGCTGAGCATACCTGTGTCGCTATTTTGGCGACTGTTTTTGAGTTTGCTATCTATGATTCTGATCACTTCTATCTTATCTATAGCAGTAGAGCGCTGGCTTAATGAGCGAGAGCTTGCTACTCGTATGGATTCTCAAATTGATAAGCTGCTTATTCAGCGTGAGCGGCTGGTCATATCCTTGAAGGCGGGTGATTTATCTGCTGTAAAGCAGATTTATGATGAAGATCGAAGACTCATGAGCCAAATCAGGATATACGATGAGCAGGGCGCTATTATATTTCCAAGATATCGGTTTCGAGAAAATCGAGTCAAGCGGCGTCAAGCACGTGACGTGGCAAGTATAAAGGCAATAGATTTGCAGATAGAAGGTGAGCAATCATCTGTACCACCGAATATGCACAATTCTGTGAGTAGCAGTACTGACAATAAAACATCTGATTATCGTGAAGTTAGTGATAAAGAGCGTGTCGATAAGAACCCTTATAGGGTGTATTCCTTTGATAAGGATGGCGTCAAAAGCGAGCGCCCAAATGATAAACCTTTTAGCCTCGATGATATTTTAAAACCAATACCGTCTCATAAAGCCATTGCTGACATTGATAGCCGACCTGAGTTAGCTGAGGTTACAGTGGTTATGCCAAATAATAACAGCGTTATCGTACAGCTGCGTCCGCACCTATTATTTAAGGATGTGTTAGAGCTACAGCGGGGCAATTTTATGCTGCGGCTTTTGTTGATTATACTCTTTAGCGTGTTGGTGTGCTTTTGGCTCAGTCGTACGTTGACTCGGCGTATTGGGCGTGTGCAGGATACCGTACACCGGATGATAGATGGCAACTATGAAGTCAATCCGCAGTTATCAAGTCTGGGTTCTGACGAATTGGGGTTATTAGCAAAAGATGTCGCTTTACTATCAACGCGGCTCGCTGACAGTGAGCTGGCACGCAAGCAGATGTTAAGTGATATCTCCCATGAGCTGCGCTCGCCGCTGGCCCGTCTCGATGTAGCGACTGAGCTGACACGAGATTTTGCGCCCAACGCCAGTCGTTATCTTGACCGTATCGATAAAGAGTCAACGCGGATGAATGAGCTGATTGAGCAAATTATCCGTATTCAATCGTTGCAAATGCAGCAATATACCGTCGACACTCTAGAAAATGAGGCAGTAGACATCTGTGAAATTATTAATGAGATTGGTCAAGATGTCTGTTTTGAGTTTCAGCATAAAAATATATATTGGCAATGGCATGCGAATCCGTCTTTATTGCCAGATTCTTGCACAGTAAGGGGCAATCAAGAACAGCTGCATAGTGCCCTTGAAAACATCATCCGTAATGCCTTTATGCATACTGCTTTTGATTCGGCAGTGATGGCTGAGATACAAGCAGTGAAGATGAATAATAAAGTGTCAGCTATTGAAATAAGCATCACTGACGAGGGCGGCGGTGTTGCCGAAAAGGATCTGGAGCGTATTTTTCAGCCTTTCGTTAGGCTTGATACGGCGCGCCATCGCGAAACGGGCGGTTATGGACTGGGGTTGGCAATCGTCCATGCCGTAGTGATGGCACATAGAGGTCAGATCACTGTCCATAATCGCCAAGATGGCATATTAGGGCTTGTGATAAAAGTAATATTACCTATTAAATAGAAACAACCTCAAATGAGAACGTATTTCATCAACATATATTCACTAATAAGAATATAACGGATGAACGGTAGTAAATTACCGATGGGTGGTATTGAGACTCTCTGTATATTCGTTAATAATAATATACAGAGAGTTATAATGATTTACAAAATAAGACGCTTTATGTCTCAAATAATCATCTAAGTAATTTTTTAACCCTAACTTCTAATCCTATTGCCTCATAACTGTTTTCTTTTGTTACATCAACTCTCTACAAAATGGATTTTAACTTCGATTTTTTAAATCAGACAAATCTATAAGGGAGTATACATTATGAACCGCATCTATAAGGTAATATGGAATGAAGCCTTAAACTGTTTCACTGCAGTTGGTGAATACGCAAAGGCACGTGGCAAATCTTCCAAATCTAGCGTGAGTGCAAACGCTACCATCAACACGACAGAAAATCTTTCATCTACCAGTGCTTTTAAACTCACGGCTATCGGGCTGGGTTTAATGGCGGCTGGTTTTTGTATACAAGCGAATGCTGCTTCAGACTTTGAGGGTGACATTGGTGGGAAGCTTGACGCTTCTATTCAACTTAACATTGTAGGTGGTGAAAGTAATCCTATCAATCTAACAGATAACAACATTGGTGTCGTAGGCAGTGGTGGTGGTGATGATACTACCCCTAATGATCCAAAAACGTTAACCATTAAGTTAGCCAAAGATATTGATCTAACCCATGAGGGTAGTCTCACTATTGGCGATACCTTAGTGGATAACTCAGGTATTACAATCACTAATATCGATCAAACTAAAACTGTCAGCTTAACAAGCACCGGTCTTAACAACGGTGGTAATCAAATCACGAATGTTTTTAGTGGTGGCGAAGTTGAAACCAATGCTGCAAACATTGGTGATGTTAATAGGGTAGTTTCAGCCAATAGGATAAAGTATTTCAGTGTCAAATCAACAGGTGGCACGAATGAAGATAACCTAGGTGCTCAAGGTGTAGACGCAATTGCGATTGGTAAGGGTGCTTCTGCAGTTGGACAGACTACAGTAGCCATAGGTTTAAACTCCGGTTCTGGATCAACTGCAGGTACTGAACAGGGAGTATCTGTAGGTAATGCATCAGGTCAAAATGTACTATCATCGGGTAACGTAGGTATAGGTAGAGGTGCAGGCTCAAATGTAAGTGCTACGCCAAGAGCTACAGTAGGTGGTAACCCAGCATATAGACCTTATTCGATCGAAGGACAAAACACTGCAATTGGCGCTGATGCTGGCAATGGAGTCTATGGTGATTCTAACTCAGCATTAGGTGAGCGTGCAGGTCGTAATGTTGACGGTCATGCTAATACGGCTATTGGTGCCTTCTCAGGTAACGCAGTAATTGGTAGTGCTAACGTTGCTATGGGCCCTACTGCGGGCTACACAGTTACCGGTGACAGAAATACAGCAGTTGGTAACTTCTCTGGTTCGCATGTAGTTGGTAAAGCTAACTCGGCGTTTGGTAACGGTGCTGGTTCAAACGTTACAGGTGAATATAACCTTGCTCTAGGTGCTGGTGCAGGCGCCGGTATCACTAATGATTTGACAGTAGCTATCGGTAATAATGCTGGCAATTTCCAGAACGGACAGATTGGTAAAAACAGCATATCAGTAGGTACTAACTCTTCAGCTCAAGGTCACAGCAGCATGGCGCTTGGACGTGGGTCTGTCTCTGCTGGAATTAATGCTATTGGTATTGGTGTTCAATCTATCGCCTCAGCAACAGGTACTATTGCTGTCGGTGATAGAGCTGAGGCTAGTGGTGAAAATGCTATTGCGATTGGGAAAAATTCGCTAGCTACAGGGTCACAAGCTATTGGTGTAGGATCACGTGCAGGGAATGGTGGTGCAGCATACGGTGATAACGCTGATGCAGGAGGCACCATAATGTCTGCTACTCCTACTGTTATCAAAGGAACTGCTATAGGTAATGGCTCTATAGTTAATGTTGATAATGGCGTGGCTTTAGGATTTAAATCAGTAGCTAACCGTACTGCTACTGGCTTGGGTACAGTGTTTGTCCCAACATCAGCAAGTAGATTAGCTATTGAATCTACTAGAAGTACTTTACTTGGTGCTGTCTCTGTAGGCAATAATGTTGACGGCAACCGTCAGATAGTTAATGTCGCAGCTGGTAGAGATGATAGTGATGCGGTCAATGTATCTCAGCTAAAAGGTGTTGATGCTAAAGTCAACGAAGGCTTTGGTTTAAGAGCTGCCGATGGTAACACTGTCATGAAACCATTAGGAGAACAAGTCGAGGTAATTGGCTCTAATAGCAATATCACAACTACAGCTGCTAATGGTAAAGTTGAAATTGCCCTAAATAACAACCTAGATTTAGACACTAATGGCAGTGTCAGAATGGGAAGTGGTGGTTTGTTTGGACTAGGGTCTGTAACTACAGTTAATCGTAATGGCATGAGAACAGGCAATATCCTGCGTAATACAGTAGTTACTGATTCGGGTGTGAGTGTTAATGGTATATTTGGCAACAGTGCTTTGGCCACTGATGGTCTAACCATTAGTAATGGTCCAAGCGTCCTTAGATCTGGTATCGATGCAGGCAATAAAAAAATCACTAATGTGAAAGCGGGTTCACAGCCATTAGACGCAGTTAACGTCAGTCAGCTTAGCCGTTCTGCTGCAGGATCTAGAACAGAGGTGGAAGCTGGTACTAATGTTGCTGTCACGAACATTCCAGGTGCTAATGGTCAGAACGTTTACAAGATCAATGCAGATGGAACTACTGTTTCTGGATCTACCGCGGTAACGGTCACCGCTGGCTCTAAAAATGCGACAACCAATCTCACAGACTACGCAGTTGATCTAAGCCAAGTTACTAAAGACAGCTTAGTGAAAGCGGACAACTCAGTACAGTATGATAATGCCGGTCAGACCAGCGTGACGTTAGGTGGAACAGGATCAACAACGCCTGTCACACT
>NZ_JACDXZ010000007.1:0-167606 GCF_013608135.1 Psychrobacter sp. D2
TTATTTAAAAGCATAACTAAAGAACAACTTGTGTGGATTTTTGCTGATTCAGAATGCTAAAAAATAAAGTTGGTTGACTATCTTTTCGATAGGATTCTAACTATAAAAATTATCATTTAAGACAGTAAAAAAACTCAAAGTTAATTCATTACGAACATAATTTTTAGCGATTTTGCCAGATTAGATGAGCCAAGTTTAGAAGTCTCTTTAAAGGACTTCATAGCAAGATTAAACTGAAGAGTTTGATCATGGCTCAGATTGAACGCTGGCGGCAGGCTTAACACATGCAAGTCGAGCGGAAACGATGATAGCTTGCTATCAGGCGTCGAGCGGCGGACGGGTGAGTAATACTTAGGAATCTACCTAGTAGTGGGGGATAGCACGGGGAAACTCGTATTAATACCGCATACGACCTACGGGAGAAAGGGGGCAGTTTACTGCTCTCGCTATTAGATGAGCCTAAGTCGGATTAGCTAGATGGTGGGGTAAAGGCCTACCATGGCGACGATCTGTAGCTGGTCTGAGAGGATGATCAGCCACACCGGGACTGAGACACGGCCCGGACTCCTACGGGAGGCAGCAGTGGGGAATATTGGACAATGGGGGAAACCCTGATCCAGCCATGCCGCGTGTGTGAAGAAGGCCTTTTGGTTGTAAAGCACTTTAAGCAGTGAAGAAGACTCTTCGGTTAATACCCGGAGACGATGACATTAGCTGCAGAATAAGCACCGGCTAACTCTGTGCCAGCAGCCGCGGTAATACAGAGGGTGCAAGCGTTAATCGGAATTACTGGGCGTAAAGGGAGCGTAGGTGGCTCGATAAGTCAGATGTGAAATCCCCGGGCTCAACCTGGGAACTGCATCTGATACTGTTGAGCTAGAGTATGTGAGAGGAAGGTAGAATTCCAGGTGTAGCGGTGAAATGCGTAGAGATCTGGAGGAATACCGATGGCGAAGGCAGCCTTCTGGCATAATACTGACACTGAGGCTCGAAAGCGTGGGTAGCAAACAGGATTAGATACCCTGGTAGTCCACGCCGTAAACGATGTCTACTAGTCGTTGGGTCCCTTGAGGACTTAGTGACGCAGCTAACGCAATAAGTAGACCGCCTGGGGAGTACGGCCGCAAGGTTAAAACTCAAATGAATTGACGGGGGCCCGCACAAGCGGTGGAGCATGTGGTTTAATTCGATGCAACGCGAAGAACCTTACCTGGTCTTGACATATCTAGAATCCTGCAGAGATGCGGGAGTGCCTTCGGGAATTAGAATACAGGTGCTGCATGGCTGTCGTCAGCTCGTGTCGTGAGATGTTGGGTTAAGTCCCGCAACGAGCGCAACCCTTGTCCTTAGTTACCAGCGGGTTAAGCCGGGAACTCTAAGGATACTGCCAGTGACAAACTGGAGGAAGGCGGGGACGACGTCAAGTCATCATGGCCCTTACGACCAGGGCTACACACGTGCTACAATGGTAGGTACAGAGGGCAGCTACACAGCGATGTGATGCGAATCTCAAAAAGCCTATCGTAGTCCAGATTGGAGTCTGCAACTCGACTCCATGAAGTAGGAATCGCTAGTAATCGCGGATCAGAATGCCGCGGTGAATACGTTCCCGGGCCTTGTACACACCGCCCGTCACACCATGGGAGTTGATTGCACCAGAAGTGGATAGCTTAACCTTCGGGGGAGCGTTCACCACGGTGTGGTTGATGACTGGGGTGAAGTCGTAACAAGGTAGCCGTAGGGGAACCTGCGGCTGGATCACCTCCTTATAGATGGCATTCGGTCAGCAAGAATTCACAACAAGTTGTTCTTTAGTTTAAGCTAGTTTATTAGCTAGAGGTATATGCCTCGCACAGGCCTGTAGCTCAGCTGGTTAGAGCACCGTGTTGATAACGCGGGGGTCGGCAGTTCAAGTCTGCCCAGGCCTACCATTATTAGGGGCCATAGCTCAGTTGGTAGAGCGCCTGCCTTGCACGCAGGAGGTCAACGGTTCGACTCCGTTTGGCTCCACCACATAATAAACTATTCTTTAGATGCTAATAAATAAATAGGTATCAAATAGAAACAAGTGATTCGTCTTAACAAAGACAAGATTACTTCTTTCTGTTTTATACAGAATCTGTGACTCGACGAGAGCATAGAGACTATTTAAAAACATAGATATGAGTCTGGGTTAGGAACACGTGTTCACGCGTTGTTTCTAACCTTAATAACTCACTACTTAACGACATCAGTTGTTATCCCAGTGGTGAGTTATTAAAAAAGTAAAGAGAACTGAATCAAGCGTATAAAATTAGGTGATATCGTTATCATAATTAGACTTATATAGCACTTAGAAATCTAACTCCTATCTTTAGTAATAAAGGTTAGAGAAAGACTACTTGGGGTTGTATGGTCAAGTAATGAAGCGCACATGGTGGATGCCTTGGCAGTCAGAGGCGATGAAAGACGTGACAGCCTGCGATAAGCTTCGGGGAGGCGGCAATATCCTGTGATCCGGAGATTTCTGAATGGGGAAACCCACCTACCATAAGGTAGGTATCTTGTACTTGTACAAGAGGCAAACGAGGGGAAGTGAAACATCTCAGTACCCTTAGGAAAAGACATCAAATGAGATTCCCCAAGTAGCGGCGAGCGAACGGGGAGAAGCCGATTAATGCTAATGTAGAAGAACAGCGTGGGAAAGCTGACCGTAGTAGGTGATAGTCCTGTATTCGAAACATTAGCGTTAACATATTAAGTAGGGCGGGACACGAGAAATCCTGTTTGAAGATGGGGGGACCATCCTCCAAGGCTAAATACTCCTGACTGACCGATAGTGAACCAGTACCGTGAGGGAAAGGCGAAAAGAACCCCTGTGAGGGGAGTGAAATAGAACCTGAAACCGTGTGCGTACAAGCAGTGGGAGCCTTAATTTATTAGGGTGACCGCGTACCTTTTGTATAATGGGTCAGCGACTTATGTTCTGTAGCAAGGTTAACCGTTTAGGGGAGCCGTAGGGAAACCGAGTCTTAATAGGGCGTTTAGTTGCAGGGCATAGACCCGAAACCGAGTGATCTATCCATGAGCAGGTTGAAAGTGCCGTAACAGGCACCGGAGGACCGAACCCACTATCGTTGAAAAGCTAGGGGATGACTTGTGGATAGGGGTGAAAGGCTAATCAAACTCGGTGATAGCTGGTTCTCCCCGAAAGCTATTTAGGTAGCGCCTCGGACGAACACCATTGGGGGTAGAGCACTGTTTCGGCTAGGGGGTCATACCGACTTACCAAACCGATGCAAACTCCGAATACCGATGAGTGATATCCGGGAGACACACAGTGGGTGCTAACGTCCATTGTGGAGAGGGAAACAACCCAGACCGCCAGCTAAGGCCCCAAATTCCTAGTTAAGTGGGAAACGAGGTGGGAAGGCATAGACAGCTAGGAGGTTGGCTTAGAAGCAGCCATCCTTTAAAGAAAGCGTAATAGCTCACTAGTCGAGTCGGCCCGCGCGGAAGATGTAACGGGGCTCAAACTAGGAGCCGAAGCTGCGGATTTGAATTTGTTTTCAAGTGGTAGGGGAGCGTTGTGTAAGCCTGTGAAGGTGTGTCGTAAGGCATGCTGGAGGTATCACAAGAGCGAATGCTGACGTGAGTAACGATAATGCGAGTGAAAAGCTCGCACGCCGGAAGATCAAGGGTTCCAGTCCAACGTTAATCGGGGCTGGGTGAGTCGACCCCTAAGGCGAGGCCGAAAGGCGTAGTCGATGGGAAATCGGTTAATATTCCGATACTTGTTTATAATGCGATGGAGGGACGGAGTAGGTTATGTCAGCCTGGCGTTGGTTGTCCAGGTGAAAGGATGTAGGCAGACAGTTTAGGCAAATCCGGACTGTCATTATGCTGAGATCTGATAGCAAGCTGTACTTGTACAGCGAAGTGGCAAATACCATGCTTCCAGGAAAAGCTTCTAAGCAATAGTTATAAACGAATCGTACCCTAAACCGACACAGGTGATCAGGTAGAGAATACCAAGGCGCTTGAGAGAACTCTGCTGAAGGAACTAGGCAAAATGGTACCGTAACTTCGGGAGAAGGTACGCTGCCGATGGTGATAGGACTTGCTCCTTGAGCTGTTGGCAGTCGCAGATACCAGGCTGCTGCAACTGTTTATTAAAAACACAGCACTCTGCAAACACGAAAGTGGACGTATAGGGTGTGATGTCTGCCCGGTGCTGGAAGGTTAATTGATGGGGTTAGCGTAAGCGAAGCTCTTGATCGAAGCCCCAGTAAACGGCGGCCGTAACTATAACGGTCCTAAGGTAGCGAAATTCCTTGTCGGGTAAGTTCCGACCTGCACGAATGACATAATGATGGCAGCGCTGTCTCCAGCAGAGACTCAGTGAAATCGAAATCGCAGTGAAGATGCTGTGTACCCGCGGCTAGACGGAAAGACCCCGTGAACCTTTACTACAGCTTTACATTGAACTTTGACCTGACTTGTGCAGGATAGGTGGGAGGCTTTGAAGCAGACACGCTAGTGTTTGTGGAGCCAATCTTGAAATACCACCCTGGTCATGTTGGGGTTCTAACTCAGGTATAACAATACCGAGGACAATGTATGGTGGGTAGTTTGACTGGGGCGGTCTCCTCCTAAAGAGTAACGGAGGAGTACGAAGGTGCGCTCAGACCGGTCGGAAATCGGTCGTAGAGTATAAAGGCAAAAGCGCGCTTAACTGCGAGACCCACAAGTCGAGCAGGTACGAAAGTAGGTCTTAGTGATCCGGTGGTTCTGTATGGAAGGGCCATCGCTCAACGGATAAAAGGTACTCTGGGGATAACAGGCTGATACCGCCCAAGAGTTCATATCGACGGCGGTGTTTGGCACCTCGATGTCGGCTCATCTCATCCTAGGGCTGAAGCAGGTCCTAAGGGTATGGCTGTTCGCCATTTAAAGAGGTACGCGAGCTGGGTTTAGAACGTCGTGAGACAGTTCGGTCCCTATCTACCGTGGGCGTTGGAAATTTGAGAGGATCTGCTCCTAGTACGAGAGGACCAGAGTGGACGAACCTCTGGTGTTCGGGTTGTCACGCCAGTGGCATTGCCCGGTAGCTACGTTCGGATGGGATAATCGCTGAAAGCATCTAAGCGAGAAGCCCACCTCAAGATTAGATTTCCCTAAAGAGCCGTTGAAGACTACGACGTTGATAGGCAGGGTGTGGAAGCACAGCGATGTGTGTAGCTAACCTGTACTAATTGCTCGTTTGGCTTGACCATACAACACCCAAGTGGTTTGTATGAAAGCTCTAATTAATCTATCTTGTATAGCCTAGGCTATAGAATATATATAATTTCGATATCACCTTTAACCTTGATTCAGTTAGGTTACAAGTTGGTCGACCAATAGATAATATCTTGACGTCAAAACAATAATAACAGACTCATATCTAACCCCCTTTGCTGACGACAATAGCACGATGGAACCACCTGATCCCTTCCCGAACTCAGAAGTGAAACATCGTCGCGCCAATGGTAGTGTGGTTCGCCCATGTGAGAGTAGGTCATCGTCAGCTCTCTATTCCTAGAAAACCCCCAACGTTAATTCGTTGGGGGTTTTCTTTCGTGTGCGGGTTTGGTTGGGGTCGTGTTTATTGGATAATCGTGCTGATTTATTCAGTTTAGAGTACGTATCCTAGTGAGGCGTTATCATGAGCTTTTTAGAAAAGCTTACCCGCTTCTACTGTGTCTTCAAAATCAAATCCTAACTGTTCATCCTTACGCTGTCTCATTTGTTCTATACGTTGTTTACGTCCTACGATAAGTCTCAGTACTTCTCGTTGCTGCTCTGTCGTCATATCATGCCATCGTTGGCGTTCCGTTCGACTACGCAGGCAACCAAAGCAATAGCCTTTTTTGTTGCTTTGACAGACACCGATACAAGGGTTGTCAATGTCGAACAGCTCAAACTGTTGGTTCATGGCGACTCCGTTGCTATTTACCGTCATTCCTTTGACCTACATACAACCACTATGACAATATTCTTATGTCGCAAATACTGACTTATAGTGTGCTGTTTTATTGTTATTATTTTTGTCTAGCGGGTGCTATGCTTGGCTTTGATAGCCTATATAAGATAATCATAACAAAATTAACAAAGGAGATGATACGTGAACCTGATTTATATCCATGGACTGGACAGTGATGCCAACTCGACCAAAGGCATATTATTAGAAAGCTACTGCCAAAAAAACCATTCTGACATTAAAGTATATCGTCCTGATCTAAACCAATCACCTGAACAAGTCTTTAGTTATTTAACTGATTTGGTCACTGAGCTGAAAAAAGATAATAAAACCGTACTGATTGGCAGCTCGTTAGGGGGCTATTTTTCCACCTTGGTAAGCAATCATACAGGTTGCCCTGCACTATTGCTAAACCCTAGTACTCAGCCTCATATCACCCTACAGCGTTTTTATAATACATCGATATCAAATCGAGATAGCAGTGATGGGTTACCTAATAATAAAGTCCTGCATACGACGGCGGGCGGCTGGAATATTACTCCCTCAGATTTACAATGGTTTGCAGACCATCAACTTTTAGCAGTAAATTATCCCGATAAAGTTGCTGTGCTACTGAAAAAAGGCGATGAGCTGTTAAATTCTGAATTGTCTAAAGCTTATTATCAGAGTCAGGGCGCATCGGTAGCTGTGCAAGCAGGTGGCGATCACAGGTTTAGCGATTTTGGTGAGCAATTGCCAAAGGTGATTGATATGCTACAGCAGTTGCTCTAAGTTCAAATAAAGCTGACATAGCGTATTAAATAGACGACATTATCTGACGTAAGCGACTGACTATTACCGTTACCGTCGCTATTTTTCGTTATAATGGTTTAATAGAATTAATCGTATATGAATATTTAAGGATGCATTTGTGAGTCAGTATAATGCGCAATCGTTAGAAGTTTTAGAAGGGCTTGAGCCAGTACGTCGTCGTCCCGGTATGTATACTGATACCACTCGCCCCAATCATTTGGCGCAAGAGGTCATTGATAACTCGGTTGATGAGGCGTTAGCGGGTTATGCTAAAACCATCAAAGTGCAACTGCATAGTGATGGTTCGTTGTCTGTCGAAGATGATGGACGCGGTATGCCAACGGATATTCATCCTGAATTTAACCAATCAGGGATTGAGCTGATTTTGACCCGCTTACATGCAGGAGGGAAGTTTTCGACCTCCAATTATGAGGTGTCAGGTGGCTTGCATGGCGTGGGTATCTCTGTCGTCAATGCGCTATCAACGCGTGTTGAGGTTACGGTATGGCGTGATAGCACACAGTTTGATATGGCGTTTGAAAACGGCGCACCAGTCACGCCGTTGACCGAAGCGGTCAGCTCAAATAAGCGCAAACGTGGTACTAGAGTACATTTTTGGGCAGATGGTAGTTTCTTTGATACGCCAAAATTCAATGTGAAGCAGCTCAAGCACAATTTAAAAGCCAAAGCGGTTTTGGCTGCTGGATTAACGATTGAATTCACCGATGATATCAATGATGAAAAGGTGGTTTGGCAGTTTACGGATGGGGTGGTCGAGTATTTAAACGAACAATTAGATGGTCTTGAGACGCTACCTGAAGCACCGTTTTATTATAATTACGATGCGAAAGCGGGCGAACGAGCTGCTATTACCTTTGCTTTGTCTTGGTTGCCTGATGGTGGGACGCCAATTCAAGAAAGTTATGTAAACTTGATTCCTACAGCTCAGGGCGGTACGCACGTCAATGGACTGCGCACGGGTATTTTAGAAGCCTTGCGTGAGTTCTGCGATATCCATAATTTACTACCGCGTAGTGTAAAGCTAACCGCAGAAGATGTCTGGGATGGGGTGAACTATATCCTGTCTCTTAAGTTCTCTGAGCCGCAGTTTTCTGGACAGACCAAAGAGCGCTTGTCTAGCCGTGAGGCTGCTGGAGCCGTGCAGACATTGGCAAAAGATGCCTTTAGTCTGTGGTTAAATCAACATGCCGATATGGGTACGCAAATTGCCGAATTGGCAATTAATAAAGCAGGACGTCGTTTAAAATCGGCAAAAAAAGTCGCTCGTAAGAAAATCACTCAGGGGCCAGCATTGCCCGGTAAATTGGCAGATTGCCGCGGTGATTTGCGTGATGGGGCTGAGCTGTTTTTGGTAGAAGGGGATTCTGCGGGTGGTAGTGCGAAGCAAGCACGTGATCGTCATTACCAAGCGATTCTACCCTTGCGTGGTAAGATTTTAAATACTTGGGAGGTCTCATCAGATACAGTGCTCTCGAGTCAAGAAATTCATGATATTGCGATTGCCATTGGCGTTGATCCGGCATCTGACGATTTATCTGAGCTGCGTTATGACAAGGTATGCATCTTAGCAGATGCCGATTCTGATGGACTGCATATTGCTACCTTGATCTGTGCGCTATTCGTGAAGCACTTTCCTGCCTTAGTCGATGCTGGTCATTTATTTGTTGCAATGCCGCCACTCTATCGTGTCGATGTGGCTAAAGAAGTGCATTATGCGTTAGATGAAACCGAGCTTCAGCATATTTTAGCCAATGTACCGGGCAATAAAAAAGCCCAAATCACACGTTTTAAAGGCTTGGGTGAGATGAGTGCAGAGCAGTTGCGTGAAACAACTATGAATCGCGATACTCGTCGTTTGGTTCAGTTGGATATGGATAACATGGTACTAACCAACAGTGTGATGGATATGCTGCTAGCCAAAAAGCGTGCTGCTGATCGTAAGATATGGCTAGAAGATAAAGGTAATCTAGCTGATATCTCATAGCTATTTTTAGGACGCTTAGCGTTATTTATAATCATGATTGAGTAAGATATAACATAACAAAAGCATGTAAAATCCAGATTAGTGATACCAGCTTAATGGTATTATATGGATATCTTCTACTACATGGTGCCGTTATGACATCAAAATTATTTAATCGCTCTAATGCTAACAGTGCTAAGCCGCCACGCTCTAAAACATTACCAAGTCTCAATAAAAAACAGCTTGGGAATTTGGTTCCTAGACGCGGCAACAAGATTGCGCCAGTGATTGCGTCTGCATTGTTAAAAGCGGCAGGCTGGCGTACCGTTGGTGAGATAGCAAATATTCCACAGGCAGTGGTGCTAGCGCTTCCGCATACATCAAATATCGACGGTGTATATGCGATACCCAGTTTGTTTGCGCTCGATTTGAAAATCAGTATTATGGGCAAACACACCTTATTTAAGGTGCCGGTCCTTGCACAGTTGCTGCATTGGATAGGTATTGTGCCGATTGATCGCCGTAATAAAGGCTCCGTATTACAAGCGAGTATTGATAAATTTAAAACAGGTGAGCCATTATTTTTGGGGTTGTCGCCAGAAGGTACGCGTCAGTACACCAAAAATTGGAAGTCAGGCTTTTATTATTTAGCAGTGGGTGCCGGTGTGCCAATCTTGCCAGTGGCGCTGGATTACAATACCAAAGAGATACGCTTTATGCCTTTGGTCTATCCTACCGGAGATATCGAAGCCGATTTGCCAAAAATATATGCTCAATATCAAGGTGTAATTCCAAGACATCCTGAGCGTTTATCGCAGCCGCTACAGGACGTTAATAAATCAGCGGAGTAGTTTTTTAAGTAGTAGCTGATTATATTTATAAAAAACCCCTGATATGGAGTATCAGGGGTTTTTTGTTTGCGCCTATTAATCTTGAGCCCTTACACATTAAGGCTTTATAAAGTTGCTTATAAGTAAACTTCTTATAAAGGTAGCTGACGGTTAGAAGTGCTTACACCGCCATCAACGGGCAAATTGGTACCGGTAATCATGGCAGCATCATCGCTTGCTAAGAAAGTAATCACCGCGGCAATATCGTTTGGTGTGGCACAGCGTCCTAATGGACTATTATCTGATGATTCATCTATATTTGCTTGAAGATCTGTTATATCGGTATTTTGAATATCGGTGTTTTGAATCGCATCTGATATATCAGACTGAGTGACGCTTGGATTTACTGCATTAACGCGCACGCCGTCTGCGCTGTGTGCCGAAGCCAACGTACGGGTCAAATCAGTAATACCTGAGGTGGCAGCATCATAAGTCGCTGCACTCTGATCGCTACTACAAGCTGCAAATGAAGGAACGTTAATGATACTACCTTTACTCTGTATTAAGTAAGGCATAGCCGTCTGACAGACATACAAGGTTTCACTTAAATAGTCATCAACAGCCGGACTCTTCTGTTCAGTAGATAACCCACTATTTCTGCCTTGCGTCGTTTGTGCTGCGTTATTCACCAATATATCGATTGTTTCAAACTTATCGATGACTCTTTTTATCATCTCTTGTACTTGGCTCTCAACACCAATGTCACAAGCAATGGTTAAAAAGTTGTCGGTATGAATCCATGTACGGTCTTGTGGAAACCCTTCAGTGATTTGATTTAATGTATCAGTCGAGCGTCCGACGAGTATGACATTAGCACCTTCATTCGCAAAACGAATGGCAGTTGCACGACCGATATGTGAGTCGGCACCTGTTACGACGACTGTTTTCTCTTTAAAGCGTTTCATGATGGGCAAGTCCTTGTTATCATCAGAGAGTTATTTGATACATAAATGGGCTAATTATATTGTAAAGTAGCATGCGTATTAATTGATTCCTCAATACGCGAGTAATACCGCTTTTATATCATCATAACAAGTCACTGTGCTGAAAGCGACCATGTATAATTGCTATTATGTAGTTTATTTTTTATCCAATAGTCTTGGAGTAGCAGTTACATTTATCCGCTGCACACCAATTGCGCCGCTTATAATAGCGTATTTTTTTCAGACAAAAAGGTGGTGACTGTGCCCAGTGATTCGACGATGGTAATGTCTGATGGAAGCTATCTTATGCATGAAATGGCTTGTTATTTACGAGCCGATATCTTAAAGATTATTTTACCGGATATGCCAGTGATAGAGAGCAACTATCAAGCGCAATATTCTCAGTATCAGCTACCACTGGGCGATCTTAACTTAGTAGAGTTGGTGATATATTTGCCTAATGACATGCTGCCAGCTGATATTGAGGCACTAGGTAGGACGGCTTTTAATGCTGTAAATATATGGCGCAAGACTCATATATCAAGATCTATGGACAGCCAGTTACGTAGTATTGACGTCTTGGTTTTGGATATCCAACGTCAAATTGATATTGAACATGATGTTCATAATAAATCCTGCAAAAAAAATCCTGTTCAACGTCTAGCCCATAGTTTTACGGACAGTAATTTAGTAGAGGGTTCGCTCGTTGATACAAGTGCATCTATTCAGCCATTACAAGCATTTGGCTGGCATGACTGGCATATTCATTTAAATAAATTACAGATACCTTGCGAGCTATGGCGATTTTTACACTATCGTTTAGGGCAGTCACAGCAGGATAATAAGGATCATATAACAAATTCCGAAAACGATATTATTACTGGATTTCTAAATGTTGCCGACTTCTTTGCACCTGCAATTACGATAGATAATGCGTTGATAAAATATGGTTTGCAAAATGAGCCTAACTCGGCATTGATAGCGATGTCGCTGGCGCAGAAAACCAATAGCACAACTAAGCAGATGTATCAACAGCATATGGCGCAAGCGGCTGCTTTATGGTCACAACTTAGTATGCAGATGTTAGAAACAGTTTATAAAAATCCTGCTGCGTTTAAGCAAAAAGAATCATCGGAGAAGTCTAGTAAGGCAGATTTTTCTCATTGGCAACGGCAGATATTGGATGAGTCATTGTTTTCGCGTCATGAGTTAATTCGCACTTTATATAAGCATCCCAAGCAGTTGCAGCAGTTGCAGCAACAAGGCTATGTTGTCCACCAACATTCTTACGAGTGTTTGGGGCGGCATTATGTACTAATATTTTATGGACAAGATGCAGAAGGAAAGCATGGTAAGTTGGCTATACGCCCAAATTTAGCGAAAATCGCTTTAGATGTGGCGACACGGTTACCAATGGCAGAACTACATCATGTGATTGTATTGGGTATAGATTTTATAATAGAGGCTGAAGATGCTTTTATGGATATTGATTTATGGATTCAGCCAGTTAATCCCATGACCCAGCGCGAGCGTCAACTGACCAAAAAGGTTCAGCAGTTACAGCAAAGTAATCAGAGTAATGCTAGTGAAATTACTGAAATAGTAATAAAAAAGCTGGCTCTAATCCTCTATCATAAGTGCGCTTAAATATTCCAAGTGCATCTCGCCCTAATAATACTGACTAAAATGACTTATAATCAAACATAAAAAAAGACAGCCTAAGCTGTCTTTTTTTAAATCAATAACGATAAATTATCTTAGATTATTAGGACCATCGATATCACTATCATCAGTTGCAATATGATTGATATCAACCGTAGAAGAATTTACATCACTGGTAGAGCTTAAGTTATTAGGTGTGATGGTATTATCATCTACTTGGGTTGTGCTGCTACCAAACGTATCAGTAGCTGTACTTGGCGTATTGTCACGTACTGAAGCAGCAACCTTATCTTGAGTCGATGCGCTTGGCGTCAAAGCAGATTTTGCTTTTGCTTCGTCACGTTCTCTGTCCATTTTATCCTGCATTTTGCGTAAGAAACGTGCTGCTGCTTCTTGACCACCTAGACCAAACGATAGGGCAAATGCTACGGCAACTGCACCTAAAGTTAGACCAAATGCTAGGTTAACGATAGAATCCGCAATACCCATCGCTTTTAGACCCATGGCAAGAACTAAGCCCATGATCAAAACGCGCACGATATTTGCTAGGAACTGTGAACCTTGCTCAGAGCGCTCAACAACACCAGCGATGATGTTGGCAAGCCAAAAACCAATAAATAGGATAATCGCGCCTAGGATGATATTGGCACCGAAAGCAATAAACATCGCGATGATGGCTGAGATAGGCTCAAAACCTAATAAGTCAGCAGCAGCGATAGAGGCAAATAACATGGCAAAAAATACAATGGCATAGCCAACTAAGTCAGAAACCTTTTTATCACCCATGGTCTGTTGAAGACCAACTTTGGCAGGTAACTGATTGATTTGCGTATTTTCAAGCAAGCCTTTGATGATGTTTGCAACCATACGTACAACATAAAAAGTCACAACCAAGATAGCAATTGCCATAAAGATATTTGGCAAGGCTTCCATGATTTTGTTTAACATGTTGGTTGCAGGGCGAGCAATTACATCAATTTTTAGGGCATTTAAAGCAGCAATGATTGTTGGAATAATCACTACTAGAAAGGCTAAAGAACCTGCAATGTTCGGTAAGCTATTCTGTTCGCTTAAACCAGCTTTGGTTGCAAGCTTCTGGACATCGAAAGTAGAAACAATGTTGGTTACGATGCCACGTACCACTTTGGCAATGATGTAACCTACTACGAATACTACAGCAGCAATCAGAATATTAGGGATAAAGCTGAAGATTTTATCAACCATATTGGTTAATGGAGCAAATAAACCGTCAAGCTCTAGTTGGCCTAATACCATGGTCAATACTACTAATAGAATGAACCAATAAACCATGTCAGCAATCGTGCTGCTCATTGGTTTTACACCAGCTTTTGCACTTAAACGCTCATCCATTGAGGTTTTTGAAAGTGCAGCATTGATGGCAGTACGTGCAACCGTTGCAATAACCCAACCGATCACACCAACTGCAATAGCAGCGATAAGATTAGGGATAAAGGTGAGTACTTGGTTTACCATGTTGGCAAACGGTGCTGATATAGAGTTTAGGTTTAACTGACTTAACGCGCCAGAAATAGCGATAACGAAAATAAACCAAAAAACAATCTTAGAGATGATGCCTTCTAAGTCATAGCTTTTACCTGTTGAAGAGTTCATACGTTGATTGAGATTGATTTTAGACAGCACGCCGCGTACCAGAGCAGCTATGCCCAAGGCGACAAGCCAACCAATGATAAAAATAAGAATAGCGCCGATGATGGAGCCGATAGGGCCACCCAGATAACCGTTGAACGATGTAAACATTGGATTCATCCTGTCCTCCTCTAATGATCATGTGTCTGCTATAAGATAAGAAAATCACTTTAATTCAAGCGTTTCATCTGAGGCAAACACACACCTATTTATTAGTATTTTTAATTAAAATTATTTGAAAATTTGATTTTAGTGCTTTATAAGAAATTTATACTTAACAATCAGTAGTCACTATTAACAAAACATACCTTTTGTTATTTCTTTCCTTAACCAATTTAGCTTAACTTATGTAATTATGAATTTAAAGATAGAAAGCTTAACGTCTTACTATATTTGTGTGATAAGTTGTTATTTTTACGGTAAATATTAACATAGACTGTACATTTGACCGATAATTTCAAGTGAGTCATAGCAGGCAAAACTAAGATTTGCTATTATAGATAAATGTGACATCTCGCCACTATTATTACAATTTGAGAGCATTTTATGAAAAAAATCACTACCCTAAGCATCAGTGCCCTTGCTAGTGCTATGTTATTAATCACAGGCTGTAGCGCAAACAATGGCAGTAAAGAAACCGCTACCAAAAGTGTTTCAGTGACTGAACAAAGCCCTGCCAAGGAAAAAGTAGGCTATAGCTTGGGCTATATGATGGCAGAAGGGAATAAAGAAGCGGTTGGGGATCTGAACCTTGATACGTTTGAAAAAGGTTTCCGTGATGGCTATGAAGGCAAAAAAGCGGCATTGACAGAAGAGCAAATGCAAGAAGTTTTAATGGCGTATCAAAAAGAACAGGAAGAGAAGTTTGTGAAAGATATGGAATCTAAAGCAGGTGCAAACAAAACTAAGGGCGCCGCATTCTTAGTAGAGAATGGCAAAAAAGCTGGCGTAAAAACCACTGCTTCAGGTCTACAATATAAAGTAGTGACCGCAGGTACTGGCAAGTCGCCAAAAGCTACGGACGTGGTTGAAGTAAACTACGAAGGTAAATTGATTGACGGCACTGTATTTGATAGCTCATATGAGCGCGGTGAGCCAATTGAATTCCCACTAAACCAAGTAATCGCTGGCTGGACTGAAGGTCTACAGTTGATGAAAGAGGGCGGTAAATACGAGTTTTATATCCCCTCTGATATCGCTTATGGTGAAGCGGGTAACGCAGGTATCGAGCCTAATAGCACGCTAATCTTTACTGTTGAGCTATTAAAAGTAAAGTAATTAGCAGTAATTAATGCTAATTTAGTATTGATACAATAGACGCAAAAAGAAGCCCTCTTAATGTAAGAGGGCTTCTTTTTGCGTAAGAAATAGCGCTTAAGCTTTCGACGTTAATGAGCCATTATTTAAAGGTTCTTTTGGAAAACTTTAGAATTGCGACCGTTATTATACTTCTCGCGGCGTACTTCAGGTAAGGCGCTTGCCTCAACTTCAGCAAACCCCTGTTCAACGAACCAATGTGCTGTACGAGTGGTCAATACAAATAACTTGTGTAGACCATGGCTGCGTGCTTGTTGCTCCAAAAATGCCAGTAAATCAGCGCCGCGGCTACCGCTGCGATATTCTGGATGTACCGCGACGCAGGCAACTTCTGCTGAATCTGTATCGAGTGGATAAAGCGCTGCACAACCTAAAATCATGCCGTCACGTTCGATGACGCTATAATTATCAATCTCTTGCTCCAAGCGTTCGCGTGAGCGACTGACCAAGATACCTTGCTCTTCTAACGGCGATAATAGCTCTATCAGCCCTACCACGTCATCGACATCAGCGCGGCGAATCTCTTCGTAAGGGTCGTGACTAATTAAGGTGCCAGAACCATCACGGGTAAATAGCTCTTCAAGTAGTGCGCCGTTTTTGGCATAAGAGATAATATGGGTGCGATGAACCCCTTGGCGACAGGCATTGCTGGCACAGCTCAAAAAGTAATTAATCTCACAGTTTAGATCACGGTCACGTAAGAAGCGGTCGACTTCATTTGGAATCATCTCACGTAACAAACGATCATTGTGATTGATACCGGCTTCTTCTCCTAGGAAAATCAGCTTATCAGCACCAAGCGCCACGGCGGCACTAAGAGCAACATCTTCCGCGAGCAAGTTGAAAACTTCGCCGGTTGCCGAATAGCCCATAGAGCCTAAAATTACAATATGATCGTGTAGTAGATTATTTTTGATGGCTTCAACATCGATAGAGCGTACTTCGCCTGTCATCTGGTAATCAACGCCATCGCGGATACCATAAGGACGCGCAGTGACAAAATTGCCCGACACTGCATCAATACGTGAGCCGTACATAGGTGAGTTGGCAAGCCCCATCGATAGCTGCGCTTCAATCTGCAAGCGAATAGCACCAACCGCTTGTAATATAGAAGGCATCGCGACGCGAGGTGTCACACGAATATCTTGATGCAGTGGCGATTCAATATCAGCATCTTTGAGGTTTTTCTCGATCTGTGGTCGCGCCCCATGCACCAATACCAGCTTGATACCCAAGCTATGCAATAAAGCAAAGTCATGAATCAGTGTGCTGAAATTTGGATGATTGACCGCCTCACCACCAAACATAATCACGAACGTTTTGCCGCGATGGGTATTGATATAGGGGGCAGAATTACGGAACCAATGGACGTATTCAGGGTTAATCTGGGGCATGGCGCTAGTAGTCATAATGGGAGCAATAGTCGTTAGAATAAGAAAAAGGGCGTGACAGAGAATGCCTGTCGCTAAAGGATCGCTAAAGATTTACCATAGCAAAAAACGTCGTTATGAGCTATCTTTTATTTCAGTAGCGTTAAAGAGTCTTCACAGCAGATTAACGATATACACAACATCAACACAGGGTTAATATACGTATAAATGCTTTTTGCTATGCTAAGCGCTATTGCTTTACCGATGGCTTACGCAGATAATTGATAAAAATAATAATGTTTAAAAGTTAACATGACTGAGTATGACCATATATGATGGTAAATTGCTTACTCTCCTATATTTTTAAAACTACTAATTTTTACCAGCTTTGTTTTACCGATACATCAACTAGGGATAATGAATGTCATGAAGAAAAGTAACCATTTTGCGAACCCATTCAGTGCATGGACTGGACACCGTTTGTTTCATGTTGTCGCTGGTACGCTCGTTGGCGTAATGGCTGTCACGCAAGCATCAGCGATGTTACCCACACCAGAACAAGCCGTTAATAATTCAGTAGCAGTTCAGTCAAACTTTAATCAAAACAGTCAGTCAAATGCGCAAGCAGTTAACAGTAGAATTACAGCGTCATTGATTAGTGTTGATGCCAATGGTAAAGAAATACTGGTTCCTGTGGATGCAAATACGCGTTTGCAGTCAGGTAATGTTTTAGAGTATCAAGGCTATTTTACCAATACCAATGCCGATCGTGTTCGTAAAATGACCGTGACGATGAGTATTCCTGAACAAGTAGAATTGCTGCGTGCTGTTTCTCCTGATTTTCCTTATGGTAGTGCAGATGGCAATACCTTTGCCCGTATGCCGCTACGTGGAAAAGTTGACAATCAGTTGCAAGAAATTCCGTTAAAATTCTATAAAGCTGTACGCTGGGATTTGGAAGGCGTAGGTCTTAATGATACAGTCGCAGTGAAATACCGTGCACGTGTCAAATAAGTTTATGCTTTGATATCTGCTTCAACAAAAAAGCACCGCAGCAATCACTGTGGTGCTTTTTTTATCGTCAATCTTTAATATCTGTAGTTAGCAGGATTTTTTATATATCCTTTTCCACTATAAATTAAAGAGTAGCATATTTACTCTTAGATTTTTCGTTAATAAGTTGCTTAATGGCATGAATTTTGGCGGTAGTGGCTTGCGAGCCAGCAGCAATCAAAGCGCTACGCTGGCTGGTATCTAGCGTGCTGATATGACCGACATTTGGCATAATCACAATATCAGCACGCTCACGCTCATGACGCATTGATGCAGCGCTATGATTAATCGGAGATGCTTTCGCATTATAGGCTGCATTGGCGATTAAACTGTTTTCAAGAAAGCCCCAAAAGCTGGTTAATGAATGGAGGTTCGGTTTTTGATTGACAGTCGATGTATTAGCGTTAGCAGCAGTCACATCAACGGCGATGATAATATCGGCACCCAAATCACGGGCGCTATCCACAGGCACTAAGCTGACCACGCCACCATCAATATATTTTTTGCCGACTTTTTCAGGGATGCGCGGTGCAATAAAGATATTAGGCACACTACAGGATGCTTGTACCGCAAGCCCAACATCACCCGTGGTAAAGACTGCTTTTTTCAACGTGTTTTTATCAGCAGCAACCGCCGCAAAGGAGATGGGGAAGTTTTCTATCGTTCGTCCACCAACATTCACGTTAATAAAGTTTTTGAGCTTAATACCTTCGATAAAACCTTGGTTAGATAAGGTAAAGTCTGTCAATTCACTATCAGTGGTGTTCAATGCCAAGTGTTCAAGCTGCTTTGCATTATAACCACTGGCATATAAGCTACCAACTAAGCTCCCGACACTGGTGCCTACTACCAGTGTCGGTTTAATATCGTTCTCTTCTAATGCTTTAATCACGCCTACATGAGCGAAACCTTTTGCACCGCCACCACCTAATACTAAAGCTACCGTAGGTTTGTTCGGTACTGACGTATCTGCTGGCGCGACTGGCGTCAAACTATTGCAAGCACTCATCAATATAGCGAATATAGCGAAGAGGCTCAGACGAAGCGTCAATAAAAAATGATAATAAGGGTGGCAGATAGAATGAGAGGACATAAAAAACCTTATCAAAAATTATCATAGAGGAATAAATAGCGGTGTAGTAGGGTATTCATCAATAGGTTACGCAGAAATCAGCTAGACGTTGTATGGCGAAATAGCTTAGCATAAGGTATTAGTTAGCATAATAATTTAGCGGTATAGCTAGGCACGTTACAGAATATTGATCATTATCACATGATAAGACAGCTTATAAGCTAGCATGAATTCTTAAACAAGACACTTGAGCCTATAAAATTTATATTAACATCGTTAGGATTTTTGATGCCCACATCGGTTAACCCTGCTATACCTCATTTACTAGATGTTTTGGCACTTGATATGCCGGTGACGGCGCTGGCAGGTGTTGGACCAAAAGTGGCCGAGCAATTGACGCAATTGGGCATTGCCCGTATCTTTGATTTGCTACTACATCTGCCGCGCGACTATGAAGATCGTAGTCGCTTGGTATCGATAGGCGATGTGGCTCATGGACAAGCCGCCATGATTACTGGTCGCGTCGTGCATGTTGATACCAATCGCAGCGGCATGACGGTGATTGTAGATGATGACACGGGTACGATATCTCTACGCTTTTTTAAGGTATATCGTGGACTTGCTCAAACTATGTGTCTAGGTGCCCATCTGCAATTATTCGGTGAAGTCAAAGTGAGCCGCTACGGTAAGCAGATACATCATCCTGAATATCAAATTATCAGCAGTAACGAGACGGTAGTAAATACGGGTTTACAGCCTATTTATCCAAGCGTTAAAGGTTTACATCAAAATAAGCTGCGTACATTAATTAAGCTTGCGCTGCAAACGGTTCGTAGTCAGGGCTTGCCGATGACTTTATTTACGCCTGAGGATTTTTCAGTCGTTGCGGATTTGCTATTAGTGCCTTTTGAACCAGCTAAAATACCGATAACCGAGCCAGATTATCCAGAAGATATCTTTTCCACCCTCGCGCGTAGTGTGCCTGACAACAGTTTTAGTAGTAGTGTTAGTGATAGCAGTAACAGTAGCGTCAATAGAACGAAGCCCTCTTTTTATCATAGTCGAAATAATACCAGTTCCGATGCTATAAGTATGGCTAACAATAACGTCTATAATTTAACCATATTTGAAGCGTTGGTATTACTGCATACGCCGCCTACTTATACTGATGCTGGTCAACAATACAAATTATTAACCCAATTAAGCGCTCGTACTCATGCTGCTTGTCAACGCCTCATTATTGAAGAGTTGACTGCACATCAGCTCAGCTTATTATATCGCCGTCAGCAATTGCATCAGTATAAAGCGCCAAAATGTGCTATCCAAAGTCCATTGGCAGATGAATTATTTGGTGCGTTACCATTTGATTTAACGGGCGCGCAGGAAAGAGTTATGAGGGATATTACCGCTGATATGGCGACTTCAATACCAATGCTCAGATTGGTACAAGGCGATGTTGGCGCTGGTAAAACCTTAGTCGCGGCAGGCGCGGCGGGTTATGCATTAGATAGTGGTTGGCAGGTGGCGGTGATGGCACCGACGGAGATTTTAGCGGAACAGCATTTGGTTAATTTCAAAAACTGGTTTGAGCCGTTAGGTATTGGGGTCGGTTGGTTGGCTGGTAAACAAACCGCGAAGCAGCGCCGCGAAGCGTTAGAAGCGGTGAGCGAGAATACCGTACAAGTAGTCGTTGGTACTCATGCGCTTTTTCAGGACCAGGTGCAATTTGCCAAATTGGGTTTGGTTATTATCGATGAACAGCATCGTTTTGGTGTTGAGCAGCGTATGGCATTGACCAATAAAGGCGTGGCTGGTAGCACACCGCATCAGCTAATTATGACTGCAACGCCCATTCCGCGGACGCTAGCGATGAGTGTTTATGGCGATATGGACACTTCTATTATCGATGAGCTACCACCAGGGCGTACACCAATTACTACCGTAACAATTGACCGCAACCGCCGTGATGAGGTGATTGAACGTATTGCAGTTAATTGTGAAGCTGGCAGGCAGGCATATTGGGTGTGCTCACTGGTAGAAGAATCGAGTGTACTCGATGCGCAAGCTGCTGAGGCGGCTTATGAAGATTTGAGCGAGCGTTTAGATATTCGTATTGGCTTGGTGCATGGCAAAATGAAAAGCGCTGATAAACAAGCCATTATGCAAGCGTTTAAGGCAGGACAACTTGATTTGTTAATAGCTACCACAGTTATCGAAGTGGGTGTTGATGTGCCTAATGCTTCTCTGATGGTCATTGAAAATGCAGAGCGATTGGGTCTATCGCAATTGCACCAATTACGCGGGCGAGTCGGGCGCGGTTCAACAAAAAGCTATTGTGTGCTGTTGTATCAGAAGCCGTTGTCGGAGACAGGTACAGAGCGCTTAAATGTACTGCGAGATAGTACCGATGGTTTTGTCATTGCGCAAAAAGATTTAGAGCTGCGTGGTCCGGGCGAGTTATTAGGAAAGCGTCAAACAGGTAATGTCGGCTATTATTTGGCGGACCTTATTCGGGATGAGCAGTTATTTGCTATTGCCCAGCGTTTGGCAAAGCATCTGATTGCAGATCCTGCACGTAAAGCCGATGTCAGCCAACTGATTCATCGTTGGATGCCAGAGGCAAGTCGTTATACCAATGCTTAATGATAGTTAACTCAACCTGTTTTCTATTACTGGTTACCATAAAAAAGCCATTATTTTCTTAAAATAATGGCTTTTTTATGGTTTTTATAAATCATTTATCAACCAATAATTAACACTGTATTCTTATTTTAATGAACTAATATTGACTTATGTGTTCATGAGTTATTATTGAACTATGATTATTTGTGTGGCAGTTTACGATAATGGATTGGCACAGTGTCTTCCATGCGTTTGCTAGGATATCGCGTTTTACATAATGATATATGGTTAAAATATGCGTATTTCTAGTCGTTTTATCGATTCTAACAGGACGTTAGGATGAGAACTTGATTAACTTCATAGTGGCAATCTATCTGCTTTTTCTGATGACTACTGTGCCATTCATGCTTTTTATTAACGACCTGAATTTATTAACAAGGATGTTTCATGAAAAAGACGTTAACCTTCGTTTGTGCTATCGCCACACCATTATTATTTAGCCAGTCTGCTTTTGCTGCATTCGATTATTTTAAAACCGATGGTAGCTTCAAACGCTTTTCGGTCTCTGCTGGCTGGTTGCATGCCTCTCCGCAAGGCACGGCCAATCCTCTAGAAAATACGACAGCCATTAAAGATGGTACTGTCGCTAAAAACGGCAGTGTTAAAATAAAAACTGTCAGAGAGGTTATTGATCCTGATCAAAGTGAGCTTACTAAAGTTAAAGTAAATACAGGCCTAACTGCTATAGGGGTAGTAAGCTTTAGAGGTGAAGAAACTGATTTGTCTAGAACTACCCTAGGTGATGTATCAGGTCAAGTTAAGCTTGGCGGTTTAGAGAATTTCAGCAGTCCAGGTACGGGTCTTGAGTCTGCTGATGTTGATACTTTTGGTTCGCTATTTAACTATTATCTAAATGATAACTGGTCGATTGAAGTCAAAGCCGGATTTCCTCCTAAAGTAGATATTATGGGTAAAGGGAAAGTGTATGCACCTATATCTGGTGAGGTTACAGCTGGTGGAATAGGAGAATATGCACTACCAAAATTTAAAATTAAAAAAGAACAGCTTATAACCGATTTAGAACAAGGTGATGGCGTGGCATCTAGGGCTCGCGCATGGCTACCGGCAGCGGGGGTGCAATATCAGTTTGGCAAATCTGGGGTCAATAAGTTTCGCCCTTATGTCGGTGCTGGGGTCATGTATGCCTATTTTAACGGTATTGAGCTAAATGATGGTATTCGTAAAGATTTAGAGGCAGCTGGACATCAAATTCAGAATATCAAAGATGGTCAAGCTGGTGCTGCGCTAGAAAATGTGCCATCCAATCGAGAGATGAACGTGGATGTGGAGGCAGAAAGCGCTTTTGCACCTATCGTCACTGTTGGCGCTACTTATGATTTCAACGATAGATGGTTTGGAGTCGGGTCATTGTCTTATGCAAAACTGGACAGCGATACGACCATCACCGTTAAAAATGATAAGAATGAAGAGTTGATTCGATCGAAAGCTCACCTCGATATCGATCCTTATATTACTTTCCTTGGCGTCGGCTATCGTTTCTAATAGAAGATTTATAGTAACTACAGAATAGTAGGATAAACATAGCGCACATTCTTAGGAATGTGCGTTTTGTCTTACGATCTACAAAAAGAATCTCTATCCTGTCAAATTCATTAATAAGCAGTATGTATTGCTTATCACTTTTAATATGTTCGCTTGGAGCGTTTTTACATCTGCCGATATTGAGTCAGTATGGAACTTACGAAGCTCAGACACTATATATATAAATCAGATGACAACTTAATATATGCTATGCTCAATAAATTTACGAACTATTGTAGTCACAAACAGCATTTTGACCATATAAAGATGCTCGTTTAACGTAATGCTAGCCTATTTTCACCTATTATTTTCCTCATATTATATATCCTTATTATTGCCTGTATTGACAGAGAGTTATCATGAGCGATGTTGAAGACAACAAGCTGCCAGTTGAATCTGAGCTACCCCCATACCGCCAATCTGATGCGCGAGCATCTAAGCCTTTATCAGATAAGCCATTATCAAAATTTCCTTTATGGTTATTACCAGTATTGGCCATTGTGCTCGTTATTGGGGTATTGGTTGGTAAGTACTGGGGCAATGATGAGGAAGCGAGCAATGAGTTGCCCGTTGCTAACAGTGTGCAAAACGATAGCGCTAACCTAAAAGATGCTAGCATCGAGCAAGCTGTATTATCGGTTGAAACAGTGCTACCCAGCCAAGATAATATTGGTAATACGCTCAGTGCTGATGGAACCATCAATGCTAAAGATGTCGCTAATGTCAGTGCCAAAGTAAACGGCGTAGCGATTGAACGGATATTGGTCGAAGAAGGTCAGCGTGTTAAAGCTGGTCAAATACTGGCTGTATTTGATACCGACGCGATGGAGCAGCAAGTCTTGCAAGCAGAAGCAGATGTTGCCGAAGCAGAAGCGACGCTTGCCAATGCCACTGCCGATGCCGCCCGCGTCCTGCCACTTATTGATATTGATGCCATTAGCAAGCAAGAAGCGGATCGCTATCGTACGGCTAAACTACAAGCGCAGGCGTCACTGCAAGCCTCTAAAGCTCGACTGAGTACGCAGCGCTTGAGTGTCAATAATGCCAATGTGGTTGCACCGGTTAGCGGTATTATTAGTGAGAAAATGGCTGAAGTTGGTATGGTTGCTGGTGGAGACCCACTATTTACTATTATCAAAGGTGGTATTTTGGAATGGCGTGCGGATATCGATCCTAAGCTGATTGGTGAGGTTAATGTTGGCACACCAGTGCAAGTTAACCTACCGGGCGGCGATTCTGTCATGGGGCAGGTCAGTCGCATTGCACCAACTGCTGATAATAATAGGCAAATTACCATTTATGCTAGCCTTGCTGCTAACGCAAAAGTACGAGCAGGCATGTATCAAACGGGCGAGTTTTTATTGGGTAGTAGCAGCGCTCAAACGGTTCCTAATAGCGCCATTGTCAGCAATGACGGCTATGACTATGTGATGCTAGTGACCAATATCAGTACTAAAGACGGTAAAAACGGTCACAACATTGGCCGTATCAAGCAACAACGTGTGACCCTTGGCGAGCGCTTTGGCGATAGTATTATGCTCACAGAGCCACTCCCTGCAGAGAGCCGACTTGTAAAGCAAGGGGGAAGCTTCTTAAATAATGGTGACTTGGTACGTGTCGTTGATGGTCTGAGTCAAACTGGTAAGCAGGCTACTAGCACAGACACGCAGGCGCGCTCATGAGTTTAAATGTTTCCGCCTACTCGATTAAAAATCCATTAGTGGCTATCTTGCTGTTTGTACTGCTGACATTAGGCGGCATCTATGGCTTTATGCAAATGAAGGTGCAGCAGTTTCCCGATATTGACCTACCAGCGGTGGTGGTCACGGTTACTTTACCGGGCGCTGCGCCATCGCAGCTTGAAAACGATATTGCAAAGAAGGTGGAAAATAAGCTCACCAGTATTGAAGGCGTCAAGCACATTCGTACGACGCTACAGACGGGCGCCGCTACTATGGTCGCTGAGTTCGTCTTAGAAAAAGACATCCAAGAAGCGGTTGATGATGTGCGCTCGGCAGTCGGTGAGGTACGTGGCGATTTGCCTGCCGCTGCCAATGACCCTATCGTTACCAAAGTCTCAACATCAGGATTCCCAGTCGTCACGTACTCTGTCGCTGCTGAAAACATGAATGTAGAAGACTTGTCTTGGTTCGTCGATGATACCGTCACTAAGCGTTTATCTGATATACCCGGTGTCAGTACTGTCAGCCGTATCGGCGGTTTGCAGCGTGAAATTACGGTTGCCGCTGACCCTATTACCTTGAGTGGTCTAAAGCTTTCTATCATACAATTATCCAATCAAATCACCGGTATTCAGCAAGACAGCTCAGGCGGTGAAGCCGAAGTCGGTAAAACCACGCAGACCATTCGTGTACTTGGTGCTGTTGAGCGCTCAAGCGAGCTGAATAATTTGCAAATAGCCGTCCCTACCGGCGGTACGCAAGCGCTTGGACGTATGGCGAAAATTACGGATGGCGCGGCTGATCCCAGCTCTATTGCCAAGCTCGATGGGCAAACGGTGGTTGCGTTCAATATTACGCGCTCGCGTGGTGCCAGTGAAGTGGAAGTCATGGAGCTGGTTGACGCTGAGCTTGCCAAGCTGTCAGCAGATGTGGGCAATATTAGTATTGAAAAGGTTTATGATCGGGCAACGCCAGTCGCTGAAGATTATCAAGCCTCATTACGCATGTTGATAGAAGGTGGTTTGCTTGCCGTAGTCGTGGTGTTCTTATTTTTACGCAATATCCGCGCGACTTTTGTGGCTGCTGTGGCATTGCCATTGTCCGTCATACCTACTTTTTTGGGTATGTATCTGTTTGGTTTTAGTCTTAACATTATCTCCTTATTGGCATTGTCGCTGGTCATTGGTGTACTGGTCGACGATGCCATTGTAGAAGTTGAAAATATCATTCGTCATTTGCGTATGGGTAAGACGCCTTATGAGGCGGCAATGGAAGCAGCAGACGAGATTGGCTTGGCGGTTGTTGCCACTACCTTTACCTTGATTGCCGTATTTTTACCGACTGCGTTTATGGGCGGAATTGTCGGGCAGTTTTTTCGGCAGTTTGGTTGGACAGCAGCATTATCAATATTTGCCTCGTTAATGGTTGCGCGCCTTATCACACCGATGATGGCAGCATATATATTGAAACCAGAAAAGAAGCACGTTGAAAAGCAGAGCGCGCTGATGGATTGGTATCTTAAAGTGGTCTCATGGACACTAGATCATCGCTGGATTACGATGGGTGCTACCTTAGTATTGTTTGTGGCTTCATTGGCTTTGGTAAAATTATTACCCACCTCTTTTATACCTGACAATGATATTGACCAAACACGGGTGGCGATTGAGCTGACACCCGATGTGGCGTTAGCGGACACGGAACGAGTTGCCGCGCTGGCAAGTGAGCGTATTTTAGCCATGCCTGAAGTAACCAATATCTTTACGTCGGTAGGTGAGGCGCAGGCGACAATGGACTCAAACTCTAGCGGTGGCAAGGCAGAAAATATAGCAGGTCTAGATATTGTACTTGCGCCAAGAGCAGAGCGCGGCTCTAAGCAAGAGATTGAGCGTAAGATGAGTACTATATTGGCAGAAGTACCCGGTGCGCGCTTTACGGTCGGGTTATCGAGTGGTGGTGAGACAGGTTATAATTTTTCTTTGACCAGCACCGATCCGCAACTGCTTGAGCAAACGGTGCAGCAGATGATGTCAGAGATTCGTCTGTTACCGACGGCAGGTTCTGTAACCAGTGACCGTAGTCTACCGCGCCAAGAGTTGACCGTCACACCAAATAGGCTAGCAATGGCGGATAAAGGGGTGACGACGCAAGACATCGCCACGACCTTACGTGTAGCAACCGTTGGTGACTATGAGCAACGTTTGTCCAAGCTGAATTTAGATACGCGGCAGATACCAATTGTCGTGCGCTTGCCAGATATCGCTAAGCAAAACGTCAGCCAACTCGAAGGTCTATATGTACCAAGTGCGCTACCAGCAGGACAAGGCGTGCGTGTTGGCGAAGTTGCGACACTCGACTTTGGTACTGGACCTGCGCAAATCAGTCGCCTTGATCGTGAGCGGGCGATTAGTATTACTGTTCAGCCTGCCAATGGTGAGCTTGGTGATTTGGTACAAGCGGTCAAGAGCATACCTAGTATGCAACAGCTGCCAGCCTCTATTACTATTATTGATCAAGGACAAGCAGAAAATATGGCCGAGTTATTTAGCGGCTTTGTGATTGCAATGTCTGTCGGCGTGGTCTGTATTTTGGGCGTACTTATATTATTATTTGGACGCATTTTGCAGCCATTTACGATTCTCATGGCATTGCCCCTGTCTATCGGTGGTGCCTTTGTCGGCTTGGTAATTACCAATAGCAGCCTGTCGATGCCCTCGATGATTGGTTTTATTATGTTGATGGGCATTGCGACCAAAAACTCTATTCTTTTGGTCGATTATGCACTGATTGCTCAGCGGCGCGGCTTAGCACGTTTTGAGGCGATTATCGATGCTTGTCGTAAGCGTGCGCGCCCGATTATTATGACTACCATTGCGATGGGTGCGGGCATGCTGCCATTGGTCTTTGGTTGGGGCGATGCCGATCCGACGTTCCGTCGACCGATGGCGGCCGCCGTATTGGGTGGTTTGGTCACTTCAACTTTATTAAGCTTGGTCGTCATTCCAGTTGTCTATACGCTGATGGATGACCTATCAGGATGGTTTGCTAAGTGGCTTGCTCCAAATGGTAAGCCAGATAGAGTGACTGAGGAAAAATAGCAGCTCTAACAGTATTACTGTTAGTAAGCGACATAAAAAGCTCAAACTATATTCAGGTATAGTTTGAGCTTTTTATGGGTAAGATGTTAGCTACTAGATTAATTCAAGCTACTATGAGGTCAAAGAGTCGTAATGTGTGTTATTGGGAGACAAGTTACCAAGGTAATGGGCTTTAATTATGGTTCTTTGTATGACGTTAGTCTGAAACTGGTAAGTTTAGTGGTTTAGTTGAGCAAGTCTTTGTTATAGTCGATTCAGTTAAATTTATCAAAGAAACGGTTTATATCGATATTTTGATGCTATCCGTGTCTTGATCATTACTAGAACTATAAACCAGTTTCTATACATATTAGAAAACAAGGAATAACTATGATTAATGCTTATGCAACAAAAGAAAAAGGCGGCGAGTTTGTGCCTTATCAATATGATCCTGGCACATTAGGGGATCATGAAGTAGAAATCGAAGTACATAGCTGCGGTATCTGCCATAGCGATTTATCGATGTGGCAAAACGAATGGGGAATGACCCAATATCCGTTTGTAGGTGGGCATGAAGTCGCAGGAAAAGTACTCGCAAAAGGCAAACACGTCAAGCACCTAGAGCTTGGCGATAAAGTCGGGCTTGGCTGGCATAAAGGATATTGCAACGTTTGTGATCTATGTATCGGTGGAGACCACAATCTATGCCCTGAGCAAGAAGGGACTATCATTGGTAATCATGGCGGTTTTGCAGATAAGGTACGCGCAAAAGATACGAGCGTCATCAAGATACCTGAAGGGCTTGATTTTAATGCGGTAGGACCACTGTTATGTGGCGGTGTTACGGTGTTTAATCCGCTTATGCAGTATGACATCACGCCAACCTCAAGAGTAGCTGTTATAGGTATTGGTGGTTTAGGTCATCTAGCGCTGCAATTTGCCAATGCGTGGGGCTGTGAGGTGACGGCATTTACCAGTGAATCAAAAATGGAAGAGGCAAAAGAGATGGGCGCTCATCACTCATTAAACTCAAGAGAGGATAGTGAAATTGAAAAAGCAGCTGGTTCTTTTGATTTAATCATATCAACAGTGAACGTCGATATGAACTGGGATGTTGTGATCAAGACTTTGAGACCAAAAGGTAAGCTACACTTTGTTGGACTGTTAGAAGCTCCATTAGAGATATCAGCTGCACCAATGATTATGGCTCAAAACAGTCTGTCAGGCTCACCAGTTGGATCACCGTCAACCATGCGAAAAATGCTGGATTTTGCCGCTCGACATAATATTCAGCCAGTGACTGAAACGTACAAAATGTCTGAGATAAATGAAGCATTTGAGCGCCTAGAGAGTGGTAACGCTCGCTATAGAGTGGTATTAGAAAGAGACTAAAAGTCATTAAAGGTAATAAGGCATAGTCATAGTAGTGATACCTCATTTAATGAAAGACGGGGTATCGCTATTTTTTTTGTATTGTACCTCTACTTTCTTTAAGCCATTTTTGCTTTTTTTTGAGCGCATAAAAAACCCTTGCTATGGTATTAAACAACAGCAAGGGCTAATAGTTGAGTAAATAGAATGAATTGTCTAGTATGATACTTTATTACTCGCTAACAATAAATATTGTTAAATTAGTAAATATTATTCGACTGTAACTGATTTTGCTAGGTTACGTGGCTGATCAACGTCTGTACCGCGCATTACTGCGACATGATATGACAGCAATTGTACTGGCACGCTATAAACAATCGGCGCAAGCGTTTCGCAAACATCTGGCACATACACCACGTGCAATCTATCTGCTGCGACCATTTGACTGGATTCGCTCGCAAAGATAAACAACTCACCATGACGGGCATGAACTTCTTGCATATTGGCTTTTAACTTATCAAACATACTGTCTTTAGGTGCTAGCACCACGATAGGCATGTCTTTATCCACTAATGCCAATGGTCCGTGCTTCAGCTCGCCTGCCGCATAACCTTCAGCATGAATATAAGAGATTTCTTTTAACTTTAATGCGCCTTCTAGAGCAATTGGGAACTGTAAACCACGACCTAGGAATAAGCAGCTTTTCTTATATTCAAAATGCTCACTCATGATCTTGATAGGCGCGTCGAGGTGTAAGCTGGCATGGAGCTGACCCGGTAGTTGTTGCAGTTGACCAAGCAGCGTGCTCAAATTTTCGTCAGTCATGCGCTGTTGGGTTACACCTACCTTTAATAACAATAACATCAGTGCTGCAAGCTGAGTAGTAAAGGCTTTGGTAGATGCCACGCCAATCTCAGGACCGGCAAGCGTTGGTAAGAAGATATCCGTTTCACGTACCAATGATGAGGTTGGCACATTGCACAATGCCAGACTAACCAGTCCAATAGGAGACTGTTTTTGAATATCACGTAGTGCAGATAAAGTATCAGCAGTCTCGCCCGACTGAGAAATACAAATCACTAAAGAGTTATCAATGACGACTGGATTGCGATAACGGAACTCACTGGCAACTTCCACTGAGCAAGGCAGACGAATAAGACTCTCAAACCAGTATTTTGCGACCAGACCTGAATGATAGCTGGTACCACAAGCGATCACTTGTACGTGCTTAATGCCTTTTAATTGCGTTTCATGACGTTGCAGAAAATCATCACGCAGTTTAGTTGGCTCATCATTATCTAATGCCATCTCGAGAGTACGAGCGACAGCATCTGGCTGCTCGTAGATTTCTTTGAGCATATAATGCTTAAATTCGCCTTTGTCCGCATTGTGTTGTGCTGCGTCAATTTCATGGATTTGGCGTGTGACCTCGACACCATCAGCGTAAACCTGAATACTGTTACGCGTTAATCGGGCAATATCGCCTTCCTCTAGATACATAAAGCGATTGGTCACTGGTAAAAGTGCCAATTGATCGGAGGCGATAAAGTTTTCGCCAATACCGACGCCAATCACTAAAGGAGAGCCTAAACGTACCGTAATAAGCTCTTCTGGGCAATCAATATGGATAACGCCAAGGGCAAATGCGCCATGTAATAAAGGAGTGACAGTGCGAACGGCTTCTAATAAGTCAGGCGTTGCTTTATAGATATCGTTAATAAGATGCGCGACGACTTCGGTATCGGTTTGCGAGGTAAACTCGTACCCTTTGGCAATTAATTCTTCTTTTAGCTCGGCGTAGTTTTCAACGATACCATTATGTACCACAGCAATCTTACCTGAAACATGCGGATGGGCGTTACGCTGAGCCGGCTCGCCATGCGTTGCCCAGCGTGTATGCGCAATACCAATATGACCATCGAAAAACTCTGGGTTGACTGCGACGGCATCGACTAAGGCCTGAACTTTACCCACTTGGCGCTCACGGTGGAGCTCGCCATCACGAATGACAGTCAGACCAGCAGAATCATAGCCTCTATATTCTAGGCGCTTAAGTCCCTCAAGTAAGATATTGGCGATATTACGCTCAGCCACTGCTCCAACTATTCCGCACATAACTATTCCTTAAATTTAATTATTAGTATTTCGATATATGACGATGTCTGGTTAATCTATAAATATAAATAAGCAGCACCACAAATCATTGTCGTACTGCTTGAGATTGCTAAGAGCCGTTTTTATTTAGCTAACTGTCAACGCTGCCATTATTTTTTAGTCGGACGCTTAAAGTCATTTTTCTGTGTTTGACGAGCACGACCAAAGGCTAGTGCATGAGCATCAACGTTTTTAGTAATCACTGAACCAGCTGCCACAGTAGCGGTATCACCAATTTTCACTGGCGCCACTAGACTTGAGTTAGAGCCAATAAAGGCATTATCTTCAATGATGGTTTGTGATTTATTCACACCATCATAATTGCAAGTAATCACACCAGCGCCAACGTTGACACCAGTACCAATAGTGGCATCACCAATATAGCTTAGATGATTAACCTTGCTACCATCACCAATCGTTGATTTTTTAATTTCGACAAAATTACCGACTTTGCTGTTGTCAGAGAGTACGGTCTCAGGACGTAAATGTGCAAAAGGACCAATATCTACACCTGCGCCAACTTCAGCGCTATCAATCACGCAATAAGGTTTTATATGACAAGCGTTGCCTATCTGGGCGTTTTTAATGACACAGCCCGCTTCAATATAAACATTATCACCTAAGACACAATCACCCTCAAATACCACACCCACATCGACAAACACGTCCTGACCTGCGCTCAAGGTGCCACGAATATCGACACGAGTAGGGTCAGCGAACTGTACGCCAGCTTCTTGTAAGTCGGCGACAAGTTTACCTTGCCATGTACGCTCTAAGCTAGCAAGTTGTTGACGGTTATTCACGCCTTCAATCTCAAAGGTATGCTCAGGCTCAATCGCTGCAATAGTGATGCCATCAGCAACCGCCATTTTGACAATATCGGTCAAATAGTATTCTTGCTGCGCATTGTCATTTGATAGCTTGGGCAAAAATTTATGCAATAAAGCATTATCGACGCAGTAAATACCGCTATTAATTTCTTGTATCTGTTGCTCATCGCTATTGGCGTCTTTTTGCTCAATAATGGCTTCAATATTGCCATCTTTATCACGTTTAATACGACCAAGACCAAATGGCTTATCTACGGTTAGCGTCAACATAGACATGCCGTCAGTATTGGCATTTTGTAGTGTCGCTAACGTTTGGCAGCTAACCAATGGCACGTCGCCGTAAAGAATGAGGCTTTGTCCATCTTTTGGTAGCGCAGATAGAGTCACTTTGACCGCATGTCCCGTGCCCAACTGCTCAGTTTGGGCAACCCAAGTAATGGGCAAATGCGCATATTGCTGGTCAATGTGATCTTGTACTTGCTCGCCACCAAAACCATGCACAATGATGGTGTCATCAACCGTCAATTGATGGCAAGTGTCTAACACGTGACCTAGCAATGACTTGCCAGCCAATGTCTGTAGCACTTTTGGCTTAGCCGACTGCATACGCGTGCCTTTACCAGCAGCGAGGATAATTACCGAAAGAGAAGATGTCATAATAGCCCTACAAATGTAACAAAATATAATTTGGGATTATAGCGTAAATTGGCATTTAACTAAAACGCTATGTCGTGACCTCTTTGTAATTCAGCTATCGCTAACAGCAATATTAAATGATGAAAGTTGTTTTGTTATCCCTATCTGGTTACAAGATAAAATAAATGCGCTGCTAATGTAAAATTAGAGGATTATATTATAAATAATAACCCAAACTGCCGCTGCCATAATGCCAGCAATAATGTCATCTAACATAATGCCTAGACCACCAGCGACTTTTTTATCTGCCCAGCCAATGGGTGGTGGCTTAATGATGTCAAAAAAGCGAAAAAGTATAAAGATCATGATCAGAGCAGCGACAGAAAAAGGTTGCGAGATATTGTGCCAAAAATTACCGTCAGCAATACCTATATAGGACAACGGCAATAAGGTAATCCATATACCTGCCCACTCATCCCAGACGATATGTGGGTCATCATGACCACCCATCAAATCTGAGGTGCGACCACATATCCAGATACCAATGATGCAAGATAAAAGTGTAATAATTAAAAATGGTATAAAACCTAAGCTTAGTAGCGGTATTGCAACGATTAAGCCGCCAACCGTACCCCAAGTGCCGGGCGCCCGGCGAGGTAAACCACTGCCCAAGCCGATACCTAGCCAATAAACTGCGCGGTCAAGCATGGTGGCGTTGACTGACAGAGGAGGGCAATCATTGGCTTTACGGACATCGGGCTTAACTAGGTCGTGATCGGTCATGGGTTAACCTGCAAAATGTTGGTAACCCGTAAGATTGGGCCAAGTAATAAACGGTGAGGGATGGGTGGGTGTCACTGGCTGATCTTGATAATAAAGTTCAGGACGTTTATGCGCCGCATTATCTGTATTTCTATCACTCGCCAATGCAATCACATTACCAATGTAAGTCACAGGCGTATTAACGTCGGTACAAGAAGACGGCTCGATATGGGGAGGCAAGGTAAAAGCCAACTCATAATCATCGCCACCAGCCAATTGACACAATAGCCGCTCAGATACATCGATACTAGCTAAAGGGTTACTGGTAGGAAGAGCTTCCAAATTAAGTCTCATAGCGATGCCGCTTTGCTCGCAGATATGACCAAGATCTTGATAAAGACCATCAGAGATATCTATCATTGACGTTGCACCGATTTGTGCTAGTGCTGCACCTAAGCTAATACGTGGTGTTGGCATATGAAGTCGATGCGCAAGTTCAATACCGATAGCATTATCAGGGTGCTGTAAGGCATAAGCGGCATCGCCCAGTGTACCTGATACATAAATTTTATCACCGACTTGCGCACCTGAGCGATAGACAGCGGGAGTATCTGCGGCAAGCAGCCCTTGGGCACTGACACTTAACACTAAGCTATCATTACGGGTCGTATCGCCGCCGATAAGGGTTACGCCAAATAACTGGCAAGCATGAAATAAACCTTTGGCAAATTCAGTCAGCCACTGACTATTAGCAAGGCGCTGAGGTAATGCTAATGCCAGTAAAATGCTATGCGGGGTGGCACCCATAGCCGCAATGTCCGAGACGTTAACGGCTACCGCTTTATAACCAATGGCAAATGCCAACTTGTTAATCTGATCCCAGTCTTCACTAAAGTGACGACCTTGAACGAGTGTGTCAATACAGCTGACTAAGCGCGCACCTTGCGGCAGTGCCATCACAGCCGCATCATCACCGATGCCCTTTTCGACAGCGTTAGATGATGACTGCGTGGCTTGCATTTGCGAAAATATACGCTCAATCAGCTCAAATTCATTCATGGCTAGTCTTTGCTTTTTTCATCAGCATCATTTAATTCAGCACTTTTTGTATCAAAATCAGCGCTATTCGAGTCAAGTAATTCGACCTCTGCTGTAACTTTGTCATTGCTAGCAGCGATGTTTTCTTCTACTGGCTGATCATTGGCAATGTTTTCGGCAGTAACGGCAATCTCGTCTGCTTTATCAACGATGACTGTTTCGATGCTAGTCGGTTTAATAATAATTTCCTCAACCGTATTTTGAGTATCGTTCTGCTTACTGGCTTTGTAATCAGTAATATTTGCCAAAGCTTTACTGACACTATTGCGTTTAACACTGGCATTATTAGCACTGATACGTGGTTTATTTGATGCTGTTGGCTTTTCTTCGATATCACTATTATTAGCATTGATATCTGTGTTTTTATCCGCTTTAGTAACAGGCTTAGCTGCCGCTTTTTGTGAGGTGCGAAGATTGGCTTTACTATCTGCGTCTACTTCGGGAGCACGTAGCTCAACTGCCATTCTATCTAAGACGGCATTAATCAGTTTATGTGCATCGGTTGCACCAAAGTGATTGTTTAGCTTCATCGCTTCATCAAGTACCACTTTGTACGGAATTTCTAAACGATTTTGTAGCTCATAAGCGCCAACCAAAAGAATGGCATGTTCAACCGTATCGAGTTTATTGATTTCACGATCTAGATGCTGGCTAATAAGCGCATCTAAGGCATCAATCTGCTCTGGGATATCACGCATCATTTCATGATAGTAGCCAATATGTACAGTATGCATAGCATTAGTCGCGCGTGTACGAGCAGCAATATCGTGCGGGGCATTGGCTTTCCAGCCAAGCTTGCCATCGATATCAAAACGGCGGTCAGTAACCAGCCATTCATATAGACCTTGCATAGCAAAGCGGCGTGCCTTACGGATAGCAGTGTGACTGGTCTTATAAGAAGACTCACTCATATCAAAGGTTTGATCGCCCGCACTGCTGCTCGCGATGCGCGTGGCTTCAGCTTGTTGGTCATTAACTTGTGCGGTTTGTGCAGCGCTAATAGCGCGCTTGAGTTGGTCAGTCATAAGGGGTCTATACCTAGTTTTTGAGATAATAAGTTTAAAAATAAAATGTTAAATAGTGGTCGACTAGCAAATGTTGCTAGTCAGTCTTGGAGATGGATGTTCGATAATCATTTAAAATATTAATGCTAATGCTATTGTAAAGTGCTAAGGGCTATCGTTATAACCATAGCCCCGTTTCAAACAATAAATAATAATTTTATACTCATAAATGCGGCTAACAGTGAGTGCAATTAAGCGTCTTCGCTGCAATCATCAATGTCTAACTGTGATAACACGGCAAGCATTTCTAATACAACCATCGCTGCTTCTGAACCTTTATTACCAGCTTTAGTACCAGCACGCTCAATCGCTTGCTCGATGCTGTCGGTCGTCAATACGCCGTTTGCTACTGGAATATTATAGTCAATGGCAACACTGCTTAAACCTTTAGCAGATTCGCTTGCGACAAAGTCAAAATGCGGCGTGCTACCACGGATAATCGCACCCAAAGCAACGATAGCGTCAAAGCGATCAGACTCAGCAGCGCGCTGTGCAACCAATGGCAACTCGAAAGCACCCGGCACACGAATCACAGTGATGTTACTGCCCAATACGCCATGACGAAGCAATGCATCAATCGCACCATCAACCAATGACTCAACGACAAAACCGTTAAAACGACCGACGACGATACCGATACGCACGTCCTCGTTTTGATGTAAATTGCCATCAATATGGGTCACGTCATTGCGTTGCTGTTGTAAATTTGACATAAAAAATCCTTTGCCGAATAGGCTATTAATAGAAGTATAAGAATCTAAGTATTAGGAATCTAAATATATTGCTAGGTTCAAATCGCTTATTTAATTGGCTAGTGACCAGATAAATAGGCAGTAAAATGAACGAAAACCAAATGATAATAAGCAGTTAGCGCTATGATAACATTTTTTGCTGCTATATTTGTATTTTACCAACGTCTTACAAACGCATTTGTATCCCTTGCGCTGCCATATATGCTTTGGCTTCTTGAACGGTATACTCACCAAAGTGAAAAATACTGGCAGCAAGGACGGCATCGACGCCGCCTTCTAATACGCCTTCGGCTAAATGCTGTAAGTTACCAACACCGCCTGAGGCAATGACAGGTACGTTAACGCGGCTGGTAATTTGTTTCATAAGCGCCAAATCGTAGCCTTTTTTGGTGCCATCGCCATCCATAGAAGTTACCAATAATTCACCGGCGCCAAGCTCAGCCATTTTGCTTGCCCAAGCGACGGCATCAATGCCCGTTGGCTTACGACCGCCGTGGGTAAAAATCTCCCAACGTGGCATGATAATGCCATCAACCTCAATATCAGCAACGCGCTTGGCATCGATAGCAACGACGATACATTGATTGCCGAATTTCTGCGAGGCTTCACCGACGAACTCAGGGGTAAATACTGCAGCAGAATTGATCGCCACTTTATCGGCGCCAGCATTAAGCAAATTACGAATATCGGCAATTTTACGCACGCCGCCGCCGACAGTTAATGGCACAAATACCGTTTCCGCCATACGTTCTACCGTATGGTAAGTGGTGTCACGCTCGTCATTGGTCGCAGTAATGTCCAAAAAAGTAATCTCATCGGCGCCTTGTTCATTGTAGCGTTTCGCTACCTCGACAGGGTCACCTGCATCTTTGATATCGACAAATTGTACGCCTTTGACCACGCGCCCATTATCAACGTCCAAACAAGGGATGATACGCTTTGCTAACATAGGGTCTTTCACCTTATAATCAATTCATTCTATAAGCGCTAGTCTAGCAAAATCACTGCCATCTCAGGCAGGTTTTCGCAAGATTAATGTGCTTTTTGCCAAAGTTTATCTATAAGCGGTGCAATCGTCGCCATCACCGTCTATATTTATTCTATTTACCTTTATTTAATTGCCATAAGTGAGATGTCATGTCCGTCTATACCCAGTTAACCGATGACCAATTTGCTACCTTTTGCCAACGTTTTGGCGTGTCATTCGCGCGTGCCATTCCGATTACCCAAGGTATCAAAAACTCTAACTGGTTTATTCAGACGACTGATGATGTAGATGGTGCACATTCTTATGTGTTTACCTTGTTTGAAGAGCGTCCACCAGAAGATATCGAAAAAATGGCGGTTATCTTAAACCAATTAGATGGTAAATTGCCGGTAGCGGCGCCGTTATCACTCGTTGATAGTGCAGAAAAATGCTATGTCATACGCTATGACAATAAAGCGATTACCTTAGTGCCATGCCTAGCAGGTTCGCATCCACAGCAGACGACGCAAGCCATGTGTCATGAAATTGGCGCATCTTTGGCAGTATTGCATGAAACGCTACAACAGCTACAGCCTGCGGAAGAATATGGCGTGCCTTTGTATCCATGGAGCGAGGTACGCGACCGTGAAAAGCAGTTTATGCCAAGCGACGAAGCCAAATTGATGAGTGATATTTGGCAATCTTATACGGACTTGCCACTTGCCACTTTGCCAAAAGGCTTATGTCATTTAGACATGTTTGCTGATAATACTTTATGGAACTTATCTTTAAATAACAGTCAAAAAGGTGAAGCGCGTCTGACTGGGTTATTAGATTTCACCGAAGTCAGCGTTGAACATTATGTGATGGATATTGCCATTACTATTAATGACTTTTGTACTACTTGGGGTATGGCTGAACAAGGCGAGTCGGTAAACTTTGACCGCAGTAAAATGGCGGCTTTTTTGCAAGGCTATGAGTCGAAACGCATGCTCGGTGAAGATGAAAAGCGTGCCTTACCAGTGATGCTCGCAAAAGCCGCGGTGATTTTTTGGCTGCTACGTTTAAACGTTATCCATTACAACCGTACCGAAGGACGTACCGGTGATAACATCATGGTCAAAAACCCTGACTTGATGAAGCGTCTAGCCGCTTATCATTGGTCACATGTTGAAAAAGCACAAAATACGGTATTTGTACTGCTAGCTATTAATAATAAGATCGAAAAGCCGATAGCCGGTGTGTTTAGCAGTATTACGCAAGCTGAGCAAACATGTGATAGTTTAGGTAATAGCAGCGATTTTATTATTAAAGAATATACGCTCGATCAATTAGTATAATTTTTTTTGAGCATTCCTGTATCAAACATATAAAGGCGACCTCATGACCGATCAAGTTGATAACTGGCACAAACTGGCACGCTACGATACCAATATCCAAGGTGAGTTACATGCCAATTTGCTGCGTAATAATGATATTACTGTTTCTCTACAACCGCTGAGTGCGATGCCTGGTATGAATTCTGGGATTGTGCTTTGGGTACAAGATACCGATTTGGTGCATGCTAAACGCATTTTGGATAGTATTGATAAGGATGCGGCAAGCTTGCCTGAAACAGACGACGATAACGGCGGTACTCTATAAATGTGTCAACTTTTAGGTATGAACTGTAATACACCAACCGATATTGGTTTTAGCTTTGCAGGCTTCCGTCGTCGCGGCGGCATGACAGACAGTCATGAGGATGGTTTTGGTATTGCATTTTTTGAGCGTAGCGAATGCACTAATAGTGACAGCTCTAATAGTGAAAAGTCGGACAATGCCTCGACTGGTCTACGTTTATTCCATGACAATCGCCCAAGCCATTTATCGCCCGTTGCTGATTTGGTTAATAATTATCCGATTAAAGCGATGAACGTCATTGCCCATATCCGTAAGGCGACCCAAGGACAGAATTGCTTGGCCAATACCCATCCTTTTGTCCGTGAAGTCTGGGGCGAGCAGTGGGTATTTGCGCATAATGGACAGATGAATAGCGAATTTATTAAACGCTGCCAGCGCCTGCAAGACAATGGTAATGCCTCACATTGCCAACCAGTCGGCACAACTGATTCTGAAATGGCATTCTGTTATCTGGTCAATCGGCTGAAAAGTAGCTTTAAAACTCGTCCGGATGACAAAACGCTGTTTAACTTTTTGACGACTCAATGTCGTTATTTATCCGCTAACGGTTTGTTTAATTGCTTAATATCGAATGGTCAATGGCAATTGGCTTATGCAGGCAGTTTACTGTTTTATCTCACGCGCAAAGCACCATTTGGTGAAGCAAAATTAGCAGATGATGATTTGGCGATTAACTTTGGTGATGTAACCACTGATAAAGATAAAGTGACTATCTTAGTGACTGTGCCATTGACTGAAAATGAAAAATGGCAGCAGCTGGCAGTTAATGAGTGCTTAATATTTCAAGATGGGGATGTCATTTATAAAGACAGCCCAAGCCAGCGCAAGTTTTTGACGATTGAGGAAGGCGTTGCGGTAGCACGGGCAGTTGGGGCGAGTGTTTAGGAGTGGTGAATAGTGGATGTTAATTAAATATACATTCCACAACACCGCTTAAACTTTTCTCCTGACCCACAAATACACGGCTGTTTTTGGGTGACAGTCATTTCTACTGTTGGGTCGAGGAAGTACCAACGCGCATCGTTGTTCGCCTTGTCTGTTACTTTTACAAAGGCAGACAATTCATGATGCGCCTGCAAGCCATCATCTTCATTATCAGAGACATTAAAGTAAGCCTTAAACTCAACTTGCGCATGACGTTTAGCTAGCTTTGGCGTATGCGTAATGATTTCTAATCCTGCCCAATCCGTCTCCTTTGCCCAACTCTCAATCGCCTGAACATCTAGTAAATTTTGCTGCGCTGGTAGCGTGGTCTTGGCGATATAGTTTGGCTTGACCAACACAAACGCACTATAGCGCGTGCGCATTAATCGCTCAGCAGTTTCTGCTTTTATGCCGTCAGCTTTATCAGTTTCTTCGCTCAATAAACTGTTATGGTAAGGCTGGCAGCAATCTTGATAAAGTAGCGGCGCGCTAATGTCATCCGATGACGGGTTAATTTGGCAAGGGCAGGTCTGTAGAGAAATTGACATTATTTACTCAAGTTATTATTCGTTTTGATAGTTTCATAAGTTTTAATTTAGCCAGTTTTTTATCAATTCTGGCCATAGACCGATTTTAAGCTTTGCCCAAGGTGCGGGGTCAAGTAGCTGCTGCCAAAAACCATCAAACGGTGGCGCAAAATATAGCAGGAGCGCAAGGATGACGTACAGTAGCAGATACCACCATTTATCTTTATGCTGATAGAACTTCATCGCCGTACCCGATGAGCGCTTCATTTTCATATTGGATAAATTCACACTATATAGCTCATCCAATGCCAAATGCACTATCGCACCGCCGAATAAAAACAAGCCGTAAAACCAGCTAACCGTCAACGGTAAGTTTAAAATATCATAGCTAATATAGGTCATTCCAAGCCCCATTATCGCCATATAGGGCACCGAGTGAATGACACCACGATGCACGGTCATATTGGTAAAAATCGAAAATACCACATAACGCATAAAGCCGTAGCCGGCCAACCATAACGCTATCAACGCCAGTAAACTCAGCTCACTACGCCAATGCATCACCAGACCAAAGGCAAAAATAAACGAGGTAATATTAAAGCCAAGTTTAATCGGCGTCGAGTTATCTGAATCTAAGTCAGGGAGCAACCCACCGATGGTACCGAGCGCCACACACATCAAAAAACCTGAATCATCAATCAATCCAGCTTTATAAACCGTTAGACTCATCGTACCACTGACCATGAATGCGACATTTAAGTGGGTGTTAAAATTTGCCATAAAAACTCATCAATAAGTAGCGCACGAAAACGTCATTTCGAGCGGCTCGTCTAGCCGTAAAAAAGCGCTCCATGATACCATAGCCACGCCAGTCGTCTAATAGAGATAGTCAATATGACCGCTACTGATTTACCCGCTAAGCCCTATCGAAATGCTGCTTCTAATGCATCTATTAATAACCCGTCTACATGCGATAGTCAGCTTGATGACAGCTTTGTTGTTATTGACTGGCAAGCGCCATGGCTGTGTCACTTAAATCAGTTAGATTATATAAGTCACGCCATTACTCAGCTAAGTGGCTTAAAGAACGACCCTGCTCAGACAGATAAAATTGAAAACTCACCTGATATTATCGCCAAGGTTTTAAATACAGCGTTGCAGCAACAGGCTGATGACCTACTTCAGTCATTACCGCAAACCAAACCTGCACTAAACAATCAATCCCACACCTTACGATTTGTCTCACAAAATGCGCTGCCAGAAGGCGAAGCGTACGAGAGTTTTATCGGTACGACTGGTAATATTCCGACACGGGATAATTTGCATGACTTATTTAATGGCAGTATTTGGCTCACTTTTCCCAAAACTAAAGCCTTGCTGAATTATTATCATATGCTTGAAATCGAACAACAAGGTATTGGTGCCAGTCGCGGGCGTGTCCGCGATACCATTACCGTATTTGATGAGAACGGCGCGATTTTAGTGACAGCAGAGCCTAGTATTGGTGAGGCACTAGTGGATTTTGACTGGCAAAAAAGTTTGGTAGAACCGCGTGAGCAGTGGGATAAACCAAAAGCGCTAAATAGCGCCTCTCAAGCTGCAGTTTATATTTTTGGTCATGCCTTAATAGAAAAACTGCTACAACCACGTAAAGCATTATGCGCCCATAGTATTGTTATTTATGTGACGCCAGATTTTTTTGTCTTATCGCTATCTGAGCGTATTAGTCATTTGGATCAGAAAGTAGCTGATTATATGGAGGCATTATTATCACAACCGGATGTGACACCGCGCAAACTGTCTCCATTGCCTATTTTGGGTGTGCCGCATTTTTGGGCTGAAAATGCCAAGCCTAACTTTTATGATGATAGCCAAGTGTTTCGCAGTGGTCGCCGTCAAAAATAAAAAGATAAGGGAATACCTTACGAGTTAACCGTTAATGCTTAACCGCTAAAGCATTGTTACGTTTACGATTGTGCCACGATTTGACTACGTCTAGACGTTAACAAAGCTCGGGTTATTTGTTATGGTAAAAGGACGTTACTGTTAAATACTAAAGATATGCTTATGTCTTTTGTTACCTAAGATTTTGTTAGTATAAAAATACAGCGGTCTATTTTTCTTAGCAACTCTTATGAGTCATTCATTTGAGTTGTTAATAACAGCTACTAAAGTTAGCCATTAAATTCATTTAGTAAAAATTTAAGCACTATTATTTAGCCACCAATTATCAGCATAAATGCTTATTGATTGATAGTCATATTAGTTCAAGAGTCATTTATGTTCAGGATCTATAACAACGATAAGGAAGCTACCATGAGTGATATTTTTAATGTAAAAGACACCATTACGGTCGATAGCAAGGACCATACCTATTACAGTCTGCCCAAGTTAACCGAGACTTACGAAAACATCAGCAAGTTACCATTTTGCATGAAAGTCGTTTTAGAAAACTTATTGCGTAATGAAGATGACGGGCAGTCTGTTGGCAAAAATCACATCGAAGCGGTCGCCAATTGGGATGCAGGCGCAGAAGCGTCAAAAGAAATAGCCTTTATGCCAGCCCGTGTTGTCCTGCAGGATTTTACTGGTGTGCCATCGGTAGTCGATTTGGCAGCGATGCGCGATGCCGTCGTTGAGCTTGGCGGTAAAGCTGAGCAAATTAACCCGTTTATCCCAAGTGAATTGGTCGTCGATCACTCAGTACAAGTTGATGCTTATGGCCGCGAAGATGCCATAGATCTTAACGAAAAGATTGAGTTCAAGCGTAATAATGAGCGCTATGAATTTCTGCATTGGGGCAAGAATGCCTTTAAAAACTTCGTTGTCGTGCCACCAGCCACAGGTATTGTGCATCAGGTTAACTTAGAGTACTTGGCCCGTGTGGTAATGGCTGCTGATGTCGACGGTGAGCTGACCGCTTATCCTGATACGGTATTTGGTACTGACAGTCATACTACTATGATTAATGGTATTGGTGTACTTGGTTGGGGCGTGGGCGGTATTGAAGCGGAAGCGGCAATGCTCGGTCAGCCATCATCAATGCTCATCCCACAAGTGGTTGGTTTTGAGCTAAAAGGTAAGTTAACCGAAGGCGTTACTGCAACAGATTTAGTGTTACGTGTGGTTGAAATGCTGCGTGCGCATGGCGTGGTTGGTAAGTTCGTCGAATTTTATGGCGAAGGCTTACATAGTATGCCACTTGCAGATCGTGCCACCATTGCCAATATGTCACCAGAATATGGTGCAACCTGCGGTATTTTCCCGATTGACCAAATGGCGATTGATTATCTACGTCTATCAGGTCGTGATGAAGCACAAATCGAGTTGGTTGAAAAATATGCCAAGGCACAAGGCTTATGGCATGATGCAGATACTCCAGCAGCGACCTACTCAAGTAAGTTGGAGCTGGATTTATCATCCGTTCAGCCAGCACTTGCCGGTCCAAACTTGCCACAACAGCGTATTAATCTATCTGATATGCATGAAAAATTTGGCGAAACCTTGACGGCGATGACCAAAGACCGTAAGAAAGAAGTTGAAGCCAAGGTTCGCTTCGATGAAGAAGGCGGTAAGCAAGAGCAAGCAAAAACGCTCGCGGCAAAACCCAATCCTTTTTGCGCTGAAGGCAGTACTTATTGCACGGTCAAAATCGAAGACGAAGAGTATAGATTGCGTGATGGTTCTGTCGTTATCGCGGCGATTACTTCTTGTACCAATACCTCAAACCCAGCAGTGATGATTGGCGCAGGTTTGGTGGCGAAAAAAGCCGCTGCAAAAGGTCTAACGGCTAAACCATGGGTTAAAACTTCACTGGCTCCAGGGTCAAAAGTAGTAACTGATTACCTTGAAAAAGCCGAATTGATGGATGAGCTAGAGAAAATAGGCTTCTACCTAGTTGGTTATGGCTGTACCACTTGTATCGGTAACTCAGGTCCGTTATTAGGGGCGATTGAAGGGGCTATCGAAGAAGGTGATTTGGTTGCCGCTGCTGTACTATCAGGTAACCGTAACTTTGAAGGTCGCATTCACTCACATGTAAAAGCCAGCTACTTGGCGTCACCGCCATTGGTTGTTGCTTATGCCCTAGCAGGTACGGTTGATATTGACTTGACCACGCATCCGCTAGGACAAGACCAAGAAGGCAATGATGTATTCCTAAAAGACATCTGGCCAACGTCAGAAGAAATTAACGAGCTAATTGCCAATAATATCGACGCGGATATGTTCCGTAAAAACTATGGCGAAGTGTTTGACGGTAGTGCAGCATGGAACGCGATTAGCTCAGCCGATAGCCAGCTGTATCCATGGAGCGAAGAGTCTACGTACATTAAGAACCCACCGTTCTTTGATGGCATGACCATGGAGCCAGAAGGTATCCCTGATATCGAAGGCGCGCGTATCTTAGGGTTGTTCGGTGATTCAATCACCACCGATCATATCTCACCTGCTGGTAATATCGATGCTGATTCTCCTGCGGGCAAGTACTTGCAAAGGCGTGGTGTGATGGAAGCTGACTTCAACAGTTATGGTTCACGCCGTGGCAATGATGCAGTCATGACTCGTGGTACCTTTGCCAATATTCGTATCAAAAACGCCATGATGGCGGGCAAAGAGGGCGGTTATACCTATTACTTCAATGGTGATAGTGCCACGCTACAAGATGGTCAAGAAATGGCTATCTATGATGCGGCGATGAAGTATAAAGAAGACAAGCGTCCGCTCGTGGTACTTGGCGGTGCAGAATATGGTTCTGGCTCTAGCCGTGACTGGGCAGCGAAGGGAACGATCCTACTCGGTGTAAAAGCGGTATTGACCAGCTCGTTTGAGCGTATTCACCGCTCAAACCTAGTCGGTATGGGTGTCTTGCCATTGACCTTTAAAGATGGTGAAAATGCAGCGACCTATAACTTAGACGGCTCTGAAGTGCTTAGTATCACAGGTCTAGATAATGGTGAGAGCAAGACCGCCAAAGTCACGGCTACGCGTGCCGATGGTTCGTCTGAGAGCTTTGATGTCAATGTCATGTTACAGACGCCAAAAGAGCGTGAATACGTGCGTCATGGCGGTGTATTGCACTATGTGCTACGTCAACTGGCTGCTGAGAGTAAAGACGCTGCGTAATGGTAAGTTAGACTTAATATAACAAAGAGCCCAATCATATGATTGGGCTCTTTTATGCAATATTATCGTGCTTAGGTAATTTTATCGCTCAACCTTTCTCAGTCAGCAGCTTGACTCCCATGCCGATAAATATCACACCGCTTATTCTATTTAAAATTACTTCAATAGTAGGGTTCTTACGCAGATTTTCACTGAATTTTGACGCCAACAATGCCAAGCACGAGAACCACATAAAACCGGTCGTAGCAAAAGTTAGCCCAAGACCTAAAAAAGACAACATGCTATTACCGTAACTCGAGTCAATAAACTGTGGGAAGAATGCCAAGAAAAATAATGCTACTTTTGGATTAAAGGTATTAGTTATGACCCCTTGCTTATATATCTGCCACCTATCTAACGGTCGAGTAGACGCTACTTTTTCCTCAATGGGTAAATTACTGGCAAGTAAAGGTACTGGTTTGCTAGTCAGCATTTTAAAGCCTAGATAGCATAAGTAGCTTGCGCCAATATATTTCACTAGCGTAAATGCAAATGGTGAATTGGCTAATAGGACGGACAATCCGAGCGCAGCCAGCAAAGTATGTACTAAAATACCAGAGATAATACCGAAGACAGAGTAGAATCCTGCAGTTTGTCCTTGTGACATACTACGAGTAATGATATACATGCTATCTGTTCCGGGTGTTATATTTAATAAAATAGCAGCAAGAATAAATCCCAGATAATTTTCAATACCAAACATAGCCAATACATCCTTGTGATAGCAATTCAGCTCAACATTTTATAGAGCGCCTTTACATTGCATTCTATCAATATTCCTAATGGTATATATAGCCTTGCTAACATTTTTCAGAAATGACAGACATAAAAAAGCCCAGTCACCGTATGATGACTGGGCTTTTTTATTGTTCGCTTATTAGTCTAATCTGATGCTAAGCAAAAGTGCTAATAAGTGACGCCGTATAGTGGCGTCCCCAGGGGGATTCGAACCCCCGTTACCGCCGTGAAAGGGCGGTGTCCTAGGCCTCTAGACGATGGGGACGCATAGAGTGTTATAACCAGTGGTTACAACGGTACTTCACAATATCAGATAACTTAATAAATAAGTATTGCCTAGGTGCTGATATCGTCCTACTAGCGAGTATTTACATTAAAGTTTCAGTAAACTGAGCTTTGCAATAAATAGTATGGTGGAGCTAAACGGAGTCGAACCGTTGACCCCTTGCATGCCATGCAAGTGCTCTACCAACTGAGCTATAGCCCCTCGCTAAGAGTGTGCGTATTTTATGTAAGACCAGCAGTCTTGTCAACTGCTATTTTAAAAATAATGCATAAATATGCAAAAAAAAGTGTTCAAAGCTATTTTATTAACTTACTCAGCCCAATTTAGCGTGGGTTTTGCTGACTGGCTATCTCTTTAATGGCTTTATCGGTAAAGAATTCTTCTTCAGTACCATCTGAAAAAATAACTGCACCGCATTCTGTGGGGATATATTGCCCACCTTTTAGTTGTACTGTGCTGATACCTTTAAAACCAATAATGTCAGATTCTTTCAATCGATCGACATTATGATTGATATAACTGCAATAAGAGGCATATATCCACTTTAAGTCATCAAAGTCTTGACCGGTCGTGAGGATTAGCTTGGTATCGTATAGCTCTTTTATGATGGCATCATAGTATTTCTGCGCTTCTTTTAACGTGTTAAAGGCATAATCTTTACTTTCTATCGTGACGGTCTTGGCTGCCATTTTTATTTCCAATTTAAGTATTAAATAAAGAATCAGTATTCGTATGCAAATGCTGATATCCACGTAAAAAGGGGTCAGTATTAGCCTGACCCCTCTTTTTTATCCACTAATAGCATCATGAATCAACAATATTATTAACAAACAACTATTCTGCTACTAAAAAATCTGGCAACTCTGCTGCTTGTTTCTCTAGTTTTTTAAGCTTCTTTTTACCCAAACCGCCAAGTACGTCAACCGCATGGCGCAAGCGTGTTAGGGTCATGTCAGCGCCGATAATCGCCATAGAATTCATGACTGGCGTCGATGAGGTGCTACCAGCGATAGCGATAAAGAACGGCGCCATAAAGTCGCGCATCTTAATGTCAAGGTGAGCCGCAAGACCCTTAAGCGTGGCGTAGATATTTTCTTCTGACCACGTTGGCAAGACTTCTAGCTGCCAAAGCGCTAATTGCAGCATCTCAGTAATTTGTTCAGCCGAGAGTGATTTATGGGTAAAGCTCTCAGCATTGATATTAGGTAAGTTCTGGAAATAAAAGCCACCCCAATTAACTGCATCAGATAACAGCTCAATACGCGGCTGAATCGCTGCTGCGATAGCGGTTAATTTATCGCTGTTACTTGCCCAGTCGAGGATTTTGTTTTTGAGTTCTTCTGGCGTTAGCGCCCGTAGCCATTCGGCATTAAGCCAGTTGAGCTTTTCGATATCGAAAATAGGGCCGCCAAGTGACACACGCTGAATATCAAAGCTGGCAATCATTTCCTCTAACGTAAATTTCTCAGCTTCGTCAGGCATTGAGTAGCCCATACGACCAAGGTAATTTAGCAAGGCTTCAGGTAGCACGCCGGCATCACGATAATACGTGATAGAGGTTGGGTTTTTACGCTTAGACAGTTTTGATTTGTCTGGGTTACGCAGTAATGGCATATGGCAAAGTACGGGCATCTCCCATCCAAAATACTCATAAAGCAGCTGATGTTTCGGCGCAGAGTTGAGCCACTCTTCACCACGCAGCACATGGCTGATGTCCATCAAGTGGTCATCGACAACGTTGGCTAAATGATAAGTCGGCATGCCGTCGGTTTTTAGCAGCACTTGCATGTCCACTTGCGTCCAAGGAATCTCGACCGTACCGCGCAGCATATCTTGTACCTGACAGACGCCTTCGGTTGGCACACGCATACGAATGACGTTTGGTTTGCCCTCAGCAACCAATTGCGCAGTTTTCTCTGGTGCTAAATGGGCACAGCGACCGTCGTAACGCGGCGTTTCACCATTGGCCATTTGCTCAGCGCGCATAATATCTAATTCTTCACTGCTACAAAAGCAGCGAAACGCATGATCGTTTTCTATCAGCTGCTCTGCATGCTTTTTGTAAATATCACTACGCTCGCTCTGACGATAAGGCGCGTGCGGACCGCCGATATCTGGACCTTCCGCCCAGTCCAGACCGACCCAACGCAGTGCATCTAAAATCATTTTTTCAGATTGCTCTGTCGAGCGCGTTTGGTCGGTGTCTTCGATACGCAAAATAAATTCGCCGCCATGAGCTTTGGCAAAGGCCAAGTTAAACAGTGCGATATAAGCAGTGCCAACGTGCGGGAAGCCAGTAGGCGAAGGGGCAATACGGGTACGGACAGGGCGCATAGTGTTAGTAGAAGTAGATGGTTGCATCATAAAAATCTCAGAATGTTGTTGTTAATGAATGGGACAGTCAAAAGTAGTAGTGAAAAGTGAAAATATGGACGAAAGAATGGCAGTCAACGTTGAAAAATAGCGTAAAATATAGCGCTAGTATAACAGAGAGATGGGATATTTTTAACGAAATGCCCTTCTAGCGCTTGACTACCCGTGTATCCTTGCGATAATAATGTTAGGTAAGCCATAACTTGTTTATTTTCATCTGATTTTTTACTATTACTGGTCAATTTGACCATCATCTATTGAGTTGTTTGTGTCCATATCGAATAGTAAGCCAAAAAATACGCCAAATGCTAATTACAATCCTTCTGACCCTGATCATTCTATGTCAGCGGCGAGTCTGTTTTCTGAAGAAAGCACTTCTACTCAAAAACTTATACAAGAGTCTAGTGAAGATCAAGCTACGTCTGACGAATTGAGTTTTGTCCATGATGCGGTGCTATTGCAAGAAGCGGTCGCCGCAGTATTGGGTGTCAAAGCGCTACCGAAGCAGACAGACGACGAAAGTCAAGATAGCTTGCAAGCAAGCGGTATCTATGTCGATGCTACCTTTGGTCGTGGTGGCCATAGTCGCTTGCTATTAAGCCAGCTTGCCGATGATGCAACCTTGATTGTTTTTGATAAAGACCCAACGGCCATTAGCGTTGCTCGTGAATTGGCAAATAGCGACAGTCGCGTAAAAGTGGTGCACGATAGTTTTGCGACGTTAACAGACAGTCTTGCTGCAATGGGAATCACTCAAGTTGACGGTTTAATGGCAGACTTAGGTATCTCATCACCACAAATTGACGATGGCAGTCGTGGTTTTAGTTTTATGCGCGATGGCGCGGTCGATATGCGTATGGATACCAGCCGCGGGCAGTCGGTTGCTGAGTGGCTTGAGACGGTCGATGATGAAACCTTGGCCAATGTGCTTTATGAGTTTGGCGAAGAGCGTCACAGTCGCCGTATCGCTCGTGCCATTAAGCAGATGGACAGTTACGATTCTACTTTAGCATTGGCTGAAGTGATAAAAGTTGCGCACCCAAACTGGCAACGCGGCAAGCATCCAGCGACCCAGAGCTTTCAGGCGATGCGGATTTTTATTAACAACGAGCTTGGTGATGTCGATAACTTTTTAGAGCAAAGTATTCCGATATTAAAGGTAGGCGGACAGCTAGCAGTGATTAGTTTTCACTCGTTAGAAGATCGCCGTATCAAGCAGTTTTTGCAGCGTCATAGTAAAGGGCAATATCCAGAAGATGAGAATTTGCCGATGCCACCCAAGCGTCCACGTTACTTTAGTAAGCCAAAACGCGTCGGTCCAAGTAAAGCAGAGATAAGTCATAACCCACGCTCGCGTAGTGCATGGTTACGCATGGCAACACGTACTGATGCTGACTATGTAGCCGATGTTCATCCATGAATGCCATTATTAAATTATGTGGTTTAAATATGACTGAATGTTTTAATGATTACGCGGCTGTTAAAAAGCTGTAAACATTATCTGCTAGGCTCAGCAGTTACTTTTTTGCTTGGTATTGTTTGTATTGATGGTGCTGATGGCTTATAAGAGTTTTATAACTCGTAAATGGTTATCGCTTTTTATATTTTGAAGTTCACTTTTTTGAGATTGTCATGGCAATATCCGACAAACCTGCAAACCGCCGCGCCGCAACGCCATCGAATACCGATGTTGGCGCCTTATTTGTGCGTAAATTTAAAATATCAAATATCTATGTGGCTATATTGGTACTGTTGGCGGCTGGTATTGTATGGAGTGGCATCAAAACGGCTGAAGGTGTTCAGCAATATCATCAGGATTATAAAACCTTGCAAGACATGAAAAAACAAGAGCGAAAATTACAAGTTGAGCATCAGCGTCTGCTTATTGAACAGCAGACCTTTAGTGCGACGCCGCAGATTGCCAGTCGTGCCGTTGCTGAGCTTGGGATGTTTTCACCGACACTCAAAGATAAGCTGATTATCCAGCCAGGTGCTGCGACAGCAGTTGCACTCGTGGACCCTGATGCCAGTACTCCAGATACTTTAACGACGAATGATTCTGATGTTTTCGAAGCTGATGCTGTGAGCGATGCACCCGTTAAGGCTGCTGCTACCGATTCTGACCTAGCGGAGGCAGGACAATGAGCGATAAAAAACCCAGTGCTAAAGCGACCAGCAAAAAACCAGCCAGCGGCAAGGTTACTAAGCCACTACGCCGTGCTAGTGCGGCCAAATCTGGGCAAACGAGTAGCAAGCCTGACAATAAATCAGATGATGGCCGTAAAGCCAAGCTATTTGGTCGCTTAAAAAAGAATGAAGAACAGGGTGCTTATACCAGTGTCAAAAATCTAAAAAGCAAAAGATCAATTTTGGGAAAAGCATCTGGTGCTTCCTCTCGCGGCGGTGTCGAACAAGATAAGAACCGTTTCCGTTTGATTTGGGGTATAGCGCTGCTTATTTTGGTGGCACTTATCGGTCGTGCTTACTATATTCAAATTGCCAATACTCAGTTTTATCAAGATAAAGGCAATGAGCTCATCACCAGTGTACGCACGCAAAAATCCTATCGTGGCATGATTACGGATCGCAACGATTTGCCATTGGCTGTCAGTGCACCACTTGCGACAGTCTCTTTTAGCCCGCATGACTATGCCCGTGAATACTACGAGCTTAAGCGTATTATTATCACCAATCCTGAAAGTCCGCAGCTTATCGCACGTATGCAAAAGCGCTTGGATAATATGGATTTGACGACGCTTGCGGCGGCTGCCAACATCTCAGCCGATGAGCTAAAAAGAGTGACAGCTATCGACCCTACTATTGATGTAACGGATGAAGTGGCAGTCAAAGCAGCGCTGCCATCGGGTGCAGGCTCGCATTATTTACCACTATTAAATAAAGTAACGCCGGAGATTGCAGAAAGCGTTAGCTCGCTTGATTTTCCTGGTGTTAATGAGAAAAACTTTTTTCAGCGCTATTATCCGCAGCCACAGCCTAACTCGCAACTACTAGGTTTCATGGGACAAAATGCCAACGATCCGGAAGGTGGTTACGAAGGACGTGCTGGTATCGAACGTCAGTATGAGAAAGAGCTGGCGGGTGATGATGGTAAGGTTTTGGTGCTCAAAGATGCCAAACAAAACAGTCTTAAAGAAATCAAACAGGTTGAACCAGAAGTGCCGGGTAAAGATGTGACATTGACCATTGATTCGCGTTTGCAATATTTGCTTTATAAAGAGTTAGAAAAGGCGGGGCGTTTGCAAAAAGCGCGCTGGTCGACGGGTATGGTAGTCGATGTACAAACCGGTGAAGTACTTGCGCTATCAACATGGCCGTCATTTAACTCTAATAATCTAAATGAGATGACGGGTGAAAATCAGCGTAACCGTGCGCTCCTTGATGTCTTTGAACCCGGTTCAGTCATGAAGCCATTCACCGTTGCTGCGGCTTTAGATTCAGGGAAATACACTGCCACTACTTTGATCGATACCAATCCTGGCTCTATCCGTGTCCGTGGTTATACGATTCGTGACCATAATAATCTAGGGCGGATCACGATGGCAACGCTACTACAGAAATCTAGTAACGTCGCCTCGACCAAGATTGCTTTGTCTCTACCGGCTGACGGCATTACCAATATGCAAAGACAGTTTGGCTTTGGGGCAAAAACACCACTGCAATTCCCAGGTGAAGGCAGTGGGCTTGTGGTGACACCAGAAGAAAAAGAAACTTCGAGACGGGCAACGGTCAGTTATGGCTATGGTATACAGGTGACGCTGGCACAGATAGCGCAAGCTTATTCAGCGCTGGCGGCAGGTGGCGTCATGCATCCGCTAACGTTGAATAAAAATGACAAAGCGCTACCAAGCAAACGTATTATGGCGCATGAACAAGCGATGGCCATCGTACAGATGATGGAAAGTGTCACAGAAGACGGCGGTACGGCTAAAGGTGCGGCTATTGATGGTTACCGCGTTGCTGGTAAAACAGGAACCTCGCGCCGTATCAATCCAAAAGGTGGCTACTATACTGACCAGTATCGTAATGTCTTTGCGGGTATGGCACCAGCTTCTAATCCAAAACTGGTCGGTGTCATGTTAATCGAAGACCCGCGTGGTCAGATTTATGCTGGTTTAACCGTGGCTCCTGTTTTTCATAATGTTATGAAAGAGGCACTGCGTTTATATAATGTGCCCTTAGATAAGCCGCTCAAAACCGAAGCTCAATAGATATAAAAGTAAATTTTTTCATATCCACCTCTTAACTATTTGATGTGTTTTAACCGTTTAGGATTTGCCAATGACCCTGTCTACCTCGTCGCCAAGCAGTATCACAGTTACCTTGCAACAGCTGCTTGCAGCTAGTAGCAGCGACGATAGACATAGTCTACAGCAGGTATTTACAGCGAATATGACCGCAGCTGTTAGCGAGTCATCGCATCAAATGACCGCTGTTCAACTGGATGCGGTGATCAATATTCCATTCCAGCAGTTCTGTTTAGACAGCCGTCAACTAGCCAGCAACGACGTGTTCGTCTTGTTAAAAAGCCATACGCCAAATTGCCAAAAAAGCCGTGACCACCTTTATCAAGCCGCTAATAATGCGGCTTTTATCCTATCGGAAATCGACCCTATTGCTTTGCTTGCCACCGCTAATGTCCCGCCTCATGCCAATCTCGAATTGACTAAAACTGATAATGCAAAATCTATCGCACAACAGCAATTAGATACTTTGCCTTGCCCCGTATTATATGTACCTCATATCCGTGATTTTCTGGGCAGCTTGATTCAAGCACGTTTGCAGTATCAGCAGCCCGTGACATTACCAACTGTCATAGCCGTGACGGGCACCAATGGCAAAACCACTATTAGTCAATTGGTGGCGCAATTGACGCAGCTCACCGGTATGAGTAGCGCAGTCATGGGCACGGCGGGTAATGGTCGGCTTGGCGCTTTGGTGCAAGCCAGCCATACCACGGGAGATGCTTTAGCGGTCCAGCAATTTTTATATCAAATGGGCAAAGAAGGTGCTGAACTACTAGCATTGGAAGCCAGCTCACATGGTTTAGATCAGCAGCGTCTGCAAGGTATGCCAGTGTCGGTGGCGATTTATACCAACCTGAGTCGCGATCATTTAGATTATCATGCTGATATGGCAGAGTACGCGGCGGCTAAAGCCAAGCTATTTGATAAAGCCCATTTTCCGGATTTGACCCACGCTATTATCAATATCGATGACGAGCATGCCCAGATTATGCTCGACACCGCACACGCTAGCCAATTAATAGTTTGGACATACAGCTTAGATTCACTAAAAACAGCTACCTTCGTCGCCGCTAACATCACGCCAAGTTTACAAGGTGTAGAGATCAGCCTGCGTACAGATTTCGGCGATGGGACAATGAATCATTTAGATATCGTTAGCCCATTATTGGGACGTTTTAACGTGGCGAATTTACTTGCTGCTATCGCAGCTGCTGTAGCTTTAGGAATTAGTCTTGAAAGCATTGCGACCGTTATCCCGCAGCTACAAGGTGCGGTTGGGCGTATGCAGCGTGTACCATCGAATGATGGTTGTTTCATTGTCGATTATGCTCACACCCCTGATGCCTTAAGTCAGGTGCTTGCCAGTCTCAAAACTCATTGTAAAGGCCAGCTATGGGCAGTGTTTGGCTGCGGTGGTGACCGTGATGCGGGCAAACGTCCTTTGATGGCGCAAGCAGGATTGGCAGGCGCGGATAAAGTCGTGTTAACGGCAGACAATCCACGTACTGAAGACCCCAACGCGATTTTGCAAGATATGCAGGCAGGGATGAGTACTGAACAATATCAGCGTACCCATATTGAGCCTGCGCGCCAAGCAGCGATTGAGTATGCGGTCAATCAAGCAGCGGCTGATGATATCGTCGTTATCGCGGGCAAGGGTCATGAGACCTATCAAGAAATTAACCATGTTCGTTATGATTTTGACGACAGTGTTATTTTGCGAAATGCCTTAAAACAAGCAGGGCGTGTATAGCATTTATAGATAAATAATAGCGCTTACAGTTAGTTTTCCATGCTATTTAAAAAGTATTAGTCGTTAACTATAAAAAATAAATAAGTAGTCATCATATATAAGGTAATCATTATGACAGCCGACAACGATAACAGCATTCAGTCGCAAGGGCTGTATGTTTGGCAAGCAGACAATCTGCTCGCAGCAACCACAGCGCTCAACGGGCATTGGCAGCTGAGTGAGGGACAATCCGGCTCAGAAAACGATGTAATGAGCACTCGTATTGCCACCGATACCCGTACGATAAAGCCTGGTGATATATTTTTAGCGTTAACGGGTGACAATTTTGATGGTCACAATTATATTGAACTAGCTGCCTCAAAAGGCGCGCTCGCTGCTATCGTCTCACGTCCTATCTTTACTGATATTCCACAATTGGTTGTCAGTGATACCCGTTTAGCTTTAGGACAATTGGCTGCGTATCGTCGTCAACAGCATCAAAATTTAACCGTCATTGCTATTACTGGCTCTAGTGGTAAGACCACCTGTAAAGAGATGCTCGGTAGTATCTTTGGCAGACTTGCCCCAACGCTTATCACGCGTGGCAACCTAAATAATGACTTGGGCGTACCAATGATGTTGCTCGAATTATCCGATCATCATCGCTATGCTATTTTGGAATTGGGCGCAAACCATATTGGCGAAATTGCTTATACTACGGAGATTGTCCAGCCAGATGTTGCGTGTATCTTAAATATTGGTACAGCGCATTTGGGTGAGTTTGGCAGCCGTGAAGGGATTTGCCAAACCAAGGCTGAGATTTACCATACCTTGAATGATAGCCAATTTGCGATCGTTCCTGATAAAGATGATTTTACCAATCAATTACGCCGTATCGCTGAAAAGCATACGTCACACGTGATTGGCTTTGGTAATACTGATGTTAGTGCCAGCCATTTAGATGTCGAGCCTGAGCGCAGTGAATTTAAGCTGCATATCGGCAATCAAGTCCATGATATCAACTTGCCACTAGCGGGCGAGCACAATGTCAATAATGCTTTAGCCGCTGCTGCTTGTGCCCATGCATTAAATATTGAAGTTAGTGATATCGTCGTCGGACTTGAAAATGCGCGTCCTGCCAAAGGTCGCTTAAACAGTCAGCTGTTAGGCATGCATCGACTGATTGATGATACTTATAATGCCAATCCACATTCGGTACGGGCAGCTGCCAAAGTATTGGCAGCGCAAACGGGTACGCAAGTGATGGTATTAGGCGATATTGCTGAGTTAGGTGAGGCTGCAGTGAGCGAGCATCGAAGCTTGGGTCGTACCATTGCAACCACAGGTATTAATGTACTGCTTTGCGTTGGTGAATATGCCCCTTATACAGTAGAAGGTGCGCAGGAGATTTCTGATATCAATGCCCATGCGTTTACCGATAAAGACAGTTTATTGGCGTATTTGAAACCTTATTTGCAAGCGCAGCAGGCGCAACCTTGTACGGTGTTGTTTAAAGGTTCTCGTTCCATGGAAATGGAAACACTTATCAATGCGCTAGTCGAGGAGTAGGCGGTGTTAGTTTGGTTGTTTAGCTGGCTTGGTCATTATTATGCCCCGTTTTATGCGGTTTCTTCTTTGACGCTGCGCGCGTTACTGGCGGTCGTTACCGCCCTTGCTTTTAGCATGGTTTTTGGTAATCGCGTTATTCGACGTTTGCGTGCACTTAAGTACGGTCAGGCGATTCGTAATGATGGACCACAGTCGCATTTGGTCAAAACTGGCACCCCTACCATGGGTGGGGTGCTGATTTTAAGCGCGATTGGGGTATCAACCTTGCTTTGGGCGCGTTTGAATAATCCGTATGTCTGGATTTTGCTCATCGTCATGATTATCTTTGGTGCGGTAGGCTGGGCGGATGACTGGCTCAAAATTAAATATAAGAATCCAAAAGGTCTAATCGCTCGCAAAAAATATTTTTGGCTCTCGATGGGCGCATTGTTCGTCGGCATTTCTTTATATTATATTGCCACACTGCAGCCAGATATTGCGACGACTCGCGAGATGCAGGATTTATTAATACCTATCTTTAAAGATTGGATGATTCCATTTTCGGCAGTGCCGTTTGGTATTGGCTTTATTATCTTTACTTACTTTGTGATTAATGGCGCCTCTAACGCGGTCAATTTAACTGATGGCTTGGATGGATTGGCGATTTTGCCAGTGGTCTTGGTTGCTGCAGGCTTGGGCGCGATGGCATATGTCTCTGGTGACGTACGCTTTGCGGATTACTTGCACGTACCTTATATTGCCTACAATTCTGAGGTGATTATTGTCTGTGGCGCGATGATTGGCGCAGGGCTTGGCTTTTTGTGGTTTAACGCCCATCCAGCGCAAGTGTTTATGGGTGATGTGGGCGCGCTATCACTGGGCGCGATGCTCGGTACCATTGCGGTGATGACCCGTCAAGAAATCGCTTTCGCAATTATGGGCGGACTGTTCGTTGCAGAAGCATTGTCGGTAATGCTACAGGTTGGCTCATATAAGCTACGCAAAAAGCGCGTCTTTCGTATGGCACCGCTGCATCACCATTTTGAAGAGATTGGCTGGAAAGAAACCCAAGTGGTGGCAAGGTTTTGGATTATCGCCATTATCTTGGTTATCCTTGGATTGATGACGTTAAAGCTGCGTTAGAACAGTAACTCAGATTAATCTCGATATTCTTCGTTAAAAAGCCATCTCAACAAGTTTGAGATGGCTTTTTTGTTTCCCATACTATCTTTTCTCATACCTTTTAATACTTAGCATGGCTGAATTTTGGTAAAATAACAGCCATATTGCTATGATTTGAGATGCCTGTGTCTTTATTTATTTGTCCCCTTTGTCAGTCGCCACTGCAGCCCGCAATCGATACATGGCGCTGTGATGGTAGCTTGCACCCAAAACAAACTGCGCATCCTTTTGATGTGGCACGTCAGGGTTACGTTAATCTGCTACCTGTCCAACAAAAAAAATCTAAAGCACCGGGTGATAGTCAAGCATCCATCGAGGCACGTAAACGGTTTTTAAATGCAGGGCATTATCAGCCATTACAAGCGCTTATTTGTCAAAAAATAGTGGAATTGTTAGCAAAAAACGAGTTGCCATCTGAACAAACTGGTAAACCAGTCAATTGGCTGGATATCGGCTGCGGCGAAGGCTACTATACCCAAGCGATGGCTCAGACAGGCATGGATACACTTATTGCGGCGGATATTAGTAAACCTGCCATAGTAGAGCTTGCAAAAGCGAGCAAGGCAGCAAGTTTTCTTTGGAATCAGCAAGATAAGAACGATGGTATTGAAACGGCAGTGATTTATCCATTAGTAACCAGTGCTGCTCATTTGCCCTTACGTGCGCAAAGTATCAATGGGATTAGCAGTATTTTTAGTCCCATTCTGCCAGCAGCGTTCAATGAAGTATTAAGCGATGAGGGTTATTTAATCATTGCTAAGCCAGATATCGGTCATTTAGCAACGATGCGTGAGGCTTTGTTTGACGATGTCCGTGAGCACGATTCTGACAAGTTTTTGCAGGAATTAGCACCATATTTTACGCTGCTTAATACTTATAATGTCAGTACTGAGTTAAAATTATCAGCAGATGATTTGGCCGATTTGCTGACTATGACTCCTTATGCATATCGTGCGCATAGCGAAAAAAGACAAGCGCTACTAGCTTTAGTTGCAACCGAAACATTTGCAACTGAAGCCAAATTTATCGTTTATATTTTACAGAAGACAATAAACTTATAAGTTTACTTATCGCTATGTCCTCTTATCAAGACACTTCAAAAAATAACCTGATGGGCTTAAAGTAAGAGGCTTATAAAACAGGCCCCATGGTAGCAATGATGTTGTTCCAAATCCTAGAAGATAGTGGCCAGTTTTTGACCTCTTCACGTGTTACTTCGTCTGAGTCAGCGATATATTGGTATTGGCGCTCGATAATATCCGCCGTCAGCTTTTTATCGCTAAAGACAACGTTATTCTCATAATTCAAATCAAAGCTACGCAAGTCTAAATTGGTCGAGCCAATCAAGCTAATTTCACCATCAATCGTCAAGGTCTTTGCGTGTAACAAGCCTGGTTTATATTCATAAATTTTTACCCCCGCTTCAAGCAATTGCCAATAATAACTGCGACTGGTCGCGGCGACGATAAAGGAATCGTTATTTTTTGGAAAAACCATCGTCACTTCAACCCCGCGATAGGCGGTAGCGCATAAAATACTGACGAGTGAATAATCGGGCACGAAATAAGGCGTAGAGATAATCAGCGTCTCTTGCGCTTGGCTAATCAAAGCACCTAAAAACTGTGGCGTGGTACCGTGCCGCTGAGTAGGACCATCTGAAAAAACTTGGGCAGGAAAGCCATTAGGCTTTGGCGTGCTATTATAATAAAAGCTATCAAGCGGAGTGTCTGGATTTTCAATCAACCAATCACTGGCAAATAACATCTGATTCTGCGCGACCACAGGTCCTTCGATACGCAGCATAATATCGACCCACGGCGCATATTTTGGCTTTACCATAAATTCAGGATCAGCACAGTTACGACTACCAGAGTAACCAATTTTGCCATCAATAACGGTAATTTTGCGGTGATTACGCAGATCAATACGGCTAAACAGCATTACTTTTACAAAGTTGGTCAGTGGGAGAGCTACACTGACTTGTACGCCAGCATCTTGCATTTCTTGCCATATCTTTGAGCTCACCATCTTCCGTGAGCCCATGCCATCAACCATTGCTCGACAAGTAACGCCGCGCTTTGCTGCTCGGATGAGAGCTTGCGCCGTATCAATACCCATGCCATCGACGAGCCAAATATAATACAGCACATGTATATGGTCTGTTGCAGCATCAAAATCAGCAATCATGCGTCTGCGTGTTTCGCTTGCATCTGCCATGAGCTCTGCCTGATTACCCTCCATAGTATGAAAACCGGTGGCTTTTGCTGCATAAGCAAAGGAAGCTTGATAAGCGGGCTTGATCATCTTCTCTAACGTCGTCTCATGACCAAGAACGCTTGGACTATGAGTATTTAATCGCTTAATGATATCGTCGCGTTTTTGCCCAAAGTCATGACCCAAATGCACTTCACCAAACATCCAGTAAATCAGCACGCCAAAATAAGGCAAAATAAACAGGATGACAATCCATGCTAATCTGGCAGGCGAGGTCAAATCATGGCGAGATAAGACCCGTAAAGAAATCAGTATCAGTAGGATAAAATGTATCGTCAACAAAATATCTACGATCATAACAGCGTCCCTTATTATTATTTTATCTAAAAAGTATCAATCGCTTTAACTAATCAAAAAGAGAAGTACTATGAAAACCGTCTAGTATTCTCCAAAAAGCCAACCGCTGACAAAGGCAAAGTACTCTCTAAACCACGCGTTATAGCGGATGGATAACGGAGTAGGGCTGGCAAGCATAATAGGTTGCACGTAGCCTTGATGCCGAGCGATGTTTGCGGCGCGAATAATATGAAAATCACTGGTCACGATAGCGATGGGCGCTTTGATAGAAATGCCTTTTGCCGCTAATATCTCTTGGCTATAAATAAGGTTTTCTGCTGTACTCGTGCTCTGACCTTCTTGAAAAATATGCTTAGGAGGAATGTCATATGTATCGTACAAGTAGGTTGCCATAATATAGGCTTCGCTACGTGTCTGACCAAAACCTATACCACCGCTAGTGATAACTAGCGCGCTTTTTTGTGAATCGATAAGGGGCGCAGCAGTATCTAAGCGTTTGGCAAGTGTTGGTGTGGGTTTGCCTGCGACCGTACCTGACCCTAGCACAATGATGGCAGCGACTTCAGGTATAGGTTTAGCACTTTTTTTAATCTGCTGCTGTAATGCATAAGCAAAAATACCAAAACTGATCAACCAGATAAAAAACGCCATCCATAGCCCATACCACAAACGATTTAACCAACGATTTTGGTAGATAAATCTTATTATGTTACGCCAAAAAATACCATGAGCAACAAACACCATACCTACTAAAAAGGGTACAACAGAACCAAAATTTACCTTACCTACAGCCATCAAAATCGTACAGTCAACGATCATAAGGCTACCGATAATGGTTAATATAACTCGCACTGGCATCATGAAGTTTTTTGGCAGGGGTATACGATTGTTTAAAGGCAATATATTCAATGGATCTTCTATGGGATATTAGTTTGGACGCTATAGCGTGTTTGATAAGAGACTGTTTGATCCCATCATAACGCACCCTGTTTTGAGATAACGTCTCATTGTTGTTACTAATAGATATGGATCGATAGTAGATTAATATCGAGCTTTAGAGGGTAAGTATGAGTAATAAGAATTAGAGCGAAGGTTTGATAAAGTGAATTTGATTATGAGATGATTTTTAAATAAATATATATTAAATAATAAAAAAATGTTTACTAAAACTAAATAAAATATTTTCATATTTCAAGTCAATACAGTGATATGACCAGTCATCCCTATAAATAGACCGATCATCTGTTTGCTTTTGATTAGGTGTCGTTACTGTAATAGACTGCGTTTATTGGGTAATAAGAAGCCTGGCTTCTGTGAATATTACTAGCTTATACGTCGCTAGATAGCTCTTGTTTTTTGCTGAATTCCTAAGAATTTACTCTAGTAGACATCAAAAATAAATCAGTTTTAATTATAGGGTTTACATCATGAATATTTTCGGAAAATTAGCTTTGTCTGGTTTGGTTTTATCTGTCGCTTCAGTGGCATCAGCAGCATCAGTTAGTGGTTCTACTGATTTTCGCGTAACCCTCCCTGAGGTCTTGGTACTTTACCATTGGGATGATGCGCATCTAACATTAACGGATATCGTCACTCCTACAGCTGCCAATGATAGCGATGCTCGTGAAATTAGTGATACTACTACTCGCAACTTAACGGATGTTCTAGGGAAAAGTGCTTATACAGTTGAAGGTACTGCTGTTAACTCTAGTATTCCTGATGTTTTCGTTTCTAGCGCCTCAGCAAATGTTACTTTGAAGAATTCTTGGGCAGTACGCAGTATATCTAGTGGTGATGTTACCCTTGGCTTATCGGTACAACAAGATACCCTCAAGAATGTAAATAATCAGAACTCTACTATTACTGTTAGTAAAGCAGGACTAGCTTCTACGGGTACAGGTATTGGTGGTAGTGCTACAGCCATGACCATTCCTTCAGGCTGGCAGGGTATGCAAGGAGATATTAATTTTACCTTAGATTTAACAAAGGCCAATAATTCTGGTGAATATAACACCCGTGGCATAGCTGGTGCGGCAGGTGAGTCAGCTAACGCTACTGACACTTTCTTACTAACGTTGACGGGTCTTTCTGCAAGCTAATCAATGGTTGGATTTCGTATTAGTTAATATAAGCTTGATACAAAACGAGCGATAAAATACCAGCTGAAATTGCTGGTATTTTTGTATCGAAAGCCCATTCCAAAACTGCTTTTAGAAGCCTGCCTTGTGCGCTACCAAACTAATCGTCAGTAATCTAAGATAATAAGGTGAACAGATGACAATATCCATCTATCCAAACCAGAAATTGACCATGTTGCTACCTAGTTTGGTAGTTACTGCGGCTGTATTGACAGCATTGATTTTTTCACAGTCTGCTCAAGCTGAACTGGTTATCCATAACTCTGTAGATGGTAAAGGTCAAGTCAAGATGGTCGTCACTGATGACCGTCAAAAGGAGTTGCCACCTGCACAATTGGGGATTTCACCTTCAAGGATTAATGAGACTGTCTCTTTAACGCAAAATAAAAACTTGGGCAAGCTCAATCAAACTTTAACCTTATATAACTATGGCAGCAGGCCTAAGAGTATCAAACTAAGCTTGATAGATATGGATGAGTCAGGCAAACCGATCGACCCTAGTGAGAGTACGCTAAAGCCGTGGACTTTGATTAATCCGACTCAATTTACTATTCCTGCTGGTGGCTATCAGACAGTACGCATGTCGATACGTCTGCCAATGGGTTTTGCTAATGGTAAGCGCCTCGCTATGTTGTCCATTGAACAACAAATTGATAAATCGCTTACTTATGATGCTGATGGTAAAGGAGTTACTTTGGAGATAGGCTCTCGTTACGGGTTACCGATAGCCATTAATGTTCAATAAGCCGGCACTTAATGTCTAGTAAGCTCAATTTAGATAACATTAATACGACTATCTACGCTAATAACATGGGTTGTGTGCAGCAGTTATGATCAAGAGATATTCACCCTTACGTCTGATGATTTTGGCATCTTTGCCATGTGTAGGCAGCTATTGCTCACTAGCATTCGCTGAAGTATCTGTTATAGCAACAAACACGAATGCTGATATAACGTCCAGCCTAAAATCACTGGCATTACCTGCTACCGATAGCCAGACTTTGCTTCCTGCTTTAGTTGGTGTGTTCATCAATGGGCAGGAGCTTGACAGTCTAGATGTGTTATATGATCCCAATATTGATACTGCAATCAATAATAAAAACGCTCAGTACTTTCTGTCTACCGATGATTTAAGTCGCTTAACTACCGTTAGCTTTTTACCTAACAGTAAAGGTAACAATACTAACAATCATGGCTATCAAGTTAACACCCCTATAGGTGATACCCAGCTGGCTGCCAACCAAGTATTATCTTATCAAGGGCAACAATATTTAGCACTTGATACGTTAAAGCAGTTGGGTATTACCGCAGAATACAGTCGGCAAGACTCAGCCATCAAACTTAACATGGGGTGGCGTCCATCACAAAATCCCGCTCCAAAAACCAATAATAATGCTGCTGATACTTTGCCTATCGACTATCGTCCTAGTCGAGCTGGTCTGCTGGGGTTATCTTTTAATGGTACGCTAAGTGCCAGCGAGAGCAATGCTAGTCAAAACAGTACCAGTCAAAATAATGTGCGAACGATTAGTCGCCAAATGTATGCCGATATTGGTGCTTATGGTTATGGGTTAGGGGGCGTGTGGGGTATCAAAGCCATAGGCTATGATGACAGTAATGCTGACGAGTATATAAATATCAACGAAGAAAAATTCTCTAATAATGATGGCTTTGGGCAGACTGCCTTGGATGGCTTCACTTATCTGCCCTCAGATTGGGATGGTTGGGATATAGATAATTTATACTGGGCAAAATCTGGGGAACGCCTAGCCACACGCCTTGGTATTAACCAGCCTAACTCTTTAGGTCAAGGCGTACAGACGTCAGGCGCTGAATTTACCGGCGCGCTGCTTGCCTATAGTAATCGTAATATTGCACGTCATTTATCCCAATTTGATGATGACAGTCGCAGTCTATTACAGAATACCAGCCAAGATTATCAGCATCTGACTGGCATAGGCGAGGCTGGCGGCGTTGCAGAGCTACGGATTAATGGGCGGGCTATTGCGCGGGTACAGATTGGGCTAGATGGGCGCTATGAATTTTTGAACCTTGACGTCAGTCAATTGGTGCTGACAGATACCTTGGTTGAGATGGCAATCTATGCTTATCCATTGGCCCGTCAGCCTCTTGAGATACGACCTATTTTACTTGGCAAACGTCGTACCAATGCCGCCACTGATGAGCTAATAATAGAAGCAGGTATTGGGCGTACGGGCAATCTGATTAATAGTGAGACAAGGTACAGCTATAATAGAAGTGGCAATGAAGATAATAGCCAGACGGCAGCGCATCTCTATGCAGAATATGGTATCAATAACCGCTTAGCAGTGCGCGGCGGCGTCAATAATAATATCCAAAATTTGCAAGATGATGATGCTTCGGTATCTTGGCACGCTGGCGCAAACTTTAGCCCATCCGTTTATACCAATGCTGACATTAGCTATGCACGCACGCCCGTCCAAGATCTATGGCAGGGTCAGCTACAGTATCAGCATAAAAAACTGTGGGCGAACTATCAGTACCAAGCCCGACAGTACGAGGGCATTAGTAGGGATACCTATTCGCAGAACGGCAATCAAGTAGATCAAAATGCACCAACAGCGTCATTGAGTGACCAACGTCATCAATTACTGCTTAACTATCAGCCTAGCGATAAAACCACCGTTAACCTGAATCAATATTATGATGAGCTGTCCTATACTACAGTTGACTCGGATAACTACTACGCTTATACCAGTATCAATCACCGTTTCAATGATGCGCTAAATGGCGGCATTAATTGGGACAGCCGTGGTGATCGCTATGGCTATCGCTTGTTGTGGCAAGATGTTTATAGACAGCGTGCTAATACAGAAGATTCTTACGGTACGGGCACGCGCAATACCATAGGGTTATCTGGTGACAACCTTAGCGATACGCTATCCATACGCCATCAGCTTAATAATAATACCAGTTTGGAACAATCGACCAGTCTGCTGCACGGATATAGCAAATGGCTATACCAAGGTGATGTCAGCTATCGCTTTGATGCAAACGATTTGTTTGGTAGTAGTACGATAGGGGCTCAAGCAACCGATAATTTAATTAATATCGGTTATAGTTTATATGACAATCAAGTGGGCTGGCTAGCCGATTGGCAACTGACGCATCGTAACGGGGTCAGCTTTAGTTTGGGTTATAAGCATCGTTATGTAGATGCGATACCCAGCAGTCGCTATGATGACTTAATCATTGGTGAATCAATAATAGGTGATGGCCTACTGCCAGCGTGGACGCAGAATAATTATCTATACGCCAAGTTGTCTTTTGATATGTTTAAAGCACCCAAACAACGGTTACAATTTGGTAATTATCCGCGCCAAAACGCAGGAAGTGTGGTGGTAGATATTGACCATCATGCTGACTCACCCATAGATCATGAAAGCATGCGCTTTGAGCTGGACAATCAACAAGTAAAAGCCAGCTTACTGGGTACGCAAGCAACCCATAGTCAATACTTGATCAGTAATATCAAGGCGGGTGATTATACCTTGACCATGGATGCTGAAAATCTGCCGCTAGAGTACAGTACTGGCAAGCTGCTAACCCCGCGCATAAGAGTCAGCAATTATGCGCCTACCTCGGTGCCAATTCAGCTTGAAAAATCTTACGGTGTTTCAGGCAAGCTTGCTGATGCCAAAGAAGGGGTTGTGATTGACATTTATCAAGGCGCAACCCTTATACAAAGTGTCACTACTGGTAGCTATGGATATTTTCAGACATTTGGTCTGGCACCGAATACTTATAGGCTTAAAGCTAAAGGTTACGAAGCTGTATCTATAGAGGTCACTGACAATTTTGTGATGCAGCTGTTATTACAGCCATTACAGTTGCAAAAAGCACTATAAATATTAGACGTAACTTTGCTAATCAGCTGCTCAATGTTATATTCAAAATAATAAAAAATTTAAACCAGAGATCCTTATGCCTAAAGCTCTTTTCACTACTCACTATCACAAATATGTGTTAAAAATCGGCATAGTGACGCTGGCTAGTTTGCTTGGACAGTCAGCATTCGCGGCGTGTCCTGATACGGCTGGTATTAATATTGAAGCTAATACTGTTAATACAGCCAAAACTATCTACTTTTGCAAGCAAGAATTTCCGGATACAGCTTTGATATTTAAACCCAGTGCAACAGACTTAATATCTGGAGGTAGCCAAGTTATCTCAAAAGGTAATACTATTCAGACTGCAGCGTTAGGGGGAAGTATCAACCTTGCAGGATTTGATCTAATCGATTTGAGCTTTAATAACATATCCGCAAATTTCCCTAATACAGATGGACAGTTCGGGTCGCCAAGCTTATTTAACTTTTATACAAAAACAAATAATAATGACGATTGCGGTGGTAGCGGGGGTCAACATCAGTCAATACTAAATTACCTTAGAAGCAATCCCAGTGTTTTTCAAACAATCCCTCTATCCAGATCTGCTACTTCAGATACATCTGGATCTAATATTGCCAAGATTACTGGTGCAAAACTGAAGTCTGACATTGATCCAGCAAAAGAGTTTGTAGCTGATATTTCTTTATATCATGCAAATGCTGGTAGAAGAGGGCAGTATTTCACTAATGGAAGAGTACGCTACTGTTGGGTTGGAGTAGGCACTAGAGTACGCATAAATCCTAATAATAGTAATCTAAAATATGCTGGCGACTATAACTTACAAATAGGAATTCAACCTCAGTAGTTATAAATGCAAAAAATATTTAATTTTGAGTAAATAAGATTAAAAGTGTTTATAGCTCTTGTGTCTGAATAGAGTCTAAAAAATAACACTCAGTACTTTATGATAGATAGGTTGCCATAATTTTATATACCAATACTACTATTGATTTTGTAGGATAAACTGGCGAAATAAGACAAGCTGAATAGAAGCTGTAAGCCTCATACATAAAGAACTTTATTGTTGGTTAAGAGAGGACAAGAAAGCTAGGGCTTTGATTAAGCGGAATAAGATTGGCGGTGAAGGAGGGATTCGAACCCTCGATACGCTATTAACGTATACACACTTTCCAGGCGTGCGGTTTCAGCCACTCACCCACTTCACCGTTTTGAGTCATACTCACTTAAATACTGCACAGACCATTGATAATCTGATTAGGACTCCAAGCTTTTAAATACTGTATATGATATACAGGCACTGATTTTTGCAGGACCTAGTATAGCGGATAGCATTTAAAATGTCACGGTGTCCGCGGTATCTTTCTTTATTCTTAGGCGCCTGCTAGGATAGAGCATACCTAACGTTAAGCATAAATGGGTGAAAGTTGCATGAGAAGTATTTTCAAACATAGATTTAATCTGAAAAATACCATGATAATGATAGTAACCGCTACTATTCTGAGTATATCAGCGGCACATGCTGATGATTTCACACAATGCAGCCAATCATTTTATGGCGGTGTCTATCCTGAATTCAGCAATACGAAGCTCAGTAATAATACCCAAGCACTATGTATGGACGGTTTCGCTGTCATGTATTCTGGTGTATCACGCACGCCATTATGGTCAGCAGAATATCTAGATCGTAAGCGTTTACAGCAGGCCAAACAAATCGACCGTGAAGACAGCTTTCATGAAGAAAGCCGATTGCCACAGTCCATGCGTGCCAAACTCTCTGACTATTCAGGCTCAGGTTATGACCGCGGACATTTAGCCCCTAATGGTGATATGGCCAATCGAAGTCAGCAGTATGATAGCTTTAGCCTTGCTAATATAGCCCCGCAATCACCACGTAATAATCGCTATATCTGGCGCAATATTGAATCGGCGACTCGCTATTTAACGCAGCAATATGGTGAAGTCTATACTGTCACAGGGGTTGCATTTACTGATAAAAAAGCTAAGCAACTAGCAGGGCGGGTACTGGTGCCCAGTCATTTATTTAAAGCCGTTTATATCCCAGCGATCAATCAAGCAGGTGTTTACTATGCGCCAAACGACGAATCTGAGCGTATAGAAATAATTAGTATTGACGAATTGACGTCTAAAATTGGTATTGACGTCTTGCCGGTACTTGATGCAAAAACTAAAGTACAAGCTCTGGATTTACCGCTAAAGGCTGGCGAAGCGATAGATCTACCAACCACAGAGGTAGAAGAGCCTGCTTGGATACTATTCGTAGTAGCAATTTTTGAATGGCTCATGGCACAATTGCAAACATAGATCGTTTAAATATTGCTAAACCTGTGTGATTCTGATACATCCTGTAATATGCTACTCATGAAAAAAGGGGGATTAAATGATTGACCCATTTGCTAACAACCACCAAAGCATGCAAATTGGTGAGCTGGTAATCGAAAATCAAGAAGATAAAATTATTATTTATGGAGACATTAATCTGGTCTTAAATGACACTGGATATGAGCAGGCAAAACAGCTGCATGAGCTTAGCGGTAAAATTTTAGGCGCCTTCGAAAGTAAAAGTCTTTATATTAATGATGAGGCTAAGTCAAAAGAAAAAGATGACCAATCGGGCAAAATTATAGACAATCCTTTCTTGTAACTTATTGATATAGTTTTGATTTTATAGAAATAATAAACTATAAAAAAATTACTAGGCAAATTCTTAAAATTGCTTATAATGGGTCAAGACAACGCTTATGCTGTCCAGATTTTTTATAAAGAGTAAATTGGTCATTTGGTATTTGCTGTACTAATGAGCGAAAACTGAATATAGTACTATTGAGCTGTAATAAAAAATTGTTGGCAAAGGATGAGCTTAGGACATAGAAACATATCGTTTCTAATAATCATTGAATGAAGGGAGTCTATTTATGAAACTATTCGCAAAAACTACATTAGCAATTGCTGGTATCAGTTTAGCAAGCATGGCATTCGCTGCTGATCCATTAGCCAATACTACTTGGCAGACTTATGACGAAGGCAAGCCAAAAGGCGTGGTTAAAATCACCGAGTCAAATGGCGTGTTGACTGGTAAGCTTATCAGCACCGTGTCAGAGAAAGGTCAGAAGCACGTTGGTATGACGATTATCTCTGGACTAAAAGCTGATGGTAATGGTAAATACAGTGGTGGTAAGATTACTGACCCTGAAAAGAACAAGACCTATAAATTGACTGCTAACTTGAATGGTAGCAATCTTGATCTAAAAGGTCATTTAGGGCCATTCTCACGTAGTCAAACGTGGAAAAAGAAATAAGTCTGAGTTACTGTAACTCTCTTTATTAAGCTAAGTCTTAATAAAGGATAAAAAAATCCCGCATTGCCGAAAGGTTTTGCGGGATTTTTAGTGGTGTCTGTTGTTATATTTCTGTTTAAAGTAAAATTAAGATCCTGATTAGATATTCAACTCAAAACAAAAGCGCTATAAGCTAACTATAGCTTTGCTAGGATAGATGTTCATCGTAAACTGTGAGCAATGCGTGGCAGAGACTTTGAAATCTCTGCTAGCAGCACTACAGCATTCTTAAAGCAGAGTTATTAATATATCCCCTATCTTATAAATTCTGGATAGGCTTCCATACCACATTCGGCAATATCAGCACCTTGATATTCTTCTTCTTCAGAGATACGCAGACCGATGACAAACTTGATAATGCTCCAAACGATTAAGCTGCTTATAAAGACCCATGCAAAAATAGTCACAGCACCGACTAGTTGACCAAGCAATGACGCTGCCGGATTGGTCAGCGGTACAATAAGCAGACCAAATAAACCCACCACACCATGGACAGAAATAGCGCCTACCGGATCGTCAATTTTTATTTTGTCTAGTAGTAAAATTGATAAGACAACGATGACACCAGCAGTCATACCAAATAAAGTGGCTTGTAGTGCTGACGGCGTTAAAGGTTCTGCAGTGATGGCAACCAAACCTGCCAATGCACCGTTTAAGAGCATGGTTAAATCGGCTTTACCAAATATAAGGCGTGCGATGAGCAACGCACCAATCGCTCCACCAGCAGCGGCGGCATTGGTATTCAAAAACACGACAGCGACAGAATTGGCGCTAGCGATATCACCCAGTTTTAATACAGAACCACCGTTAAAGCCAAACCAGCCCATCCATAAGATTAAGGTACCAAGCGCTGCCAGTGGTAAGTTTGCACCAGGAATAGCGCGTATCTCGCCTTTAACGCCGTATTTACCTAGGCGCGCTCCTAAGAGTAATACACCTGATAACGCCGCCGCCGCACCTGCCATATGTACGATGCCAGAGCCTGCAAAATCAGAGAAACCTAAGTCGCCTAGACTATATAAGCCAAAGACTTCCTTGCCACCCCATGTCCAGCTGCCTTCTAATGGATAAATGACACCAGTCATCACCACGGCAAACAGTAAGAATGCCCATAGTTTCATACGTTCAGCGACCGCGCCTGAGACGATAGACATACAGGTGGCTACAAAAACTACTTGAAAGAAAAAGTCGGACGCGCTGGAGTAAACGGCATCGCCATTAAAGCCATTTTCAGCTGAGGTAGCTAATGCATCAGTGACCAAACTTTCGGTGCCTGCAATACCACTCAAAAACAGATTGCCGTCATACATGATGGCATAACCGCATATCATATACATGGTACAGGCAGTCGCAAAAAGCGCGATATTTTTTGTTAGGATTTCGACGGTATTTTTTGAGCGAACCAGCCCTGCCTCTAACATTGTGAAGCCCGCAGCCATCCACATGACAAGCGCGCCACACATTAAAAAGTAAAACGTATCTAGCGCGTACTGGAGCTCAAAGATTTGATTTTGCATGTTAATTCCCCCTTGAATATATGCAATACAGAGATCGGTATGACCTATAAAGAGATATTTATAGGTAAGTCTTGCGCTTAGATAGCGTCAGGACCTGTCTCACCCGTACGAATACGAATGACTTGCTCGAGATTGGTCACAAATATCTTACCGTCTCCGATTTTACCGGTACTAGCGATACGCGTGATAGCTTCAATAGCTGGCTCAACCATCTCATCCATCACCGCTACTTCCACTTTTACTTTAGGCAAAAAATCCACCACGTACTCGGCGCCGCGATAGAGCTCAGTATGACCTTTTTGACGACCGAAACCTTTGACTTCAGTGACGGTAACGCCTTTTACACCAATGTCAGAAAGCGCTTCACGCACATCATCGAGCTTAAACGGTTTTAAGATCGCAGTGATTAGCTTCATAAAAAAATCCTTATATGGGTGATGTCGCAGGTCAATAGATGCCATTTGATGCAACATATTATGATCATGCTTATATTAAATGATTCAAGAATTGTGCCAAACTTACTCAAGGGGGAAGGTAAAATAAGGCGCATTTACTCAAAATCATTAGCACAATGACAAAAATGGCGTCTATACAGCAAATATAATCCTCATTTTACTGTGTATAAATAGACAATTAACCTGTAACGTTACATGAATACAAACTTTATTATAACTAACTTTTTAATCACTTGGGGGAGGATATGGCTTTATTTCCTGTGATGATTTGCTAAATGATTGTAGGATATAAAAACAGCTAGAAAAGACAAAGGCTACCTGTTTATCGATATAAAGAGTAGTCTCTATATCGATAAACAGGTAGCCTAAGTGTCAAAAAGAATAAGCTAAGAGGCTGTCTTTAGGCCTTGGGGAACAATAAGTACGGAGTAGTGGTGCTACCTAATAGCTTTTTGGTGTCACTGCCTTTGAGCAGCTCAATTAAGCGGGGCTGGGCAAAGGCACCTGTCATCAGTAGACCGATATCGTTGTCACGTTGATAGTAGGTTAGCGCTGCAGTGACATCACGGCAGTCGAGCAAGGTTTTTTTGCATTTAATACCAGCTTGTTTTAGGCGCGCGTAGGCTTCACGTAATGCATCGCAGTTTTCAGAGTTCTCTTTGCCGACCATGACGATATGGATCATCAAGGCGCGCACTAAAGGTGTTTTACAGAGCCAATTCAGCATTTTGTGCGAAGTAGGACTATTATCAAACGCAAATAAAGCACTGGTAGGGGGCAAAAATGGTGCATGAGTCACCAAAATGGGGCAGTGACTTGAGCGGATAAGCTGGCTTAGAGTCGATTTACAAGTGACATGATGACCAATCACGATAAGTTGGGCTTGGTCATCAACATAATTAATACTGTCATCGAGCTTTTCATGCCGATGCAGCGTATAAGTCTTGATTTTGTGACGTTGCTGCTCGCAATAGCTGCTTGCTTGATGTAAAAGAAGCTTACCTTGCGCTTTTAACTCGCAATTACTCAAGTGCTCTTTTGTAGTGAATTGATCTAGTAAGGTATTTTCATCATCAATATTGAGGCAGCCTGAATAATCAACGGCTGCCTTTTGCTGTAAGCTTGGTACCGAATACAGTAGTCCAATCGGGGCTTGCAAGCGGATAGACGCCCACATGCTTGCTTCCAATACAGCTTGCACATGGTTTGGGCAGTCTAAGCAGGCAATCACGCTATCTGGCTTCAAATTACTCATAAAGGCATCACATCATTTCAATAACTTAAATGCAAGCTGGGCAGTCGAGATATGGCGCTCAACTGCCCAACCTGATTTATATACCAATATAATTACTGATCAATAAACCACTCGTTTATATCAGCTTGATAACACACATACGGTGCTAATCTAATAAGCCAATATCTCGGCGATCATGAATCGAAAAACGATCGATAAGCGTACGGCTGGCACTGTTCAACCCAACGACTTTTACCTCAATACCTTCGCGCTGCAAGCGTATCACCAGCTTATCTAAAGTATCTACTGCGCTGATATCCCAAAAATGCGCTTGGCTCACATCGATGTGAACATTATCTAATGCCTCTTTGGTATCAAAGCTTTGCAAAAACTGCGTGGTAGATGCAAAGAACACTTGCCCTTGAACGTAATAATAACGCGTGTTGCTACTGTCATCATATTCGCTAAATACGGTTAAGAATTGACCAATTTTGTTAGCAAAAGCTAAAGCAGATAATAGTACGCCAACACCGACGCCATATGCTAAGTTGTGAGTAAAAACGGTGGTCAAAACTGTCGCTAGCATGACGATATTAAATGACATAGGATGGGTCTTAAATTCACGAATAGACTGCCAGTTAAACGTACCAATAGATACCATAATCATCACAGCTACCAGCGCCGCCATCGGTATCAAGCTGACCCAATCATTTAAAAACACCACCATAATCAGTAGTACGACACCAGCGATGAGCGATGATAAACGGGTACGCCCACCAGATTTTACGTTAATCATTGATTGCCCAATCATTGCACAGCCAGCCATACCGCCGAAGAATCCCGATACGACGTTAGCGATACCTTGACCACGGCATTCGCGGTTTTTATCGCTTGGCGTATCGGTCAGCTCATCGACAATGGTTGCTGTCATCATAGATTCCAACAAACCTACGATGGCAAGCGCGATAGAATAAGGCGCGATAATAAGTAAGGTAGTCAAGTTTAGGGGAATATCAGGAAGCAAAAACATCGGTAATGAATCTGGCAAGTCGCCCATACTACCAACGTTACGAATATCAAGATTCATATACATGGCAACAGCTGTCAAACCTACAATACAAATCAGTGGCGATGGAATAACGCGACCAATTTTAGGAATGAGGGGAAATAAATAAATAATCGCCAAACCTGCGGCAGTCATTATATAAACCGTCAGACCAACGCGTTCAGTGGCAGGGTTGAGCTCAGGCAACTGCGCGGCAAATATCAAAATTGCCAGCGCATTCACAAAACCGATAACGACTGAGCGCGATACAAAACGCATCAGATTACCCAGCTTTAAGATGCCCATAACGACTTGAATACCACCGCACAACAAGGTTGCAGCAAGTAGGTATTGCAGACCGTGGTCGGCAACCAAGTCAACCATGACCAGTGCCATGGCTCCTGTAGCTGCCGAAATCATACCCGGACGTCCACCAACGAAACTGATGACTACTGCGATGCAAAATGAGGCATATAAACCAACTTTTGGGTCGACACCGGCGATGATAGAAAAGGCAATGGCCTCTGGAATCAGTGCCAGAGCAACGACTAAACCCGATAAGGTATCGCCACGAATATTGGAAAACCACTCTTCACGTAAATTACCAAAAAAAGATGTCATAAGTAAACTGCATATAGTTGGGGACAAAAAAAGCAATCATTACTCAGTGACAGAATGATTGCATTGTGATGAGCATTTCTAGAATGATAAAACTGTGTCCGCAATCATGGTCTGCGGTAGAAGAAGACAGATAAACCGTCAGAAAAATTATAAAAATACATATGATGAAAAATAAGGGAGAACATGCCTATCATACTATTAGCGTAATATGAAACATTGCCAATAAGAGGCGACAGTCGCACGATAATCGTGACAACATGCTAAACTAAAATGCTATGCTGAAGTTGTCGTCAATATAGTCGCTCTTACTAAGGTCGCTATTATAGCATTAGCCACTCAATATAAAAACCGCCGTCTCATTGTATAAAGTATTGAAAAATCAGTACCGAAATATGGTTGATACCGTTATCATGCTATTCATTTTAATCAAATGGTTCAGGCGATATGTGCAGTACATTGATTGTCTGTTTTCTTGATATCATTTTGTTCGTTTATTTGTTCGTTTTATAAAAGGAAAAGCCATGACCGCTAGCACCGCAACAGAAACCTTACTTCATAAAGGCAGTGGTTTACAAGTCGTGGTCGGTTTGGGGCAGTCGGGGCTATCGGTCGCGCATTATTTGGCCGAGCAAGGCTACCAAGTTGCCGTCACTGACAATCAGGAAAATCCTGCGTTAGCAGATAAGCTACCTGCTACTATTGATATCAGGCAGTTTGGTGCGATCGATGCCGAATTATTACAACAAGCGGCACGGATTATTATCAGCCCTGGTATCTCTTTAGATAATGTCGCCATTGCTGCTGCACGAGCTGCAAATATTCCAGTGGTCAGTGATATTCAGCTATTTTGTGAGGCTTGTACGGTACCAATCGTTGCGATTACAGGTTCAAATGCCAAGAGCACTGTTACGACACTGGTCGGACAGATGGCGGCAGATGCAGGTATCAATGTTGGCGTAGGCGGTAATATTGGTGTGCCAGCGCTGAGCCTACTGAGTAATAAAGAGATGGAGCTGGCGGTTATAGAGTTATCCAGCTTTCAGTTAGAAACGGTCACCAACTTAGGAGCGCAGGTCGCGACAGTCCTCAATATGTCGCCTGATCACTTAGATCGTCATGGCGATATGCTCGGCTATCACCAAGCCAAACATCGTATCTTTCAAGGCGCCAAATCAGTAGTGATTAATCGAGAAGATGCCTTGACGCGGCCACTGGTATCAGACAGTTTGCCAAGATTGAGTACTGGTATCCATGCGCCTAACAAGGGACATTATGGACTTATTACGGATACCGCCGGACAGACTTATTTGGCACGCGGCACAGAGCGTCTAATATCGGCAGACAAACTTAAGATAAAAGGGCGTCATAACCTGCTCAATGCCCAAGCAGCGTTGGCATTGGGCGAGCTTGCTGGTTTGCCGCTTGAAAGTATGCTCATTACTTTGCAGCAGTTTGCAGGGCTTGAGCATCGCTGCCAATATGTCTCTACAGTCGCTGGCATTGATTATTTTAATGACTCTAAAGGCACTAATATTGGCTCAACTATGGCGGCTGTTGAAGGTTTAGGTGCAGTTTATGCGCCAAAAGACGGTAAGCTGCTATTAATATTGGGTGGTCAAGGTAAAGGTCAGCAGTTCGGTGAACTTTCGCCCTTTATCAATCAATATGTGAGTCAAGTGCTGTTTATTGGTGAAGATGGTAAGCAGATTGAGCAGCATTTACGCGCAGCGGGTCTCAGTGATGAGATCAGCCTGCATCAGTGTCAGACATTAGAAAATGCTTTTGCGACGATTGAGCAAGTAACAGCAAGTAGTTTGTCGCAAGTACAGGCAGTGTTATTGTCACCTGCTTGTGCAAGCTTCGATCAGTTTGATGGGTTTGTCGCGCGCGGCGAGCACTTTAGCCAGCTCGTTAAACAATTGGATGTTGTGTCTTAAAGGCTTCTATCATGAACGGCAAAACCCAAGCATCTATATCGTCGTATTTAGTCTTATAAAGCGCCTTGTTACAATATTATGTGACCTGCGCTTTATAATCGTAAACACAACAAGCATTTTCTGGATAAATGATTGTTTTGCTTATAAATTGCTGCTACTGTCAAAGACAAGCATTACGGTCAAGAATTACAGGCTGTAGCAGAGACAGTGAATACTTTGATGAGTATTCATTGAAGGTTTTCTAATCGTCACTGTGTTGCTTATGCACAACTTTTTAGTCAAGTCTATTCACCAATATCTCTTTTTAATTTTTAAACGGTGGCGTTGCATAAACGCCGTGTTTTTTCGTTTGCTAGTGTATATAAAATTATGGCGCTCTCTTCTCTCTTTCGTTCTTCTTTTCAATCTCGACAACCTAACGGTTCAGATGGCGTTTTATCTATGCCATCTGCGCGTGCGATTTTATTATCTAGCGTTGGCTGTATGTTGGTTCTGAGCCTATTAATGGTGGCTTCGGCGTCTATTCCTTTTGCGCTCAGTCGCGGCATGACAGAGCTAAAGTTTTTTTATAATCAGCTTCTATACATGGGCATTGGACTGGCTATCGCAGCGATTTCTTATCGGATTGTGTCCTTAAAGACCTTATATAAGACCGAAACCCAATTTATACTCTTAGCCATTACGGGAGCCTTGCTATTTGCGACCTTATTTAGCACGCCCATTAATGGCTCGAAGCGCTGGTTAACCTTAGCGGGATTTAACTTCCAAGTAGCAGAACTTGCAAAGCTTGTAATGATTATATTTGTCTCAGATTTTGTCGTACGGCGCTCATTCGAAGTTCGTAACGGTTGGGATGGCTTTTTAAGGATTGCGTTGGTGGTTGGGATGATAACCTTCCTATTATTAGCGCAGCCAGATTTTGGCTCCTTTGTGGTTATTATTGGTATGGTCTTTGCGATTTTTTATATCGCTGGTGCTCCCTACAAACAGTTCATCGCCTTGGGTGCGGTCGCTGTTGGCGGCGCAGTATTAATGGTTGCGACAGTACAGTACCGATTGATACGAGTGATGTCTTTTCTAGATCCATTTGATGATGTGCAAGATACGGATTATCAGTTGGCACGCAGTTTAATTGCCTTTGGTCGTGGACAGTTTACCGGCGTTGGTTATGGTGAAAGCGTGCAAAAACTGTCGCATTTGCCAGAAGCGCATACTGATTTTTTATTAGCCATTACGGGTGAAGAATTGGGTTTCGTTGGGGTGACGATGATTCTAATACTTGAAGCGCTGATTATCGGTAGTGCCATGCGTATTAGTTATACCGCTCTAAAGCGTCGGCAGATGCGCATGAGCTATACTGCTTTTGGCATTGCAGTCGTGTTTATTGCGCAGACCATTATCAATGCTGCAATGAATATGGGTGCAATTCCGACTAAAGGTTTAACAATGCCTTTCTTTAGTTATGGTGGCTCATCAATGCTGATTAGCTTAGTGATGGTGGCGGTGCTACTAAAGATTTATAAAGAAAGCCCTGAGATTGAAAAGAGCCAATGTCGCTATTACTAATTGGTGTTTTTGATTTAGAGAAGCGTCGCTTATAGCGGCGTTTTTTGTTAAATAGCGGGCATATTTAAAGACTGCCTACCTTGTAATGGCATATTATCCCATTGAGCAATTGCTTGATTTAGCATACGCTCTGGCGAGTCATGCTCGACTGGTAACTGCCCTAATAGCTTTAACGCATACGCAAGTAATTTACTTGGATGACGAGTATCGATAGGCTGCGCAAGATTTTGCTTGGAAAGTTTTTGACCATCTGAATTGCATATCAAGGGCAGATGATACCAATGACTGATCGTCGGTAAGCGTGCTGCTTGCATGATACTGATTTGAGCAGTCGTCATCGGTAAGATGTCCAAACCACGCATGATATGGGTGACTTGCTGTAGTCCATCATCAAGACTTGCCGCCAAAATATAATTAATCATGCCATCTTGACGTCGAGCCACCATGTCCCCTAAGGTTTGCTGCGGATTATCCCACTGTATGCCCTGAATACCATCATTAAATCCAATACAGTAATCTGGCAGCTGTATACGCAGTTTATGTTGTGTAGGACTTAAATCCTCCTCAATACAAAAACGTGGATAGCGTTGCCTATTAGGCTGTAGATCGCTATCTGTTTTTCTATCATCGTTAATAGTTAAGTCAGTAGATAATTTTACATCATTAAGCGCTATTTGCTGCTCTTGCTGTGTCCAATAATGCTCTAAACGCTTACGTGAGCACTGACAGCCATAAGTCAAAGGACTCAATATTGAAGAGACATAATCATTATAAATATCAATGCGCTCAGATTGAAAAATAACATCGTCATCCCAGTTGAGCCCAAGCGCCTCTAAATCTATCAAAATTTGCTCGGTAAACTGTCTGTCACAACGTTCGGTGTCCGTATCTTCAATACGTAATAACCATTTGCCACCGAGTGATTTGATATGACAAAAGCTGGCAAGCGCGGTCGTTAACGAACCTAGATGCAGCTCGCCTGTAGGTGAAGGCGCAAAACGGCCGATAGGCTGCGTCAATTCAATATTGGTTGGCATAGGTTTTTCTAACTTAGACGGGGTAGACGTTTTCAACATAGACAGTTATTGTAAAATGACTGGAGAGATAAATAGAATAAACAATCCCACTATAAAAAGATATTTAACAAATACGCTTATTTTGTTGGTGACTCGTCAACCTGCGTAAAGCCTATTTATAAAACGCAACGAGCGACCAATCAATGGTCGCTCGTCGTTATTGTCATGCTGAATCAAAACCGCTTCAGTTCACTATATCTTGTATTTAGCAAACCTAAGCGCTTTTAGGTATGACCTTGGTTTTGGCGTTCTTTAATCTCAGACAATGTTTTGCAATCAATACACTGAGTTGCTGTTGGACGTGCTTCAAGACGACGCAAACCAATCTCTACGCCACAGGTTTCACAAAAACCATAATCATCATTTTCTATTTCTGAGATAGACTTGTCGATTTTGCGAATAAGCTTACGTTCGCGGTCACGCGTACGCAAAGTCAGCGCAAACTCTTCTTCTTGAGTGGCGCGATCATTGATGTCTGGCATGGCGCTCGACTCATCTTGAATATAAGTCTTAGTGCGATCCGCTTCACCGATAAGCTGATGCTTCCAGTCTAATAACATTGCCTTAAAATGTGCCAACTGCTCATCAGACATATACTCTTCGTCTTTGGCAGGTGCATAAGGCGTAAACTTAACATCACTTGGATTCGTGGTCAGGGTGCTCATATGGGTATCCTACTTTTTCAAATTAATTCAATAAAACGTGCTGTCAAAAGACCAGACGTTATCAATTTACCAAACGCTATAAATTTTCCCTTTATAAAACGTTTTACCACTTAGTAACACAGCTGATCTGATTAAAATGTTTGTCTCAATATGCTGATAATGACGTATCAATAGTCAAGTATATTGTCATAAATATTTTTATTTAAATGGTTATGCCTAAATAAAATAATAAGTCACTGACTGTGAACACTTAAATTGTGGTCGATGTAGCCATCCTAGCTATTATAATATTGCCTAATGATATATTAAACTGTTGTGATTTTTATCACTATTTATCGTTTGTAATGCTGTCTTCAAAATATAGCTCTCAAGACAAAAATGCGATTAGTTATATTGATATCAACCTATACTGTGCCAGCCATTCTATAATGAATCAAGCAAAATCAGCGAGCAATATAGCCGACAGCCTCAAAGCACCATTATAGCCAGACAAGTAATCAATTCTAGTCAATAAAACTGGTCGTCAAGTATCTAGTCTTTCAACCCAGCTTGCAACCTTTCCATTGTTGGCTAATTGCAACCAACGATACCCTGGGCGCATATTTTTATCGTAGGCAAAATTGTCTTCAAACGGCTTAAATTGATAGCAGGTAGAAGGAGTACTATATACAGTAACACCTTGATGATGGCGTGTTTGCTCTTGATGGGTATGCCCATTGATAATAACGCTAAGATTTTCAAAAGGGGTTATATGCTGCCAGAACTCCTTTGCATTCTCTGCCATATGGCTATCAATCCATTCGGAATCTACGGGCAATACATGATGATGGAGCGCGATGAGCGCGGGCTTAGCACAAGATGCTAGCTGCTCACGTACCCAATCAATGTCGGTCGCCGTAATCTCGCCTTCTACTTTGCCAGTGATCGACGAGTCTAGTAAAAGCAGCTGCCAATGCTCAGATTCAATCAAATGACGGCTAAGCAGACGTGGGTCAGAAGCCCTCGCAATCAGCGTCCGTTGGTAAAAAGGTAAATCCTCATCCATTTCATCAGTCACGTCATGATTGCCAGCAATACAGGCAAAGGGAATGCCCGTCTCCTTCAATACTGTAAAAATATGGTCATATATAGCAGGCTCTACTTTATTGACCAAATCGCCTGTTACAATAATTAAATCACACCGTATCTCTTTGCTCAATGCTTGCTTGATAATTGCCTCAAAACTATATTGGCAAACAGCGACTTCACTACTGGTTTCATCAGCAGAAGCCGGCACATGTGATGATAGATGCAAATCAGTGATTTGCAATACATTCACCTGTCCGTCTGGCGTGCTGACGGCACTCACAGGATAGCTTGGCATTAAATTTTGTCCCTTATCGAAGACTAACAATGAACACTTTTAGGATATTCAGATAATTAAATGCACTATGGCAGCTCATCTGATTTCTTAATGTCGTTTTTATAGAGCGCATTTTAGACTGCTGATAAGAAGGGTGTTCCCTCTTGCGTAAAGCGCTATTAACTATCATATTGATAGCACTAGTGAAATTTTACAACATTAAACGTATGAAAGCTTTATCAATTTTAATGAAATAAAGTTGTGCAAGGGAAAGAGATATTTGAGAGCATTACTAATGGCTATAGTGTGTTATGGCAAATAGCCTACCTTCTAACGGCGTGGCGACCAAAACTTTGCCAATATGGATTTTGATGTGGTCAGTTTTGAGATGATTAAAGCGGTAAAGAATAAACTGGCTAAGACCAAGACGATAGAGAGTCCAGTTTGGATATCAAGCCAAATACTACCCCATACACCGAGTGTCACACCAAGTTGTGCTGTAAATAAGGCGATAATCACCATCTGTTTTGGTGATGCTGACCACAGGCGGGCAGTAAGAGCTGGCAATACCAATAAGCCGCTGATCAATAAGCTGCCAACAGCTTGCAAAGCGATGGCACAGAACCCTGCTAATACGCCCATAAAAAACAGACGTTGGCGAGTAGGGTTAATGCCTTGTATACGTGCCAAAGCTTCATGGGTTGCCAATTTAATTTGGGCAGGCCATATATAAATGAGTAATGCTAATCCGACTAGTACGCTGCCAGCAATTAAGGGCAAATCTGCCCAATCAAGCTCAAGCAAGTTACCAAACAAGAACCCTAAGACGTTTGCTTGCTGATCGGTTAGTTGGGTTAAAGTTAATAATCCCAGACACAGTAAGGATACGGCAACCACTGCTAGTACAGCATCGGCTGGTAAGCGCTCATCATCCATAAATACCAGTCCCAATACCACCATCACGCTTACCAACGCAATACCGATACCCATTGGCATCTGCCACCATACCGCCAGTGCCACACCTAGTAATGTCCCATGTGCTAATGCATCAGCGAAAAAAGCCATACGTCGCCACAACACCAAGCATCCTAAAGGTGCTGAAAGCAATGCTAAAATACTACCGGCAATCCAAGCAGGCGCAATAATGGCTAACCAAGCACTCATAGTACATATCCGTAAATTTTTATAAAAAAGGTAATCAGGTCGTTTTTGATTTAAGTCATTTGATTTTTATTATATCTAGCTTGGTGCGTGATGCTCGCAGGCATGCGGCTGATGGACATACGGTTGCTCGTAATGATGACCGAATAGCTTTTGAAACTCACTGCTGATGGCAAGCTCGCTCGGTTGACCTTCACAGCAAATATGCTTATTCAAGCAAATCACTCTTCGACTGCCTTTCATGACCCAGTGCAAATCATGCGAGACTACTAACATAGCACAGCGTAAAAATTCCGGTAGTTCATCAATAAATTGATACAACCAAACCTCCGTTTCAGGATCAAGACCTTGCATCGGCTCATCTAAAATCAATAAGTTGGGCTTATCTAATAACGCCCGTGCCAATAATACCCGTTGAGTTTCACCTCCAGAGAGGTGCAGCATCTGCCGCGAGAGCAAATGGGTCAATGATAATTTATCAAATATAAACTGCCGCTGCTCTGCCGTAAGGCGTTTTTTACGGGCTTGCGATAAAAGGTCGCTGACACGTAATGGCAGTATTGGTGGCACAGAAAATCTTTGCGGCACATAGCCTATCTGTAAAGGTTCAGAAGGCGTGACCTGTCCAGATGTTGGTACAATCAGTCCCAAAACAAGCTTAACCAGCGTCGACTTGCCCGCACCATTGGGACCAATAACGCTTACCGTCTCATTGACTGCAATGTCAATATTAATATTAGACAGTAAACGTTGTTGACCAATATAGTAGCTGACATTGCTTAAGTTCAGCAGCTTACTTGTATTATTCATCAGATGACCGCGCATATGGATAGGGAATAGGTTTAAATATAACAGTAATCTAAATTTTTACTGACAGGCTTGGCAACGACCGCTCAGCTCAATCACACTACGAGCAACGGTAAAGCCGATATCTTCTTCAGCAAAGCTCATCATCTCTTGCACAGGTAAGCTGCTACACTCTTGTACGCGTTGACACTGCTCACAAATTAAAAAGGCTGCCGTATGATGAGCGCGTGGATGACAGCAAGGTACATAAGCATTGATAGAGGTCAGCTGATGAATCAAGCCTTCGCTCAATAAAAACTCTAAACTGCGATATACAGTTGGCGGTGCGACATTTTTCTTGCCCTCAAGCTCACTATCATTATCTAAGAGTCGCATTTGCTGTAACTGAGTGATTAAATCATAAGCGCCCACTGGTTTATTGGCTTGCAATACCAGCGTATATATCTGCTGCCGTAAGGGGGTAAAACGCACACCTCGCATACGAGACTGCTCTTTTGCTGCTTCTAAACGCTCGGTCACATCCTGTGGCGTAAAATCTTGCACGTCATGAGCATGCTCACAGTTCGATGAAGTGGTCGGCATAGCACAAACTCCCAAAAGCATTTTCAATAAATGCAGAAAGCATTCGGTTTTAATTAAATTCCGCACAGTATAACGGTAAATGGCTATATCAATACGTAGATTTGCCAAACCTTACTATTACTTTTAATCAACATCGCTTTTGTAGGTTGGACTGCGGTTAGCAAAAACAGGATAGCTGAAATGCAAAATAAAAGTGGGATTTCATTATGTTATAGTATAACATAATGATTGGAAACTTAATATATTAAAGATATCGCAGTTCAATGACTTAATAGGATCAATAACGCATGATTGCCAATGCTCATAAAGCCACGCCGATTGTAGATAACAGCTTAAACGTTCAAGAAAAGAAACTTTTGCATAAGGTGCAGCAATTAACACAGCAGTACTTCTTAATAGCTAGCTTGTTGATGTTAGGGTTTTTGGCGTTACCAGCTCAAGCGGCAACGGTGAGTGTGAGTAATTATGCATTATTTTTGTTAAGCCAAGCAGTTACTGAAGGCGCACCCCCTGCCAAGCAATTGCTACAAGCAGGGGAGGTTGGGCATCATGGCAGTATCAGCCCGGGTGATATTAAGGCAATTAAAGACAGTACCTTTGTGGTTTGGTTTGGTGAGTCACTAGAAAATAACTTGGCAGCAAATTTAAACGACGCGCCTAACTCTATCGCTTTATTTAAGTTTGATGCTTTTAATCGCCATCCTTTGCGTGATATCAAAGGCAAGCCTATCGCTGGCACGCTTGATCCACATATTTGGTTGGATCCTAACAACGCCAAAGCCATTACCCGTGCGCTTGCCGTCATACATAGTCATGCCAATCCGCAATATAAAAAACTTTATCATGCCAATGCACAAAAATTTGCCCAACGTATGGATGCAGCAGTGGCAAACAGTAGTGCTAAACAAAAACCTTTGCCGTATTGGGCTTATCATGATGCTTATCAATATATGGAAAACAGCATCAACCTACAGCTCATTGGCAGCTTAAGTACTGACGATCATTTAGCACCAAAAGCCAGTCAATTACGCTGGCTTAACGAGCAGCGCCCCGCTAAGAAAATGTGTCTGGTCAGTCCAAGTGCGCCTGCCAAAGGTTTACTTGCCAAGTTACAGCCCGTTCAAGAAACCGTTCAGGCAGAAGATATGAGTAATAGTAAGGACTTTGTCAGTGGGTGGCAAACGATGGCACAGCAAATTCGCCAATGTATATCATAATGGACTTATTAGAATAAGTGATTGAAACTGTTAATTAAGAATCCCTAAAGACTGTGATATAGTGCCGGTCAAAGACTAGTTATCTACGCTTAAGTATCTGAATTCTTGATGATTGAGCTAGGTGACTGATAAAAGGTATATTTTACTTGCTTAAAAGGGGCTCGCTCCCTATAATAAGTGGCGTTTAATTTTGGTTAAAAGGTAACATCTGTAGAGTGAGCCATTTACGGATAATAGTGTCGCGATGATATTAGATAGCGATATAATCCAAATGTTTAAGGCTATAGAAATACCATGACCAAGCCTGCCAAACGCACACAGAAAGATAAGATTGGTATTTATATCAAACGTCAAGCATGGATACTGTTTATCCTTATTATTATTGCTTGGCTTGTAGATACGATGTGGCTGCACAGTGCGCTAACCGTTGCAAAAAGCACCGCTATTGGTGCCTTGCTAAGTTTTGCCACGCAAGCGGTCTTTGCCTTTTTTATCTTTTGGTATACCGGTTATCGCGCGCGCTTACATATTGTTAGCCAGCTTTATCGGGGTCAGATGGCCAAATGGCTATTGACTGTGTTTGGTTTCGCACTAATTTTTATTACCGTACAACCCCTATCAGCGCCTGCGCTGTTTATCGGTTTTATGGTAATGCAAATTAGTCACAGTTGGATGTTGTGGCATATACGCTAGTGTAATAAATGATAACTATATACATAGTTACAGTATTCATTGCGCTTAGCAAGTCACCCTGCCGTCCAGCTTCTCTATGACTGATTTTAGAAAGTCGAAGCATAATAATTGTCTTAGGACAGTACCAACTATCGTGATATGAGCGTTTGATATAAGGTAGCGTGCAGTAATGTGCGGGTAGGGGAGCGCGAAATGAGCGTCTACTACTATCTATAATTAAATTCTTACAATTTAATTATAGATGCGAAGCAACGGTATTAAACGTCACTAGCAGCTAACTTATTCATACAGCGGATAAAAAAGTCACAATTGACTTTACACGAATACAACCCTGCATTAATATATGCAGCTAAATATTTTACTTAACAGCGCTGTATTAAGCGTCAACTGTCAAAACACAGTGATAATAAGTAAACATATACATAAGAATTTTGCGTACACATGTAAAGGGCTATTACTGAACTATCATAAGCCCTTTTTTGATAGCTAAAATTTATCTTACGCTATCAAATCAGCATGAGTCATAGAACTATGGGTTGGATGTTATTGGTTACATGAGCGTGTTAGCATGAGTCATTTGCTTGCTTTGTTGTAAGGCAGATAAACATACTAAAATCTCATCAGATGACAACCATATTTTTGGTAGTTGATTAAATCGTTGATTAATAAGAAGCTGACATTATGGCAGGCGAGCAAACAACAACAGAATATATCTCTCACCACTTAACGAACTGGACGTACGGCTATCTGCCGGGCGAAGGTTGGAAAGTTGCCTATAATGCTGAAGAAGCTAGTGCAATGGGCTTTAAAGCTATCCACCTTGATTCTATGCTTTGGTCAATTGGTCTAGGCATTGTTTTCTGCGCCATCTTTTGGATGGTCGCTAGAAAAGTCACTTCAGGCGTGCCGGGTAAAACTCAGGCTGCAGTTGAGATGATCGTTGAGTTCGTTGATAACAACGTTCGTGATTCGTATAGTGGTACCTCAAAGTTGATTGCGCCCTTGGCGTTGACTATCTTTGTATGGATATTCTTAATGAACTTGATGGATTTACTACCCGTCGACTTTATCCCTATGATTGCTGGTCAAATCGGCGCAATGATGGGACATGATCCACATCATGTGTACTTTAAGATTGTTCCAACCACGGATCCTAATATCACGCTTGGCATGTCTTTTTCTGTCTTTATACTGATTCTATTTTATAGTATCAAAGAAAAAGGTTTGGGCGGCTTTGTTGGCGAGCTAACACTGCATCCGTTTAGTGCCAAAAACCCTATCGTACAAATTATTTTAATACCCATCAACTTTATCTTAGAGTTTGTTACTTTGATAGCGAAACCTATCTCTTTAGGTTTACGACTATTCGGTAACATGTATGCTGGTGAGTTGATTTTCATACTGATTGCCTTAATGCCGTTTTGGATTCAATGGGCGTTATCAGTACCGTGGGCTATTTTCCACATCTTAATTATTACACTTCAAGCGTTCGTATTTATGATGCTGACGATAGTTTATATGTCACTTGCATCATCAACTGAACATTAATTAGACATTCAATAGGTAAATGAGGATACATCCATGGATCCAGTATTAGGTGGTTACACAGTTATCGCAGTAGCACTACTTATCGGTTTAGGTGCACTAGGTACAGGTATTGGTTTTGCTATTCTAGGTGGTAAATTCCTAGAAGGCGTTGCACGTCAGCCAGAACTTGGTTCACAGTTGCAAACTCGTATGTTCATCGTAGCAGGTCTTCTTGATGCTATTCCGATGATCGGTGTTGGTATTGCTATGCTATTGTTGTTCGCTAACCCTCTAGCAGGTTAATCAGAAAGCTCAGTTGTAAATGTTTGGTAGTCAAATTTTGTATCTTAACCATAGCCAAAGTTTGGCTATCAAATATGATCAATGAAACTGATTTTTCATTAACAAAGAGGTGATCACGTGAATATCAATTCTACCCTCATCGGTCAAGCCATTGCTTTTGCAATCTTTGTGATGTTCTGCATGAAATTCGTGTGGCCACCACTTATCGGCGCAATTAATGACCGTCAGCGTAAAATTGCTGAAGGCTTAAATGCCGCAGAAAAAGCAAAAGCAGATTTGGCGACCGCGGAGCGAGATGTACAGCAGGAGCTTGATCTTGCAAAGACTAAAGCTGCTGCTCTGATCGAGCAAGCAAATAAAAGCGCCAATCAACTTGTTGAAGATGCAAAATCGCAAGCCCAAGTGGAAGGCGAGCGCATTCGTCAACAAGCGCAAGCCTCTATCGACCAAGAAATCAATCAAGCACGTGAATCATTACGTGCCCAAGTTGCTGAATTGGCGGTACTTGGTGCAGAAAAGATTTTGCAAGACAAAGTCGATGTGCAAAAACATGCCAGCATGTTAGACCAACTGGCGGCGAAGCTGTAATTGTGAGGATATAATGGCTGACTTATCAACCTTAGCACGACCGTACGCTAAAGCCGCGTTTGACTATGCCAATGAAAACGGGGCAGTAAATGAGTGGGAAGACTTCTTATTTGTTGCCGCCACCGTTGTCAATGACAAGTCGTTCAGTACTTGGCTAGACAATCCAGCTGTTTCTGCTGAGCATAAGTCAGCTGCTTTGGTCGATCTTTATGATACGCAAGTAGCTAGCGCTAATGATTCTGCTTTTAAGCAGTTGTTAGATGCAAATAAAGGGGTTCGCCCTGACAGCAACGCCAGCTATCCAAAAGTATCAGTAGCATTTAGTAACTTCGTTAAACAGTTATCAGAACAAGAGCGTCTGGCGCTGCTTCCTGAAGTTTATGAGCATTATCGCCGTCACAAGGCAGTAAGCTTAAAGCAGCTTGACGCTTATGTGACCTCTGCTTATCCATTAACCGATGATCAGCGTGATATGCTACAAGCACGTCTTGCTGCTTCGCTAAATGCTAGCGTAGTGATTCATGAATCGGTGGATGCCAGTCTTTTGGCAGGCGTTACGATCAAAGTCGGTGACAAAGTCATCGATGATTCGATGCGCGGCAAGTTACAACAGTTAAAAACACAGCTAACGGCCTAATGCCAATCATTAACGTAGCTTAATTAAGCATGCGTGATATAAGAGCATTTACGTCAGTGGCGGGTTATCATAAATTAAAGGAAACAAGGCAATGCAACAATTGAATCCAGCGGAAATCAGTAACCTGATTAAGCAGCGCATTCAAGACCTTGATGCGGGTGCAACTGCAAAGAATGAAGGCACGATTGTCAAAGTATCTGACGGTATCGTGCAGATTCATGGTCTTGAAGATGCCATGTACGGCGAAATGATTGAGTTTGAAGGTGAAGTCTACGGAATGGCGCTCAACTTAGAGCGTGATTCTGTTGGCGCAGTAGTACTGGGTGACTTCCTAAAACTACAAGAAGGTCAAAAAGCCTATTGTACTGGTCGTATCCTTGAAGTTCCGGTAGGTCCTGAGTTGCTAGGCCGTGTTGTTGATGCTTTAGGTAACCCTATTGATGGCAAAGGTCCTATTAATGCCAAAATGACTGATAAAGTTGAGAAGATCGCCCCAGGCGTTATCGATCGTCAGTCAGTTGATCAGCCAGTAATGACAGGTTATAAGTCTGTTGATACTATGATTCCAATCGGTCGTGGTCAGCGTGAGCTTATCATTGGTGATCGTCAGACGGGTAAAACCGCGATGGCTATCGATGCGATCATTGCACAGAAATCATCTGGTATTAAGTGTGTATATGTTGCAATCGGTCAGAAACGTTCTACCATTGCCAACGTCGTACGTAAGCTTGAGCAAACTGGCGCCCTTGAATATACTACTGTTGTAGTAGCGTCAGCATCAGAGCCAGCAGCACTACAATATATCGCACCGTACTCAGGTTGTACGATGGGTGAATACTTCCGTGACCGCGGCGAAGATGCACTGATTGTATTTGATGATTTATCAAAACAAGCAGTAGCGTATCGTCAAATCTCACTACTATTACGTCGTCCGCCAGGTCGTGAAGCGTATCCTGGTGACGTATTCTACTTACACTCACGTTTACTTGAGCGTGCATCACGCGTAAACGCTGCGTACGTAGAAAAGTTCACCAATGGTGAAGTGGTTGGTAAAACGGGTTCTTTAACTGCGCTACCTATCATTGAAACCCAAGCAGGTGACGTATCTGCATTTGTACCGACTAACGTGATTTCAATCACTGATGGTCAGATTTTCTTAGAGTCAAGCCTATTCAACTCAGGTATCCGTCCGGCTGTGAACGCTGGTATTTCGGTATCACGTGTTGGTGGTGCGGCTCAGACTAAGATTATTAAAAAGCTATCGGGTGGTATCCGTACCGCACTGGCTCAGTATCGTGAACTTGCAGCATTTGCTCAGTTTGCATCAGATCTTGATGATGTAACTCGTGAACAGCTTGACCACGGTGAGCGTGTGACTGAATTGATGAAGCAAAAGCAGTATCAGCCAATGTCAATCTCTGAGCAAGCCGCTGTTATCTATGCGTCAAACGAAGGTTTCTTAGCAGACGTACCAGTTGAAAAAATCGGTTCTTTTGAAGAAGCTTACTTACGCTATATGCATGATGAGCAAGCTGACTTAATGAAAGAGATTGATGACACTGCGAATTATAACGATGATATCGCAGGTCGTTTAAAGTCTTCTTTAGAGACTTTTAAACAAAATCACAGTTATTAATTTAACGGGTTAAGCCAGTTTTGTTGTGGCTTTAGTGTTAGAGCTTATGGAGTGGCGCGTTGTCTGATAAGCTTTTTATTAAGACAGCAGCGCCACTTTAGTCACAACTCATGGTATATGGTTGCGTCATGCCACAAGATATTAAAACATTTAAACAATGATGCAATGCTAAATGGTACATTGTTAATGAGAATACCGTTTTATATTGAAATATTGTTGCATGCGCCAATGCTTTTTTAACCCTCTTATATTGGAATCATTATGGCAAACTTAAAAGAAATACGTGCCAAAGTCACCAGTATTCAAAGCACCCAGAAAATTACTCGCGCTATGCAAATGGTAGCCGCCAGTAAAATGCGCCGTGCCCAAGAGCGCATGGAAGTGGGTCGCCCGTATGCTGATAGTATGCGCCGGGTTATTTCGCATTTGGTGCATGCCTCATCCGATTATAAACATCCGTATATGGTAAGCCGTCCAGTCAATAGAGTTGGCTATATTGTCATCACATCTGACCGTGGTCTAGCGGGTGGTTTGAATATTAACTTATTCAAAGCCTTATCTAAGAATATCCAGAAATACCAAGAGCAGTCTGTGCAAGCTGAATTTGCTGTCATTGGCGCTAAAGGTGTCAGCTTCTTTAAAAGCTTTGGTGGTAAAGTCACCTCAGCCGTAACTGATTATGGTGATAAACCTACTTTTGAGCAGATAAATGCACCAGTTCAAGCGATGCTTGACGATTATACTAACGGTAAAATAGACCGCATTTATGTGGTTTATAATAAGTTTGTCAATGCAATGACCCAAAAGCCAACGGTCAATCAGTTGGTGCCTTTACCAGAGAGTGCGTTTGGTGAAGAAGAGAGCGGCATTCAGACTGAACTTAGCTGGGATTATATCTACGAGCCTGATATCAAAACATTGATTGATGAATTGCTTGGACGTTACATTGAGTCTATCGTCTATCAAGCGGTAATGGAAAACATTGCCTCTGAGCAGTCCTCACGTATGGTTGCGATGAAAGCGGCGACAGATAATGCTGGCGACCTAATTAACGATTTACAGTTGGTTTATAACAAGCTGCGTCAAGCGGCGATTACCCGAGAAATATCGGAAATCGTTGGCGGTGCTGCTGCTGTTTCATAATTGAAACCCTTTATAAAACCCAATATATACAGAATTTCCAGGAGAACGCAATGAGTAGCGGTCGTATTGTACAGATTATTGGCGCGGTTCTTGACGTTGAGTTCAACCGTAATGAAGTACCTAAGATTTTTGATGCTTTGCTAGTTGATGGCACCGAAACTACTTTAGAAGTACAGCAACAGCTGGGTGATGGCATCGTACGTACGATTGCTATGGGTTCTACTGAAGGACTCAAGCGTAACCTTCCAGTTACCAATACTGGTGGCCCAATTTCTGTGCCAGTTGGTATCGGTACGCTAGGTCGCATCATGGATGTTCTTGGTCGTCCTATCGATGAAGAAGGCCCAGTACAAGCAGATGAGCGTTGGTCAATTCACCGTGAAGCGCCAAGCTATGCAGAACAATCAAACAGTACTGAGCTGTTAGAGACTGGTATTAAAGTAATCGATTTACTTTGCCCATTTGCTAAAGGTGGTAAAGTTGGTCTGTTTGGTGGTGCTGGTGTTGGTAAAACCGTCAACATGATGGAATTAATCAATAACATCGCGCTTAAGCATGAAGGTTTGTCAGTATTTGCGGGTGTTGGTGAGCGTACGCGTGAAGGTAACGATTTCTATCACGAAATGCAAGAAGCTGGCGTTGTAAACACCGAAGACTTTAGCAAATCTAAAGTAGCAATGGTATACGGTCAGATGAATGAGCCACCGGGTAACCGTCTACGTGTTGCACTGTCTGGTTTGACCATGGCTGAATACTTCCGTGATACGAAAGATCCTGCTACTGGCAAAGGTCGTGACGTATTGTTGTTTGTTGATAACATCTACCGTTATACACTAGCCGGTACTGAAGTATCAGCACTGCTAGGTCGTATGCCATCAGCGGTTGGTTATCAGCCGACACTTGCTGAAGAGATGGGTATGCTGCAAGAGCGTATTACTTCTACGCAATCAGGCTCTATTACTTCTGTACAAGCGGTATATGTACCTGCGGATGACTTGACCGATCCATCACCTGCTACTACTTTTGCTCACTTAGATGCGACAGTAGTACTAAGCCGTGATATCGCCTCACAAGGTATCTACCCTGCGGTTGATCCACTAGATTCAACGTCACGTCAGCTTGATCCATTGGTTATCGGTGAAGAGCATTACAACGTTGCTCGTGGTGTTCAGGAAGTTCTACAGCGCTATAAAGAATTAAAAGACATCATCGCGATTTTGGGTATGGATGAGTTATCAGAAGAAGATAAACTGGTTGTTTATCGTGCTCGTAAAATTCAGCGCTTCTTATCACAGCCATTCCATGTCGCTGAAGTCTTCACTGGCGCACCTGGTAAATATGTACCATTACGCGATACCATTGCTAGCTTCAAAGCAATCATCGCAGGTGAATATGACAGCTTACCAGAGCAAGCCTTCTATATGGCTGGCGGTATCGACGAAGTCGTTGCTAAAGCTGAAAAAATGAAGTCTTCTGCTGCGTAAGTGGTATTAGTATTCGCTAAAAAGTAGGTGTAATATAAACTTTATATCTACTCTTTAGTAACGTGTTGCGTTTTTGATCGCGCTTTGATAGTAAGGAATTAAGTATGGCAACGTTACAATGTCGCGTCGTAAGTGCTCGTGAAGAGTTGTATTCAGGCGAAATTAGCATGTTAATAGCTAGTGGTACCGAAGGCGAGATTGGTATATTGCCAGGTCACACTCCGCTTATTACTTTGCTAAAGCCAGGTGCAATGCGCGTACAAACGCCAAATGGCGAAGAAGAAGTGATTTACGTCTCAGGTGGCGTACTAGAAGTACAGCCAAAAATGGTCACCGTACTTGCTGATACTGCCATGCGTGCACATAACCTTGACGAAAGTAAAATCGTTGAAGCACGTAAGAAAGCGGAGCAAATGCTGGTCAACCAGTCGGATACCGTACAAACTAATGCTGCCTTGGCGTCATTGGCGGAATCTGTTGCACAGCTACAGACCATCCGTAAGTACAAAAACCGTGCTTAATATTTTTTGTTTGTAAGAGTAAATATTTACTCTTGTAAGCAATAATAAAAAAACAGTCCTTTATGGGCTGTTTTTTTATGGTTGTTGGTTTTATTGGATAGTGATGGTTTTTAGCTTTTAGCCAAAAAGCTACTAGCAACAATGGCAATATATGGTTATATTAAGGGTTGAAAAATAGTTTGCTAACTTATAGAGTTGAGCTGTTTTATGCGCTTTACTTAATGATCAGGCTTATGATCGAAAGCTTTAGACATAGCGGAACGGTTATGAGTAAATAAAGTTATTTGACGCTTTTTGAATACGATAAACGGTATGATTTTTGCACGTAAAATAAAGTTTTAATGGTCGTAGTTTATAGGTTTTGTTAACGACTATAAGCTATAGTATAGGAAGCTGCAGGATTAATAGTATACTGTGCTGCCAAGTTTGTAACAGCTATATAAACAGCAGTTGCACTATTTTGTAGTGCTATTCATTTTACTGCTCTTATTTTGACTACTTTTAAATGAGATGTATTAGAGGATATAACAATGACAACGAATGATGATGACAACACCCCCCGAATTTTGATTGTTGAGGACGATGAGCGTCTGGCCATGTTGACCCAAGATTATTTGGTCAAAAACGGTCTAGAAGTGGCGATTGAAACGGATGGTAATCGCGCCATTCGTCGTATTGTCAGTGAGCAGCCAGATTTGGTTGTACTTGATGTCATGCTTCCAGGTAGCGATGGCTTGACAGTCTGCCGTGAAGTACGTCCACATTACCAAAACCCTATCTTGATGCTGACTGCACGCACAGAAGATATGGATCAAGTATTGGGTCTTGAGATGGGCGCCGACGATTATGTTGCTAAGCCTGCTCAACCACGTGTTTTATTAGCGCGTATTCGTGCATTATTACGCCGTTCAGAAAACGCCCCGTCAGAAGATGTGCCACAGCGTCTAGAGTTTGGTGAATTGGTTATCGATAATGGTGGTCGTTCAGTGAATCTAGGTGATGAGTTAGTAGATTTCACCAGTGCAGAATACGATCTACTATGGTTGCTTGCTTCTAATGCTGGACGTATCTTGTCACGTGAAGATATCTTTGAGCGTCTACGTGGTATTGAGTATGATGGTCAAGATCGCTCTATTGACGTCCGTATCTCACGTATCCGTCCAAAAATCGGTGATGATCCAGAAAACCCAAAACGTATTAAAACCGTACGTAGTAAAGGCTATCTGTTCGTAAAAGAAGGCAACTAATCGCCGACTTTTGCTATAAGTCTTGATTGTTCCGTTATGCAATAAGAAACCAGCGTAAAGCTGGTTTTTTAGGGTTTAAATATTAAGTTTTTAACCTTAATTGCTGCGTTATGTGGTTTAATTAAGCGATAATTTTATGTACCAGTTTAATTATCATATAAATATATATCACAGCAAATATTATCCTATAGTGGTTATAATAGATATTATATCTATTAATAACGCTTATTCATCAGGTTGGTCACGGCACGTATGTCATTAGTCTCTTCTCTTAAACACAGTATTTTTGTTCGTATTTATGCAGGGCTATTGATAGTCTGCTTGTGTGTGGCACTATTTGCCCAGCTATTGATGGATACTATCAATAAAGAGCGTGTCCAATCTTATCGTGAAAATATGGCGACAGGGGCGTTTCATATCGTGAGTGAGGGTTTGGCTCACCAAGAAAACGAGGCGCAACGTGATTATTGGTTGTCTGATGCCAGTAGTTTGTTTGGCTCAGAATTTAAGATCGTGTCTATCGATGAAGTTGATTTTAATGCCAGCGAGCTGCGCCGTTTTGAGAAAGAAAACACGGTCGTACGCTATATCAGCCAACTGACCACTGCCGATGTCTATTATCGCCTACCAGACAATCAAGGTGTTTTGACTGCGCGTATCTCACAAGTGACTGAGCAGCAAGTCAGAGCTATCGCCGTATTTTTGCTAGATGATTTGTCCTATTATATTACTTTGTCTGATAAACGTGCACGTTTGGCACAGTTAGAAGAAAAGTTTTCATTTCCTTTAGCATTTAAAGCAGTAGCGGCGCTCAATTTGGATCCTGATCAGATGGCACGCTTGCGCCGTGATGAGGTGGTTATCTTATTGCAAGATACCAATACCAGTAAAAGTAACTCGTCTATCAAAGTCATTGTGCCGTCTGAAATTAGTGATATGGCAATTTTGATCGGTCCAGTACCTTTATTTAATTGGTTTCCACTAAACTTGATCGTCAGTATGATTTTGATCAGTATGTTTTTAATTAGTTTGGGTGTGTATGCACTGATTTTCCCGCTTGAGCGCAAGTTACAACTGATACAGGTCGGGGTGAATGAGGTCAGTAAAGGTAATCTTGAAAGTCAAGTACAGGTGATTGGTCAAGATGAAATTGCCCGTTTAGCTGCGACCTTTAATGCCATGACTTCTCATATTAAGCGTTTGATTGAGTCGCAGCGAGAGCTGACGCGAGCGGTGTCACATGAGCTACGTACGCCCGTTGCCCGTATTCGCTTTGCTGTTGATATGCTGGCAGATACTGATGATGAAGACTCGCGTTTTATGCAGCGTGACTTTATTGATGAAGATATCGAAGCGCTTAATGGCTTGATTGATGAAATTCTCACCTATGCGAAACTTGAAGAAGGCTCGCCCAAACTAGATTTGGAACCAGTCAATCTTCGAGAGCTGCTTGAGCAGATTGAGCGTGAAACCAATGCCTTGGGTAAACCGATTAAAATTGTCACCAAACTGCCAAATGCTAAAGTAGAGGCGATAGCAGATAGACGCTACTTACATCGCGTGATTCAGAATTTGGCTGGTAATGCTCTGCGTTATGCGGAGACTACGATTATCATTAGTGCTGGGGTCAAAAAGGGCAATGCCTTTGTCAGCGTTGAAGATGATGGTCACGGTATTCCAGAAGCAGATCGCGAAAAGGTCTTTATTCCATTCTCCCGCTTAGACGATAGTCGGACGCGTGCCTCAGGTGGCTACGGTTTGGGCTTGTCTATCGTATCACGCATTGCTTTTTGGTTTAATGGTCGTATGAAGGTTGATGAGAGCCGAGATCTTGGTGGCGCGCGGTTTGTGATGACATGGCCTATCAAGCCACTGACACAAATTCTAGCAGCCGATGAATTAACCCAAGATAAGAGTGAGCGTGAGTTTGATGCATAAGCATCATCAATATACTTTTGAAATAAAACAGTGCTGTTAAGATGACTTTTATAAAGGTATCAAAACGCTTATCGAAATACTATTTTACTTGTAGCTATGTTATTTTTAACTGATCATAAATGACGCTAACAAGTTATTTATGATCAGTTATTCAGTCTTTAATGGAGGAGGGCAACGGATGCCGTATTTATTTGGGGGTTTGGTGGTATTAAATGCTGTGACACTAGGATATTATTTATTCTTACAGCAGCCGAGTACTACTCAGACGCTAAAGGTAGCGCAGGATGAGATTACCCAGCCTTTAGCGTTCACTAACAGTGCTGAGTATATTCCGCCTGCTATTGGCAACAAGTAATAAGTTTTATAACCGTTGAAGTTTTTATATCTAAAAAAAATAGTACTAAAAAAGCAACGATAGCCAGTCGTTGCTTTTTTAATATTATTGATTGACACTATTATGATCAGTTCAATATAAAAATGATTAAGCGAGAAAAATTCGTCCCAGTCTCGCCCCATAAAATCACGTATCTATTTTATTTAGTATCAACTTTCTCAATAAATGACTTTGTAGCGGGATCGACATCCAAAGGTTGCTCTCCGGCAACTTCTGAGATGAGAGGGATGCGAATACAGACTTGTAGACCACCATCTGGATGATTAATAGCCTCAACTGTTCCATGATGCAAGCGCGCGATACGGTCAACAATCGCCAAGCCGAGTCCACTACCCTGAGTGGTACGCGCTGATTCGCCACGCTCAAACGGCTGCATGACACGCTCGAGTTGGTCTTCTGCCACCCCATCGCCGCAGTCTCGCACACATATAATCAACTGCTCTTTTGCTTCTTTATTGACTGTATTTTCGGTCACGACATCGCTGTATTCTATCACCTCTTTTTCTACAAAGGTTGGCATGACAACAGCAGACAGATAAATAGGCGGCTCACCATAACGCTTGGCATTATTCACCAGATTGATAATCAGGCGCTTAATCGACATAGGACGTACGGGCACAAGCTTGCTGCATTCTGACTGATAAATAAACTCTAGTGGCGCAAATTGCACCATAATCTCATTAAATATGGTATCTAAATTGGTAAGGCGTACAGGCTCATCGGAGCCATCTTTCATAAATGAGATAAATTGCTCTAAAATAGCATCCATATCTTCGATATCGTAAATCAATCCTTCACGAAAAAAATCATCGGGCAGCATTTCAGCAGTTAAGCGCATACGAGTCAGCGGGGTACGCAAATCGTGTGAGATGCCGGCTAACATTATCGTGCGCTCTTTTTGCGCTTGGTTGAGAGTAGTAAACAGACGGTTAAAAGCCATATTTACTTGGCGAATCTCGGTAGGACCATGACGGGTCGGTAGCGTTGTTGCATGACCCAACTGAATATAGTTGGTAGCAGCACGTTGAAGATAACGTAGAGGACGATTTAATTGACGGGCTAATAAAATAATCGTCAACAGTGTCAAAATGGGTAGCCCAAACAAAAACAAGATCAATAAACTAGGGCTGTACTGCGAGTAATAGACCACAGGTTCGCGTATCCAAAAACTGCTATCACGACTGTCTTGTACCCAAAGCTGAGGGGTTGGTTTAAATTTAAAATATACTTCAACTGGTCGCCCCAATTGTGCACTGATTTCTCGCTGTAATACATTCGTAAAAACACTGACAAAAGCTTTGTCCGCAACCTCTGGAAAGTCACTTGGATTATCCACCACTACTACATGTGAGTGCTGGTAAATCCACTGACGGACTTCAGGATTGTCCCGCCAATCTCGATTGGCGCTGTTCATCAGCCGAAGCTCGCTGGTCAAATAGCGCGCATGGCTTTTGAGCTCGGGTAAATATAGACTGCGCCAAAAAAACAAAATTGATACCCCGACGCTAATGAGAACAATAAAAGCCACCATTAGAGTGGTTAGCAGACTATTAGAGTAAGAGCGGGGTAACCAGCTTTTATGAGGCAATGGTGGGTTTGGCGTGGTCATAGGAATCCAAATTATAATGAGGCAGTGACAGATGCTATTGTTAGGATAGCATAACCCATTAATAACGCTGCCAGCTTTCATCGACAACGCTGGCAATATCATCCGCTTAAGATAAAGGCATATGATAGAGGAGTATCCATCATATTAGCAGCGTGAATGATGAATCTTATTTACAGTCAGAACGATTTAAGCTATTGTTAATAAATAATTAAATAAGCACAGTTTATGTTTTCAATAAAATAAGACTGTGGTATAATTATGCCCTTTTTGGTATACCTGCGAAAGAGAGAATTCACATGGTTGTTATTCGTTTAGCACGGGGCGGTGCCAAGAAACGCCCATTTTATCAAGTAGTTGTTGCTGATCAACGCCGCGCGCGTGACGGTCGCTATATTGAAAACATCGGCTTTTTTAACCCACTCGCTAAAGATTCTGAAGAAGCAGTGCGCTTGAACATGGAAGCGTATAATGCGTGGGTCGCAAAAGGTGCACAACCTTCTGATCGCGTTGCTTCATTAGCAAAAGCTTATAATAAGTCTGCTGCTCAAACTGAAGCTACTGCTTAAGTTTTGGCTGCAATAGACTGATAGTGCATTTATGCATCCATCAGTTGGCTTAAGAATACCTAGCGTAACTGGTCTAACCAGGGTACGCCATTAACTGTTTATCGCTTTTAACGACGTTTATCGTTTTTAATGGCTTTTTATTTATCATCGCTGTTTTTATCATTGTTAGGTTAGCCGTTATGTCGTCTGCTCCAAACGCTAGTGCCCTTATGAAAATTGGTCAGCTCAAAAAGCCTTATGGCATCAAAGGTTGGCTTTGGGTATTTAGTGAAACAGACGATCGTACGGCGATATTTGACATCAAGCCTTGGTGGATGAAAACCGCTACCGGTATGAAACCTTTGACAGTAAAGGCTTGGCGTGAGCAAGGCACAGGAATTGTGGCTCAGTTTGAGCAGATTCCTGATCGCAATGTTGCTGAGACCATGAATGGGGTAACTCTTTGGGTCGAGCAAGACATCTTGCCAGAACCTGCTGAAGATGAATACTATTGGTCGGATTTGGTCAGCCTGCGCGTAATGAACGAGCAGGATGAATATCTAGGCGATATTACTGAGATGTTTGAAACTGGCGCTCACGCTATCATGCGGGTTGCGGCAACGACAGACAGCTTAGATGCCGATGAGCGCCTGATTCCATGGCACAAGCAAACTGTAGTGAAAGTCGATCTGACTGAAAAGACAGTGCTGGTTGCATGGCCGAGTGATTATTGATAATAATCTTAACTTTGCGGTTAAGCTTTATCAGTAATAACACCGATTTATTTAGCCAATATTAGCCACTGCGCAAGTAGACATCTGATGTATTTTGCCGTTATTAGTATTTTTCCTGAAATGTTTGCCACGATTCGTGAGTTTGGAATCACAGGTCGGGCAGTTACTCAGAAGCAAGTAACGATAGAATGCATTAACCCGCGTGATTTTACCAGTGATAACTATCGCCGTATTGATGAACGTCCGTATGGTGGCGGTCCTGGCATGGTGATGATGGCTGAGCCATTATCCCAAGCGATTGAGGATGCGCGCCTACGAGCAAGTCAGCATGGCTGCCGTGTCGACAAAGCGCACTGTCCGGTGATTTATATGTCGCCACAAGGACAGACGCTGAGTGAGAGTAGTGTGGTCGATATGACCGAGTATGACGGCATGATTATATTATGCGGTCGTTACGAAGGCATTGACGAGCGCTTACTGTCGCAGTATGTCGATATGGAAATATCGCTTGGTGATTACGTGCTTACTGGTGGTGAGCTACCGGCAATGGTGCTAATGGATAGTGTGATACGTCGTTTGCCTGATATTATGGGTGATGATAAGTCAGCTGAGCAAGACTCGTTCGTCGATGGCTTGCTTGATTGTCCACATTATACTAAGCCGCATGAGTTTGCGGGTATGGCAGTGCCTGAAGTGTTACTTTCAGGTCACCATGCCAATATCGCGAAGTGGCGCTTTAGTCAGCAAGTCGAACGTACGCAAGCGCGTCGTCCAGACTTATGGCAGGCGTTTACGCCAACGGTAGAGCAAGCAAAGTGGCTAAAGGCATTAGCAAAAGCTGATAAAAAATAGCGGTTAAAAAGATAAACAGTTAAGTAATAAAATTTTGAGCAATAACAAAACGAGTCATAGCATAATGGCCGTTTGTCATAACCTACTTACGTTGTGTCTTATTAAAAAGAGATATAATTAATTATTACAAACAGGTGATATGCGTCAAGCCTCTATTATCTAATGTGAGGAGATAACTCTCATGAGCAACAAGCATCCATTGGTTCAGGTCATCGAAAATGCTCAATTGATTGAGCGCCCAAGCTTTGCACCCGGCGATACCGTTGTGGTTCAAGTAAAAGTACGTGAAGGTGAGCGTGAGCGTTTACAGGCTTTTGAAGGCGTTGTAATTGCTAAGCGTAACCGCGGTTTAAACTCAGCGTTTACCGTACGTAAAATCTCAAGTGGCGTTGGTGTTGAGCGTGCATTCCAATTGCATTCACCAATTATCGATAGCATCGAAGTGAAACGCCGTGGCGCTGTTCGCCGTGCGAAACTATACTACTTACGTGAACGCTCTGGTAAATCAGCACGTATCCGCGAGAAGCTTGCTCCGCGTGCGCCTAAAGTTGTTAAGGCAAAAACTGATGCTCGCGTTCCTGATGCAGTTGAAACTGCACCTGGTATTTAAGCAAAAGTTTGCCATCTTTAGTTAGCTGTATGATTTACAGTCGATTAAAGTAAGGCGATAGTAGATACAAACCCTTATTCATAGGTTTATCATATAAATAAGCGGGTCATACCAAAAAAGACAAAACCCCAATCTGTGCGAATGCCAGATTGGGGTTTTTGTTTCTGGCACTTTAAATCACAGAATTAAATTAAGGCTTTAAACGTTGCCTTTAATCATCGAGATTTTCAATACGGCTGTTTTGGTCTTTAGATTTGCTGTACTTACGCAAGCGTATGTATAGCGTCTTGGTGACGATAGCGATGGTCTTTTGCTGATCGTCCACGATATCTACTTGGTATTCACGAAAGACGGGTTCACCCTCTTTTGCCAGCTCTTGAATAGCTTTAATCTCACTGCTAGGGATTTTCATGCGAGCAGTGACTTTGCTATTACCCGGCGCGATAAATTCAATATGTGAGCTTTTATCCCAAACGACGTAACTGCTACCCAGTTGATGCATGAGCATGAGCATATAAAATGGATCAACCATTGAATATAAGCTGCCGCCAAACTGTGTCCCTACAATGTTCTTATTTAGACTATTTAGTCCCATATTGACCACACATAAACCTTGGTCAAGGTTTATGTGCTCAATCTTGATGCCGGCACCGATATAAGGTGCATAAGTGTTGATACGTAGCTTGAGCAGATAAGGCGTGAGCAATGGCATAATATTTTTTTTAGCATTACGTTTTAGCGTCTCAAGATTTTTGGGTAGTAAACTCATAAACTTATCCTAGGGTACTTCTTGATTTTTAGACTGCTATTATTCAATCGTTATGGGTAAAAAGGTATTTATCATAGTGAAAAACTTATAAAGGCGCTAGAGCTAAAGCGTAACTTCATTCACATCTTAGCGCTTTGTTTTTGACTATGCGTGATTGTCGATGGTTTATGTACCATAACGCATTATTAATTATAGGAACCATCATCATAATGACTACAATCTACTATTTTATTAGCAACTAAGTAGTTAATAAGTTTGTATTTATTTTAAAAGGAAACTTTATGTTATTAATGGCCGCTATATTTATAGTTTATTCGAATCGTTATACATTCGCGTTCTAAAGTCTCATGACATACAATGACTGCATTTTTTCTTCAGTGGCTGAACACTTATCGTAAGAGTAGTAAGTGAATAAGCAGTCACTAAAACGTCGGTCGACACAAGGAAATGTGATGAGTAACACGCAGCTTCCCCCTTTAGATGCCAATCCGCAGCAGCCAACCCCTTCTGATAATGATGTTCAAAGTAGTTATGTAGAATTACATAAGCCCTATTCAAGTTTTAAAAATCGTGATGCCTATCTCAATCATGAACTGCAAATCATGCAGCCGAAACGCTGGCGCGCCAACCTACCGTTCCGTGATTATCGTTTTGAGTACGAAGATACCATTCCAGCAATGGCTGCGACCATTGGTAAAGTTGTGATGGTGGGTGCTATTGCGGCGACTTTTGCAGGGCCACTCGGTTTGGGTGATGCTTTTATCTTAGAAAACGTCCGTTATGAATTATTGATTGTTTCGTTTTTTGTCATTTTATTCTCAGGTTTTCTACTACCGACCGCCAACCTTGCGGGTACTCATGGGCCTTTAATTCCGCTTATTCCTATTGTGGTCGCAGCTGGTGGTCACCCGATGGCCTTTGGTCTGCTCATCGGTGCCTTTGGGTTATTATTGGCAATCAGTAAAGGGGGCAGCTTACTAGCAAATTTGACCAGTAAAGGCGTGTGCGGTGGTTTGCTGCTCTACTTGGGCTTTATTGGTACGATATCACAAGTTAAAAACTTGTTTGCATGGGCAGAGGGCATTGGCATGGCGCATATTGCTTTTGTGGTAATTTTGCTGACGATTATCTTGTATGCTGTGTTAGAAAATTTTCAAAAGCGCTGGCTGGCTGTGCCGCTGAGCTGTTTGTTAGGTGGTGGCGTGGCGTTCGCTATGGGCGCGCCTTTTGCCTTTAAAACCGCACCCGGTCTACCGCATATGAGCCCTATGTATTGGTGGGGCGAAAATACTGGTTGGATGTTAGGATTACCGACGGTTGAGAGCTTTATCGTGGTATTACCTTTTGCGGTGTTAGCAGTGGCGATGTGGTCGCCAGATTTTTTAGGTCATCAGGTCTTTCAGAAAATCAGCTATCCCAAACGTACTGAACGTGTACTGATGGATATTGATGATACGATGACCAGTGCATCGTTTCGTCAGGTCGTAGGTTCTGTGCTCGGTGGCGCGAACTTTGCGTCGTCATGGGGTACGTATATCGTACCTGCAGCAATTGCCAAGCGTCCGATTCCAGCTGGTGCGATTTTGACAGGACTATTTTGCCTTATCGCAGGTGTTTGGGGTTACCCTATGGACTTGGCAATCTGGGAGCCAGTGATGTGTGTGGCACTCATCGTTGGCGTCTTTATACCGCTACTTGAGGCTGGGATGGAGATGACGCGTGAGGGTAAAACTACTCAGTCTGCCGCCATTGTCGTCTTTGCATCTGCGTTGGTGAATCCCGCCTTCGGTTGGTCTATTACTTTGGTGCTTGATAATTTAGGATTAATTGGCTCTAAAGAGCGTAGTGCCAGTCTAACCAAAATGAGCCGCTGGATTATTCCTGTGATCACCTTTGTGATACTGACCGGGGTTATGGCTATCGTCGGTATGTTGCCAGGTATCCCAGCACTATTACCAAATTTCCGTCACTAGTCGCACTGTAGGGTTGTTTTTCTGCAAAAAGTCAGCCTTGGTGCTGGCTTTTTTTATGGTTATTGCTAAGCTGATAAGGGTTCTTGTAAAACCGATACCATCGCCCCATAAACATCTGTATATCAGTATCTTGAGAGCAATAAATTCTATGGTCAATGTCTCAGAATCGAGTCCCATCGATGACAAGAAAGCCCGTCTTAAACATTTAATCCAGCGCCTGCCAAACTTGCCGGGAGTGTATAAAATGCTGGGTAAAAATGGTGATATTTTATATGTCGGCAAAGCTAAATCACTCAAGAGCCGTGTGAACAGCTACTTTGCGAAAACCATTGATCATCCTAAGACACGAGCACTGGTGGCACGGATACATAATATTGAAACCATCATTACCCGCAGTGAGACGGAAGCGCTGTTACTTGAGCAAAATCTGATTAAAGAATATCGTCCGCCTTATAACGTGCTACTGCGCGATGATAAATCCTATCTCTATGTGTTTATTTCAGCAGATAAGCCTTATCCAAGATTGGCTTATGGTCGCGGTAAAGGCAATCACCAAAAGGGTCGCTTTTTCGGTCCTTTTCCTTCTGCGCATGCGGCAAAAGAAACACTGGTGCTCATGCAAAAAATGTTTCAAATGCGCCAATGTACCAATACCTTTTTTAAGCAACGTAAGCGTCCGTGTCTTGAATACCAAATTAAGCGTTGCCGTGCTCCTTGTGTGGGCTTAGTATCGCCAGAAGAATATAGCGAGGACGTCAATAATACTATTCGTTTCTTAAAAGGTGACTCTAGTGATATCCATACTGCTTTGATTGAAAAAATGGAAGCTTCTGCTGAAGAGCTAGACTTTGAAAAGGCAGTTTTTTATCGCGATCAGCTGTCTATGCTGCGTGAAGTACAAGCCAAGCAAGCCGTTTATACAGTGCAGGGTGAGGCAGATGTGATTGCTATTGCCAGTCAAGCAGGCATGACCTGTGTCAACGTATTGACGGTACGTGGTGGGCGCGTGCTTGGCGGTAAGAACTACTTCCCTGATGTCGATAGCAGTGAGCCTCTTGCAGACAATTTATCAGCGTTTATCACCTCATTTTATTTTCAGGTGACGGATGATTTGCCAGCAGAGATTATATTGAGCGATGAATTACCAGATCAGCTAGCAGTGAGTGAAGCGTTGGCAACACACTTTGGTAGTAAGGTCGTTATCAAAACCAGCGTACGTGAGCACCGTGCTGAATGGTTAGACTTAGCAAAACTCAATACTAATAATGCACTAAAAACCAAACTTGGTGATTATTTAGAGTTACATGCACGCTTTGGGGCGTTAAAAGATGTCTTGACCGAAGTCACGGATCGTACCATTGACCGTATCGAGTGTTTTGATATCTCACATACGATGGGCGAGGCGACGATTGGTAGCTGTGTGGTCTTTGATCAAGGTGGCTCGCGTCGTCGTGATTATCGTCAGTATGCTATCCATGACATTGTCGGCGGTGATGACTATGCAGCGATGAAGCAGGTGTTAACACGGCGTTATAAGAAGCAGCCATTGCCTGATTTATTGCTGATTGATGGTGGTAAAGGGCAGCTCGGTATCGCTAAAGAAGTGCTGACTGAGTTGGGTATCCTTGGTGATACTTTGCTTATCAGTGTGGCAAAAGGTGAAGGTCGTAAGGCTGGACTTGAAGTTCTGCACTTTATTGACCATGAGCCACTTGACTTGCCTATGGATAGCAAGGCGCTGCATTTATTAATGCATATCCGCGATGAGGCGCATCGTTTTGCGATTACAGCGCACCGTAAGAAGCGTGATAAACGTCGTTCATCGTCGGTGCTAGAAGTGATTCCGGGGCTGGGTGAAAAGCGTCGCCGCGATTTGCTCAATCACTTTGGCGGCATGCAGCAATTGCTTGGTGCCTCGCAGCAAGAATTGGCAGGTGTGCAGGGAATTGGTCCGGTATTAGCGAAAACTGTTTATAAAGTGCTGCATGAGTAGTCTAGGTAATGTTCGTCAAATTTAGGTTTATGTTCATAAAATTTGAACATGAAAAAAGAGGCTGTCCTAGAGTTATTTAGGATAGCCTCTTTTTACGTTTTGTTTAAAATTTTACTATTATTCAGCGCTTTTTATTTTATAAGTTACAAATCTAAAATCTAACGCGCTTTTTTCATCATGCATCTGCTCAGATTCTTCCGCAACTTCAAACTCACTTGGCAGCTCAGGATAAAAGGCATCGCCATCAACGATTTCAGTGTCAACGTGAGTTAGTTCGATACGGTCGGTGTACAGCAATGCATCGCTAAACACGCGCTCGCCACCAATTACCCAAATCGTATCAAGATGCGCACCATGCGCTAGGCTAGCTGCTTGGGTTAAGGCATCGTCTAAATTATGCATTACATAAGCTTTTTCACTACCTACCAAGCCCTTTTGCTCAGCATAATCTATCTGGCTGCTGATGATAAAGCTCACGCGTTTTGGCAAAGGTCGGCTGCCCATTGATTCAAACGTCTTGCGACCCATAATCACGATACCTTGTATCGCACCGTCATTTGGTTTGGTTGTCATACTTTTAAAATGCTGCAAATCGGCTGAGATATGCCACGGTAGCTCATTATCTTTACCAATACAGCGATTGCTACTGATAGCCGCGATTTGGGCAACTTCGGTGTTGGCATAACTCATAAATTATCCTTTGCTAATGTTTAAATATATTTAAATACAATCGAATAAACAGGCGCTATACCGCCACTTGCGCCTTAATCGCTGGATGCGACTCATACCCATCAACGCTGATATCATCATAATTAAAAGCAAAAATATCTTTTACATTAGGGTTAAGCGCTAATGTCGGCAGCGTATAAAGCGAGCGAGTTAGCTGCAGCTCCACTTGCTCACGGTGGTTTTGATAAATATGGCAATCGCCACCGGTCCAAATAAATTCACCAACTTCTAGATTACAAACTTGTGCCACCATATGGGTAAGCATGGCATAGCTTGCGATATTAAAGGGTACGCCCAAAAATAAATCCGCTGAGCGCTGATAGAGTTGGCAGGAGAGTTTATTATCCGCAACAAAAAACTGGAATAACGTATGACAAGGTGGCAAGGCAACTTGATCTGCTTCACCCGGATTCCAACCAGAAACGATTAAGCGCCGCGAGTTAGGATTAGTCTTTATTTGTTCAACCACTTGTGCGATTTGATCGACACCGTCAGAGTTATACTGCCCATCTGCAGTTGTGGTCGCGCCATAATTACGCCATTGGTGACCATAAATAGGACCTAAATCGCCTGCAGGTCGATTAAAGCGCGCAGTTTGCTCTGTAGTTGCCCATTCATTCCAAATGCGTACACCGTTTTGTTGCAAATAATCAACGTGGGTACTGCCACTTAAAAACCATAGGAGCTCATAAGTGATAGACTTAAGATGAACTTTTTTGGTGGTTAACAATGGAAAGCCATCGGCTAAATTAAAACGTAGCTGCGCGCCAAAATGGCTCAGCGTACCAGTACCAGTACGATCACCTTTTTCCGTGCCTTCGTTAAGGACAAGGCGTAGCAGGTCTAAATAGGCTTGCTCGTTTTTAATGATAGAGCTGTTCATGGTCATAAAATTACTCTTCTGCGCTATTAAAACGCATCTTTAATATAGTTCTTAACGTGGTGCATGAAGAAGATAAAGCTTAATAAGCGGCTTGCTTACCCCAGTCATAAATACCACGCTTATAAGCATAAATCAGCATAATCAAGCCAGCAATAATCATCGGTGCACTCAGTAGCTGCCCTTTGGTCATCCAGCCTAACAATATAAATCCTTGGTCAGCATCGGGCTGGCGGAAGAATTCGATGATAAAGCGGCTGATACCATAACCTAGTAAGAACACAGCAGATGCAGCCATACGTGGACGCGGCTTTGATGAATACCACCATAAGAAGATAAATAGCAGCAGACCTTCGGCAAAGGCTTCATATAGCTGCGATGGGTGACGGGGCAGCACATACTGACCATTAACCTCAATCATTAGCTCTTGCAATTGTGGATTACTCTGTAATTGCTCCATATCAAAGGCAGCGGCTTGCGGAAAATAAGTCAGCCAGTTATAGCCACCGTCTGATACGCGTCCCCATAACTCGCCATTAATATAATTACCAATGCGACCAAATAGTAAACCGGTTGGTACACAAGGCACGATAAAATCGAATACTTGGAAGGCAGTTTTCTTATACTTACGGGCAAAGAACCACATGCCTACCATGACACCAATAAAACCGCCGTGGAAAGACATACCGCCTTCCCAGACTTTTAATAGATAGGCAGGGTTTTGTAATAGCTCGCCAAACTGATAAAACAGCACATAGCCGATACGACCGCCCAAAATGACACCAAGCGCACCATAAAAGACCAAATCGGACACCATATCGGTGGTCCAATTGTCACGTTTGCTGCTGCGATACCAAGCCAGACCAAAAGCTGCAGCAAATGCGAGCAAATACATCAAGCCATACCAGTGTACTTCTACTGGACCCAAGGACAGCGCTACAGGATTATACTGAGGATGAATTATCATAAGGGCATCATCATTATTGGTAATTAAATGCTGTCTATAATAGCAAAATTCATCCCTTGCGAACACTATGATAAATGTATGGTTTATTGAATGAATAGCAAAGCGCTAAAAAAACCGATAAGATGAAAAAAAGCGCATCAACTTTTAAGGAATTATCATGTCTGCTACCGTATCATCACGATCATTTTTGCACGATAAACGGTTAACTACCGCAGTTGATGTGCAATCGCCAAACCTTAAGCTAAACAGATTGCCATTATCTTTATTGTGTATAGTCGCATCAGGCTTCAGTTTTTTTGTGCCAGTGACGGCGCAAGCAGCAACCAGTAGTATCGAACAAATTACCATTTATCAAGGCTTAGCCAGTGTCACGCGTGTACTGCCCATCAGTGGCACAGGTGAGCAGACACTGGTTTTTTCCTGTCTTTCGCCTGCGATTGAACCTGACAGTATTAGTGTGCAAGCACTGGGCAATGTTAATATCGGTGAAGTCAGTATTCAAACCTTGAGTGGCGAGCAAGCAGCGCAGTGCCAGTATCAAGGGGCAGCTAATGTACAGACTCAGCAGAATAATCTAGCGGATATCAGTGCCGAATTGGAAGCGGCACGCCTGACCAAAGCCTATTTGCAAAACCTAACCAAAGTCACGCAAATAAACACCACTGGTACCCTTGCCAATAATGCACGCGACTTAGAAACGCAAGCCGCCAGTATTAACAAAAAAATAGTAGAGCTACAAAAGCGAGAAGCTCGTGCTAAAGACGATTTAAATCAGCTGGTCGCTGACAGTACTTCTTCAGTACAAAGGAATGTCACCCAAGTCAGTGTACGTACCGCTAGCCGTTCTGCTAGTAGTGTTAAATTACATTATCAAGTACGCGGTGCCAGCTGGGAGCCGACTTATCAAGCGCGTTTAAATACCGATAATAAACAACTCAATATCACCGCCTCTGCCATCATTGCCCAACAAACAGGCGAGAATTGGAACAACGTGCCCGTTATTTTGAGTACTGTCAATCCCAATCAAACGACGACCAGCCAGCTACCAAGAGTTGAACGTTTGTCATTATATGAAGAAGAGCAAGCTAAGTTGAGCCGTTATGCACAACCAATGATGGAAGCTGCTCCAGTGGTTGTTGTTTCTGCCAGCGACAGCTATGGCGGTGCAGGTGGTATGGCGCCGCTACCGAGCTTTACGGTTAGTAGTCAAAATAAAAATGGTATTACCGAGTATCGCTTACCGCAGCGCGTCAGTATTCCAAGTGATAGCAGACGCGTACGCACTATTATTGATGAACAATCCGGCATCAGTAAGCTGTGGCTACGGAGTACACCGAGCGTAGAAGCTGCCGCTTACTGGTATGCGTCTGCGCCATTTTTGACGCCAGCTTGGGCAGATGGTTCATTGCAACTGTATCGCGACGATAACTATGTTGGTCAGTCGCGCTATGATTATCAGAGTCTAAAAGAGCAGGGGATTGGTTTTGGTGTTGATCCGAGCTTGCTTGTGAAACCGCTGACTGATGAAAACAAAAAAGGCGACAAAGGCGTGTTTAATCGTCAACAAACCAAAACCATCACTCAGGCGTATCAATTTACCAATCAGCACAATCGTAGTATGCGCATGCAAGTGTTAGGCGCAGAACCCTTGAGTAGCGATGACAGCATTAAAGTAACCGCGACGCATACACCAGCGATTAGCAAAAAAGATTGGAATGATAACAAAGGAATGGTAGCGTGGGAGTTCGATTTACCGAGTCAACAATCTCAAGTTGTGCAGTCAATCTATCAAATTAGCTATCCTGCGGATAAAAAATTAAGCACGAATTAATGTTAAATCAGAACCATATAATCGATTCAATTTAAAAAATACAATCCTGATGGGAATGCTGCTGGGATAAATTTTATGAAGCCTCTGGAGTGTAAAGCGCACGGCAAGCGAGGAAAATTTATCCCAGCATAACACTATTTTGAACGAGCCTATTTTATATTGAAATGACTATATACCAATCATATAAAAGGAATTCTATGTGTATTGTCGCCATTGCTTGGCAGTTATTTGATGAGCTGCCTTTGGTTTTATTGTCCAATCGCGATGAGTTTTTACAGCGTCCGACAGAGCTACTACATCAATGGGAAGATAAGCCTATTTTTGCAGGGCGTGATGCGCAAAGTGGCGGTACGTGGTTAGGAATTCACCAAGAGCAGCATGCTGACTTTTATAAGCAAAATGGTCGCTGGGCGGCAGTATTGAACTTTCGCGATGGTGTGCAGGCAAGTAATGATGAGCGCTCACGTGGTGAATTGGTCGCTGGTTTTTTGACCAGTTGCTTAAGCCCGATGGAATTTGCACGGAAAATCAGTCTGCAAGAATATGCTGGGTTTAATCTGATTATCGGCGATAGCAAACAAGCGGTTGTCGTTAACAACCGTGGTCATGCACCAACACCCTTATATGGAGGCTTGCACGTATTCTCTAATGGACAGCCAGAAGAGGGTTGGTTTAAGACAGAGCGTTTGCGTGGCAGGTTACGTCAAGAAATATTGCCATTAATTAGCGAAGATAGTGATTTTGAATACTGGCAAGACGCTGCTTTTAAGGTATTGTCCGATAATACTCAAGCACCAGAAGAAGAGTTACCAAATACTGGTATCGATATCAAAATAGAGCAAGCGCTGTCTTCGATTTATATTGAAGGTGCCAATCTTACTGGCATTGCTAGTAAGGAGGCTGCCAATAATGCCGTGCCAAGCTACGGTACAAGGACACAAAGTATTTTAACGTTACGGCGAAATACTATTAAAGATTCAGGCATTCAAGCTGAAATCGTCAGCCGTGAATGTACTCATTAGCTTTTTATAAAAATCCAGTGAAAAAAATACCGCTAATGATATTAGATATCACTAACGGTATTCATTATTGTGCTAATTGCATTAAAAATTAGTGACTTTATTCCACCAACAAATGGTTGTTTTGTTCCGGAATAATAAGCCCTTGTTGAAGCGGTAGCTCGGGCACCAATTCTTGCAAGGCGCGACGATATACGCTGCGTTTAAAGTGAATCACTTGTCCAAGTGGATACCAGTAGCTGACCCATTGCCAGTTATCAAACTCTGGTTTTCCCTCATCAAAGCGGATGTGTTGGGTATTTGGCTCATCTAAGCGTAGCAAAAACCATTTCTGTTTTTGCCCAATACATAAAGGGTACTGCCCATGACGTACATAGCGTTTTGGCAGACGATAACGCAACCAATCTTGCGTAACCGCTAGCAAATCGACATGACGCGGATGTAGACCGACCTCTTCCCAGAGCTCGCGATACATCGCATCCATCGGCGTCTCCCCACGGTCGATACCGCCTTGAGGGAACTGCCAAGCGTTGTGACCAATACGTTTTGCCCACAGAACTTGCCCTTGTGTATTTGCCAAGATGATGCCGACATTGGCGCGAAAGCCGTCTGCATCTATCATGACGTAACCTTTTAAAATGTTTAAAAATAGCTTATTTCAACAAGGCACAGTGACAGCAATCATAATTATTATAGGGTGATTGCTATCGATACTTTGGCAAAATAAGATTCATTACCATCATTAAACCAAGAAAAGAGCAAAATGTGTAACAGTATTTTGCTATAAAATGTTTCACAGCTTTAATGATTTAAAATCAAGAGGTTATATAAAGATATTTAAGCAGACTTTTGTGTATTCTTTAGCTAAGTTATTTTGTTGTCAAAGTTTTTGCTTTAGTGTCTTATCGTTATAAGTGCTTACTTAATAATATAAGTAATAATACGAGTTTTTGATTCATTAATGCGGGTTTTAGCTTATGCTACACTAGTCATATTTTGCTTATCTTAATCAACGATAAAGCATTAAATCGATAAAGCTATTCTTATATATTGAACCAATAATATCGAACAAATAAGAACCTATTATTAAATAAAACTAGGAATATTAAAAATGTCAGAATCTAAAGCAAGCGTTACATGGCAAGAGAATAAAGCCTTTATGGGTATATCGCCATCAGGGCATAATGTACAAATCGATGCTGATAAAGAAAAAGGCGCCAGTCCAATGGAGCTGATTCTACTAGGGCTTGGTGGTTGTGCTAGCTATGATGTGGTGGCGATTTTGCAGAAATCGCGTCAAAATGTGACTGACGTACGTTGTGAGCTGACTGCTCAACGTGCCGAAACCGTACCGGCTGTCTATACTGATATTCATATGCATTTTGTCGTGACCGGTCAAGACGTCAAAGACAGCCAAGTAGAAAAAGCCATTAAATTATCCGCAGAAAAATACTGCTCAGCCAGTCGTATGTTGGTACAAGGCGGGGTCAATGTGACGCATGACTTTGAAGTTATCGCAGGATAAAGGCGAGTATATTGATGAATTTATTCTTAGGGTTGGTCTCTGATACCGCATCGTCAGCAATTTGGGCAATGGTAGTGGCAAGTCTATTGCCATTAACAATGGCATTGACTGCAAAAATGCTCGGCGGCTTTAATTTGGCTGACAATGCCCATCCACGTGATTTTTTGCAAGGTACGACGGGCGCTGCTGCACGTGCTAATGCCGCGCAGCAGAATAGCTATGAGACTTTACCGGTATTCTTAGCTGCAGTCTTGGCAGCGATGCTGTTTTTTGTGCCACAGCTGATTGTGAATACATTGGCTTGGCTATACGTGCTGATTCGTATCGGTTTTTGCGTGGCTTACATCACTAATTTGGCGATGTTCCGCTCTATCCTTTGGGGTCTTTCTATTGCCTGCTGTCTCATGCTCTTTTATTTAGCTATTCGAGTCAGTGTATAGTAGCAGCTGATTGAAAAAACTAATGCTTATAAGATAAAAGCAGCTAACGTTACTGTGCACTCATTTGTAGTGCGCTAATGATAGCTGCTTTATTTTTCTCTCTTTTAATACTGTTCCATAATATCTTCGCCTCGCTATAGCCTTTGGTGAGCATCGCTAACCATTGTTTATAACGACCGACCAATACAATATCGCTTTTTGCCGTGCCTTGCAGAAATTTAATCTGATGCGCAATCAGGTCTTGCCATAACAATGTTTTTTCATTATTTAAAGTCTGACTATGTTCTCTATCAACCTGCGCAATCAAATCGGGACGGGTGACTGCGCCGCGACCCAACATCAAATGCTCTGTACCTGCTTGTACCATACAATTTTGCGCATGCTTTGCATTCCATATTTCGCCATTGGCAATGACTGGAATATCGAGCGCATTAAAACTTTGAATCTTGTCCCAATAGGCTGGTGGCTTATAGCCTTGGGTTTTGGTTCGTGCATGAATAGTTAGCCAATCAGCACCACTGTCGTTAATCGCGCCGCGAATATCATCCATGAGACTGGTATCGGTATAACCTAAACGAATTTTGGCTGAGACTGGAATGTCGGCAGGTACCGCTTGACGCACCGCGCTTATAATCTGATACATGGTTTCGGGTTCATCCAATAATATCGAACCACCACGGTGGCTATTGACAGTCTTGGCAGGACAACCAAAGTTGATGTCAATCGCTGGTGCACCAAGCTCGGCAGCATAAGCGGCATTGTCTGCCATGAGTTGAGCTTCACTACCGAGCAACTGGACATGAATCAGTGTGCCACAGGCAGTCTTGGCATCATGACGCAATTCTGGAACGTATTTATAAAATACATGCGCGGGCAAGACATGCTGAGTCACACGGATAAATTCGCTAACCGACCAATCATAAGGGCGACCCAAGTCTGATGCAATTTGCGTGAGGATTTGCCGCATTAACGGGTCGGTCAAACCTTCCATTGGCGCAAGTAAGCGGACAGGATTGGCAAATAACTGATGGATGGTGTTTTGACGTATTTGAAGTTGCTGATTAGTATTCATGCTTGTTGTTCACTGCTAAAAGGTTGCTATTAAAAGGTTGACATAAAGAAAGGTAGGCTAGAGGTTTAGAGTGGCAAATACAAAGATTGATGAAGTTAGAAAGATTAAGTATTACCAAAAATAACTTTTTTGCCTGTTTGTAAGCCTGATATCAAGTCTTTGATATTATGGATGTCCAAATTACTCTGCGCACGTGTACAAGCAACGTAGAGCAAACGCAACTCTTCAGGGCTGATCTTGACCGCATTGGTCGTCACATCATAATAAAAGTCATCATCTAACTGTACCTTTCCCCATTCAAGCCCTTTCGCCTTATGGGCAGTGGAGATAACATAGTCAGCATTTTCGATACTGGTAAGACTATTGACAGCTTGGCTCAGGACATTGGTGCCATGATCATCGACCAATTTCACCAGTGTTTTTAGATCGCTGCCTTCATTAGTTTCAGAGTACTCTTGTACATCGCCCCAATTATAAAAGTATGCCAGTTCAGGCACGCCATAAGCAGACTTGCCATTTTTTAAGTTTTCGGCGGCCTGACAAAATTTAAGCATACGATCGGTATCAGCTTGTAGCGCCACGCGGTGACCGAGCTTGAGTCCAGTCAATAGTTGCGACATCGCAGCAGCATTGGTGCGACATAGAATGGCGTCTTTTTTACTGTGTACCATGCCTTTGTCAGTAGAGGATTGCTTATTCGGATTGCCTTTTAACGGGACATCTTCTTGCAATGCTTTGAGCAAAGTATTGGCAATCTCAGCAATCGGTTCGCCAAAGCGAAAAGACTGGGTCAATAAGGTTTGTGGCAATGGCAATTTTTTCATTGCATTGACTGCGCCGCGCCATTCATAAATCTGCTGATGAGCGTCACCCACATAAATTACTTGCCGTGGCTGCTGGGTCAAGATTCCCATCATCAATGGATCGGCATCTTGCGCTTCATCAAATAAGATAAAATCCGCTGGAATGCTTGGCTTCGATAATGCCCACAATTTAAGATAAATATCATGCCCGATACCAGCTGGATGGCGCGCATCAATCGACTGTAGCCAACGTTGCTCTACGGCAGGGTAGAGCATCTCACGTAACTGTTCGGCATCTGACTCATCGAGCCAACTTGGAAATTCAATATGCCTTGGTGCAGGGTAGCTGGCATGTGTACTACAAAAATTGCTGACAGCATCGCTGACGAATCGCGACAGTCGGGCTGGGGTGAGGGTAATATATTTGTTTATACCATCCATTTGCCGACGTACTTGGACGGGCTGCAAACCCAAATCATCACCCAGACGCTTGGGTGAAAAACGCGGCAAGGATAGTTTGGCAGTGATATCACGGGCGACATGCCGATAAGCAAGCGAATGAAAGGTGCGACATTCCACATGAGGTGGAAACTTTGAGCGAGCATCATTGGCAATCGTCTTGTTAAAAGCTAAATATAAGCCACGTCCACGCAAACGCTCACCAATCAGTTTTAAGGTCGTCGTCTTACCAGCACCCGCATAAGCCACCACTTTAAATGACTTGTGATCCATCGCCATGTTAAGCGCGCTCAGCTGCTCATCAGTGGGATCGCTCATATAAGCTGGCATAGATGCGGACATAAAAAATTACCTAAAAGAGTAAAACGGATCAAAAATGACGGGGGTAAAAAAAGCCACTGCATAGACAATGGCTGACTCGTCATATGAAATTGCAAAATACTTGCAAGCGCACATGACAATAATACAAAAACTCATAGAAAATAAAGATGGAAATAAGCAGGTTATATTAACAGATTAGCGCGTTGGCTGTTTTTGGAATAAGTGTCTGGCAAGTGATGTTATTCTTTATTTAACCCTGTATCGCTTGCTAAGGCAGGACTGTGCTCTTCTTTAATTAATATTTTCGCTAAAAATAATCCTAGCTCAAATAGTAGCCACATCGGAATGGCGAGCATCAACATCGACACCCCATCAGGCGGTGTCACGACCGCAGCAACGGCGAAACAGCCGACAATAATATAACGGCGTTTATCTTCTAAGCTCTGAATGGAGACGACACCAGTCAATATCAATAGCAAGGTGACGACTGGAATCTCAAAGGTTAAACCAAATACCATAAAGAGTTTAAGTGCAAAACTTAAATAACTGTCGATGTCTGTCATCGGCAAGACGTTCTGCGGCGCGAACATAATAAAGAATTTTAGAACCCCTTTAAGGACAATAAAATAAGAGAAAGCCACACCCGCATAAAATAAAAATATAGAGGACATCAAAACGGGAATCGCGATTTTTTTCTCTTTTTTATATAAACCGGGTGCGACAAACGACCAGATTTGATAAAGAATATAGGGCATTGCAAAGAATGCAGCGACGAAAACAGTCAGACGTATCGGTGCCATAAAGTTGGAGGTAATATCCGTCGCGATCATCGTTGAGTTGGCAGGCAACTGAGCAACCAATGGGTCGGACAAAAAATCATAGAGCTCACGTGAAAATCCGACCAAGGCTAAGAATATTATCAGTACGGCAACACATATCTTAATCAGATGACGGCGCAGCTCAATCAAATGCTCGGTAATCGGCATATCGCCAAGTGAGCTTAGGATATCGCCAGAGTCATCAGTATTGCTGTCGACATTACCATCAATGGGAGCTGTTGAGGTCTCGATATCTGAATCCGCGACTTTTTCTTGACGGCTTTTTTTACGTTTAAATAAGCCCACTAATTACTCTCCTGCTTATTAACAGAAGTCTGTTCGGGTAAAGGACTGTCTAGATGGCTGTTTAGTAAGATATCGGCTTTATAGTTTGGCAAGTAAGGCGGTTGCGGCAAACGACGCGCTTTATCATAAGCACCAAGACGAAACCACATGTTTTCCCACGGTCTAGTTGTGATGGTTTGAATCACTGGATTGGCGTTATCATTAAAATCAGTTTTTAGACTGTCGTTATCACCTTGTGCCGATGGCTGCTCAGAGCTTTCTGGTTTCTCAGCCTGTCTATTACTATCGTAGGCATAGTCAAAGGATTTTGGGCTCACTGGTCGATTATCATCATTCTCACTACTGGCTTGGCTACTTTGCCTGGGCTTAGCGTCATCGACTAGATCACGCGATGCCTTTAAATGCTGGTTTTTCGAGGATTCAAACTCTTGCATACTGCCGCGCATTTCTGCCATTTCACGGCGCATTTCTGCTTCAGTCTGGCGAATTTTGGCCAGCTCTTTTTGCATTTGCTGGCGCGTCTCAGCTAAGTCAAGTTCCGCTTCGATTTCAGATTGCAAAGTAGAAACCGTGCGGCGAATTTTGGCATACCATTGCCCAGCGGTACGCGCCGCTTGGGGCAGCTTTTCTGGTCCCAAGACGATTAAGGCAATGACGCCAAAAAGCAGTAATTCAGAAAACCCAATATCAAACATAATGTTTCGATGTCACTGTCTAGATGCTATACATTATGCGTGTCATCAACCTTAGTGGTTGTTGGGCGCTCTTCAGTGTGTGCGTTGCCATCATGGTCGAGCACCACTTGCTTTTTGGCATGTTCAGTATTTTCATCTTTGACGGCTTCTTTAAAACCTTTGACCGCGCCGCCCAAATCTTTACCAGCATTTCTCAGTTTGGAGGTGCCAAATACGACAACCACCACCACCAATAAAATCAGCCAATGCGTAATGGAAAAACTGCCCATAATGCTATCCTTATGTCTTGGTTTTCAGTCTTTATAGGAATACGTTGAGTATATAGAATATTGTGATCGTACACAAAAGCTATCGACCGCTTATGCGAAGTAACACGTCACTATATTATAACCTGCTGTTATGACAAAAAGGTGAAAGCAACAATAATCAAACAGGGTAATGGCCAAGCTTATAAAACGCTATCGCGCCGCCTTTTCATCGATACCTGAGAGACCAAAGCGTCGACCTAGCTCATTTAATACCGCCTCTGATTCGATATCGAACCAAGCCAAACCTACTAAGGTATGGAACCAGACATCGGCCACCTCATAGATGAGCTCATGACGAGCTTCGTCATATTGGGTTTTATCAGTGCTTTCATTGCAATTGGCAAAGTCTTTAGCAGCGATAATGCTCTCTGTACTTTCTTCACCGACTTTTTCTAAGATTTTATTCAAACCCTTGGCGTATAAGCTTGCTACATATGAGCTATCGGCATCCGCTTGTTTGCGTTCTGCTAATACTTTATCAAGCTGCTGCAAAATGGAGCGAGTGATGGGGCTGTGGTCATTCTGATTGGTATCTGAATCGACTATATTTTCCGCCGCCGCTTCATTAATTTCAGGCGTGGCTTGTGTTGCTGTATTTGAATAATAAATATCAGCAGGATCCTTTAATACTTTATCAACCGTTTGCCACTCAGGCGTTTGCCCTGATAAATCCAAACGCTGATAAAAACAAGACTCGCGGCCAGTATGACAAGCAATACCACCGACTTGAGTGACGCTAAGTACAATCACATCGGCGTCGCAATCCAAACGAATATCATGTACGGTCTGAGTATGACCTGATGACTCGCCTTTATGCCATAATTTAGCACGTGAGCGCGAAAAATAAACCGCTGTCTGCGTTTGCGCGGTCAATTGTAGTGCTTCGGCATTCATCCACGCCATCATCAAAATACGCCCTGACACATAATCTTGTGCAATTGCAGGAATTAAACCATCTGCATTAAAATTTACGGCAGCCAGCCAAGCAGGTGAAGTCATAATCTTGTTGCCATCTTATAGGTAGAAAATAATAAAAAGTCGCTAAGTATTCGCTAAATAATAGTTATTCAGCCTATCTGTCCTTCATGTGAGCGCTTTATCAATACGCAGTCTCTACTTAAACACAGCTTAAGCTGACATTCAATATGTTAAATCAGTAAATACAGCACAATTATACTCGAGCTGAATTTTGATACAGCAAGAATTGCAAATTAACAGTGTTTTTAATTCGCCTAGTTTGTTTTCAGCTAGCTATCGCTTGTGGCTGCTCATTTTTTGCTGCTAAGCGTGTGCTTTAAGTGGCTAATAATCAAGTTTTGGAAGACGAAAATAAGCAGCAAGGTATTTGTGATTAGAAAGAACAACATACGCTAAACAGCGTTAAAACTTTCCTTGGCAAAACAGCGTACGATCTGTTAAAATATCGCCTCCCACCTCGAGGCAAATAGAGGTTTGGTGCCTGTTTTTACAGCCACTAATCATTATTGACTATTTGACGACCAGGTTCTAAAACAGAAAAAGAGGCAAATCATCATGAAAAATAAGATGAAAACCAGAAGCGGTGCAGCTAAACGCTTCAAAAAAACAGCGAACGGCTTTAAGCGTAAGCAAGCATTCAAAAGCCATATTTTGACCAAGAAATCACCTAAGCGTATTCGCCAGTTGCGTGGTCTTAAGTTGGTGCACAAGTCTGACGAAGCAGCAGTTCGTCGTATGTGCCCATACATTTAATAGGCTATCGTCATTTATCTTTAATTAAGCGCTGTTTAATGAATAGCTACTGAATTAAAAGTATATGACTTTGCAATTTGATAACGATGTCTATTATCTGATGACATCGTGATTCGTTTAATAATGATTAAAAATATCTTGGAGTAATTTATGGCCCGTGTAAAACGTGGTGTACAGGCGAATCGTCGTCACAAAAAAATCTTAAAGCGTGCAAAAGGCTACTACGGTGCCCGTTCACGTGTTTACCGCGTAGCGGTACAGGCAGTGACCAAAGCTGGTCAATATGCTTATCGTGACCGTCGCAACAAAAAACGTACTTTCCGTCGTCTTTGGATTGCACGTATCAATGCTGGTGCACGCTTAAACGGCTTAAGCTATAGCCGCTTTATCAATGGCATGAAAAAAGCTAACATTGCAATCGATCGTCGCGTACTTGCTGACATCGCTATGCATGATGCAGCGACTTTCACAGCGTTGGTCGAAAAAGCTAAAGCGGAACTGGCATAAATATTAACCTTCCTTTAGGTAGGCTGCTTTTTAAATCATTATTGATAAGTAGTTATCTACATGGATAGGAATAATATTGATTAATAGGTTGATATTAATAAAAGCTACCGCTGGTCGGTGGCTTTTTTTATATCACATTGTCTGACTGCCTACTTTTAGTACCAGAATCACATACGCTGTTATAGGATAGCGTTTATCATCGTCTAAATATTCAAGCCATTCATATCATTGAAATTATCGTCACATGAATGGGTAAATGGTTTGCAATATTTGGTCAAATCCCTACAATTACCTATCACTATTATTAATAGTCCGTTTAAATCAGGAAGAATGCGTCTTATGACTACCCCTGCTGCTACCACCGATTTGTCGGCGCTACCGACCTTGTCCACAGAGCTAAGCGAGCTTAATGAAGCTCAGCTAAATGAGTTGGCCAGTGCCGCTGAAGCCTTGATTCTACAAGTAACTGATGTGCGTGCGTTGCAAGATTTGCGGGTGCAATTGACCGGTAAAAAGAGTTCCTTAACTGGCTGGTCAAAGCAAATGGGTAAACTCAGCAGCGACGATAAAAAAACCTACGGCGGCTGGTTGCATGAAGTTCGTAGCCGTATTCAAGATGCGTTGACAGAGCAGCAGCAGCAGCTAGAAGTTGCTGCACTAAATGCTAAGCTTGCAAATGAAAGCATTGATATCACCTTGCCTGCTCGCGGTGGGCAAAAAGGTCATTTGCATCCCGTGACCATGATTACCCAACGTATGCAGCAGTATTTTATACAAGCGGGTTTCAACGTTGCTACTGGTCCTGAAGTTGAGAGCGATTACTATAACTTTGAAGCGCTCAATATTCCGTCGCATCATCCAGCACGGGCGATGCACGATACCTTCTATTTTGATGCGCATTACCTACTGCGTACGCATACCAGCCCCGTGCAAATTCGCACCATGGAAAAAAATGAGCCGCCGATTCGTATTATTTGTCCCGGTCGCGTCTATCGTAATGACTCGGACCAAACCCATTCGCCGATGTTCCATCAGCTAGAAGGTTTAATGGTTACCGAGTCGAGTACCTTTGCTGAGCTAAAAGGCTTGATTAGTGAGTTCTTGGAAGCGTTTTTTGCCAAAGAGCTAACCGTACGTTTCCGCCCGTCATTTTTCCCATTTACCGAGCCGTCAGCTGAAGTTGATATCCTCGATGATAATGGTAAATGGCTTGAGGTCATGGGCTGCGGTATGGTACATCCACAAGTGCTGACCAACTGCGGTATTGATGCCGAAAAATATACTGGCTTTGCTTTTGGGATGGGGATTGAGCGCTTTGCGATGTTATATTACGGCATCGATGATTTGCGCCTGTTTTTCCAAAATGACGTACGCTTTTTAAAGCAGTTTGGCTAGAGTGCTCTTTGTTTATATAAAAAGTGCTCCTTGTTAATATAACAAGTTAATGTGCCAACCTTTACTTCAAAATATTTATTATAAAATTCTGATCCGAGATACTTATGAAAATTAGCGAACAGTGGCTACGTCAATGGGTAAACCCCAATAATAGCAGTGAGCAATTGGCTGAACAACTCACGATGGCAGGGCTAGAGATTGATGATCGCTTTGCAGTCGCTCGTGCCTTTAGTGGTGTGGTCGTTGGTGAAGTTATCAGCGTCGAGCAGCATCCAGACGCTGATAAGCTACGCGTCACACAGGTCAATATTGGTGCAGCTGAGCGGTTACAAATCGTTTGCGGTGCACCCAATGTGACTGTTGGTATGAAAGTGCCTGTTGCGACTGTTGGAGCCGTTTTGCCAAGTGATGACAAAAAAGGCTTCACAATTAAAAACGGTAACCTACGTGGTGTCGATTCTAACGGTATGCTCTGCGGTGCGTCTGAGATTGATTTAACCAACAGCATCGATGGTTTACTTGAGCTGCCAGCTGATGCGCCAATCGGTATGGATATCCGTGAATATCTAGGCTTAGACAATCAAATATTGGATATCTCTATTACGCCAAATCGCGGTGATTGTTTTAGCGTACGTGGTATTGCGCGTGAGATATCCGTCATTAACGATTTGCCGTTACAAATGCCAAATATCCCTGATAATATCGATTTCACTCAAAACGAAGTGATGCCAGCTGTAACAGTCAGTGCTGTAGAAGCTTGTCCACGCTACCTTTTACAGTCGATAAGCAATATCGATCGTAGTATCGATACGCCAAAATGGATGCAAGATGCGCTGGTTCAGTCAGGACTACGCTCGCACAACTTTTTGGTTGATGTGACCAACTATGTCTTGATGGAATTGGGTCAGCCGCTACATGCTTTTGATGCTGATACTATCGAGGGCGATATCATTGTGCGTTTGGCACAGCCTGAAGAAACCATTACCTTACTAAATGAGCAAACCATTACCTTAACCGGTGATGAATTGGTCATTGCTGATGATAAAGGCGCACTTGCACTTGCCGGAATCATGGGCGGTCAGCGTAGTAGTGTGACTGATAGTACCACCAATATTGTGTTAGAGAGTGCCTTCTTTAATCCATTGGCAATCGCTGCACGCGCACGCCGTTTTGGTCTGCATACTGATGCCTCACAACGCTTTGAGCGTGGGGTAGACTTTGAATTGCCAGCGCTTGCGTTAGCGCGTGCTGTTGATTTGATTACCAGTGTCACGAATTCTCAAGCGAGGCAAATAATCACAGTCGAAAGTAGCGAGCACCTACCGGCACGTGCGCCAATTACCTTGCCAATTTCTAAAGTCCGTGATGTTATCGGTATTGAGATTGAGCCAGCAGTTATGGTGCGTATCTTAACCCAATTGGGCTTTAAGGTAGAGCAGCAAGCAGATAGCCTGATTTGCATGCCGCCATCATATCGCTTTGATATGAGCATTAAAGAAGATTTGATCGAAGAGGTTGCTCGTATCTATGGCTATGACAATATCCCGAGCATCTTGCCGCACCTGCAAGTCAGCATGGATTATGACGATACCGCAGATTTGACGCATGAGATGAAGCTGGCACTGGTCGATAATGGCTATATGGAAGCGATCAGCTTTAGCTTTAGTGACGCAAAAATAGAAGCCTTGCTCGATGATAAAGCCCTAGGAGAAGTACTGGCACTGGCCAATCCTATCTCTAGTGACTTAGCCGTGATGCGCCGTACTTTGCTATCAAGCTTATTGCCTTGCGTGCAGTACAATCTTAATCGTCAGCAGCCGCGCGTTCGTTTCTTTGAAACTGGGCTTAGCTTTGTTGGTCAAAGTATTAGCGAGTTAGTACAAACGCCAAGTATTGCATTAGTAGCAGTCGGAGATGTTTGGGACGAGCAAGCGTATCAAAACCGTGCGTTAGACTTTTATGATCTTAAGCATGATATTGAGCAATTATTACCTGCGCAAGTGGATGGTGCGCGTATCCGCTATGAGCGTAGTGAGCTAGCTTTCTTGCATCCGGGTCAAAGTGCCAAGCTTTATATTGACGATCAGTATGTTGGCTGGTTGGGGCAATTGCATCCTAATACCGCTAAACAGTTGGATCTGCCAGCTACGTGGGTTGCGCAGTTGTCATTGGCACCATTACTAACGCTTGCTCGTGAACAGCATGCCATTACTACTCCAAGTAAGTTCCCGCAAGTACGCCGCGATATTGCTATATTAGTAGACAGCGATATCAGCCTTCAAACACTAGAGTCAACTATACGTAAGGCATCAGGTGCACTGTTGACTGATCTTTGGTTGTTTGATGTATACCAAGGCGAAAAAGTGCCAGCAGGTCAACGTTCATTAGCATTTGCCTTGATATGGCAAGATAAAACGCAAACCTTATCGGATGACGCTGTAAAAACGGCCACTGATAAAGTGGTACAAGCATTAACGGTTGAGCATTCAGCACAGCTACGTGACAGCTAACCTCTAATCGAAAAAGACAAATACTCTATAGCCTCAATATAAATGAGGCTATGGATTTTTGCTATTTATAAAAATTATTAACTGATAGAAGATTTTATTCATAGAGTAAGTTAAGTGGTTATTAATAAAGGATTTTAATGCAGACTTTATTAAAAAGACGCACAAAAACCTTTATAATAGCTAACACTAATTCTCATACCGCTAAACCATGATATTCGACATCACGACATAGCATAGGAGTCGTACTGTGAGCACCTTAACCAAATCTGACATGATCGAGCATTTGATGAATCATCTAAACCTAACGCGCCAAGAAGGTCGCTGTTTGGTAGAGAATTTTTTTGACGAACTGTCAGAGAGTTTGATTGATGGCAAAGAGGTCAAGCTTTCAGGCTTTGGCAACTTTGAGCTTAAAGATAAAAATAGTCGCCCAGGACGCAACCCTAAGACAGGGGAGCCCGTCGCGGTATCAGCGCGCCGCGTTGTGACCTTTAAAACAGGACAAAAATTTCGTCAACAGGTCGATGAGCGCCTATTTGACCAATAATAGTAGTGGGTAAGATTAAAAGTGATGGTTCGCAGTTGTCTATTAAATCGACTGTTATAGCTATCATTTTTTTATGCGACATTGTCTCAGTTATATAAAACACAAATTGCAGGCATAAAAAAAGAGAGCATAAGCTCTCTTTTTTTAGTACAGTATTTTTATTTATAAAAATAAAAATTACTGAGCTGGTTGCTCAACTACAACTTCGTCAGCTGCGTCTACAGCTGGAGTTTCGCTAGCTACGTCAACGCTAGTAGTAGTACCGTCTACAGGTACTTCAGCATCGATTTCGTCAGTAGCAGTAGCAAGTTGTGCATCAGCGATATCAGCTTCAGCGCCAGCAACAGCAGCTTCTGCTTCAGCAGGAACAGCTTCGCCAGCAGCAGCAGCTTCGTCTAATTGCTCAGAAGCATCAGTTACTTCTTCTTGAGCGTCAGATAAATCTTCAGCAGCGTTTTCTTTGTTGCTATCACAGGCAGTTAAGCCCATAGTTGCAGTCATGATACCAGCTAGAGCAAGTAATTTTAAGTTCATAAGGTTTTCTCCGGGATAATTAAATGAGCAGTAGCAGCAAAAAAGGTTGAACATCCGAGATGTCTCAGATATTCAACTAGTCTTAGTCACAGCTACTCAGCTTTCACGCATTCTATATGATTTCTTTCTGCATAGAAAGAGGTTGTACAATTAAGTTACAATAAAATTGTAAATAGGGTTTTATTTTACTTATTTTACATAATTATCCATACAAAAAGTCAAATTAATCGACGTATAATCAACGACATCTGCTTATTGCAGAGAAATTTCTTATGTCTGGTACTTTGTATCTGTTTGCGCTATTTATGACAGCATAATAAAGAAGATAGCGGATACATAAGTAATGCTAAATGGTAGTCGCAATAACTGGCTGTAAATATAAAAAAGCGCTAAGTGTTTTAAAGCAGTTTGTAGTCTCTGGCAGATGAAATTAGCAAAGGTTATCAAGATATGACATCAAAGGATTGAGCTAAAAACTATATAACATGAATCATGATCGATATGAGTGGCATAAGATATCGTATTTTTTGGGAGAAGGATTATGAAATGGCAAGGCAGACGTGGCAGTACTAATGTGCGTACTAGTAGTGGTGGCGGTAAGCTAATGGGCGGCGGTATCGGCGGTATCATTATTGCTGGTATTTTATGGCTAGTATTTGGAGTAAATCCCATGACCGCATTGCAGACAGGTCAAGAAGTCGCAGGCGGTGGTAATACATCTACTGAACCAGCTACCAGTGACGATCGGGATACACAGTTTGTCAAAGTTGTCTTGGCGGACACTGAAGAGGTTTGGCATCAAATATTCAATGAGGGTGGTAGTACATATAAAGAGCCGTCACTGATTTTGTTTAATGGACAAGTCAGTTCTGCTTGTGGTAGTGCCAGCTCAGCGACTGGTCCTTTTTATTGCCCAGGTGATCAAACGGTCTATTTAGATACGTCGTTTTTCGTAGAGATGCGTCAAAAGCTTGGTATCTCTGGTGATATCCAAAACTCAGGGGATAGTGACAATCAGAACAAAGCTGGCGATTTTGCCCAAGCCTATGTGATCTCCCATGAAGTAGGTCACCATGTACAGACTTTGCTTGGTATTACTCAACAAGTAAATGAAGCCAGCCGTCAAGTGACTCGTGCACAAGCAAATAAATTGTCTGTACTACAAGAGCTACAAGCTGATTGCTTTGCTGGTGTTTGGGCGCAGCGCAATCAAGAGCGCGTACAGTTTTTAGAAGCAGGTGATATCGACGAAGCTATCAATGCTGCTGGTCAGATTGGTGATGATCGCTTAGCACGTGCAGGAGGCGGGGCGGTAGTACCTGATAACTTTACTCATGGTACTAGCCAACAGCGTGTAGAGTGGTTTACGCGCGGTCTAGAGAGCGGTAATGTGCAAACTTGTGATACGTTTAGCGGTGCTTTATAACACTGACTATTATAAAACCAGTTATATTGATTGGTATGATTAATAGTTAATATAGTAATCATTAGACACAAAAAAGCCTGCAATTGATTGCAGGCTTTTTTTGTCAGCTAGTTGGCTAGGTAATATCTTTCATAAAATATATGTGCCAAAAGAGCTGCTTAAAACTGATTATCTGGTTTGATCATAGATATAACCACCAGCGCCGCCAATAGCAGCACCAGCGATTGCACCACGAGCGATATCTTTGCTATCGCCTTTACTTTTGATCAGTGCACCGGCAGCAGCGCCAGCAGTGGCAGCTTTAGCTGTATTACTTAGACCAGTGCTATATCCGTTAGTAGCACAGCCACCCATGATAAGAGCAGAGCTAGTTAGAGCCGTCATTGCGATAGTTTTAGCAAGTTTCATAATATCACCTATTAAATCGTCAAGTTTAAAATACTAAGTATACAGTATATATTTCAGTATGTTCTTAACCCTTATAGTAGCCCTTATATATAAATCTGGTCGTAGTAAAAACGCTAAGCTTTGCAAGTAAGCTGTAAATTATGTTGCCTCACTGTGTCATTGGTAGTGCCTTTGCTTAGGGTTATTGTATTTATCCTGATAGTAAGCTAACTGTTCTCGACGCGAATTATTCCTAATGATAGAGCCAATAGTAATAAAAACAAAAAGACCGCCTTATAGGCAGCCTTTATGAGTAAAACGTCAATTATTTATATAACTTTATTGTCGTAAAAGATTTAAAATCAATTTTGTGATTTACGCTTCATTTGCTCAAAAAATTCATCATTGGTTTTGGCTTCTTTTAAGCGGTCCAATAAGAACTCAGTTGCTTGTACACCATCCATCGGCTGTAGCAATTTACGCAGGATCCAAACTTTACGAAGCTTATCTTCATCAAGCAGACGTTCTTCACGGCGTGTACCCGATTTTTTGATATTAATGGCAGGGAAGACACGCTTTTCTGCCAGATCACGCTCAAGGGTAATCTCTTGATTACCGGTACCTTTGAATTCTTCAAAGATAACGCTGTCCATTTTACTACCAGTATCAATAAGGGCACTGGCGATAATGGTCAAGCTGCCGCCTTCTTCAATATTACGAGCAGCACCAAAGAAGCGTTTTGGGCGCTCTAACGCATTGGCATCCAAACCACCGGTCAACACTTTACCTGATGAAGGAATAACGGTGTTATAGGCGCGGGCAAGACGGGTAATCGAGTCAAGCAAAATGACCACATCTTGCTTATGCTCAACCAAGCGCTTGGCTTTTTCAATGACCATTTCAGCCACTTGTACATGGCGCTGTGGCGGCTCATCGAAAGTTGAGGCAACCACTTCACCGCGTACAGTACGTTCCATCTCGGTGACTTCTTCTGGACGCTCATCAATCAGCAGTACAATGAGGTAGCATTCAGGATTATTACGAGTGATCGATTGTGCTATTGACTGTAGCAGCATCGTTTTACCCGCTTTGGGCGGTGCCACAATAATAGAGCGCTGACCTTTACCAATCGGTGCGATCAGGTCGATAATACGACCAGTCAAATCTTCAGTCGTACCGTTACCTAGCTCAAGCTTTAGCTGCTCAGTTGGAAATAATGGCGTCAAGTTTTCAAAGATAAGCTTATGACGTGAGCGGTCTGGCGTATCAAAGTTGATTTCACCGACTTTTAATAGTGCAAAATAACGCTCAGAGTCTTTTGGTGGACGAATCGTGCCTGCGATACTGTCACCAGTTTTTAGACTGAAACGGCGAATTTGGCTTGGGCTGACATAGATATCATCAGGACCTGCTAAATAAGAGCCTTCAGATGAGCGCAAAAAACCAAAACCGTCAGGGAGCACTTCAAGCACACCATCACCATAGATGGCCTCACCGTTACGGGCATGAGTTTTTAGAATGGCAAAGATAATGTCTTGTTTACGGCTACGTGCCATATTATCAAGACCCATCTCTTTAGCGATGGCCAGTAGCTCAGCGATTGATTTTTTCTTTAATTCAGTAAGATTCATAGATAGGTCGTTAGCAGTTGATAAGATGAGAGATGCCATTATTCACAAATCACGACAGTGATTAAAACAATGTTATTAGGGCGATAGAGGGTATATATACAGAGTTAAAATTTATGTAGTTTTGATTTTATGTGTCAGTTTATGAGCTTGTCGCAAGAGAGGCAGACAAGTTATAAAAGGTGAAGATAAAGAAATCTACATAAGAGTCTGCGTCAAAAACTCAATATCAGTCATTGTGTTTAGTCATTCGGTCAGTAGTGGTATTTAATAATGACGATGGTGTTTTTGTTGATAAACACGAGGAGAATAGCGACAAGATATTTAGGAGAGCCATTAGTGTTCTCTTATCAGCAGACTATACGGGCTTAAAGATAGTATTGTCAATAATTTTTGCCAAAAAAGTAAAGTAATCTAGCTTTTTGCTCATAAAATCAACAAAAAAGCCACTATCTGTATCAGATAATGGCTTTGATGTTTACGATGCTTTCAGCGCTTTTACTAAGAATGACCAAAGCAAGCATGCGTTAATTTATAGATGCTTATCTAATACTTTTGCCAATTCAGCTTTTGGCTGTAAGCCCATGACTGAATCCACTTTTTCGCCACCTTTAAATACGAATAGGGTAGGAATGTTGCGGATACCAAAACGGCTTGCCGCTTGTGGGTTGTTATCAACGTCAACTTTAACGATTTTAACTTTACCTTGGTACTCAGTCGCTAAATCTTCTAAAATAGGTGCGATTGCTTTACAAGGACCACACCATGTTGCCCAAAAATCAACTAATACTGGCACGTCAGATTGTAAGACGTCTTGGTCAAAGTTGGCATCAGTGGTATTAACAATAAGGTCTGACATAATTTTTCTCTCTTGTTTTATTATATGTATCACCATTTATCGATAAAACAATAAATGTCATACCAAAATGATGACCAGCTAACGAATGTTAAGAATGTGTATAAATCTGCCATTATATTAACATGTTTGCCTAAAGTTGACAGACGTAGACTGGTTAAATTGTTTAACAATTACGATTAGCACAATAAATCGACACATAAGGATACAGGGTTGGCTTTTATCTGTTACCTACTGTATTTATTTCTGCTTTTAACTGCTCGTTAAGATTACTTGCATCTTGATTCTATAACGGATTCTGATTTTTATATCCGAACTGATTAATATAAGTCCATTCATATAAGTAGCCCACATTTATGCCCTTTACAGATGAAAAAATCGATGCCCTTAATGCTGAAGAAAAGACCCGTTCGCCTGAGTTTTTTCAAACATTTGCAAAAAAAGTTACCGTCTATGAAGATGAAGATATCTGGGTAGTCGATAAGCCAGCAGGACTGTTGAGTGTCGAGGGTAAGAGCTTAAAAGTAAGCTTGCTAGCTCGCCTTGAACGTGCCAATCCTGCCGTCAAACTGATTCATCGCCTCGATATGGATACCTCTGGCCTGCTTATTTTCGCCAAAAATGCAGCGGCACAAACCAATATTAGTAAGCAGTTCATCGACCGACTACCGCAAAAAAGTTATCAAGCACGAGTGTTTGGTCAATGGGACAGCGTCGGTGCCAAAGGTGAGATATCAGTGCCAGTACGTTATGAGCCTGCAACCAAACCGCGTCATATCGTCGATCCTAACTGGTCAAAACATGCGCTGACTTTATATGAAGTATTGGCGCATGAAGAATGTGATGGGCAAGTAGTAACTCGCGTACTATTAAAACCAGTCACTGGTCGCAGTCATCAGCTGCGGGTCCATATGGTACATGTCGGACATGTGATGATTGGTGACCCGATTTATGCAGAAGGTATTGCATTGGATATTGCGCCAAGACTAAATCTACATGCGCAGCAACTGCGCCTAAAACATCCAACGCTTGGAGCGTGGATGGACTGGGAAAGTCCAACGCCTTTTTAGTATTTTTAAAATAAACTAAAATCTAGTATTGTTGCAAATTACTAGATAAAGTTGCTAGGTAAAGCTGCTATGGAAAATTAGTAAGGCATCCTGCGCTCTGATAGGTAAGCCAACTTGCAAAACAAGGATTGTATTATGCTTAATATGACTACTGCCAAGCAGGCGCTTAAAAAGCGCTTTAAAGCTAAACCTTATTCATCAGATGCTCCTGCAGATTATGAGGTACTGATTATTGGTGCGGGTATCGCAGGCATCAGCATGGCTTGCCATTTGCAGCAGCAGAGCTCGCAAAAAAGTCATCGAAGTCTTTTTGATAGTAAAAGCGTTAAGCAGAAAAAACGCCTCAAACTTAATAGCCAACGATTTTTAATCGTAGAAAAACGTGAGGATTTGGGCGGTACGTGGGATTTGTTTACCTATCCTGGTATTCGTTCTGACTCGGATGCGCTGACTTTTGGCTATAGTTTCCGTCCGTGGCTGGATCATAAGATGCTTGCAAAAGGTGCAGACATTAAAAGCTATATTGCTGATACAGCACGCGAGTTTAAGGTGGTAGAGCATATTCGCTATCAGCATGAAGTACAGCAGTTATCATGGTCAAGCGACAGTCAGCAATGGACGGCGATGATTAAAAATCATGCTACCGGTGAAGTATTGAGCTTAACGGCAAACTTTGTCGTTGGGGCGACCGGTTATTATGACTATGAAACTGGTTATAGACCACATTTTAAAAATGAAGAAAATTTCAAAGGTGAAATAGTCCACCCGCAGCATTGGCAAAATACACAATACGACGATAAAAAGGTCGTCGTCATCGGTAGTGGCGCGACGGCGATGACACTGATACCGGCATTGGTCGATGAAAGTAGTAAACAATGTGCCCGTCATGTCACCATGCTGCAACGCTCACCGACGTATGTTGCAAGCGTACCGGGCGATGATCATGCGCTTGACTTGCTATCAGGTAAATTCTCACCTTTATCAAAATCACAGGCGTACACCTTGTTGCGTACGCGCAATGTGATGTTTCAACAAGGTATTTATCGGGTGGCGATTTATGCGCCAAAAGTGATGAAAGCGCTATTAAACCATAAAGTCAAAAAAGAGCTTAAAGGTAGTGGCGTGGATGTTGACCATTTTAAGCCGGCTTATAATCCTTGGGAAGAGCGTTTGTGTGCGGTACCTGATAGCGATTTGTTTCAAGCTTTGCATAGCAAGCGCGCTGAAGTGGTAACCGATAGCATCAGCCAGTTTACCTCAACTGGTATTGCATTAGCATCAGGCAAGCATTTGGACGCAGATATCATCGTTACTGCGACGGGTCTAAAATTACAGATGCTAGGCGGTGCAGCTTTATATGTCGACGGGGAGCCGATCGATGTGGGCGCACGAATGACCTACAAAGCAGTGATGCTTGAGAATGTACCAAATATGGCAATCATGTTTGGCTATACCAATGCGTCTTGGACATTGAAGATTGATTTAGCTTGTCAGTATGTGCTGCGCTTACTGAGTTATATGAATAAAGAAGGATACAAAACAGTATGTGCGCAGGCTGAGACTGAGCACGAACAAGTGAAAATGCAGGCAGATACGGTGCTTGGGGCACTATCGGCAGGGTATGTCAGCCGTGCCAAGGATGAGCTGCCAAAACAAGGTGATCGCTATCCTTGGCGGGTGAACAATAACTATGTCACCGATCGCATCATGCTCAAATACCGTAAAATCAAAGATGAGTGGCTACAGTTTAGTCGTTAGAATTTGCTAATTATTAATCTTACTGAGCTTGATTGATAAAATCACTGACTTGTTTACTAAGCATCTGCCACAAGGTTTCTTGCGCGCTTTTGCTGCCCCACGCATTGTGCGGACTAAATATTACGCGCGGATGCTCGCCAAGAGCCAGTAAAGGATCATTGGCAGCTATGGGTTCTTGCTCAAAAACGTCGCTGCCATACCCTAAAATTTGCTCATTATTAATGGCATCAGCAAGCGCTTGGCTATCCACAATACCACCACGAGCAACGTTGACAAGTAGAGGTTTTTTAGTCATTTTGGCCAAGGTGTCTGCATTGATAAGGTGCTGAGTTTTCTCATTTAACGGGCAATGCAAGCTCAGTACATCGGACTGCGCCAGCACGTCTTCAAACGCTGTATAGTCATCATTACGCGGCATACGCCCTTGGTGCTCAGCCCACAATACTGTCATGCCAAAAGCACGCGCAATATCAGTGACGCGTTTGCCAATGGTACCAATGCCAATAATACCCAGCGTTTTATTTTCCAAATCTATAAGCGGGATATCAAGTAGGCAAAAATTCCCATTATCTGCCCACGTGCCATCGGTGACTTTATTATGATAATGCAGACTGGCACGCATGGCATTTAGCATCAGCATAAAGGTATGCTCAGGCACGCTTTTCACCGCGTAACCGGCGACGTTATAGAGCGCGATATTACGCTCAACACAAGCATCTTGGTCAACGTTATTCATACCCGTAGCGGTCAGTTGAATAAGTTTTAGCTTTGGCAGCTTAGCAATCGCTTCGGCATTGATTTGCACTTTATTAGTAAAAATAATATCGGCGTCTTTGCAGCGCTCAATAATCAGCGCTTGAGGCGTATCATCGTAAGTAATGTAATCAGTAACGCCAGCGGGTGCTGGCAAGTCGACGTTATCAGAAAAAGTCCCTTTATCTAAAAAAACCGCTTGCATGATGATTCCTTATCTCGTTGTTATCGTAAATGGGTTTGGTTTATTATCGGCTTAATGTAGCACGTTGCTGCATATAGTCAAAAAACATGTCAAAAAGCACAAAGCAAAAAACCTCTACTTCAAGCTGAAATAGAGGTTTTATTTATTGAGACACTAGTTTCTTGCGCTTACTTATTTTTTTGCGCTTATAAAGAAAAACGCTTACGCAATTTACCGATCAGACTACGTACACGACTGCTCAAGTCAATGCGCACATCGTTTTCAGGATCGTGCTCTACTTCATAACGTTTGACCAATTCAGGGCTGGCTTTTAGTTTTGCATGGTGCTGGAATGCACGATTGACACTAATTTCAAGGAGGCTTGCGCGCATTGGCTTCGGTAGGCAGCGATAGACCTGACCTTTATTAATCAAATCAATCAGCAGTCCTGCATCTTGGAATTCGGTCTGTACCAATACGACTAAATGCGGCGCATCTTGCTTTAGGGTAAAGATAATCGGCGCAATATTCTCGCCACTGACATTGATGTCGGTAATACAAACACCGATATCTTCATTCGCCAAATAATCATAAGCTTCCTCTAAACCTTGGGCGTGCAGCACTTTATAGTTATTAGAGAATTGCTTACGTATTTGCTCAATCAACTCATTGGTCTCATCAATGACCAATAAAGTCTGCTTATTGCCTGAACTATCGAACTGCTCGGCGTCTTCGTCTGGGTTATAAGTCAAAGCGATTTCAGTGGCGCGTCCGACGACAGCGAGCAGTTCTTCAGATTTACACGGCTTGGTTAAATAACGGTAAATTTCACCATCATTAATAGAGCCAATAATCGCGTTTAAATCAGCATAGCCGGTTAATAATATACGCATGGTAGAAGGTGATACGTCTTTTACTTCGCGCAAGATATCAACGCCAACCCGCTCAGGCATACGTTGGTCACTGACTGCAACGTGTACATGGTTGTTTTTGATATAGTCGATGTATTCAGTCGGGTCAGTAGTAATAAAAACGTCATGCGTTTTACGAAACAATAGTTTCATCGAACGTAAAATACGTTGTTCATCGTCAATGAACGCCAATTTCGGTTTCGCTTCAACCCCTAACTCAGCGGTACTGATGTTATTACTGGTGTCATTACTGGTGTCATTTTCTAATTCATTCATGATGGTATCCTTATGATGAATAACAGTGATATAGCTTTATATAATCATTAAAATAGTAATTAAAATAACAACAGAACCTAGCGATTATGCCGCTAGGCTTTTTTCTGTCAGATCATTATTAATCGGTAGCGTTAAGGTAAAGGTGGTGCCAACGCCTACAGTCGATACGGCTTTAATGTCGCCATTATGCTGCTCCATAATCTGCTGACTGATTGCCATACCAAGCCCCGTACCTTCGCCTGCGCCTTTAGTGGTAAAAAACGGCTCAAAGATTTGGCTTAGCACTTCTGAGCTCATGCCTTTACCGTTATCACTGACATCAACATAGACATTGCTGTCATCGGCGTGGGTACGCACTTCGATTTTGCCATCAGATTTTTCGCCCATGGCTTGCGCGGCGTTATTAAGCAGATTGACCAAGACTTGGTTGATTTGCGACGGTGAGCATTTGATCTCAGGTGTCGGTGCAAAATCAGTGACAATCTCTTGATGTCTGATAGAGTTACCAGCGATTTTCAATGATGCTTCGATACATTCGCGCACATCAATGGTCTTCACTTTTGACTCATCAAGACGGGCAAAGTTACGTAGGTTTAATACCATCTCGGTGATTTGCTCGACGCCAAATAGCGAGTCTTTAATCAGCTCTTTTAGCTCAGCGGACAAATCATCTTCTTGAATTTCATCGGAAGCACGGACGATATCTGCTAATAACTTATCAATTTTGCCATCGGAAGCCGCGTCAGTTTTAACGCCTTTTAAACCTTGTACCAGTTCAATCAGCTCTTCGTATTGCTCAGTCAACTGACCGATAATCTCGAGGTTATTCTGTACATAAGACAATGGTGTATTCACTTCATGCGCGACACCAGCCACCATTTGTCCCAAGGTTGCCATTTTTTCTGAACGAATCAGCTGCAATTGTGAATTTTTCAATTCTTTTAACGTATCTTGCAGCTCAGCGGTACGCTCTTCTACTTTAATCTCTAGCTGTTGATTGATATTAGCAAGCTTACCTTCGTTAGATTGGATTCGATCTAATAGGTCATTAATAGAGCCGTTCACCAGTCCAATCTCGTTGCGACCTTCCTTGAATTTAACTGAGCTTAGCTTGTTATATTGCTTGTTATTAATGATATTTTCTGCCAGAGAAATTTTATCACTGGTTTCTTTTAGTGGTTTAAAGGCTAAGAATGTCAGCATAAAATAGATAATAGCAGCGGTGATGAGTAGCGCTAATGCAATCCAGTTAATTAAGTTTTCACTCAAGTTATCGGCAATGGCGTTAATCTCAGCATCAGGCTGTACGACAATCAGCTTCCAATACGTTTCAGGAATCTCAAAGACATACGCTTGGCTACCATTATAGAAGTTATCGTTGGTTAGCTCAAAGCTTTGTAGCAAACGGCTATCCATGGCGTTTTGCTTGTTTTCACCGTTATTTAAATAAGCGGCGTAGTTGACTAAGTAATAACCTTTGGAATCACCTGTTTCTGCTTTATCAATCGTATTCAGTACTTGCTGAACCTGCGGCGATACATTGGCAGCAACTTGCTCGATAATCTCATTACGCTGAGTTTCTAAGAAACCTAACACCGGCTCCCAAGCTGGATCTGAGTTAATAACTTGTTTAATATCAAGTGGCGTACCGGTTGCTTCATCAATATAGCTTAAGCGTTCAGGGTTAGACGAGGCGATAACCTTATCACTGTTATCTAATAATAAAATATAGCCTGAACCAGAGCTCTCACTCAACTTGACGATGTTCTCTTGCAACTGGTTTAGGGTAAAGTTGACCGTACTGGCACCCCAAAACTGATTGTCACGCTCAATGGCGACACCGCAGCTCATGGCAAGCTCGCCTTTGGTTTGGCTGGCGCGAACATGGTTCCAGATACAGCTGTCAGGTTTGAGTAGTTTTAAGACGCTAAACCAATCTTCTTGATAATAAGGATTGGTTGGGTTTGGATCGCTTAGTACCGCTTGATAATCACCGTTTTGGCGTACCATCAAAAACGGATGGGTTGCAGTATTGGCACCAAGAGCGCCTTTTTCTGGCCAAATGCCGCCACTACCCAATAAGTTATAGTCGCGTTTATCGAATGCATTGGCGGTACTGACTTGCAAAATATTCTCTTGCGGTGGCAGCGTTTGCGCGCTTTGCTGTAACAGCAAGGCACTACGCATGACACGATTGATGTCGGCTGAGATACTATTAACCGCGGTATTACCACGTTCAGCGACCAGCTTTGCTGACTCAAGACGGATTTTATCATGGCCTTCTTTATCAACCACATAAACAACGACCGCAAGTACGACCGCAAAAGCAATGAACAAAATAGTGGTAACTTGGGTACTGACTTGATTAAAAAAGCCAACTTTTTTAGAGGCACTCATGACGGAATTTGTCCTTGGGAGTAGGGAGCACAAAAAGAATTGCCAATGGGATGGATTGGCTACAACGAAATATATGGTTAATTTTCATCAAAATAGCTTGTTAACACTAGTCATAAACGTCAACTGAAAATAGTGTTAACATAACTTAAAATTATGATAATAAACTTAACTTATAACTTAATGGACTATTACAGGCAATAGCATACTCATAATCGCTGATAAAGCATCGATAACGGTTATGAGGTCTATGCTATTTTTTATATAAGTAGTAGTTAGCTAAAAGTCTAATGACTTAGTTAAATTGAATAGCTTTGGTATTAAGAGAGATGTTCTATTGCATTTTTTAACAATACAGTAACAATTTTACGATAACAATATTTTTTGTTTACTTACGAGTCGTTATCTTATTGGTTTATAAGCCCAACTTATGCTTAGCCTTGACTTTATCTTGCAGAAATCTGCTCTTGAAAAGTGAACTTAACGCACTCATCTAAGCGCTAACGTTATATAATGATCTGTTTTACCGACGGATTTGGCTTACAAGCTGATGTGCCTGATATATCTCGTGACAATATACTGAATGACCGTATATCCAATAATTATCAGTTCGTCCATTTGACTGAGCCAGCAAGCATGGCTTGCATCGTAAACTACCTATTTTCTTATCATCTGAGTACAAAAAGACATCGCCCTATGACTATCTCTATCGCTTCATTGCACAGCACCGAATTCGCCGTTGGTCAACGCTATTTATCTGATACGGAGTCCGAGCTGGGCTTAGGTGTGGTCATCGATGTAGACGACCGATGTGTGCACATTTTATTTCCGCAAAGTGAAGAGACACGCGTTTATGCAAAAAACTCTGCGCCGTTATCTCGTGTGGTGTTTAAAGTCGGCGATAGTATCTCTGATCAGGCAGGTAAGAGCTATACAGTAAATGCTGTTGAAGAAGTGATGGGCGTGCTCAAGTACAGTGTAAATGAGCATGAAAAAGCCATTATGGAAACCCGTTTGGCTGCTAATATTACTTTGGCGAAACCACTTGAGCGTCTGCTAGCAGGTCGTATTGAGCGCAGTGATTGGTACGATTTGCGTCAAGATATTTTGCGTATGCAATCAGCGCTTGCAGGTCATCCGCTTAAAGGCTTGATGGGCGCGCGCGTCGATATCATTGAGCATCAGTTATATATCGCTCATGAAGTCGGCAAACGTATTGCGCCGCGAGTTTTGCTGGCTGATGAAGTCGGTTTGGGTAAAACCATCGAGGCAGGTTTGATTATTCATCAGCAGCTGCTGACGGGTAAAGCTGAGCGTGTATTGATTCTTGTACCAGACAGTCTGCAATACCAGTGGATGATTGAGCTGCGCCGCCGCTTTAATCTCAACTTTGCCTTGTTTGATTTGGTGCGTACCGCAGCGATTAAAGAGCACGACCCTGAGCAAAATGTCTTTATGACTGAGCAATGTGTCATCGCTGGTATGGACTTACTCCTTGACCATCCTGACTTGTATGATCAGGCGATGGAAGCAGGGTTTGATTTATTGGTCGTCGATGAAGCGCACCATTTGCACTGGGATGAAGCGCAAGGCGGCAATGATAAGTACGACCTCATTGCAGATTTTGCTGAAGAGACGGCAGGAGTCATGCTATTGACGGCGACACCTGAGCAGCTTGGGGCGCAAAGTCACTTTGCCCGTTTGCGTCTATTAGACCCAGATCGCTTTGATGACTTAGATGAGTTTATCGATGGTCAAGATGCCTTTGCAGAAACGGCAGCCGTTGCCAGCCTATTAATAGAAGATAAACCTTTAAGTGATGGACAAATTTCCGCACTGAGTAGTTTACTGACGATTAGTATCGATGAATTAGCAACGATTAACGAAGACGAAAAACTCCGTACTTATGCCCTAAATGAATTGCTAGATCGCCATGGTACGGGACGTATTTTATTCCGTAATACCCGTGAGAGTGTGAAAGGTTTTTATGGTCGTAGTAGCCAGCCTTATCCACTGCCATTACCTGAAGCATGGGTCGACAGCTATCAAACCAATGGTAAATTGCGTGAACAGCTATGGGGCGAAGAAAATCAACCTGATGGTGGCTGGTTGGAAGATGACCCACGTGTGTCTTGGCTGATTGATATCTTAAAGGGTGCGCTTAAGCACAAAAAAGTACTGTTAATTGCCCGTAGTGGTGCGACCGTTGAGAGCTTGGAAGCGGTATTGCGTCTACATGCGGGTATTAAGACTGCTATCTTTACCGAGCAGATGACCTTGCTTGAGCGTGACCAAGCCGCGGCGTTCTTTGCTGATAGTGAAGGCGCGCAGATATTATTATGCTCAGAGATTGGGTCGGAAGGTCGTAATTTTCAGTTTGCAAGTCAGCTGATATTATGGGATTTACCCGCCAATCCAGATACTTTGGAGCAGCGTATCGGTCGTCTAGATCGTATTGGGCAAACGCAGCAAATCATGCTACATGTACCTTATGTGCAAGGTACCGCGCAAGAGCGTCTGTATCAGTGGTATAACAATGCGCTAAATATGTTTAATCAGATTTCACCAACAGCGCAGAGCGTACAAGAGCAGTATATCCAAGAGCTAAAACCGATGCTTGAGGGTGCCGATAACGACGTCAATCGTGCAATATTGGCAGATATTATCGCAGAAGCAGCACAGACACGACAGGGACTTGAAACACAGTTGCAAGCTGGTCGTGATCGTTTATTAGAATACAACTCATGCCGTCCGCGCGTCGCTGGACGTATCGCTGATGCCATGCGCGATTTTGATGGGCATAATCTATTGCCGCAGTTTATCGAGCGCTTTTTTGCCTCAGCCAATATCGAGCATAATATCCAACGCGATGGCTCGTGGGTGATTTCACCGATTGATAGCACTGAGATTAGCGATTATATCGACGGTCTGCCACTCGGTGATGAAGATGGTATGACGTTGACTTTTGAACGTGAGCAAGCGCTGCAACGTGAGGATATTGCTTTTATCACGCATGAACATCCATTGATGCAGGCGATTTATGAGCTAGCAAGTACCAGCACCTTTGGTAATACCACGGTGGCAATGCTAAAAAGCGCTGCGGTACCACAGGGCATGGTGATGTTAGAAGTGAATTTCCGTGTAGAAGCCATTGCGCCAAAACTGCTTAACTTGCCTGCAACCTTGAGCACGCAAAATATCCGCGTCTTTATCAGTGAGCAGGGCAGCGATTTGTCAGCGCGTATCAGTGCCGATATGATCATGCCGCACATTGAGCGCCTAGATAAAAACCGCGCCCGCCAAGTGATTAAAGTACGCGGCGATGTCATCGAGCAGCGTTATTATGAAGCGGAAGATATTGCCCGTCAGCAGTTGGCTGAGATTGGTGAGCAAGCAAGTGCCCGCTTTAGCCAGCAGTGGTCGCGTGAGATCAAACGTCTTAAGCATCTACAAACCATCAATCCAAACGTGCGTCCAGCAGAGATTGAGCGTTTAGAGCAGCTAAAAATGCAAGGCGAGCAAGCATTGGCGGGCTTGTCATTGGTGCCAGATTCTATCCGTGTATTGGTGGCAGTAAAACCATAAATTTAATACAATAGTAAAAACGAGGTGTATTTAAGCATCTCGTTTTTATTTATGACTTTTTATCATGAGTTTTCGATAGTCCATTTATTGCTCATCTAAAGATTTATCTTGTATATTACTGCTATTGATTTCATATTATTTAAATTAAAACGCCCTATCGGCTCAAGCCATATCGTCTTGATATTCTTTGGCGCTTATATCTAGATGCTTGGCGTTATTGATAAAAATAAGGAAAGTAATCGTCATGTCTGATTATTCACAACTAATAGATGAGCTATTGGCTACCGTCGCGCTCATCGAAGTCAGCCCTGATGTATTTGAAGGTAAAAGCCATGACTATGTCGGTGCCCGTATCTTTGGTGGGCAAGTGCTCGCACAAGCGATTATGGCAGCAGCGCATACGCTTGATGAAGACAAGCCTTGTCACTCCTTGCATGGGTATTTTTTGCGCGGCGGTGATATCAACCAGCCGGTGATTTATCAAGTGCGCCGCTTACGCGATGGGCGTAGTTTGTCCGCGCGCGAGGTAACGGCGATTCAGTATAAGCAAGTACGTGGTAAGCCGCCGGTTGAGCAAGTGATATTTTCAATGATTGCCTCTTTTTCACCGATGGAAGAGGGCTTAGAGTATCAAGAAGATATGCCTGTCTATCCACCGCCTGAAGACTTACTTGCGGAGCAGGATCTAAAAGAAGACTATGTTGGTAAAGTCCCAGAGGCATTAAAATCTCGTTTTATGCGCCGTCGTCATATCGAGATTAAACCGGTGAAACCGCGTGACCCGATCCATCCGGAACCAATGAAGCCTAAGCAAGCGAACTGGCTGCGTATCCGCGAGCTTGGCAATCAACCCGTCGCGATTCAGCAAGCATTACTGGCATTCTCCTCTGATTTTTATTTGGTTGGCACGGGGCTGATGTCACATGGTATTAGCTTTATGACCAGCGGCTTGCAAGCTGCTAGTATCGACCATTCGATGCATTTTCATCGTCACTTTGACTTAAATGATTGGCTGCTATACGACATGTGGAGTGATACGACATCTAATGCGATGGGACTCAATCACGGTCAATTTTGGCAAGATGGTAAGCTGGTGGCGACCGTACAGCAAGAAGGCTTGATGCGTTTGCGAGTGCCAAAGTCTTAAGTTTTTATATTGCTATAAATAAAAAAGCGACTCAGGATTCTTCTGAGTCGCTTTTTTTGTGGCTCATGAATTGCTCTTTTATAGAGTTAGCTTAAATAAATGGATCATTTATTATTCTAAAATCTTTACCATCGCTCTTGGTAATCCTAGCTTTGCTTGCGCATCATCAGCGTTTAACCAGTTAATATTAATTTCAGCTGCTTGTAATGCCTTGGTTATCTCAGTCACCTGTTTATCGTTTAAAGTTACCGATTGCGGGGTTAAATACCAATGAAAATGGGTCAATGAATGTTTGATAGGCGAATCATCGAGTAATGTGTTGCTAACTGATTTTGCGCTCAATTGATTCTTGTTCAGCCACTCATTAATAATTTGCTCAGCAGTAGTAAATTCTGTCTCGTATATTTTTTCATTACTAGCTACTTCTAAAAACTGATTATCATTCGCTGCAATTGGTTCCTTATTTTTATTCTTGTCAGCATCCTTCACAGCAACTTCTCCGCTAATTTTTTCTATAAATGCTAGCGGCAAACTCCACAGTCCGCCCCAAATACCATTGTCAGGGCGCTGTAACCAAAGTATCTCGCCATTTTCGTTTTCAATAAGCAGTGCATTACTAAATTTACTCGGTTTAGGCTGTTTCTTAGCCTTCACTGGATATTCCTTTTCACGACCTTGCGCATGCGCTAAGCAATCATCTTGTAGTGGACATAGTAGACAAGCAGGCTTACTACGCGTGCATAAAGTTGCACCCATATCCATCATCGCTTGCGCAAACAATCCTGATTGTTCTCTAGGCGTTAAACGCTCTGCCAATCCCCACAGCTCTTTAGTCGTCGCGGACTTAGTGATGTCACCATCAATTGCTGCCCAGCGTGTCAGTACCCGTTTGACATTACCGTCACAAATGACGCCATAACGATGCAAGCCCATAGACATAATCGCCCCAGCGGTCGATGGCCCGACGCCAGATATGGCTTCCCACCCTGCTAGCGTCTGCGGAAAGTCGCCCGTCTCATCAATGACTTCGACCAGTTGTTTCGCGCCTTTATGCAAATTACGCGCGCGCGCATAATAACCAAGTCCTGCCCAATGCTCCGCAACCGTATCCCATTCTGCGGCTGCTAAATCTTGTACCGTTGGAAACGATGCCATAAAACGGGCAAAGTAGGGCAGTACCGTCGTTACTTGCGTTTGCTGGAGCATGACTTCGGATAGCCAGACGATATAAGGATTGGGCGCGTCGGTTTGGTGCTGCTGCCAAGGTAGGTCATGGCGACCGTTTTCGGCGAACCAATCGAGTAGGCGCGGGGCGAATGAATCGAGAGAAGTAGAGTATTGAGTAAAAGTATTTTCTATCGTTGTGAGGTTTGCAGTGGGGGTAAGCTGAGTCATATCATCAATTTTTGGCATATTAGTGTATGAATTATAACCGATTTTTGAGAGAAGTGAGTTGATATCGCTGTTGTGCGCTGTTGTGCGCTGTTGTGCGCTGTTGTGCGCTGTTTGAGATTACCATGATGTAAGCGTCTTTTGAGTATGAGTGTTAAAAAACAGAGTATGTAACAGAAAACTTAATGTAGAGTTGCAAATTTATAAAGTAAATCTTACAAAATTAAGTGAATTTTGTAGATAAATTAACTTATCATTATTGTGCTTTTTGCAAGATTATGACTCTTATTCTCGCTAGGGTTGCAAGAGTACCTTTGAGTTAACGATAACTCATTGTCTGGTTTCATCAAACAAGCTTATCAAAGCTCACTAAGCATCATTTCAAACAAACGCTCACATGTATGAGTAATATTTAGGACTCTTTATGAAGTTAATTTCGAACTACTTATCTAAAGCACTATTGGCGTTAGCAGTCATCGGCTGTTCAGCCAACGTTTTGGCCGCCAAACCAAATCTAGTATTACAACAGCCCAATGTTTCTTTAGAGTTAGCGAATCAATTAATCGATGCCACCATGGCAGCCTGTCATGCAGAGGGCAAATCTGCCGTTGTCGCGGTTGTTGATCGTGCTGGTAATTTAATCGCGCTACAGCGTGATGATAACGTTGGTCCGCACAATACTGATGCTGCTGTTCGCAAGGCATTTACGGCATTATCTACCAAAACGCCTTCACGTACTTTGGCGGATAATGCTCGCGCTAATCCAGACTCAAATAACTTGAATACGGTAAATGATTTACTGCTGATCGGCGGTGGTGTGCCATTAAAATTTGGCAATGATGTGATCGGCGCTATTGCAGCGGGCGGCGCAGGCGGTGCAGTACAAGATGAAAGTTGTGCGTTGAAAGCTATCGAAAAAGTCATGCCTAAGCAGAAGTAGTCAATGGCTTAGATATCGCTAGCAGTAGACATAAAAAAAGCCCTTAGGGGCTTTTTTGCATGAGCTCTAGAATGATTTTATGCAGCTAGCATTATAGACAAAAAGGGTTATCGATTTACTTCCGATTCTTCCGCGTTTTAAGGCGACGCAAGCGTTTCTCTTCTTCTTTAGCGACTCTTTTTTCTTCTGACGCGATACGTTGCTCAGCGACGACAACTTCTTCAGCCTCAGTCATAGCAGGCGTCTCCAAAGTGATACGCCCAATCTTACCGCTACGCAGCTCATTCACTAGGATTTCAGACATCCGGTAGGTATCGACTTTATTGCCCGCGCGCACGCAGCCACGATTACGCCCCGCTATTTCAAAGAACTCCCAATCGGTCTTAGGCAGTTCTTCAATTTTATAGCGGGTTTTTAGCAGCTCAGGATAGGCGGTTAGTAAATACTCAGCGGTATAACCGGCAACATCCGCAAAATCAAACGCCGTATCACGAATGCCGCCTGTTGCTGCCAAGCGATAGCCAGAGTTTTCGTTTTCAACTTTTGGCCACAGCATACCGGGCGTGTCATAAAGCATGATATCGTCGTCAAGTTTAATCAATTGCTGCGACTTGGTAACTGCCGGCTCATCACCTGTTCTAGCCACGGCGCGTCCAGCCAAAGTGTTGATCAAAGTCGATTTACCGACGTTTGGAATACCCATAATCATGGCTTTGATTTGGCGACCGGTACCAACTTTATTGGGAACGAGTTGTTTACAGATAGCAATGATACGTTTGACATCATTGGCTTTATCAGTATCGCAAGCAATGGCTTTAACACCGTTTTGCTGCTCAAGATAATCCATCCACGCTTGGGTCAGCTCAGGATCAGCAAGGTCGGCTTTGTTAAGAATTTTGATGACAGGTTTTTCGCCACGTAATGCTGCAACCATCGGGTTTTCGCTGCTATAAGGAATACGCGCATCAATCACTTCGATAACCACATCCATCTGCGGCATAATTTCTTTGATTTCATTGCGGGCTTTGTTCATATGCCCAGGGAACCACTGAATACTTACTCTCTTATCCATCTGCTTTTATAACCTTTTATAAAAAATGCTCAAAGTAAGACGATCGTCATTTACTTTTTATGGTGTTCAGTTTACTACAGAACCGCCGTGCTCACGGGACAATTTCACCTGCCTAGCCGTGCAACTATTTTTGAGCCTGAGCTTCTGTTTCATCGCGGACGGGCAGGCGGGCGGGCGGCAACGGTGCCAAATAACCAATCAATAAAATCAAGCTACCCGCACCAAGGAAAGAAATTACTCGCCAAATTGCCTCAGTCTGTGACAAATCAACTAAGACCAATTTTATAACTATAATACCCAATAAGCCAATGCCCATAAACCATAGCGAAGTTGAAAAAAACTGATGCAGCTTAGTGATATCGTACGTGATAAAATACATAAGGAGTATTTAATTAGTCAGTATTGAAGTTATTAAAGCGCCTTATCGCAAGCATTGCAGCAAGAGCACCTCACTGTTGAAAATAGGCATATAATCAAAATTTTATCTTTTCTGAACAAAAATTTAATAAGTTGGATAAGAAAATCAAACAGTACGCTGTGATGCGAAAATCGTACCAATTCTGGAATAGAAACTAAGTTTACAGAAGCAATAACGACAATTTGAAAGCTTTTGTAATAAAAGCTGTCGAGACTTGTTTAATAAATAGAATGAAGTAGATAATCGACGTGAGAGTTTGATTAAAAGTCTTAGAGGGAAGCTCGATAAGAAAACGCGGATAGAGACGTTATTTACGATTCATTGGAAACTAACACAAGGACAATTCACTTGGCAGCATTACAACCACAATTTCTTGCCCCATTAAAAGAACTGCTTCAGCAGCGTTTTGTACCGCATTTACCGCCACTACTTGGGCAAGGTGGACGAGAAGATTTACCAGAAAAACAGATTGCACGAGCTTTTAGTGCCTATGTAATACAAACACGTTTTGGCATAGATGCTAAATTGGCCGCTCAATCTGTATTAGACGATTATAATGATCAGGGTATCGATGCAATATACTTCGATGAAACTACTCGCAAATTATTTATCATACAGTCAAAATTTAAGTCTCGTGAGCAATTTCTATTACCTGAAGCACAATCCTTAATGACAGGCATTGAGTTGCTACTCGATAAAAACTTCGAAGCATTTAACCAAAACTTTAATAACTGCTGTGACTATATTGAAAATGCGCTTGATGAATGCGAAAGCATTCAAGTGCTGATTGCTTACACTGGTAGTGGTATCGCAAGTACAGCAAATAATGAAATGCAACGTAAACTCGACTCACTGGTTGAACGCGGTGAAGCTCAATTACAGTTGAACGTTGATGAATTTAACGCACAAGACGTCGAAGATGCCTTAAGAAGAGAGCAGGCCATATTAGCTATAAATGAAAAAGTAGCTGTTTATAAATGTACTACCAACAATGAACCTCGCAGTGCTGTGTTTGGCGTAGCTAAGGTGAGTGATTTAGTGAGTTTACATAACAAGCATGGTAAAGAGCTTTATGAAAAAAATATTCGCTACTTTATTGGTGCAGGTCGACGAGGAGTGAACAGTGCTATTAAACGAACATTACTCACTAGTCCACAAGATTTTTTCTTTTTAAACAATGGTATTACTATGGTAGGTAACCATGTGGAGGCTAAACGGCTGCAAAATAAAGGTGGCCCTCGAAACATTCAGGTACTTGGCCTATCCGTGGTTAACGGTGCGCAAACTATCGCCAGTGCGGCGCAGTTTATGGATGAAAACCCAGAGGTGGATATTAGCCAAGCACAGGTGATGGTGACCATTATCAACACTGGTAATGATGCTTTTCATAAGCAAGTAACTAAAGCGCGTAACTTACAAAACCCTGTCGATTTAGCTAGTTTTGCCGCTCTAGACGATACTCAAGAGCGACTACGCCAAGAAATGAAAATGTTTGGAGTGGAATACCTCTATCGGCCACAACAAACGGCAGGAACAGGTATTCGCAGTATTAATATCGATACCTTAGCAAAAGCCTTAGCTTGTATGCATACAGATATTCGAGTGCCTTACCAACTAAAAGCAGAGCCGAGTAAGTTTACTAATCAAGAAAGCGATGAATATCAGGTCATTTTCAGCCTTGATCTACAAGGAGCAAAGGCAATTAATGCAGTTAATTGTTATTTGGCCATTCAAGATTTATGCACAGCTGCAGAGCGTAGTAGTCCAGGCTCTGAAAAACTAGTGTACCGTCATTTTACCTACTGTATTGCTACGCTACTGATGGCACAATTTAAAAGCGCTATTGCTATACCCCATATTAAACAAAAAGCAGAATTTAAAACATTGATTAGTCAGCCCTTTGACGTATTACGCCAGCAGTTTTTTGATAGCTTTACGGCGATGGCATCAGGCAGCGCGCCACATGCTTACTTTAAACGCTTGGGTGATACCGCGCCGCTAATGCAAAGAGTATGGATTGATTACTTAAACTTGACACAAGACCAAGCAGTGATTGCTAAGCAAGCAAGCCTAACGGCTGACGACCCATATAATCAAGATTTATTTCGTTACTTAGCAGGGCAGACACAACGTCAACAAGGACAAACTGCTCAGCCAGCCAATCGGTAACTACCTGCCTCGCAAGCGCTAGTTAGATGTCATAAAAAGCTAAGTAAAAAAACAAGAGATGAGAGAAGGGTAACCATGAGCAAGACAAAATTAGAACTCACATGGATTGGCAAAAACGAGCGTAAAAAGCTCGAACCGCGAATTTTATTGGAAGACATGAGTAAGTCATATCTTGCCAGCCAAAAAGTCACTGAAAACGATATTTTTGATAATAAACTGATTTTTGGTGACAACCTGTTGGTATTAAAAGCTTTAGAGCAAGAATATATTGGTCAAATTAAATGTATTTATATTGATCCGCCTTATAACACAGGGCAGGCTTTTGAACATTATGATGATGGGCTTGAAAACTCTATTTGGTTAAACCTGATGAAACAAAGGTTAGAAATACTTTGGTCTTTACTAAAAAGTGATGGATATATAGCTGTTCAAATAGATGATAAACAATTCGCGCGACTTTATCTATTAATGGTCGAGATTTGTGAAGAAAGAAACTTAAAAACAATAATTGTCAAAATGAGTGAGGCTAGTGGTCTAAAGATGGGTTCTGTTAAAAAGTATGGTAGCGTACCAAAACTTAAGGAATATATAATTCTTGCCAAAAAAAATGGTGTAAAAGGCATTAAGCTAGAACCTGTGCCTAAAGAAAAATGGGACACTGAATACAATATATTTCTGGATTGTTTTACAAAAGAAGATAAAGAAGAAATAGATAAGTTTTGCCAAACGGAAGATGAGATTGGCGAGGACAGTTTAACCATTCTTGATAATATTGCTAAAAAAATAATTCTTAAGTCAGTGGCTGAAGTTTGTAAAGACTTGGGGTTGAAAGGGAAAGAAAAAGACAGCTGGTTATTTGAAAACTCTTATCGCATTTGTCAATGTGCCACATCTGCCTCTGTGTTAAATCTTGCGAATGAAAAAAGAGAAAAGATTCAGCAAGAGTTGTTTTTTGTAAAGTCCAAGAGAGGGATGATCTATTTTGTCAGAGGGAACTATTCGTCTGAGTCCAAAAAGCCAAGAGTTCAATTAATATTCGCTGAAGATAATCTAACCGTTCATCCTGGTGATCTGTGGACAGATATAAGAACTACTGGTCTTGAGGCCGAAGGGCAAGTTAGTTTCAAAAATGGCAAAAAACCTGAAGCATTGGTAGAAAGAATTATAAAAATGGCAACTGAGCCAGGCGATATAGTATTGGATTCTTTTGCAGGTTCTGGTACTACCGCTGCTGTGGCTCATAAGATGAATAGAAGATGGATTTCAGTTGAACGTGGAACGCAGTGTGACAGCCATATAATTCCGCGAATGAAGCGTGTAATAGATGGATTAGATCCGGCTGGAGTTACGAGTAAATATGGTTGGAAAGGAGGCGGAGGCTTCCGCTATTACAAACTTGCCCCATCACTAATTATAAAAGACAAATTTGGCTTAGAGGTGATCAATAAAGACTATAAGCCAGAAATGCTAGCTGAAGCCGTATGTAAGTTGGAAGGTTTTACTTATGCACCATCAAAAGTGGATTGGTGGGATCAAGGTTATTCCACTGAAACAGATCATATATACGTGACCACGCAGAGCTTATCGATGGAGAAATTAGAAGCACTTTCTGAAGAAGTTGGTAATGATCGTACTTTATTAGTAATGTGTGGAGCATTTCGCTGTGAAGCAGGCCGCTTTGCCAACTTGACCATGAAAAAACTACCGAAAGCTATTTTAGATAAGTGCCAGTTTGGTCAAGATGATTATTCGTTAAATGTTGTCAATCTCATGGATGATGACAACCAAGTGCAAGAGCAACTGTTAAAAGGATAATTATAATGACCATAGATATATCAAGCTTAAAACCTGAACAGTCATATGCTATTAATAATGTAATTGGCCGTTTAAGTTTACGCAAGCCGCAGCAAGATTCGCTGCATGCTTTGGCAGTAGCTATAGCTGCCTCGGAGCATAAAATACTCGACCCGAAACGTGACTTACCTGAGTTATTAGAAACCTTGAAACTCCAGTTTCCAAAGCTTAGCGACTTTGAACGTGATTTCCCATCGCTGTGTTTTGCCTTGGCAACTGGTGTGGGCAAAACTCGGTTGATGGGTGCGTTTATTACGTATTTGTATCAGATGCATGGCATTCGCAACTACTTTGTATTGGCGCCTAATCTGACCATTTATGAAAAATTGATCAGCGATTTTTCGCCAGCCTCGCCTAAGTATGTATTTAAAGGCATTACTGATTTTGTATTGTCACCGCCAGAAGTGATCACCGGTGACAACTACGAAAGCCGTGGTGCACAGATGCAAAATGACCTATTCGGTTCGGTTCGAATCAATGTGTTTAACATTGCCAAAATTAATACCGAAGTGCGTGGTGGTAAAGCGCCGCGTATCAAACGCTTAGCCGAAACTTTGGGCGAGAGTTACTTTGAATACCTTTCAAACTTACCCGATTTAGTGTTGTTGATGGATGAATCGCACCGCTACCGTGCCGATGCTGGTATGCGCGCGCTCAATGAGCTTAATCCGCTATTCGCATTAGAGCTAACGGCTACACCATTTACAGAATCAAGCCGCGGGCCTGTTTACTTTAAGAATGTGGTGATTGATTACCCACTGGCCTGCGCCATAGATGATGGTTTTGTTAAGGAGCCTGCAGTAGTCACCCAGCGTAATTTTGATGCTACTCAGTACGATAAAGAAGAGCTAGAAACAATTAAGTTAATGGATGGTATTCGTATACATGAGCAAACCAAGGTTGATTTAACTACCTATGCGTATGAAAATGATACCAAGCTAGTTAAGCCCTTTATGTTGGTGATCGCCCGCGATACCACACATGCCGCAGAGCTTTTATCCAAACTCGAAAGTGTGTTTGAGAGCCGTTACCGTGGCAAAGTGATTCAGGTTGATAGCAGTAAAAAAGAAGAAGAAACCATACAAGCACTACTCAATGTAGAAAATGTCGATGAGCCCACCGAGATTGTCATTCACGTCAATATGCTTAAAGAAGGTTGGGATGTGACTAACCTTTATACCATAGTGCCGCTTCGTGCTGCTAATGCCAGAACCTTGATTGAGCAGTCGATTGGTCGCGGTTTACGTTTGCCTTATGGTAAACGTACCGGCGTTGAGGCGGTAGATACTTTGAGCATTATTGCTCACGATAAATTCCAAGAAATTGTTGATGAAGCTAATGACCCTAGTAACCCGCTACGTTTAAAACAGCGAGAATTAGGTCGCCCAGAAGACGACGTAACTAAACTAAATGTACAGGTTAAATCCAACCTTGAGCAGCAGATAACAGGTGCAGGTGTCACAGCAACGGGCGCCAGTGGTAACAGTGAAGTACAAGAACCAAAATCTACTTATACCACGCAGAATCAGCAGACGGTTGCCTGCGCCGCACTGGATGTAATTAAGCAGTACCAAACACAGCCAACAGATGCACCAACCAGCAAAGCGCTATTGACAGCAGAGGTAAAAGCTAAGATCACTGAGCAAGTAAAAGCTCAGTTAACTCAAGAGCAGCGCGAATTATTTATTAAAGAATCGATAGACATCGCCGCTGTTGTTGAACAAGTCACAAAGCTTACTGTAGATAACACTATTGATATACCGCGGATCATCGTATCGCCTTCAGGTGAAGTGCGTACAGGCTATTATCCATTTGATTTGGACGTTGACGTTATTAAAGGCTTAAAGCCAATCGACCGAACGCTAATACAACAAAGCTTGCATGATAATCACCAAACTATTCGTGGTGAAGGCGACTCTGGCAACTGTGAACCAGTCAAACAAAACTATATTCTCAAAAAACTTTTCGACTACGACGATATTCCTTACGACGATCAAGCTGAATTGCTCTATGACTTAGCAACACAAGCCTTGGACACCCTCAAAGCGGAAAATAATGACGAGGTGGTTGAAAATATTTTGCAAAGCCAAAGTGATAATATTGTCAGTTTGATCCATGCTCAACTGAATAACCACTTTTTTGAGGAAGCAACAGAATATGTTGTAGATGTACGCAGTGGTTTTAGCACTTTACGCGAGTGTAGCTACACCGTTGCGCAAGATCAGCCAGTGCAAAATTATCGTGATACAGTGCGTGATTTAGGCCGAATTAAGCAAATGCTTTTTGGTGAGTTTAGCCGTTGTTTATATCCGTTACAAAAGTTTGATTCGGATACTGAACGTCGATTTGCAGTAATTTTGGAGCGTGAAAGTGAGAAGTGGTTTAAGCCAGCTAGAGGTCAGTTCAATATATACTACAAACGTGGTAGTGAACACTCAGAATATGTTCCAGATTTTGTGGTTGAAACTGCCAACTATGTTTTGATGATTGAAACCAAAAGTACGCAACATCAAAATCAAGATGGTAGCTGGAATGAAGAAGTAACGGAAAAAGCTCGAAGCGGTGTTAAATGGTGTCAACATACGACTGATTATTTGGTTCAACATGCAGGTAAGCCTTGGAAATATTTACTCATACCACATAATACTGTTAAAGAGTCAAATTCTATAGAATATTTTATTCAAAATTACGAATATTAGCCTCTATGATTTTTATCAACTTCCTGAGCTTGTTCAGGAGGCAACGGTGCCAAATAACCAATCAGTAAAATCAGGCTACCCGCACCAATGAAAGAAATCACTCGCCAAATTGCCTCAGTCTGTGACAAATCAACTAAGACCAATTTTAAGACCACAATACCCAATAAGCCAATGCCCATAAACCATAGCGCGCGCTGCCAATAGCGACTGGCGATAATGGTGGCGACCAATGCCAGTAGCGTCCATAAGATCGTCAGACCCGTTTGCACTTGCTCACTATCCCATGCGCCGCCAGTATGATCATATAATTCCGCTATCCACAGCGGTGTATGAATAAGAGCGTGCAGCGTTCTGACCAGCATACTAGAGAGTATCCAAAAGCTAATCAGCGCTAGTACGATCAACAACGTGTCACTCTTACGAATGGCGCTAAATAGATTTTGCAAGTGCTCGCTACGTTGACGCAATAAATAAACGCCCAATCCATAAAACAACACCAGCCACAACGTCACATCATACAAGTTAAGCAGGGGCAAATAGGGCAGTCCCCAAATCACGCCATCATAGGTGAAATTGGTAAAAATGACCCAGCACAATGTTAATGGCACAAATATTTTGGCGCAACCTAACAGCGCACGTTGCCAGTCAAACCAATACATAGAGAGCGGTGAAATTAGATTTTTCATCTGATTGTTATTTTGCTGACGATGCGTCAACCAGAGTCCGGCTAGCATAAGCGCAACCGGCACAAGGATGGTCATCACGCCTTTTGAATCGGGCAATCCATAATGTACTGCTTCTGCCAAAATGATGATTCCAGTACCAAGCCAGCTTGCGCTATCGTAACCTCTTAATTCTGCACCGTTATTGTCGTCGTTATTAGCACTGTTATGCCACGTCTTTAGCCATAATTGACCAAGAATCAGCCAGCCAATGAACAACGTTGTAAATATCGGCCAATAAAAGGCTGTCCATTGATAGTCAAATTCATACTCTTGTGGCAATTGTAATATCAGCATGGCATAAAATAACAGCAGCAAACCATGGCTAAATTGTCTGATTTCTCGCCATGAACGATATTGATTGATAAAATAATAAATAATCATGCTAACGACACTTGCTAAGGCAATAAGCGTCGATGTTGCCAATTGCCAGTTGGCAAGCCATTGGTCAAAATCGAGGACTAACACATACAGCAGCCAACCCACCGCAGTGAGCATTAACAGCCATATCAAAGAAGGACGTTGCCAAATGATTTTAAACGCGATACTTTGGTTGTTGACACTTTCAAACCATTGCTGAGTTGCTGTCTCGCTAAGGCCTAACGCTTTGCCGTATTCGGACAGCGTATTATTGGCGTTAAGCTGATTTTCAGAATCGTGGACAGATGGCATTGAGCCTTGCGTCGCTGTCATAGGCGATGAAATAGGTAATGAAATAGGCGAATTACTGGCACGTAAGATAAAGACGCTGGCAATTGCACTGATGGCAGAAATCGTTAATGCGAGCGTCGGATAGTAATCAAGGGTAATGACAAAGGTATTTGATAACATACCAATGCTAATTAGTTGCAATACTAAACCCAGTAATACTGACCATGCACGAAGAGAACGCCTGCCAAACCATACCAGCGCTAAGCCCTGCACCGACCAGCCGAAGGCAATCCATTCTGCATTTAATGCCAGCGGAATCACTAATGCTAAAAAGCCAAAGCCTAATGCCAGCATCCCTTCCGTAATCAATGCATAACGCTGACTGCGCTGAATAAACGTCCAGCCAAGCCCTAAGTATACAACTGCTAAAACTGTGCTAGTTAGGGTTAAAGCGTGATTGATATCGTACAGTAACGCTGAAAATAAACCAAATGCCATTAGCGGTACAGAGAACAGTAGCCCAATATCAATGGGAAACACATAGCTGGCATGCTGACTCTTCATATCAGCAGTCTGGTCGGTATCAGTAGCCGTAACGGTAGCGGCATCACTATCGTTATAAGAGATGTTATCGTTATAAGCAATGATGTGCTGTGCATAGCGAATGACGACGAATAAATACAGCAGTACATGTAGCGCGACGAGTAAGACCAATGCCCAGCGCTGATTATCAATCATGGCTGTTAAGGTTTCAGTCAGCCCCCAATAATATGCCAAGCCAAATGTGACGCTCGCGCCAAATAAATTGAGCACCTTCCATGGGCGATAATGGGCAATAATGGCAATGGTAATATTTAATAACAAGTAATAGCTAAAGAGTATCGTTAAGCTGCCAGTATCTTGACTGGTCAAAATCGGTGCAAAGAATCCACCGGATAATGCTAATAATGCCAAAGGAAAAGCGTTTTGGCGTACCGCTAAAGCGACCGTGACTGCTGATAATATGCCAAGCGCTATAAAGCTTGGCAGACTACCAATCACCTGATAGACGCTATAGGCAAAAAATGTGGTCAGATAAGCGATAGCTAAGCCAGTACCTTGCAAGCTGATACCATAGGCAAAGCGTTTTGCCGCCAGCTTTAAGCCTAATCCTGCCAGCCCTAATCCTATGATAATAATGACTGTTAGCTTGACGCCAATAGGCACTTGGATTAAGTCACTTAATAAGCGCAGAAGTAAAACCACGCCGATTAGTAAAACCAATACTCCAACACGCACCACTAAATTGCCACCCAAAAACCAGTTTTGAATCGAATAAAGAAGTGAGGTAACAATAGGAAATGAGCGCTCGTCAGGTTCTATCGGCGCATTAGCGGCTTTATCGATCAAAAGCTGGCTATTGGAAACTGATGATTGTTTTGCAGATGTTGATACAAAGTTATTTGATAGAGGATTAGAGGATAAAGCACTAAGTGGTAATGGGGGCGGCATTGATTTTTCTGTTGATGACAATGCATCATCCCCAGATAATTCGATGTCAAAGATACTTTTTACAGCAGCATCTTCTATAGCAGTGGTAGTATTCTTTTGCTGCTCAAGCTCGCTCTTTAGCTGCGTCATGTCTTGACGCAGTTGTGCCAATTGCTGATGCAGCCTAATATAAAGGGCAATCATAATTACTATTAAAGTAATTACAACCAGCCAGCCTAAAGAACCCATCAAAAAATATAGCATCATTCCCACTCAATCTGTCTATCCATTGAGTGATAATGACGCTATTTGATTGTAAGCACAAGAGTGACGCGGCCAACACGCCACAAATGAGCTTATTCAAAGAAATTTAAAGGGCTTAAATAAGCTTATTGAATGTCAAAGTAGTATAAAAAGCTATTATGCCAAATTGTCTTTCATAAACTCTAGCATATTGTCCCAGCTCTGTTTAGCCGCCGTCTCGTTGTAACCAAGATCAACATCATTTTTCGCTGCACGCTCATCGGCATGTGGGTTGGTAAAGCCATGCTTAGCACCATCATAAACATCAATAGTGTAATCAACGTTCGCCGCATCTAGCTCTGACTTAAGACCTTCTATCGCATCCATAGATACCATAGAGTCATCACGACCATGAGCAACCAATACTTTAGCAGTGAACTGCTCATCGGCAGGCTGCTTCGGTGATGGGTTGCCGTGGAAGGTAGCGACTGCTTTTAATGGCATACCTTCGCGCGCCATATCAAGGACGATTTTACCACCAAAGCAATAGCCAATTGCACCTAACTTATCGCTATCAACGGCTAGCTGATCGCTAAAGTCATTAAGAATCAGCTGGCAGCGTGCCATGAGCATCTCTTGATCAGCTAATACTTGCTCCATCCACATATTTGCTTGTGCAGCATCGGTAGTCAGTTTGCCTTCGCCGTATACGTCCATAGCGACCGCGGCATAGCCTGCTTTTGCTAAGCGTTCAGTGACATTCTTTGGATGCTCGACTACGCCCCACCATTCGGGCGCGACCAAAATGCCAGCGACAGGATTATCATCTGTCGCATTTTCTGGTAATGCGACATAGCTAATCAATTGCACGCCATTTTCAGTGGTACTGATTAATTCAAACGTCTTAATTGACATAGTGTTGTCCTTCTTTAGGTAATGAAATTTACGTCATAAGTATCAGATATCTGTATTTTTTGAGTGATCTATTTGCTGACCTTTACTACCATAACGCCCAACTTAGTCAAAAACAGCTATAATACTGTAACGCTCTTTGTCAAAATGATACGGCAGTTTTATGACCCTAAACTTGTTAAATAACGATAAATCCCACTTAAGAGCTGCTACGGACACGCCTTTATTATTTGAAGGTGGCTCAACTGAATCACTGCGCCCGCAGTTTTGGTCACGCTATACGCTAGCAGAATTAAACCCTAGCGAATGGGAAGCCTTGTGTGATGGCTGCGGCAGTTGCTGCTTGATTAAATATATTGATGAGGACGAGCAGGGTAATGTTGATGAAGATTTGGTGGAATATACTGATGTAACCTGCCAGCTAATGGACTGTGCGACTGGCTATTGCAGGCATTATGCGACACGCCAAGAGCATGTGCCAGATTGCATTCAGCTGACGATTGATAATCTACCGAATATGATGTGGCTACCGTCGCACTGTGCCTATAAACGTTTATATAAAGGGCAAAGCTTGCCAAATTGGCATTTATTATTGACTCAAGATGCAGTGGCAACTCAGCAACAAATGCGCGCTGCCAATGTCGGCGTAGCAGGGCGCTGCGTGACTGAGATCGGTATGGATGATGAAGAGATGGAAACGCGCGTGGTAAATTGGGTAACGCCTTAATAAGCTCTGATCTTTTTATTGTTGAAATCTTTAATCTCTTGTAGCAGTGATATCAATGTGAAGCTTGAGCGGCAGATTTAGCATTTGCTTCGGCAATATTTTGCGAATCAGCCAATGGCGGAATAGGAATGCTTTGTCGAATTTGCCGTGAAAATTCGCTGCCATGAATATCGCTGCTATTCTGAAATCCTTTAACCTTTGGATTGATATGGGTGCGCTCATACCACGTATCCATCGACCAAGGTTGTCCTCTATTTTCGGGATTGGCGTCTAACATACCGGCATCATAAAGATAATTGGGCAACCAACCAGAGACCCAAATCCTGTAGTCCCATGGCAGACGATCATCACTGACCAGACGCGCCATATAAAAGATAATATTGGTACAGTTGCTGGTTAAAGTGTTGTACCACGCAGGCTTGGCATTAAGCTCATCAGCGGCTGTCAAATACGACTCAAACAATGCTTTGACTTCATGCTGCTGCAGATGGCTAATGGGAAACAGATACACCTGCTCACCGCGCGCGTTAGTACGTGTGTAGATAATATCGCGCTCTTCAGCGGCAATCAGGCTCAATTCAAAACGTCTAAAAAACCCTGCCAATGCCGAAAACGATTCGCCATTCTCTTTACGAATCTCAAATGAAAAGGCAAGAGGGCGCTCATCTTCAAACCGAAAGCTCAATAAAGTATGAGCAATCAGTGGTCCCATCCAGTACGAATTACTCACATCGATACCCGATAGTTTAGACATATCAATCGTGCGCGTCTCCCAGCGCTCTGTCGCTTCTGTGTCGGTATGCCAATCAAAATTTCGTACATTGGTGAGTGTAATCAGATTAGGATTGCTAGGATCGCGCCTATAAGTGACTCTTTCAGAAACTTCTGGCATCCAGTCACGTGATTGCTCTGCTTCAATAGAGAAAAACCAGCCAAGACCGATTAGCCAAAATGCAATATAAGTGGCTATAAGGCTTTTAACAACAGTCTTTGCAGAAATACGTTTACTATTCACTTTCCTTATGCCAGTGAGCCTGTTTATCAGTGTCTCAGCCATGCTTATCCGCAAGCGAATAGCAAGCAGTGCTGCCAGTAGCCCAATGACAGTAAGTGTTGTGAACCACGTGATAACTGATTGACCACCGAATTGATACCAAATCGCTAGCAATAGCCAAACCGCTGACAGTAACAGCGTTAGCGCAATAAAAAATTGCAGCAAATAATATCGCCACTTGGGTTTGGTCGGCTTAGTTTTTAGTGGCTTACGATTCGATGGTTTATTCAATGTGCTATTTGCCTTGTCATTATTTAACTGATGATTGCCTAAGCCATTGTCTGAACGATGACCAGTTGAGTGCGACGAAAATAGGCGAGAAAAAAAGGCACGTAGCGACATAAGGTTTATTTTGCCTTTGTGTTGGCTTTTATTAAGAAAGAAACAGGCTTTGACCATAGCAAAAATTGCAACACACTGACAATACAATTTGAGTGAATTTGACGTTGAATGTCGCCAAGCCTTGCGATAAAGTAAACCTGATTAAGATGGATGATTTGTGCTTTAATATCCTCTTAATGATAAGCTGACTGTTTTATTTAGCCTTTTTATCCCCATCTATCATTTTTATGATTCTAATTGCCATTACATTAATTAAAGAGGTTAACTCACACCATCATGTCTGAAGATGCTCCAAGCCCGAGTAGTTGGTCGATGCGCGGCTTAAAACGCTGGCTATCGACCGCCCCCGAAACCCGAGATGAACTGATACGTTTGGTGCAAGACTCGCGCCAATTTCTAGAACCTGACACCGTGGATATGTTAGAAGGTGTGCTTGATTTGCCTGCAACACAAGTGCGTGAAATCATGACGCCGCGCCCGCAAGTGGTTGGGCTACATGAAAGCGCCAGCCTTGCTGAAGTCATGGACATCATCCTTGAGACCACTCATTCGCGCTATCCGGTTTTTGACAGCCAAGATGATGATGCGGTCATTGGTATTCTGTTGGCAAAAGATTTGATTCCTCTGTTGGTGCACATGGTGCGCGATGAAGAAGAGAAAATCAGTAGCAAGCGCTTAAGAGATTTGGTGCGTCAGCCACTCTATATCAGTGAAAGTGCACGCTCTGATACTTTGCTGCGCTCATTGCAGCGTACCCAAGTTCATATGGCGATTGTTGTCGATGAATTTGGCAATTTTGGTGGTGTGGTCACGATGGAGGATTTGCTTGAGGAAATCGTCGGTGACATCGTCGATGAGCATGATGATTTTGATGAAGACAGTGACATTAATAATATCGTCGCTGACCCTGAAAAGCCCAATACTTGGCGGGTGCAAGCTTCTACCGTGATTGAAGATTGTAATGATGAGCTTGGTTGTCATTTTGATGATACTGATGTCGATACCATGGGTGGCTTGGTCATGCAGACCCTTGGTCATGTCGGAGATTTAGAAGGTGAGAGCGTGGTCATAGACGATTGGCAAATCACTATCACTGATGTCGAAGGGCGTTTTATTCAAAATCTTGAGCTGACTAAAATTAATCCTGAACAACAAATCTTAATTGGCAGCCATTAAACACTTTGTTGAATAAGTTGAGCCTATTGATTAAAGCTATTAACAATACGCTTAATAAGGGTCATAAGCATACAAAAAACACGATTGCGATCGTGTTTTTTGTTTTTTAGCATTTGTAATCACTCTTTGGTCGATAAATTGGTCGATAAAACACGCAAATTTACCCATTATTTTGGACAGACTGCTATTATGAGCAAGTTTGATTTTTGACGGCTGTATTGAGCATAATATGCCTGTTTTTATATGAAACGTCGATTGAATCATCAAGATTTGAAATTACTGAATAATAAAGTTTTGGATAACTGCTATGCGTCTGTCTACTGTTGATTTGCAAAAACGTCTAAACCCTGAGAAGCCAAAGGGCTTACCTCTGGTGCTGACGATATTGATTGCGTGGCTGGCAGGCGCAATATTTATCTTTGCACTCGCGCCTTATGGCTTTTGGCCTGTGGCTCTGGTCTCTCCGGCGATTTTATACGCGTTATTATTGCCACAGATGAGTGGTAAGCGAGCATTTTTTATTGGTCAGGCTTATGGTACAGGGCTTTGGTGTGTGGGGGCGTTTTGGTTATATACTTCCATTCATGTGTATGGTGATACGCCAGTATGGCTTGCGCTGATTATGATTGCGCTAATGGGTCTGGGCATGGGGTTATTCCATGGCTTTTTGGCGCTGACTTTTAATCGGCTGGTTGGCAAGCAGCCGTTATCATTTGCCGCGCTATGGATATTGCAAGAGTGGATGAAGACTTGGCTGTTTACAGGCTTTCCGTGGCTGTTTGTCGGTTATGCGTTTACTGAGCAGTATTGGCTGTCGTCATTGGCACCAGTCGCTGGCGTGTTTGCTGTATCGTTTGTGGCCGTATTATTAGCAGCCAGTATCGTGGAGCAATTTCGCCGTCGCGGTGGTTATCTGATTGCTACGTTTGCGCTATTAATCATTAGTACTTCTTTATGGCTCATCAATCCACAATGGACGAAGCCAAAGGGCACACCTGATTTGTCGGTGTCGTTAATTCAGGGCAATATCCCCCAAGACTTAAAGTGGCTGACTGAATACCAAATAGAGACGCTAAAAATATATGCAACTTTGACCAGTACAGAATGGGAACGTGATATTGTCGTATGGCCGGAATCTTCTATTCCTATGTTTCAAGATGAAGCGGTTGGTTTTATCAATGAAATGGTAAAAATGGCAAAAGAAACCGATACCACATGGGTCACAGGTATTCCTTATCGAGATCAAGCAGACTTTGATCCAAAAATGGATAAGTACCCGCCGTTTTATAATAGTGTGATTGCGCTTGGTAGTGATGCGGAAGGGATGTATAAAAAGCAGCGTTTGGTCCCATTTGGTGAATATATTCCTTTTGAGGGTATGCTAGATATCTTGCCGAATCTTGCTGGTAGCCAAGATATCATGAGCTATAGCCGTGGTAGTGATAGCCAATCACCGCTGCGTGTACGTGGGCATAATCTGGGCGCGGCAGTATGTTATGAAGTCGCTTATCCTGATACCACGCGCAAAAATGCTATCGATACTGACTTTTTATTGACCATCTCAAACGATGCATGGTTTGGCACTTCAGCGGGTCCGCTGCAACATCTACAAATGGTACAGATGCGCGCATTAGAGAACGGGCGCTGGTTTATGCGCGCGACCAATACGGGTGTGACTGCTATTATTGACCACAAAGGGCGTATCGTTAAACGTGCCCCGCAGTTTGAGCGTACCGTATTACGTGGCGATGTTCAGGCGCGTGTCGGTAATACTCCTTTTATGCGCTTTGGTAATTATCCTATTTTAATCGTGATTGCGCTGCTATTGTTATTGAGCTATCTTGGCAAACGATCAACGCCTCAAACACGTACGATTGAGTAATTACACCGTAAATATACGGTGGCTATCATATTTTTCGATAATAAAACCTTTAATTAGTTGAGGGTTTTAACAAATCGACATAAATTGCGATATAATAGCTCAATATTTTAAATATTTTGTGCAAGGTGGATAAGGTATGTCAGAACATATTGTCGAAAACAACCCTAAAAAAGAGCTATTGTTGACTTTAGGCGGTGTCGCCTTATTTTTAGGTATCGTCTTATTGATCGGTATTTCTGGTTTCTTGCGCCCAGCGGGAGAGCATATCACTGCTGAAACTATGCCAGCAGTTGAAGCAGAAGCACCTGCAACCGCAACCGAAGAGGCAGCAACTGCTACTGCACCAGCAGCAGATAATACCGCAGTGGCGACTGCTACTCCCGCGGATGCGACAGTGGCTCCAGTAACTGACGCTGATAGTGCCGTTGTTAGTGCAGAAGCAGGTACAGCTACTGCTGAAGGTACAGTAAGTCAAGCGGCAGTTGCCGATGCTGATTTAACAGCAGAACCTGCTGATGGAGTAGCAGCGGAAACTACTGAAAAAGCGCCTGCTGCACAGTAATTTTGCTGTTTTAGAGTGTTAGCATAAATATAGCGATGAGCAAGCTGTCTATAATTAAGTCTCTAAATGTAGCGTTCAGTCTCTAATTAGTGACACTGCCATTGCTGCTATGATTACGACTCAGCACAACCATAAAAACCCCGTTCTCAATTATGGAGAGCGGGGTTTTTTTATGGTTGTTTGTGTAATTATTGACCAATTCTCTCTTTACTTGCTTCCGAGCAGGTGAAACAATATTGCGCCTATAAAACCACTGACTAAAAGAATTAGGAATTGGGGCATTATCTAAGTGGAATTTAAGGGAATAGATTTATGAATATAGAATCAAAATCAGAGGTGAGTGCTGCCGAATTGGCATCGCTAGAAAACGGCTTTATGGGACATCCTAAGCCGTTACGCCCGTTATTTTTCACTGAAATGTGGGAGCGTTTTTCTTATTATAGTATCCGTCCGCTACTGGTATTGTTTATGGTAGCGACTGTCGGTAGTGGGGGTTTTGGCTTTGATGAAGTGACTGCCTCTGCCATTTATGGTATTTTTGCCGGTTCGTTGTATTTAGCAGCTGTACCGGGCGGCTGGCTAGCTGACAACTGGCTCGGTCAAGAGCGTGCGCTATGGTGGGGCAGTATTATTATTGCCTTGGGTCATTTGTGTATCGCGCTTTCTGCTATGTTCGGTATGACACTGTTCTTTATGGGTCTTATCTGTATCGTCTTGGGTTCAGGCTTGTTTAAAACCTGTATCTCAGTGATGGTTGGTGCCTTATACCCTAAGGGCGATTCGCGCCGCGATGGTGGATTTACTTTATTTTATATGGGTATCAATATTGGCGCGCTATTGGCAGCACTGATTGTGGGTGTATTTAAAGAAAAAGGGATGTGGCATATAGGTTTTGGCGTTGGTGGACTTGGTATGTTGGCTTCGCTAATCATTTACCGCTTTTCTGCTAAAAAGACGTTAAATCGTTATGCCAGTGCCAAAAACATCACCCCTGAATGGGAACAAACGACAGGACTGTTTAAAAACGTCGGTCAGTGGGTTGTAGGATTCTTAGCTTTGCTAGTTGCCATCGTGGTTTTAGTATCCACTGGTATCATGCCATTTAACCCTGAAATGGTCGCAGAATATATGACTTATGTCATTGCTGCAGTGGTCATCTTATATTTTGCAGTAATGGCTATTTCACCAAGACTGGATAAAACAGATAAGCTGCGCTTGTTGATTTGCTTTATTTTGATCATTGGCTCGACGCTATTTTGGTCAAGTTTTGAGCAGCAACCAACGTCTTTTAACTTGTTTGCCGATCGCTATACAGATCTAAATGTTTTAGGGTTTGAAGTACCCAGTATCTGGTTTCAATCATTGAATCCGTTGTTTATCTTAATATTAGCGCCTATAGCTAGTATTTTATGGGTCAAGCTTGGCAATCGAGGTCTTGAGCCAAGTAGTATGACGAAGTTTGCGCTTGGTATGTTACTTGCGGCTGCTGGTTTTGCCTTGATGATATTTGCATCAAAAAGCATCTTAACCGCTGATGGCGGCTTGGCATCACCTTTATGGTTGGTTGGTAGTCTATTACTACTGACGCTTGGTGAGTTGGCACTGAGCCCTGTTGGGTTGTCTGCTATGACGAAGCTTGCGCCAAAAGGTATGCAAGGGCAGATGATGGGACTGTTCTTTGCTTCTGTTGCACTTGGCAACTTAGTTGCGGCATTCTTTGGTGGTCATGTCTCAGCAGATAAGATTGAAGGATTACCCGGATTGTTTACCACTATGACTGTCTTTTTGGTAGTAACGGCAGTTATCTTGCTATTATTGGCAAAACCTATCAATAATATGCTCAAGCAAAGCGAGCATGCGGATCAAGCCAGCTAGATAACCAGTTATTGATTAGAGGAGTGGTCCAAGTCAGTGACTGATGATAAGACGTGTTACCATTATGGGTAGCACGTCTTATTTTTTAACTTGGCAAGATATTTGCCTAAGGCTATTGAAAGCTGACTGTCTGCCCAAACATCTAAGGGTATTATTTTTACTCTTACGCTTCATCAACTTTGTCTGATTACTATGCAAAATGACTTTGCCTAATATCATTTGCCTAATCTTTGTTATTTTTTAATTCACATGAAGAACCAAAGCAATTTCTCAAATAAGACGGCTATCCATAGTCGCCTCACGTTATTTTTTAAACGCTGATTTTTAAATACTAATTTTTAAACACTCATAAGGAATTACCTAATGAATAAACAAGCCATTCATGATCGTATCGAGAGCTTACGTCAAACCCTAGCAGCACAAGACCTGACAGCGATTATTGTCCCTTCTGCTGATCCGCATCTGTCTGAGTATTTACCAGAATATTGGCAGGCGAGGCTTTGGTTGTCAGGCTTTACCGGTTCGGTCGGTACATTAGTCGTTACCGCTGACTTTGCTGGTCTGTGGACCGACAGCCGCTACTGGGTACATGCAGCTGAGCAATTGGATGGCACGGGTATTACTTTAGAGAAGCTAGCACCGGGTCAGCCAAACCATATCGATTGGCTCGCTGCGCACCTGGCGGAAGGTGATAGCGTGGCAGTCGATGGCAATGTACTGTCTATCGCTGAGCAAGATCGCTTGCTTGATGCCTTTGAAGCCAATGATATTACCTTAATTACTGAGCGTGATCTATTGACGGAAGTATGGACTGACCGTCCAGCATTGCCAGCAGCCAGTTTATATGTACATGATGCACAGTTTTTAGCGCAGTCTGCTATCGACAAACTTGCCGCAGTCCGTGCGGGTATGGCAGGGGCGACGCATCATTTGCTCTCGAGCTTAGATGATATTGCTTGGCTGACCAACTTACGCGGCGCTGATGTTGATTATAATCCTGTGTTTTTGGCACATATGCTCATTAGCGAAAACGACGCGACATTGTTTATTGATAATAATAAAGTCAGTAGCGAGATAGCACAAAGCTTGAAAGATAGCGGCATCGCAATTGCTGATTATGAGGCAGTGCAAGACGCATTAGGTACGCTCACAGCCGATGACTTATTGCTATTAGACCCGAGTAAAGTGGCAGTGGGTACGCTATCTAAAATGGCCGATGGCGTAGGTTTTATTGAGCAAATGGCGCCAAGTACTTTGCTAAAATCGGTTAAATCTGACGCTGACATCGATCATGTACGTGAAGCGATGCGTCAAGATGGCGCAGCATTATGTGAGTTTTTTGCCACCTTTGAGCAGCGTTTAGCAGACGGTGAACGTTTAAGTGAGCTGGATGTTGATAGTATGCTGATTGAGGTACGTAGTCAGCAGCCACATTATGTGTCGCCAAGTTTCCCGACTATCGCAGGTTTCAATGAAAACGGTGCTTTGCCGCATTACCGCGCAACACCAGAAAAATTCAGCTATTTAGAGGTAAATGAAGGCGAAGGCGGACTGCTACTGATTGATTCAGGTGCTCAATATCAAAACGGCACCACAGATATCACCCGCGTGGTTGGCATCGGTCAAGTAAGCACGGAACACAAACGCGACTTTACCACCGTACTTAAAGCACATATTGCTTTAGCAAAAGCACATTTTCCTGATGGTATTGCCTCACCACTGATTGATGCGATTTGCCGTGCGCCACTATGGCAAGCGCAGATGGATTATGGTCATGGTACAGGTCACGGCGTTGGTTATTTCCTCAACGTCCATGAAGGTCCACAAGTCATTGCTTATAGTGCCAGCACGCCAAAAGAGCGCGCGATGAAAGAAGGCATGATATCCAGTAATGAGCCGGGTCTATACCGCGAAGGCAAATGGGGTATTCGTATCGAAAACTTGATGGTTAATAAACGTGTTTCTCATCCAGTAGAGACGGAATTTGGTGATTTTCTTAATTTTGAGACTGTTACTTATTGCCCAATTGATACGCGTTTGATTGAGCCGTCATTATTAAGTCAAATAGAGGTCGATTGGCTGAATGACTATCATCGCCAAGTCTATGCAGAGCTAAAAGACCGTGTTGAAGGTGCGGCACTTGAGTGGCTAACGGAGCGTACGCAATCAATATAAGAGGAAGTAGCTTATTTTTAGGTATGTCTCGTCCTAAAATATATTGATAGTTTTTGCTAAGCCAGATACCCTGAATATCTGGCTTTTTTGTATTAAGCAGGAGATAAATAACCGTCATGTACCTCAGCAGGTGTTCTCATATTTAAACTTAAATGCGGTCTGATATGGTTATAGACATAAACAGACTCATCGATCAGCTGTTTAAGCTCACTCATCGTATTGCACTCATACAACAAGAACTCATTCTTTAAAATCCCATTAACGCGCTCAGCCAATGCATTTTGATAACAATCATAGCCATCGGTCATAGACGGTGTGATGTTATTTGCTCTAAGCACCTCTTGATACTCTGATGCACAGTACTGTAGACCTCTATCAGAGTGATGAATCGCTTTATGAGTATAACGCCGCCTTTGAGCTGCCATCTTAAGCGCTTTTACAACCTCAGTCGCTGGCATACTCTCACTTAAATGATATCCCATAATCTGTCTTGAATACCCATCCGTCACTAAAGATAGGTAGTGCGTCCCTTGTTTGGATGTGACATAAGTAATATCAGCCACCAAGGTTTGTTCAGGCTTGATAGGCGCAGGGGCATCTTTCGTTAGATTGGGATGCTTTTTCATCCAGTGCTTACTAAAGGTCGTCTTTGTATAGCTACGTTTGGGCTTAACCAACAAGCGGTGTGCTCTTAGATAATCAAAGAAGCCATCACGGCCAATCTTTATGCCATGAGCCATCAGCTTAGGCTTAATGAGCCAATATAACTTCCGACCTCCTATGCGAGGCATGAGCATTCGATACGCTTGCACCCAGTCTTTGATGACAGTAAACTTGCTTGCTTTGTCATGCTGCCGAATACGATGTTGATATACCGCTTGCGGACTAACACTAAGCAAACGACATCCTTGAGCTAAACTTATTTGTTTGTCTGTTTTGAGTTTCCAAAGGATGCCGTAGAAGACTTTTTTCTAGCATTTTCTCCATAGTCATTTTCAAATACTTCGACTACTTTACTTAAAATAAGGTTATGTGCTTTAGCATCAGCCAGTTCACGCTCTAAACGTTTGATGGTTTGGGCAGGGGTTTCTTTATGCGGCATAGTCTGGCTCTTAAGGGGATGGATCCAGTCTAATTTACCATGCTTTCGCAGCCACACCAAAACGGTACTGCGTCCTTGTATGCCATAAATTGCTTGCGCTTGTTTATAGGTCATGTCGCCTTTTTCTATACTGTCAACGACGGCTAATTTAAAGCCTAAGGTGTAATCTTTTTGAGTGCGCTTAACCTTTACAGTGTCTAACTTGTCCATGAATAAGCTCCTTTTTCGTAAACTTATTTCAGGACGGGACA
>NZ_JACDXZ010000008.1:0-164303 GCF_013608135.1 Psychrobacter sp. D2
TTATTTAAAAGCATAACTAAAGAACAACTTGTGTGGATTTTTGCTGATTCAGAATGCTAAAAAATAAAGTTGGTTGACTATCTTTTCGATAGGATTCTAACTATAAAAATTATCATTTAAGACAGTAAAAAAACTCAAAGTTAATTCATTACGAACATAATTTTTAGCGATTTTGCCAGATTAGATGAGCCAAGTTTAGAAGTCTCTTTAAAGGACTTCATAGCAAGATTAAACTGAAGAGTTTGATCATGGCTCAGATTGAACGCTGGCGGCAGGCTTAACACATGCAAGTCGAGCGGAAACGATGATAGCTTGCTATCAGGCGTCGAGCGGCGGACGGGTGAGTAATACTTAGGAATCTACCTAGTAGTGGGGGATAGCACGGGGAAACTCGTATTAATACCGCATACGACCTACGGGAGAAAGGGGGCAGTTTACTGCTCTCGCTATTAGATGAGCCTAAGTCGGATTAGCTAGATGGTGGGGTAAAGGCCTACCATGGCGACGATCTGTAGCTGGTCTGAGAGGATGATCAGCCACACCGGGACTGAGACACGGCCCGGACTCCTACGGGAGGCAGCAGTGGGGAATATTGGACAATGGGGGAAACCCTGATCCAGCCATGCCGCGTGTGTGAAGAAGGCCTTTTGGTTGTAAAGCACTTTAAGCAGTGAAGAAGACTCTTCGGTTAATACCCGGAGACGATGACATTAGCTGCAGAATAAGCACCGGCTAACTCTGTGCCAGCAGCCGCGGTAATACAGAGGGTGCAAGCGTTAATCGGAATTACTGGGCGTAAAGGGAGCGTAGGTGGCTCGATAAGTCAGATGTGAAATCCCCGGGCTCAACCTGGGAACTGCATCTGATACTGTTGAGCTAGAGTATGTGAGAGGAAGGTAGAATTCCAGGTGTAGCGGTGAAATGCGTAGAGATCTGGAGGAATACCGATGGCGAAGGCAGCCTTCTGGCATAATACTGACACTGAGGCTCGAAAGCGTGGGTAGCAAACAGGATTAGATACCCTGGTAGTCCACGCCGTAAACGATGTCTACTAGTCGTTGGGTCCCTTGAGGACTTAGTGACGCAGCTAACGCAATAAGTAGACCGCCTGGGGAGTACGGCCGCAAGGTTAAAACTCAAATGAATTGACGGGGGCCCGCACAAGCGGTGGAGCATGTGGTTTAATTCGATGCAACGCGAAGAACCTTACCTGGTCTTGACATATCTAGAATCCTGCAGAGATGCGGGAGTGCCTTCGGGAATTAGAATACAGGTGCTGCATGGCTGTCGTCAGCTCGTGTCGTGAGATGTTGGGTTAAGTCCCGCAACGAGCGCAACCCTTGTCCTTAGTTACCAGCGGGTTAAGCCGGGAACTCTAAGGATACTGCCAGTGACAAACTGGAGGAAGGCGGGGACGACGTCAAGTCATCATGGCCCTTACGACCAGGGCTACACACGTGCTACAATGGTAGGTACAGAGGGCAGCTACACAGCGATGTGATGCGAATCTCAAAAAGCCTATCGTAGTCCAGATTGGAGTCTGCAACTCGACTCCATGAAGTAGGAATCGCTAGTAATCGCGGATCAGAATGCCGCGGTGAATACGTTCCCGGGCCTTGTACACACCGCCCGTCACACCATGGGAGTTGATTGCACCAGAAGTGGATAGCTTAACCTTCGGGGGAGCGTTCACCACGGTGTGGTTGATGACTGGGGTGAAGTCGTAACAAGGTAGCCGTAGGGGAACCTGCGGCTGGATCACCTCCTTATAGATGGCATTCGGTCAGCAAGAATTCACAACAAGTTGTTCTTTAGTTTAAGCTAGTTTATTAGCTAGAGGTATATGCCTCGCACAGGCCTGTAGCTCAGCTGGTTAGAGCACCGTGTTGATAACGCGGGGGTCGGCAGTTCAAGTCTGCCCAGGCCTACCATTATTAGGGGCCATAGCTCAGTTGGTAGAGCGCCTGCCTTGCACGCAGGAGGTCAACGGTTCGACTCCGTTTGGCTCCACCACATAATAAACTATTCTTTAGATGCTAATAAATAAATAGGTATCAAATAGAAACAAGTGATTCGTCTTAACAAAGACAAGATTACTTCTTTCTGTTTTATACAGAATCTGTGACTCGACGAGAGCATAGAGACTATTTAAAAACATAGATATGAGTCTGGGTTAGGAACACGTGTTCACGCGTTGTTTCTAACCTTAATAACTCACTACTTAACGACATCAGTTGTTATCCCAGTGGTGAGTTATTAAAAAAGTAAAGAGAACTGAATCAAGCGTATAAAATTAGGTGATATCGTTATCATAATTAGACTTATATAGCACTTAGAAATCTAACTCCTATCTTTAGTAATAAAGGTTAGAGAAAGACTACTTGGGGTTGTATGGTCAAGTAATGAAGCGCACATGGTGGATGCCTTGGCAGTCAGAGGCGATGAAAGACGTGACAGCCTGCGATAAGCTTCGGGGAGGCGGCAATATCCTGTGATCCGGAGATTTCTGAATGGGGAAACCCACCTACCATAAGGTAGGTATCTTGTACTTGTACAAGAGGCAAACGAGGGGAAGTGAAACATCTCAGTACCCTTAGGAAAAGACATCAAATGAGATTCCCCAAGTAGCGGCGAGCGAACGGGGAGAAGCCGATTAATGCTAATGTAGAAGAACAGCGTGGGAAAGCTGACCGTAGTAGGTGATAGTCCTGTATTCGAAACATTAGCGTTAACATATTAAGTAGGGCGGGACACGAGAAATCCTGTTTGAAGATGGGGGGACCATCCTCCAAGGCTAAATACTCCTGACTGACCGATAGTGAACCAGTACCGTGAGGGAAAGGCGAAAAGAACCCCTGTGAGGGGAGTGAAATAGAACCTGAAACCGTGTGCGTACAAGCAGTGGGAGCCTTAATTTATTAGGGTGACCGCGTACCTTTTGTATAATGGGTCAGCGACTTATGTTCTGTAGCAAGGTTAACCGTTTAGGGGAGCCGTAGGGAAACCGAGTCTTAATAGGGCGTTTAGTTGCAGGGCATAGACCCGAAACCGAGTGATCTATCCATGAGCAGGTTGAAAGTGCCGTAACAGGCACCGGAGGACCGAACCCACTATCGTTGAAAAGCTAGGGGATGACTTGTGGATAGGGGTGAAAGGCTAATCAAACTCGGTGATAGCTGGTTCTCCCCGAAAGCTATTTAGGTAGCGCCTCGGACGAACACCATTGGGGGTAGAGCACTGTTTCGGCTAGGGGGTCATACCGACTTACCAAACCGATGCAAACTCCGAATACCGATGAGTGATATCCGGGAGACACACAGTGGGTGCTAACGTCCATTGTGGAGAGGGAAACAACCCAGACCGCCAGCTAAGGCCCCAAATTCCTAGTTAAGTGGGAAACGAGGTGGGAAGGCATAGACAGCTAGGAGGTTGGCTTAGAAGCAGCCATCCTTTAAAGAAAGCGTAATAGCTCACTAGTCGAGTCGGCCCGCGCGGAAGATGTAACGGGGCTCAAACTAGGAGCCGAAGCTGCGGATTTGAATTTGTTTTCAAGTGGTAGGGGAGCGTTGTGTAAGCCTGTGAAGGTGTGTCGTAAGGCATGCTGGAGGTATCACAAGAGCGAATGCTGACGTGAGTAACGATAATGCGAGTGAAAAGCTCGCACGCCGGAAGATCAAGGGTTCCAGTCCAACGTTAATCGGGGCTGGGTGAGTCGACCCCTAAGGCGAGGCCGAAAGGCGTAGTCGATGGGAAATCGGTTAATATTCCGATACTTGTTTATAATGCGATGGAGGGACGGAGTAGGTTATGTCAGCCTGGCGTTGGTTGTCCAGGTGAAAGGATGTAGGCAGACAGTTTAGGCAAATCCGGACTGTCATTATGCTGAGATCTGATAGCAAGCTGTACTTGTACAGCGAAGTGGCAAATACCATGCTTCCAGGAAAAGCTTCTAAGCAATAGTTATAAACGAATCGTACCCTAAACCGACACAGGTGATCAGGTAGAGAATACCAAGGCGCTTGAGAGAACTCTGCTGAAGGAACTAGGCAAAATGGTACCGTAACTTCGGGAGAAGGTACGCTGCCGATGGTGATAGGACTTGCTCCTTGAGCTGTTGGCAGTCGCAGATACCAGGCTGCTGCAACTGTTTATTAAAAACACAGCACTCTGCAAACACGAAAGTGGACGTATAGGGTGTGATGTCTGCCCGGTGCTGGAAGGTTAATTGATGGGGTTAGCGTAAGCGAAGCTCTTGATCGAAGCCCCAGTAAACGGCGGCCGTAACTATAACGGTCCTAAGGTAGCGAAATTCCTTGTCGGGTAAGTTCCGACCTGCACGAATGACATAATGATGGCAGCGCTGTCTCCAGCAGAGACTCAGTGAAATCGAAATCGCAGTGAAGATGCTGTGTACCCGCGGCTAGACGGAAAGACCCCGTGAACCTTTACTACAGCTTTACATTGAACTTTGACCTGACTTGTGCAGGATAGGTGGGAGGCTTTGAAGCAGACACGCTAGTGTTTGTGGAGCCAATCTTGAAATACCACCCTGGTCATGTTGGGGTTCTAACTCAGGTATAACAATACCGAGGACAATGTATGGTGGGTAGTTTGACTGGGGCGGTCTCCTCCTAAAGAGTAACGGAGGAGTACGAAGGTGCGCTCAGACCGGTCGGAAATCGGTCGTAGAGTATAAAGGCAAAAGCGCGCTTAACTGCGAGACCCACAAGTCGAGCAGGTACGAAAGTAGGTCTTAGTGATCCGGTGGTTCTGTATGGAAGGGCCATCGCTCAACGGATAAAAGGTACTCTGGGGATAACAGGCTGATACCGCCCAAGAGTTCATATCGACGGCGGTGTTTGGCACCTCGATGTCGGCTCATCTCATCCTAGGGCTGAAGCAGGTCCTAAGGGTATGGCTGTTCGCCATTTAAAGAGGTACGCGAGCTGGGTTTAGAACGTCGTGAGACAGTTCGGTCCCTATCTACCGTGGGCGTTGGAAATTTGAGAGGATCTGCTCCTAGTACGAGAGGACCAGAGTGGACGAACCTCTGGTGTTCGGGTTGTCACGCCAGTGGCATTGCCCGGTAGCTACGTTCGGATGGGATAATCGCTGAAAGCATCTAAGCGAGAAGCCCACCTCAAGATTAGATTTCCCTAAAGAGCCGTTGAAGACTACGACGTTGATAGGCAGGGTGTGGAAGCACAGCGATGTGTGTAGCTAACCTGTACTAATTGCTCGTTTGGCTTGACCATACAACACCCAAGTGGTTTGTATGAAAGCTCTAATTAATCTATCTTGTATAGCCTAGGCTATAGAATATATATAATTTCGATATCACCTTTAACCTTGATTCAGTTAGGTTACAAGTTGGTCGACCAATAGATAATATCTTGACGTCAAAACAATAATAACAGACTCATATCTAACCCCCTTTGCTGACGACAATAGCACGATGGAACCACCTGATCCCTTCCCGAACTCAGAAGTGAAACATCGTCGCGCCAATGGTAGTGTGGTTCGCCCATGTGAGAGTAGGTCATCGTCAGCTCTCTATTCTGAAATATCCCCCGACTAGTTATCTAGGCGGGGGTTTTTCTTTGCCTGACGTTTTGGAAAAAAAGTTAATTTTGCTTTTGGATTTTAATAAAGTGCATAAAATAGGTTTTCTTGTTACATTGGATTTCTAGCTTTTAATAATATTAAATATTTAGAGTGTATTCAAAATGGATGACTATAAAAACCCTCAAGCTGGAAAAACATATATAAGCCCAAAACTAGATGCCTTTCGAGATTCTACTAAAAAAGTACGTATTGCTTCAAAACTAATTGAATCGCCAGATGCTTATACTTTCGTGAAGGTTAAAGATGAAGTCGTACTTCGCCACAAAGAGAATGCAAAGTCGTATATAACAGCGAAGTTTATTGAAGATTCAAGAGATGTTTTTGTACTAAATATACAGAAGTATACTGTTGGAACGGACAATCCGCATAGTCTAAGCTTTTCGTTTGTGAATGAAGAAATTGGCAAGCTTCTTGAGTTTATACATAATATACAATCAGTTAATTTAGACCGCTCATCACCAATGAACATCAAAGATGAAGAGTTGAAAAAAATTATATTATCAGATAGTCAAGCTAAGAAGATAATTCAAGAAAATCATGAATTGTTTACTGAGGTACTTCGTTCGGAAGTCACAAAAGAAGATATTATTTCAGTAGGATTTCGAAAGAAGCAACTTGAGTGGTATGAAAAATTATTAAATGACTCAAAATGGTTTGAAGAAATTAAAGACAGAAAAAAAACAACCAATGAAGGACTTTGGCAGTATTACTTCGAGAAAAATCCTTGGATATTCGGTTATGGCCTTGGCTATATTTTCATAGAAGGACTAGACGACAAAAAACTAGAACAGGTAGTGCAAGGTCACAACGTAAATAGTCATGGTAAGCGTGTTGATGCTCTTATGAAGACCAAAGGTATTATATCAAACCTTTGCTTTGTAGAGATAAAAACGCATACAACTCAATTGCTTGACTCTAAGCCATATAGAACTGGTTGTTGGGCACCTTCAAAAGAGTTGGCTGGTGCAATCGCTCAAGTACAAGGAACGGTAGCTTCTGCTGTCGATAGTCTCACTAACAAGGTTAGTCTAAACGATAAGTTAGGTAATCCAAAAGGTGAAGATATATATAATTATCAGCCGAAAGCTTATCTCGTGATTGGAAATATGGGAGAGTTCTTGACTGAGAATGGAATAAATAAAGATAAACTTAGATCATTCGAGCTTTTTAGAAAAAATATATCAAGCCCAGAAATAATTACTTTTGATGAGTTATATGAACGTGCTAGATTCATTGTGCTTCATAATCAAAATCAGCAGGGTGCTGCAAGCGAATAACCTTTTTTTTAATTCTGATGTAAGTGAATTTTTTTCGTATGAACTTATCGCTACAATAACCATCAAAGAGAACCCTATGACAACTTCAAAAGTAACTTATCAAGGCGATTTACGCACCCAAGCCATCCATCCACAGTCGAATAATCAAATCATTACCGATGCACCGACTGACAATCAAGGTAAGGGCGAAGCTTTTTCACCGACTGATTTATTGGCGACCAGCTTAGCCAGTTGTATGCTCACTATTATTGGTATCAAAGCTCGTGATATGGAAATCGATATTGTAGGGACGACCGCTGAAGTAATGAAAGTAATGGTAGCTGACCCAAGACGTGTCAGTGAAGTACATATCGCTATTACTTTTAATAAAGAGTTGGATGATAAGACGCAAAAGATATTCTATAACACTGCGCTGACTTGTCCGGTTGCGAAAAGTATTCATCCTGATATTATGCAAAAGGTGACTATTAATTCTAAGAGCTATTGATTCCAAGAACTACTAATTCAAAAACCTAGTAACCTCTATAATGGTGATTAATATGGCTAGCAAAACCTTGCTTATCGTCGCTCATGCGCCATCGCCTAATACCAAAAAATTGGCACAAGCGGCTTATGATGGTGCCAATCATCCCGATATAGATATCAATGTCATATTGAAGTCACCACAAGATACCCAGCCTGAAGATGTGCTGGCGGCAGATGCGCTACTACTAGGGACGACTGAGAACTTGGCTTATATGGCAGGGCTGACCAAAGACTTTTTTGATCGCTGTTATTATCCGGTGTTAGAGAAGAAACAGGGTATGCCATTTGCGTTATATATTCGTGCAGGACATGATGGTACGGGCACCAAACTTGCGATGAAGACGATTACCACTGGACTGCGTTGGGAATGGATTCAAGAAGCGCTGATTTTACAAGGCGATTGGCAAGAGGCATTTACTGAGCAAGTTAAAGAGCTTGCGATGACGCTGGCAGCTGGAGTAGAGGCGGGTATTTACTAGTTTTTTTAATGCTTTGCTTGTCGCCATTATTCCTATCAAAGCTGTGATAACTAAGGTATATAAGGATATTAGCAGTGTTTAATAATGATTTAGATAATAGCCAATCTATTGCTCCTGTTGGTATGCCGTTTTCTCAAGCGTGTGAAAACAATAAGCAGCCGATTTTGGAAATTTTACAGCAAGAGTTGCAAAACTTTACTCATGTATTAGAAGTCGGTTCAGGGACAGGTCAGCATAGTGTATATTTCGCACCGAGATTAGCGCGTTTAACATGGCAGACCAGTGATGTGTCAGCGCATCATGCCACTATCAGTGCTTGGCATACCGCTTATCCTGTGCCCAATTTATATGCACCACTGGCTTTTGATTTGCCAGTGGATTCATTACCGATGAGTCTTGCTAGCAATCAGCCCTATGATGCGGTATTTACCGCCAACACCCTGCATATCATTTCATGGTTGTTGGTGGAAAAGTTGTTTAAGTTAGTAGGTGAGGCTTTACCTATTAATGGAAAGTTAATCGTATATGGACCATTTAATGAAAACGGACATTATACCAGCGCGGGTAATCAGCAGTTTGATAGTAGTCTCAGACAACGCGATCCAAAGAGCGGCATTCGTCATTTAGAAGACATAATAGCTTTGGCAAAGACATATCATCTAAACCTATCTGATAAATATGCGATGCCCGCTAATAACCAGCTATTGGTATTTCAAAAAATTAGATAATGAAGCTTTGGCATAAAAAGACCTCTTAATCGATCGTTATAAGATCTTGATTGAGAAGTCTTTTTTTTATATCTATAATTGATCCCAAATAAAAAAGATGCGTTATATTGCAACGCGGAACAGGTACAAAGATTTCTGGCGTGCTGTGCCTACGCCGATAGAGCCTACGAAAAATTTATTCCCATTCCGCTGTATCGTTTTAATACTGAATTTACTGTATTTAAATTATATACAGTCAAATTATTTATAGGCTTCTGCTAAAAAATCTAAATAACGTTTCCAAGAACGCTCATCAGCACGGGCATCATATCTATCACTGCCAAACACACTAAAGGCATGTGGCGCACCACTATAGGTTAGCATCTCATGTCGCACTTTTGCCGCTTCTAACGTCTTACCCAAAGTGGCAAAGCTTTCAAGGGAGACGGATTCATCCGCAGAACCATGAAATACCAATATCTCGCCAGTCGTCTTATCATAACTTTGACCTATTGGGGTATCAAAGGCACCATGGAAAGGGACAAACGCTTTTTGTGGGAATCCTGAGCGTGCTAACTCTAAAGCAACTGTACCACCAAAACAATAGCCCATCGTTATACCTGTGCGTGCATCATTGCCTTGCGCTTGACCGGCGTTCAATGCGCCTTGAAGTAAGCGGCGCATTTTGCTGCGATCGTCATATAGTACACCGGTTAAGCGTTTATTGTCTTCAATAGTTGTCGGGCGGATACCTTGCCCAAACATATCAGCAGCCAGTACGTTATAGCCCTCACTTGCCAACATATCAGCGCGCTTGCGCTCATAATCGGTGAGCCCATCCCAATCATGAATCAGTAATATAAATGGCGCATTGGGTTTATCGGCTTTGGCGTAATAGCCCTCATAGGGTTGATTATCTACCGTATAAGTGACATTTTTAGTGGTAATCGCTGCCGCTGTTTGGCTAAGTAGTAGTGCTGTTAAGCCTACAGAGGCGCTGTACAATAATTTTTCGCCGTAGCGCTTAGATGATTTAATAGAAGTGAATGTGAATCTCATGGGTAGCCTCATTATATTAGTTAAAAAATGTCAGTGAAAAATAGCCTATTTCAAAACCGATCCACCCTTTTAACCCTAATGAGCAGACACCTTTTACAGGATAGCGTAAAGAATAACGACATAACAACGCTATATTGTTAAAAATAATAAGTGTTTCTATCGTTTATAGTTTTAACTAATGCCTGTTTTTCTTAACCAAATATCAACACGCTTAACCATATAGTTGACATACCTGAGCAAAATTTTTGAGTAAGATAATTGTTGAGCTCAGCATTGCTATCTTAAGAGTGCTTGAATCAGTTTTTATCTTTAACCGTGCTACAACACAGAAAATAAACGGACATTTGAAGTCGCCACTATCGCTACGGATATAAAAACTGTGTTAGCGCTTATTAAATGGTCTAGTTATAGTCCATTTTTACTCATCAGCTAGCTAGGATATTTTATGAATAAGAATATTGATCATACCGACCCCGCTAAAGACATGAATATGGAACGTGGCAATGGTGGTGAAACCCATCAACGTGCAGGTGATGACACCAAAGTACTCACCACCCAGCAAGGTGTGCCAATCTCGGACAATCAAAACTCACTCAAAGCAGGACCGCGCGGTCCAACGCTATTAGAGGATTTTGTCTTACGTGAAAAGATCCATCACTTTGACCATGAGCGTATTCCTGAGCGCATTGTGCATGCGCGTGGTAGTGCCGCACACGGTTATTTTGAGCTGACCGAATCATTAGAAGAATATACCACCGCTAAAATTTTGACTGAGACTGGCAAACAAACGCCACTATTTACGCGTTTTTCAACTGTTGCAGGTAGCAAAGGCTCAAAAGATACACCGCGTGATGTACGTGGCTTTTCAGTAAAAGTTTATACCGAAGAAGGCAACTGGGATTTGGTCGGTAATGACATGCCGATTTTCTTTATCCAAGATGCAATGAAATTCCCAGATCTTGTCCATGCAGTTAAACCTGAGCCGGATCGTGGTTTTCCGCAAGCGGCGTCCGCTCATGATACGTTTTGGGATTTTGTCTCATTAAGTCCTGAAACCATGCACAACGTCATTTGGTTGATGAGTGATCGCGGGATACCACGTAGCTTACGCATGATTGAAGGTTTTGGTATTCATAGTTATCGCCTAATTAATAAAGAAGGCAAAAGTACCTTTATGCGTTTCCACTGGAAACCAGTGCTTGGCGTACAATCAACGACATGGGATGAAGCGGTAAAAATCTCTGGTGCCGATCCTGATTATCATCGCCGCGATTTGTTTGAATCGATTAATAACGGTGATTTCCCTGAATGGGAATTTGGCGTGCAATTATTCACGGAAGAAGAAGCCAATGACTTTCCGTTCGACCATTTAGATGCGACTAAGCTGATTCCAGAAGAAATGGTGCCCGTTAAAATCGTTGGTAAAATGGTACTAAATCGTTATCCTGATAATTTCTTTGCTGAAACAGAGCAAGTGGCTTTCTGTCCATCGCATGTACCGCCGGGTATCGATTTTAGTAATGATCCCTTATTACAAGGTCGTCTGTTCAGCTACTTGGACACTCAGTTATCGCGCTTAGGCTCACCAAATTTTGCACAAATTCCAATCAATGCACCAAAATGTCCATTTGCTAATAATCAGCAAGATGGTCATATGCAGATGCAAGTGCCAAAAACGCGCGTGCTTTATGAGCCACAAAGTCTTGATCCTACCAGACCACGTGAGAGTGTGAAGAAAGGCTTTGCGTCTTTTGCTGAGACGCTAGATGATGGTGTTAAAGGTCGCGTGCGCGCTGAGAGCTTCGCGGATCATTATAGTCAGCCACGTATGTTCTATCGCAGCCAAACGACAGTTGAACAAGCACACATTGCCTCAGCCTATGCTTTTGAGCTAGGTAAAGTAGATACAGCGCATGTCCGTAGTCGTACGCTTAGTCATCTACGTAATATCGATGAAGATTTGGCAAGTCGCGTAGCAAAAGCGTTGGGTATGGAGCTGCCGGAAGCTGCTGAATCTGCCGCACCTATTCAAGATATGGAAATCTCTCCAGCCGTAAGAACGATTGGTCTGTCACCTAAGAGCTTAAAGGGTCGCATGATTGGTATTTTGGTAGCGGAAGGCTCAAAGCATAGTGAAATAGAGAAGTATGAGAAAGCAGCGCAAGCGCAAGGTGCTAGTGTCAAAATTATTGCACCGAATAAAGAAGTCAAATTGGACGATGATACCATCATACAAGCTGATGAGCGTGTAGCAGGGGGGCCATCCGTGATGTTTGATGCCGTGGTTAGTATCATCATGCCTGACCAAGCTAAGAAGTTGGCTAAAGACAGTGCTACGTTAGATTGGTTCACGGATGCTTATGTACACTGTAAAGCGATTTCTTATTGCGGGGCAACGGACGAGTTTATCTTAAGTAAACTACCGATTGAAAAAGATGCGTTCGTCACGCCACTATCTGATATAGACGTCTTTATTGAAAATGCCAAATCGCGCTTATGGGAACGTGAGCCAAAGGTTCGTGACTTAGCTTAATTTGGCTTAATATATTCGTATTTAAATCTCCAACAATGAACTCAGCCACTGTGCTGGGTTTTTTTATGAGAATTTTTTATTCTTCAGCCTAAATAGTTTTTAGTCACAAGCGTTCACTGAATATTACTTCTAAACCTTTATTGAACGTTATAATCATCAATCATATTGTTTAATAAAATCAGTAATAAGGCGTGAATAAGCAGGTTAAATGCAGCCTTTGCTTTCATATAATGAATTCAGTATTAAAACGATACAGTAGTACTGGGATAAATTTTACGCAGCCTCTGTCGGCTTAGGCACAGCAAGCCAGAAAAATTTATACCAGTACTGCCTTGGAATATAACGAATCTGTTTTATTTAGAATTAACTAGATATGGATATTTAAATGGCTAATATAAGCGTTATATTAGATAAAGGGATATTATGAGTTTAGTAGATATCGTTGCGATAGAGGGATATATTCAGACAACGTATATGGCGGTTTATCCTGACAAGTTATTATTGTTAGATTCAGGGTGTCGATGTGATGTCGATAAGATTTTAGCGTATATTACCGACACTCTGAAACGTCCAGTTGAGCAACTTAAGACAGTCATGGTCACACATATGCATCCCGATCATGCGGGCGGCGCTAAGCTGTTGCAGCAAAAAACCGGCTGTCAGATAGTTACCGCAATGTCCGAAAAGCCTTGGTACCATGGTGTTTTGGGTAGAATTGCCCATCTAAATGATTTGGGATTGACTTATTATGTCGCCAGTCGCCAAAATAAGTCTATGACCAACGTCTGGTACCACCCCATTTTAAAAGCGGATGTCACTGTTCAAGATGGTGACAGTGTGCCAAGTTTTGACGATTGGATCGTCTTGGAGACGCCAGGGCATACCGATCGGGACTTGTCTTTATGGCATCCGCAAAGCAAGCAGGCGTATACCGCCGATCTCATATTAATCATCAAAAATAGATTTGTCTCGCCTTATTTAATTACCTTACCTGACGCTTATCGCGCGTCATTGGACAAGGTAAAAGCACTGCAACCAGATACTTTATTACTGGCACATGATAAAAGAGTTAAGCTTAGCGATAAAGACTTCGAAAAATTGATAGAACGGGCACCGAACGCACCACGCAAAACAACCCTACAAAATGGTTTTAAGCTCATGCTTGCACAAGTTAAATTTGCTCGTAAAAGAGTAGATACCCCTTAATCAAATAATACAAACAAAAAAAGCCCAATCATTAAATGATTGGGCTTTTCGAATATGGTGGGCCGACCGCGACTCGAACGCGGGACCAATTGATTAAAAGTCAACTGCTCTACCAACTGAGCTATCGGCCCTGAGAAGCGTTAAAAAATTGTATGACAATTTTAGCTTCGCAAGATAAATTTCCTTAAAGAGAAATTTATTAAAACTAGACATCAAAAAGGATGTCTTTAAACTTATTACACTACTACCGGATAGAGTAGCATATATAATAAGGGTAATACTAAAGATGGTGGGCCGACCGCGACTCGAACGCGGGACCAATTGATTAAAAGTCAACTGCTCTACCAACTGAGCTATCGGCCCTGAAGAGTATAAAAAAGCACTGCTTTTTAACTCTACAAGAGAAAATTCTTTTAAGGAAATTTTCGGTAAGCTTAAAGTCTTTCTTTATTGACTACTCAATATCAAAAAAGGCATCAAACTCGTTTCACATTTAGATAATTTGTATCTCTAAACGTGAGAGCACATTATATATATAATTAAGACAAATACAACCCCGAATCAGCAAAAAAGTTAAAAATCTTAGATAATAATGCATAATTTTTAACTTTGACCCTTATTTGGCTATCGAGTCACCTATTATCGCGGATAGTTTGTTATTTTAAAAATGATGTTTGAAAATTTTTGCTTAATATCTTACTAATCTCTAGAGAGTGCTTCTACTGGATCCAATTTGGCGGCATTACGGGCAGGCAAGAATCCAAATACCACGCCAATAAGTGTCGAACAAACAAAGGCGGCAATAATGGAGGTCGAAGAATAAATGACTTTAAAACTATCACCACCAACACGGTTAATCAGCTCGCCAATAGCAAACGCCATACCAATACCTAATAGACCACCTAATATACAGACCAAAATGGCTTCAATCAAAAACTGCTGCATGATATCGCTTTGACGAGCACCGACTGCCATACGTACGCCAATCTCATTGGTGCGCTCGGTCACGGATACCAACATGATATTCATAACGCCAATACCGCCGACAATCAGCGAGATAATGGCGATAGAGGATATTAGCAAGGTCAATGCTGCCGTTGTAGACTCAATGGTTTGACGGATAGAGTCGGAGTTGCGTATGCGAAAATCATCGGTACCGTGACGGCTTGTCATCAGATCTGAGATGGCAGACTCAGCGGCAGAAGAGGAGATGTTATTATCAATCAGCGCAATAAAACTCTCGATATAGGCGCTGCCTATGAGCCGTGACATCATAGTGGTATAGGGCATATATAAAGTAGGGGTGTCGACGCTTCTACTAAACCCGCCTTCGTTTGGCTTCAGTACCCCGATCACGCGTCCAGGAACACTCCCTATTAATAGTACCTCACCGATAGGGTTTGCTATAGTAGGAAAGAAGGTTTTATGTGCATTGCTGTCGATAATAATATCTTGGGTGCGGCGTAAGATGCTTTGTTCATCAAAGCCTTGACCCATTGCCAATGTTTCACCACTGACATCGAGATAATCTTTACCTACTCCGCTGATACTGGCGGCTTCTTGGACATTACGATAGCGGACGCTCATATTGCTATTCAGCTGTGGACTGACACTAAGTACATAAGGCTGATCTGCAACCGCTTGGGCATCCTGTGGGGTCAAGTTATCATCATTATACTGACGTCTAGGATCGCCGTAAGGGTAGCCGTCGGTGACTGTGATGGTATTGGTACCTAGTGAGCTGATATTGGATAATATCTGCTCTTGTGAGCCTTTACCGAGCCCGACAACCGACACCACAGAGGCGATACCAATGATGATACCTAGCATTGTCAGCAGAGTACGCATTTTGTGCGCACGCATAGCAAGTAAAGACATTTTAAACGATTCAAGCAAGCGGTCGATAAAGCTGCCAAAAGCACTTTTACGGTGTTTGTCTATTATCGACGCAGGTTGTGCTGCTGGACGCTGATAGTCTTCGTTTTTATAATCGGCAATGATATAACCGTCTTTGATTTCAATCACGCGTTCAGCTTGAGCAGCAAGACTGGGGTCATGCGTTACCATAATAATGGTATGACCTTGCGCATTTAAGTCTTTTAAAATTTGTACGACATCTTTGCCTGAATTGCTATCTAGCGCGCCTGTCGGCTCATCCGCTAAGATAATATCACCGCCGTTCATCAATGCCCTTGCGATGGACACACGCTGCTGCTGACCACCCGATAACTGGCTTGGGCGATTATTGACTTTGTCCGCCAGTCCCAAGTCTGATAAGAGCTTTTCGGCACGCTCATTGCGCGCTTGACCATCCATCCCTGCATAGACAGCAGGCACAGAGACATTGTCACGGGCACTGATGTCACCCAATAGATGGTAACGCTGAAAAATAAAACCAAAATGTTCACGGCGCAGTTTTGCCAGCTCATCAGGGACTAAACGATTCACGGATTGACCAAATACTTGATAATCGCCGGCAGTCGCTTGATCCAAGCAGCCCAAAATATTCATCAAGGTTGATTTGCCTGAGCCTGATTGTCCAATAATAGCCACCATCTCGCCTTGATGGATGGTTAGATTGATATCGTGCAATACACGAATGGTCTGCTCGCCGGCTTTAAACTCTCTAATCAAGCCTTTGACTTGCATCAAAGGCTTATCAGTAACGGCGTTAGCATAAAGATCTTGGCTGCTCATTTACTATCCTGCTTATCTTAATCAATATCAAAGCTGATTTGTCGCTAATTTAAATTCATTTAAATCTTGTTCTATCTGATTCTGGAGTTAGGGCTAAAATGGTCGGCCGCCTCTGCCACCACTGCCTTTGCTGCCACTATCTGGTCCCTCTTCGCTTAAGATAACCTCGTCACCCTTCTTAAGACCGCTCAATATCTCCGCATTGACGCGGTTATTGATACCGACTTTGACAGTTTGTTCAACCACTGTGCCATCAGCTTTAAGAACGCGTACATTTGCCATAGTCGCCGTAGAATCACTGTCAGCATTCGCCGTAGTATTCTTAGTAGTCAGATTTTTTGAATTTTTAGATTTTCCAGTTTTACTGGCAGGTTGCAGTGCGGCAGAAGGGATAAGCAGCGCGTCTTTTGCTTGGTTAATGACAATATAAACTTGCGCGGTCATATCGATACGAAAGCGGCGCTCGGTATTGGGCACTTCGATATAACCAACGTAATAAATGGCGGCATCGGTCGAGCTGGTATCACTGATTTTCTCAGGAGCCGGTTCAATCGCTTTAAGGATCGAATCATATTTTTGGTCGGGATTACCGATGATATTAAAATAAACAGGCAAGCCCGCTTTGACATTAATGACATCAGCTTCAGAGATTTGGGCATTGATGCGTACGGTAGATAAATCAGCTAAGGTCACAATGGTCGGTGCACTTTGATTGGCATTGACCGTCGTCCCTTGCTCAGTCGTTACCGATACTACAGTACCTGACATCGGCGCGCGAATGGTGGTGTAGCTTAAATCTTCTTGCGCGGTGCTGACGTTGGTTTGAGATTTACGTAACGCCGCCTGCTGGCTGTTAATATTCGCTGCAGTAGTGGCAATAGCGGCTTTAGCAGTATCGATAGAGGCACGCGCATTGGCGACTGCTGCCTGCGCAGTTTGTACCTTTGTCCCTTGAGTATCATAATCCTGCTGTGATATCGCGTCGATAGCGAGTAAGCCTTGCAAGCGTGAAAAATCTGCTTGCGCTTGTCTTAACTCAGCTTGGCGGCTGGCAAGATCTGCCTGCGCACTTTTTAAACCTGCTTGACGACTTAATGATTCAGCTCGTGCACTTTGTAGCGCCGCTTCACTTTGCTCAAGGCTTGCTTGCTCATTGCTCAGGCTGTTCTTCTGCGTTACTTGGTCAATCTGCGCAATCAAATCGCCTTTTTGCACTTCATCACCGACTTCAACGAATAGTCGCGTCACTTCACCAGATACTTGCGCACCAACATCGACGGTATTTAAAGCCTTAACTTTACCCGATGCCATAACGTTATTTTCGATATCGCCAATCTCAGCAGTCGCCGTTAGATAGTTGGGTGTTACTTCTTTTGGTTTTAAGGTTTTGTAGGCTAAAACCCCTAAAGCGATAATGACGAGGGCAATAATGCCCCATTTAATAGCAGAGTTTTTGCTAATTTTGCGCATGACGACAATCCAATAACAAGAAAATCAAATGTAACTATAATAGAGGCTCGACGGACAAAAGGGAATGGGAGTTAGTTTGCGAAAGGTTAAGAAGAAATATTGAGGCAGGTTTTGCAGAGGAGATTTGGATTTAAGCAGTAAGTTTATCGTTGAAAAAGCAGGTTAAGAAATAATATCGTTCTTAGAGGTATTATTGGTTACTGACTGATAAATAACTAAGAATTCATCACTCTGGTCATTTAGTAGGGAACAAACGTTTTCCTGATAATTCTAACGCAGCTTGTAGTAATAGCTCCCATGCTGGCTGAATGATAAGACCTTTGATTGCCTGATCACAGCGATAAAGCAGAGCAGGCCACGCGGCTGTTTGCGCTTTTGACTGACGACGACAGGCTTGTTGATATAAGCCTTGTTTACTGCGCCAAATACCTAGCGCTTGCGGATCTTGTCCGTCCATTAATTGCATGATTTGCCGCATGTCTTTACTGATTGCCCATAACACCAAGGTCGTTGGCTCATCCGTGGCTTTGAGCTGAAATATGATTTTAGCGACTTGGGCACTATTGCCAGCAAGCATCGCATCGGACAAATCAAACACGCTAAACTGCGCATCGCTGACCAATGCCGCTTGTAAGTCATTAATATCTAGTGCGACCTGTGATAGGTGCGGGCTAGAGTTTGTATTTTCTTGAATGGCAGCATCATTATTTGCCATGAGTTGTGGGGCAAACAAATAGGATAAACGCCATAAGGTTTGATAGGCACTGAGCAAATGATGCTCAGTATGTGACATGAGTAGCTGCCACGCTTCTTGCGATAGCTTTAAGCCAAACTGTTGCGCTTGTATCTGCAATAACTGCTGACGCTGCTGCTCATTATACAAATTACAGTCGATGACGTGACCATATTGCGCAAATGGCGTAAACCACTTGCTGCTCTGAGCGCGTTTGTCTTGTTTTGGGGTCAACCATAATAAGCTATGACTGTGGCTGCCTGCTTGAGCGTCCTGTGCAAAGCGTTCAAGTTCTGTAATGACTGCCTTATCAGGTTTATAGTTGCCTGTGACGATCAAAGCACTGGCATCATCAAATAAAGACTGGCTGCCAAGCTCTGACAATACTTCTTGCCAGCTCTTAACTGATACCAGCTCAATACGCTTAATGGCGTAATTCTGCGCGCGCCAATGTGGACGCAGCGCATCAATGAGCCATTGACTTAATAATGGCTCATCACCATGTGCTAGCCACAAGCCTGCTACAGCAACTGAGGGTCGCTGTAGTTTTGGATAAGCTTGTATAAAAGTATCTTGCATAAAAGGCTGATGCATACAAAGTTGTGAATAAAAAAGCAAAGCCAAAAAATTGCTAAGCTACATTTGAGCTACATTTGAGCCATATTAAGGTTTGGGTACAAGAATCGCCGTAGCGCCTGTACCTTTACCGATTTGCGCAGAAGTAGTGGCGCTGGCAGGTGTCACCTTTGGCAATGCAATCGCGACATATTGATCGGTGATACGTCTTGCTAAACTGTCATAGAGCCATTCACGAATTTGATCACCTTGCTGATCGTCGGTGCTCACTGACGCTTCGTTATACTGATAGCTACGTTCAACTTGAATCGGATTACTGAGCGTTACAGGCTTACCATTATCTATGCTTTGATAGCTAACATCGGCTGATATCACCAAGCGAATTTCTGTTAATACGCCGACCAATTCATAGCGCTTAAAACGTACGTTATTGACAGTAATCGCAGCGATGGTTTCAGCGCCTACATTTTGATTGTTACTAGCGACATCCGTCAATGTCATGTTATTAATGACATCAACGCCCAATGCCTCAAGGCGCTTTGTGAGCGGCAGCTTCAGTGGGAATGCAGTGCGATTATCTTCGATAATTACCGCGGTCTTCGCCACATCAAACAGCATGGGCGCATCATAACCGCGTAGTTGAAAGCCGCAGCCACTAAGACTGGCAGTCGCCCCAACGATGGCAAGCATTGGCAGAGATGCAAGTAATACGGTCGCTAGTTTCTGTCTATTCGACTTATTAGGCATGTACTTTTTCCCTTACATGTTGTTTGATATGACGGCATAGCATGGTGCTTATCCGTCATAATTGCTATTCTTCGCTTGTGATAAGAAAACCTAAAACATCCGCGTTGAATTATCCTTAGCCAGTAACCACGATATTAACCAGTTTATTAGGTACGACGATCTCTTTTTTGATATCACCGGTCAGGAATTTTGCCACACCTTCAATCGCGCGTGCCTGTGCTTTTAGCTGCTCAGGGTCGCTATTTGGTGCCACATCCATCTTACCGCGCATTTTTCCATTGACCTGAATTACCATGGTAATCATATCTTGTACCAATGCACTTTCATCGACCATAGGGTAATTTAAGGTGACGGTATCAAGCCCTAATTGCTCAAGTAAATGCTCACCAATGTGTGGCGCATATACCGACAGCATAATCAATAAATCAGTCAAGGCTTCGTGCTGGACTTGCAGATCTTGTTCGCTATTAGCTTTAAAGTTACTCAGCTCATTAGCAAGCTCCATTAGGCTAGAAACTGGCGTATTGAGTGCTAGACGTTTACCCAAGTCACTATCAATCTTGCCAATAGTTTCATGCGTCTTACGGCGCAAGGTTTTAGCTTCTTTGCTTAAGTCATTAGGATTTAAAACTGACCCGTGGAATGCGTCAATATCTAAATTAGCATCAGTTAACGCTTGGATATGCTCAGAAGCAATACGCCATACTTTCTTAACAAAGTTATAAGGACCTTTTAGTGCATCATCTGACCATTCAAGTGTTTGGTCGGCAGGGGCGGTAAATAAGGTGTAAAGACGAACGGTATCCGCGCCATATTTATCAATGGTAAGCTGCGGGTCGACACCATTATTTTTTGACTTTGACATTTTTTCGATTTTGCCAATGGTCACGGGCTGCCCATCAGATTTTAAGATGGCTTTAATCGGTTGACCACGTTCGTCATAGTCGATATCAATGTCTTCTGCAAAGTAGTAGGTGGTACTGCCATCCGCATTTAGGCGATAGAATGTCCCTGCCAATACCATACCTTGCGTCATCAAATTAGCAAACGGCTCATTTCCTGACACCAAGTCTTCATCACGCATCAGTTTATGGAAGAAGCGTGCATAAAGTAGATGCATCACCGCGTGCTCAACACCGCCGATGTATTGATCGACAGGCAGCCACTTATTGGCGGCAGATTTGTTGACCATGCTTTGCGCATCATTTGGGCTTGCAAAGCGTGCATAGTACCAGCTTGACTCCACAAAGGTGTCAAAGGTATCGGTTTCGCGCTCAGCAGGATTACCGCATTTAGGACACGTCGTATTGACAAACTCTGGAATATTTTTTAACGGATTTCCGCGACCATCAGGAACGACATCAGTCGGTAAGACAACGGGCAAATCTTGCTCTTCGACAGGTACGGTGCCGCAATGCTCACAGTTGACCATTGGGATAGGGCAGCCCCAATAACGTTGGCGTGAAACACCCCAATCACGGAGACGGTATTGAATTTTTTTCTTAGCAAGAGATTGCGGCTCAAGCTTAGCAAGCATGGCTTCAAACGCTTGCTCAAAATCCATGCCATCAAATTCGCCTGAATTGACTAAGCTATTGCGCTCGGTATAAGCACGATTGCTCTCAGTATTATTCGCTTTGGCGTCAGCTTCTACCTTATCAAAATACCCTGCAGGAATGTCAATGACTTGTTTAATCGGTAAGTTGTATTTGGTTGCAAACTCATAGTCGCGCTCATCGTGAGCAGGTACTGCCATTACCGCACCTGAGCCATAGCTCATAAGTACATAATTGGCAACCCAAACAGGTACTTCTTCGCCAGTCAATGGATGGGTCACGGTTAGACCCGTATCCATACCGATTTTTTCAGCTTTAGCCAAATCAGCTTCAGCGACTGAGCCTTTTTTACAAAGGGCGCAAAAATCTGCAATCGCTTTATTATTCTCGGAGGCATATTGGGCTAGCGGATGTTCTGCAGCAACGGCAACATAAGTGACACCCATCAAGGTATCAGGGCGAGTGGTAAAGACATCTAAGCTATTGCTTTGACCAGCCAGCTCATAAGGGAAATGCACTTCCATACCTGAGCTACGACCAATCCAATTGCGCTGCATGGTGATGACTTCAGATGGCCAGTGACCCTCTAGCTGATCCAAATCATCAAGCAATTCATCAGCATAATCAGTGATATTAAAATAATACATCGGAATATCACGCTTTTCGACCATAGCGCCACTACGCCAGCCTTTACCATCGATGACTTGCTCGTTGGCTAATACAGTATTGTCAATTGGATCCCAGTTGACGGTTGCAAGCTTTTTATAGACCAAGCCTTTTTTATATAACTGCAAAAACAACCACTGCTCCCACTGATAATATTCAGGGCTACAAGTGGCAAATTCACGTGACCAGTCAATAGACAAGCCAAGCAATTTTAGCTGGGCGCGCATACTGTCGATATTCTCAAACGTCCACTTGGCAGGCGGCGTCTGATTGGCAATCGCGGCGTTTTCTGCTGGCAAGCCAAAACCATCCCAGCCCATTGGCTGCATGACTTCATAACCTTTTAGGCGATAATAACGGCTTAACACATCAGAGATAGTATAGTTGCGCACGTGACCCATGTGCAGTTTGCCGCTTGGGTACGGAAACATAGACAGCATATAACGGCTTGGTTTATCACTTGGCTCATTGCTGACTTCAAAGCGCTTGTCAGTTGCCCATTTGGCTTGCTGCTGCGCTTCGATAAGTTGCGGCTGATATTGGGTCTTGTCGCTAGAAGTATTATTAGTATTAGCAGTTTCTGCTGTTACGGCGTTGGTCATAGTTGGCTCGGAATCGGTTATTACAGATAAATGGGGTGAAATTTTATAATGCTATAGCATAGCGTAATTTGGCGAAAATTGCGACGATAGGATGTCGCCTTTCATTGATTACCTAGTGGCTTTTCGGCTTGCATTCGCCGCTTGCCGATATCTACATTTGCTATGTGCCAGCTTCAAGCATTATTTGAGTATAATAAACAGTAACGTTCATTGACAAGGAGATATTATGACCATCACTATTTACGGTATCAAATCTTGTAGCACCATGAAAAAAGCCTTTATCAAGCTTGATGAGTTGGGCGTTAGCTATAACTTTCATGATTATAAAAAACAAGGTATTGATAAAGAAACGATACAGCGCTGGGTGGATAACCTAGGTATTGATAAAGTATTAAACAAGCGCGGAACGACATGGCGTAAGCTAGAAGATGCTCAAAAGCAAGCGGCGGATAGCGATATGAATAAAGCCATTGACTTGCTCCTAGAAAATACCAGTATGATTAAGCGTCCGATCGTTGAAGGTGAGCGGGTAGATAAAAATCAGCCAATATTATTATGTGGCTTTAGTGAAGCCGAGTTTGATAAAATTTTTTCGTAAAAGCCTACTGTTACCATCAATAAAGCCCGAGCTAAGAACCTCTTAGCTCGGGCTTTATAACAGCTAAAATAAACCAAATCACACTTGCGAGCCATATAAGCAAGACGTAAAAGCGAATTTGTTCGGCATTCCAATCTAGTGCAAACCACTCAATGAGGAAAAATGACTTCCACCCTTCTATCCATTTTGCGCCACCATAGCCAATAATCCACCAGCAGTACGAGCTTTCTAAGATAAAAAGTAGACACCAAAGCCACAATGCCATGATTTACTCCTACTATTTGGCCAATGATTAGCCTAGATCTCGACTGATTAGTGTACCAACACCTTCGTTAGTGAAAATCTCTAACAGCGTGGCATGCGGTACGCGACCATCGACGATAACGGCACTTTTTACGCCGCTACGAACCGCATCAAGCGCACATTGAATTTTAGGAATCATGCCGCCTGAAATCGTACCATCTTCAATTAGGCTATCTACAGTCTTAGGCGTCAAACCAGTCACGACTTCGCCATCACGCCCCAACACACCTTTGATATTGGTTAGTAGCATAAGTTTCTCTGCCTGCAAGAATTCGGCGACTTTACCAGCGACCAAATCGGCGTTGATATTATAAGTATTGCCTTCTTCATCGACGCCAAGAGGGGCGATAACAGGGATAAAATCAGAGGCAATCAGCATATTAATCACGTCTTTATTGACGCTGACCACGTCCCCTACAAAACCCAAATCTACCGGTACAGCAACACCATCTGTGCCGATTTTTTCCATCATCAATTTTTTAGCCAAGATTAAGTTGGCATCTTTACCCGTTAAACCGATAGCGCAGCCGCCGTGCTTGTTAATTAAGCTCACAATCGATTTATTAACATTGCCGCCAAGTACCATCTCGACGATATCCATGGTGTCCTTGTCAGTAACGCGCATCCCATCGATACGGTCTGAGTGCCGCCCAAGCTCTTTTAATAAATTATCCACTTGTGGACCGCCACCATGTACGACCACAGGATGCATACCAACGGTTTTGAGTAGGACGATATCTCGGGCAAATGAGCTTTCAAGCGCAGGATCGGTCATGGCATTGCCGCCGTATTTGACCACAATGATTTTATCGACGAAGCGTTGAATATAGGGCAGGGCGGTGGTCAAGACTTCAGCAGTAATTTTGGCTTCATCTAAATTCAAGGTCATTATAAACTCCTAAAATACGGTGTTAAGCGATTGGTTGTTGTTATAAAAAGTCATAAATAACAAAGTTGCATTTGTGATAAAAAATAGTTTTGATAACTGACTACTGAGGGGAGATAGCTACAATCTGCGCAGCTAGATTTTCATCAAAAGGAAAACATAGCGCGGCAAATTTTGCTTGAATATCTTGTAGATGTGCCATGCTGTCTCCTGCAAAGCGCGCGGTTAAATTGTGACTGGTATTTGATTGACGCAGTATGCCAAAACCATGGGCGAAATCTAGACGCACGCCATCAATACAGCTCAGAGTTGTACCTATTGGCAATAAGTCTTTGGCTTGCTCTATGTTAATAGGGAGGCTTTTTATAGAGCAACTACAAAGCGTCCGCTGACAAGTACTAAGTACTTGATATTCAGCCTGAGTAGGCAGTGGAGCGGTTACTTTTATGAGTTGTTGTAAGTACACGCATAGTCGAGTTAGCTGCTCAATGATTGAGCAATCGGTTGACGCATTTACTGGCAGCGGTAAATAATGATCGGCAGTACTGACAATGTTTGGTAATTGATAGATGATATTAGCAAGATTTGTTGTAGGATTTAGACTATTTGAGTTATCAGCTGCCAGCCAATGCAACAGTCTTAAAGCTGCATATATGGCATCATCATAGACAATAAAGCGACTGTCGTTAAAGATAAAATGCCCCGATAACTCTCCAGCAAATACGATTTGCCCAGCAGAGTCCTGCATCTGTTGGCGCATTAGGCTACTGCCAGTTTTGCTGATGATAGGTTCTGCGCCAAGCTCAGTCAGTAGCTTCGGCAAATGATGCGAACATTTAATATCAAAGAGAATTTGCGGCGGAGATTGCAACTGGGTACAAGCGACTGGACGCTCAGTCAATATCACCTTTGCTAATAAGTAGAGCAAGTGATCGGGTGTGACTACCTTGCCTGTATTATCGACGATCATTAGTCGGTCGCCATCACCGTCAAAGGCGATACCTATATCTGCCTGATGATTAATTACGCTTTGCTGCAACTGTTTGAGCCGATGTGGTTCAGTAGGATCGGGATTGCCAGCAGGAAAATCTCCGTTTGGGACGTTATTAAGCATGATGACACTTTGGCAATATCGCTCAAATAATTGCTGAGCGATATGACTGGTCGCACCATGCATACAATCGATAACAACCACCAAATCTAGCTTGGTAAGAAATGATTGATTATCATGCGGATAGAGTGCTTTGAACACTTGCACAATAGCATCAATATAATGCGCTGCTATTTGCTCAGACGATAAAGACATTTGCTGATTGCTAATAGGGTTATCCACTACATGTCGTAGAGTGCTTGAAGCTTTATAGCCTTTTTGATTGTATTTTTTAACAATCACTTTTTGAAAATCAGTAGTTTTAAAACCGTTTTCTTGCAAGCAGCCTTTATAGAAGTTACTTTTTTCAAGCATGCTGTTGCCTAAAGAACGTAGAGTTAGTTGCTGCTGAGTCACTTGCTGGTAAAGCGCCTGAATCTCTTCAACGCTAGGAGATTGATGGTTGACCAACCACTTAATACCCAAAATATCTTTGGCAGAATGACTGGCAGTCACGATGATACCGTGACCTTGATATTGCTCAGCCCAAAATACCATCATAGGCGTGGTAATCAGTCCCAATTGGATAACTTGTAGACCGCATTGGATCAATATAGTGGCAAGGTTTTGAGCAATAACGTCACTATCATGGCGTACATCATAGCCGATCACGACGATATTTTTTTTGTTATCACTGTCTTGTTGAACGTGATAAAGATGCGCCAAGGCATATCCTAAGGCGTGAACAAAGTCATCAGTAAAGTGCTGGCGCGAACCGCGAATATCATAGGCACGAAATAAGGAGTGTTGCGCAGCAAAAAACGGCATCTTTTACTTCCTTATTATCGTGATAAATATGAATAATAAATAAATCGCTGATAGTTTTTTATACAGCTTAGGTTATGCGATTTAGACTATATAATTTAGAGCAAATGATAATGACTACTGACGACCGGAGTGTCCAAAACCACCAGCACCACGTGCGCTGGTATCACTAAATTCTGTCACGACTTCAAATTCAGGACGGGCAACAGGGACAACCACATATTGTGCCATGCGTTCTGCAGGACTTAATACAAAGTCTTCCTGACTACGATTCCAAATACTGACCATCAGCTCACCTTGATAATCAGCATCGATAAGTCCAACCAAGTTACCCAAAACAATACCATGCTTATGTCCAAGACCTGAACGCGGTAAAATCATACCTGCAAAGTTAGGATCTTGTATATAAACCGCCAAACCAGTACCAATCAAATGGGTAGCACCCGCTTTAATCGTTAAAGGCTCATCAATACAAGCGCGCAAATCAATACCTGCGCTGCCGTCAGTGGCACGAGTAGGCAAAGAAAACGCTTTATCTTCAGTGATTTTAGGGTTTAAGACTTTAACTTGTACAGCTTGCATAACGCACTCACTTAACGATTTAATGGTTTTATAAACAGAATGAATTTAGGGCGTGCCCTAATTTTTAAATTTAATTGCTTAACAACAACTATTTCTATAAATAGCTGATGATTTTTAACTTTTGGTTTCTAAATTTTAATAAGCGATTGATTAAAGAATCAGTATACTTGCCAAGCCCAAAAACGACATAAAACCAACAATATCCGTTACCGTGGTTAGGATAACAGAGGCAGATAATGCCGGATCAATATTCATGCGCTTTAGCATCAGTGGAATACTAATGCCCGAGACATTAGCAGCGGTCATATTAATCGCAATCGCTAGACCGATAACCGCGCTGATTTTAATGTTATGAAACCACAATTGCGCAATAAACGCCATAATTATCGCCCATATGATACCGTTTATCGCCCCAACCCACAGCTCTTTATTTAATAACCATACGCGGTTAGAGCCACCGATTTGCCCCATTGCCATACCGCGAATGACGACAGTAAGCGTCTGCGAGCCTGCAATACCGCCCATACTGGCAACTACGGGCATAAGAATCGCCAGAGCCACCACTTTTGCTAATACGGCTTCAAACTGTCCAATTACAGCTGCAGCTAATAGTGCCGTACATAAATTGATACCAAGCCAAATACTACGGCTTTTTGCACTGGTCAAAATAGGTGCGAACAGCTCTTCGTCTTGACTGACACCAGCAAGGTTTTTCATGGTACTGTCGACATCATCTTGGATAATTTCCATGATGTCCTCACCGTTTAATTGACCGACTAGCTCGCCATGACTGTTAATCACTGGGGCAAAACGAATGTCTTCTGAGCGAAAAATCGCCGCCGCATCTTGAATGTCCAAGCGATCATTAATGGTAATAGCGCTATCGATTAAATCAGCAACTAAGGTGCTTTGGTCATGCTTAATCAAATCAGCGAGACTTAATAAACCAAGCAGTTGCTGACTTTGATCGACAACCAATAGCTCTTGGCTTTCATCATCAAGCAGCTCAATATCTTCTCGCAGCCAGTTTTGAACATCAGCCAGTGTCATATCTTCTCGCACCTGAATAAGCTCAGGATCCATATAGCTGCCAACTTCCCAGTCGGCATAGGTATCGAGTTTATTGACCTGAATGCGTATTTCTTCATCCAATGTCGCCATCACTGAAGTACGCACGCTTTCGGTAACGGTGTCTAAAATTTCTGAGATGTCTTGTGCATCAAGATCTTGGGTAAACAGCGATATCTCTTTTGACGAGATGTTTTCCATCAATGGCTGGCGTGTATCAAACTCTAGCTCAGCTAGCACTTCACCTTTGATGTTTTCTGGTACTTGTGCCCAAATCAGTAGTCGGCTCTGAGTCGGGAACGACTCTAGTAAGTTGGCAATCTCATATTCTGACTGCTTCTCTAAAAACTCAGTAATCGCCTCATATGCCTTGTCCGCAACCAACTCTTGCAAATAGAGTAGTTTATATTCAGCGTTAGATTCAGCCGGATTATAATCTCCCTGTCGTGTCGATGGTCGTGCAGAATTCGGCGTAGGAGCGGGCATAAAAGTTCCAAGTTTTCAAAATATGTAAATAATAATGACTAAGAGCTAAGCTTAATGAATGAGTTATATTTGTTGGCTTTTTAATGGTTAAACATTATCGATTGCCCAATAAAGCCCGAATATTAGCCAAGTATTCATCAGCAACTGCTGCAGGATCTTTGGTGGCTTTTTGTTTTTTTGCTTTGGCAGGCCAATCGATATGATCTTCTGGCAACTCATCTAAAAATCGTGATTCAGACGTGACGCGCATTTGACCACCAGCACGGCGCTGAGTGGCTAGTGTCAAAGTTAGCTCGCGACGCGCGCGAGTAATGCCCACATACATCAAGCGCCGTTCCTCTTCGACCGTCTCGCTTAGGATAGAGTTGCGATGAGGTAGCATCTCTTCCTCAAGCCCCATGATATAAACAAAATCAAACTCCAAGCCTTTTGCCGCATGTAAGGTCATTAGATTCACTTTATTGGTGTTTTCTTCTTCTTGCTGCTGCTCCAGCATATCAAGCAATACCAGCTTGCGAATAATGGTATCAATGGTACGGTCTTCGTCTTCTTCGGCGCGATTAATCAGCGATTGAATACTGGTATAAAGCATGTCGATATTATCAATGCGGTTTTTTTCTTGCTGCGGTGTTTTAGAGTCACTACGCACAAAATCAATATAACCGGTCTCATCAATCATCTGGCGTACGATTGGCACAGGGTCAGGATGTTGATCAAGCTCGCGAGTATAGTGCTCAATAAAGTCGCCAAACTCCTTTAACGTACTATAAGATTTCGACGGTAAAACGTGGGCCAGACCGGCATGCGTACAAGAAGCCAGTAGCGAGATACTATGTTCTTGTGAAAATAAGCCAAGCTTCTCAAGCGTTGCTGGTCCCATGCCACGCTTGGGCGTATTAATCACGCGCAAAAAAGCACTGTCGTCTTCTGGGTTTAAAATCAGACGTAAGTAGCTCATAACGTCTTTAATTTCACTACGAGCAAAGAATGACTGACCACCCGATAATTTATAAGGCACTTGCAGTTGACGCAACTGCGCCTCTAGCATCCGCGCTTGGAAGTTACTGCGATAGAGAACGGCATATTGTTCCCACTCATTGCCAAAGCGCAATTTATGCGTGACGATTTCTTTGGCGACGCGCTCAGATTCATCGTCATCATTACGACAGTTAATAATGCGAATTTTTTCGCCTTGACCTTTATCTGACCAGAGTTTCTTTTCAAATAAATGCTCATTGTTGGTAATAACCGCATTAGCAGAGGTCAAAATACGCGTGGTTGAGCGATAGTTTTGCTCAAGCATGACGATTTTTAATTTTGGGAAATCCTCTTTAAGTAGACCCATGTTTTCAGGTTTAGCACCGCGCCATGCATAAATAGATTGGTCATCATCACCAACGACCGTAAAGCGCCCTTGTGGTCCGACTAGATACTTAATCATCTCATACTGAGCGGTATTGGTATCTTGGTATTCATCGACCAATAGATAGCGAATACGGTTTTGCCATTTATCACGTAGCTCTCGATTTTCACGCAGTATTTTGGTCGGTAATACAATCAAATCATCAAAATCAACTGCGTTATAAGCCCGTAGATTGCGCTCATATAAAGCATAAAGCGTCGCAAAAATCATATCTTCTGGATCGTCTAAGGTTTCCATCGCCTTATCCGGCTCAATCAAATCATTTTTCCAATCAGAAATCATCTTGATTGCTTTGCCAACCAACTCACGACTCTCAGCGCCGCTTAAGTTATCACGCATCATAAGCTCCATTAGCAAACGCTTGCTATCGTCACTATCCATAATGGAGAAATTGCCTTTCAATGGCGTATGAAGCAGCTCATATCGTAGAAACTGGAGACCAAATTGGTGAAAGGTTGAAACCGTTAGACCACGGGTCTTTTCACTCGGTAGTAGCTTACTGACTCGAGCTTTCATTTCACGCGCCGCTTTATTAGTAAAGGTCACCGCCGTGATACGCTCAGCAGGCATGTTGCATTCTTCGATCAAATAAGCAATCTTGCGGGTAATCACTGACGTCTTACCGGAGCCGGCACCTGCTAACACCAGTAGCGGACCAGATACGTAGAGCATGGCTTCTTGTTGTTTGGGATTAAGTTGACTCATAACGTGACCTGTAAGACAAAAGCAAAAAGAGGGTAGCAGTAAATCGTAAAATGCCACTAGCTGCCATCAAGCGAAAAATACATTCGTTAAAATAGAGGGCATATTGGCATTTTAAATAGAGTAACTCACAGAATAGTTTTAAGGTTTTAGGCAATCTGCGAGCAAAATTAGGTGAGTTATTATAAAGCAAAACTAAGGCTTTTGGGCAGGAGTTAGTAGCGTGGAATATATAAGATTATGAGGTATATATAAGGTACGTCTTGAAAAATGACATAGAGAAACATTTTGTTTCAATGAAAACCGTCGAAAATTTGGCCAATACAAGCTCATTTCCCATGAATAAAAATAAGGAGTCAGACTTAAGTATTATCCATTATGGAAGTGAAAGTGAAATAATTACAAGCTGTGACTAACTGCGCGTTTTATATAGATTTTTCATCTTAGTTAGCAGTCAATTAATAATACATTCTTTAAACTTTTAGAAGGTTTTTAGAGCAGGATGATGAATAATCTATAGCATAGTTTGCGGATAAAAAAACCTATTTTTTTTGCTGATAAAGTGACCGCTCAATGCAGTTAAAAACTAGCTTTTGATTACCGATATGCGTATAGTACGTAAATAATTTATGCCAGTTGTCACGTCATTGTTGACCACGTGTAATGAGCTATTAAATCAATTAAATAAACTATCGAATATGACATTGATTTAATACGTTGATCTTACGTTGTTAGAAGATGCGTTGGGCGACCAGCCTTTATCCGCATATAGAGCGGACACTCTACAGTTGGTCAGATCTGACATCGTCGTCAATAAGCTTGATAATTGGTTGTTACCAGTACAGAACCTAACATGTGACTCAATGACAGTTACTTAAATACAGTGACAGTTGCTTTGTGTTTTCGTCTGCGTTATGCCTGTCGCTTGACGACCTTAATATGTAGGTCGGTGCTTGCGCGGCGTGTAACACTCGATTGGGTGAGGAGCACGTATTATCATGTCTGCTTTTAATTGGTCAGCCATTGCTTTTATTTTAGCCGCCATTGGGCTAGTTGTGTTTATGTTGGTTGTCCCGCGTCTACTTGGCGGTCGCTCACATGGCTCACAAAAAGAAGAGATATTTGAAGCGGGTGTTGTCGGATCTGGCAACGCCCGTATTCGTTTGTCTGCCAAATTCTATTTGGTGGCGATCTTCTTTGTTATTTTTGATCTAGAAGCCCTCTACTTATATGCTTATGCAGTCTCAGTTCGTGAAGCTGGCTGGCTTGGTTTTGCTGCTGCCGCTATATTTATCACCATCTTGATCATTGGCTTGGTATACGAGTTGAGTCTGGGTGCGATGAACTGGGCACCGGCTGATAAGCTACGCAAAAAAGCGCGCCTATATGCTGCACCCGCAGGCTTTAGTTTAGCTGATATCACCAAGTTCGATGGTGTTGATGAACTTATGGTCGATCCTACGGGCAAGATACCTGCGCAGTCCTCTGGTCAGATTAACGTCTCAAACAATATTGAGACCAATCGTCGTCACTTACAAAACATTGATCATATTAATACCACGGGTAATGTCACTTCTGTGGACTTTGCGACGTCTGCACAAACAGATAAAATGACGCGTTAATGAATAACAGTGCGTGTTAATTAGTGAATAACAAAATTATTTAATAATGAAGTTAAGGCAGTAGTGAGGGCAAATCATTGCCGCACTTTGTTTAATATAAAGGTTGTATGTTATGAAATACACATTAACAAAAGCCAACCCTGATGCAGATACTTATCCTGCTCAGACAAGCCAAACTGTCAACGATCCAATGGAAGATGAAGTCAATAAAAACGTCTTTATGGGTCGTCTAGAAGACCTTGTCCATTCAACAGCAAACTGGGGGCGCAAGCACTCACTGTGGCCATTTAACTTTGGTACCTCATGCTGTTATGTCGAATATGCGACTACCTTAACCGCAGTTCATGACTTATCACGCTTTGGTGCCGAAGTTATTCGCGCCTCGCCACGTCAGGCGGATGTGATGATTGTTGCTGGTACTTGCTTTGTTAAAATGGCACCCGTTATTCAACGTCTATACGAGCAAATGCTCGAGCCAAAATGGGTCATCTCGATGGGTGCTTGTGCCAACTCGGGTGGTATGTATGATATCTATTCGGTCGTGCAAGGCGTGGATAAAATTATCCCTGTCGACGTCTATGTGCCCGGTTGTCCGCCACGTCCAGAAGCATTGATTCAAGGCTTGATGTTATTACAAGAATCTATTACTAAAGAACGTCGTCCGCTAGGTATTCATGTTAATGATCAGGGTGTCTATCAGCCGCAGATGACGCCTGAGCGTGACCGTAAGCAAGCAGATCGTATCGCTGTGAAAAACTTACGTAGCCCAGATAGCATTTAGTTAAGCAGTTTGGCGTAGTTATTAATAATTGTTAGAAGTGCGCGTACGCTCATCATAGTTTGGTTATGATTATCATCTTTTATTATGGTTGTCATGGTTCAGTTATGATTAATGAAGGAAGACATCATTCATGGTCACGGTAGTCGAAAACACAGATCCTAAGATCAAGCCTGTCCCAGCGGTTATCAAAGAGCTGGAAGAAAAATATGCTGGTAAGTTCGTTGTGCAGCACACGGTTGACGACATTCCAACGGTTTGGGTGGCACGCGCTGATTTATTAGACGTTCTCTTATTCTTACGCAAATTGCCAAAACCTTATGTCATGTTATTTGACTTGTCAGCGATAGATGAGCGTCTACGTCAGCATCGTCAAGGTTTACCTGACAGTGATTTCACGGTATTTTATCACTTGATGTCGCTTGAGCGTAATAGTGATGTGCGTATCAAAGTAGCGCTCAGTGAAGAAGATTTAAACGTCCCAAGTGCGACACAGATTTGGCCCAATGCCAACTGGTATGAGCGTGAAGTCTGGGACATGTTCGGTATTGTCTTCACTGGTCATCCGCATTTGACCCGTATTTTATTACCAAAATACTGGGAAGGTCATCCACTGCGCAAAGAATATCATGCGCGGGCAACTGAGTTTACTCCGTATTTCTTGAATACCGCCAAACAACAATACGAGCAAGAAAACCTGCGCTTTGTCCCAGAAGAATGGGGCATGAAACGCTCGGGTCGTGATGAAGACTTTATGTTCTTGAACATTGGTCCTAACCATCCATCCGCTCACGGTGCATTCCGTTTGGTACTACAGCTTGATGGCGAAGAAGTTGTCGATTGTATCCCTGATATTGGTTATCACCATCGCGGCGCAGAAAAGATGGCTGAGCGTCAAACGTGGCACTCATTTATTCCTTATACCGACCGTATTGATTATCTTGGCGGCGTAATGAATGAGCTACCGTACATCATGTCGGTTGAAAAGCTTGCCGGTATTACTATTCCGCCGCGCGCTGAAACCATCCGCGTGATGATGAGTGAGTTTTTCCGTATTACTAATAACTTGCTGTTTGTCGGTACCTTTATCCAAGATGCCGGTGGTATGACGCCGGTATTCTATATGTTTACCGATCGCCAAAAAGCTTATGACGTTATCGAAGCGGTAACCGGTTACCGTATGCATCCTGCGTGGTTCCGTATCGGCGGTACAGCGCATGATTTGCCGCGCGGCTGGCAGCGTTTGGTACGTGAGTTCTTAGATTGGATGCCAAAACGCTTGGATGAGTATGTTAAAGCAGCATTGCAAAACAGTGTGCTTAAAGGTCGTACTCAAGGCGTTGCCCAATATAATACCAAGCAAGCATTGGCGTGGGGCGTTACTGGCGCAGGTTTGCGTGCAACAGGTTTGGATTTTGATTTGCGTAAAGCGCGTCCGTACATGGGCTATGAGAATTACGATTTCGAAGTACCAGTCGGCTATAACGGCGATGCTTATGATCGCTGTATGGTGAAAGTCGAAGAGATGCGCCAGTCGCTACGTATTATCCGTCAATGTATGGATAATATGCCACAAGGTCCTTATAAGGCGGATCATCCATTGGCAGTACCACCGCCAAAAGATCGTACCTTGAATGATATTGAAACCTTGATTAATCACTTTATCTCTGTTTCTTGGGGTCCTGTGATGCCAGCGGGTGAGTGCACCACGATTGTGGAAGCGACTAAAGGTCTAAACAGCTATTACATCACCTCGGATAAAGCGACGATGAGCTATCGTACCCGTATTCGTACGCCGACATTCGCGCATTTGCAGCAGATGCCATCAGTCATTAATGGTTCATTGGTATCCGATGCCATTATGTATCTGGCGTCAATTGATATTGTGATGGCGGATTGTGACCGTTAGAGCGTCTGTGGTTATACGTTTATCATTATCGTTTATATATTAAAAGTACGACGCGTTCATTAACATATTATCGCCAAACTGGCACACCAAAACGCTGTCATTGCGCCGTGAGCGTAATACAAACAGTGGGCTGAGTGAGGAAAGAAAAAGATTATGAAAATTGTTTCCGATAAAATGCCAAAAGTAGATGTGGCAAGTATCTTAACTGCAGAAGAAATTGCGGCTATCCATGAGTTTATGCATCATTATCCACACCCACGAGCAGCGTCTTTAGATTCGCTGAAAATCGTGCAAAAGCGTAACGGCTGGGTCGATGATGCACAAGTGAATGCGATTGCTAATATTTTAAATGTTCCGATGACGGATATGGATGGGGTAGCAACCTTCTTTAACCGTATCTATCGTCAGCCAGTTGGTCGTCATGTCATCCTTGTTTGTGATTCGGTGGCTTGTTATTTAACAGGCTATGAAGCACTAGCAGCTGAATTAAAGTCGCAGCTGGGCATCAACTATGGTCAAACCACTGATGATGGTCGTTTTACGCTATTGCCGATTTGCTGTTTAGGTAACTGTGACAAAGGTCCTGCGGTATTGATTGATGAAGATACCTATGGTCCTGTCCAGCCTGAAGAAGTCGCCCAATTGTTGGAGCTATACGCATGAGATTAACTGTTTCAGAGCAGATTGCTCTTCGTAATCAAGGCAAAGCGCCAAGCCAACTTAATGAACAGCGTATTCCTATCTATGGCGATAGATCGACTGCTACCAGTGAAACCAAACCGCTGACCTGGCGCTTAGCGCATCATGATGCGGTGCTTGATTTGGCCACTTATGAATCATTACGTGGTTTTGAAGCGTTAAAGATAGCGTTAAACCAATCGCCAGATGATACGTTAAATACTATTAAAGAAGCGGTGGTAAAAGGTCGCGGCGGTGCAGGTTTTCCAGCAGGTATTAAATGGTCACTAATGGCACCACCTGATGGCGGTCCACGCTATCTAGTCTGTAATGCTGACGAGATGGAGCCGGGTACGTTTAAAGACCGTTTGCTCATGGAGCGTTTGCCGCTTCAGCTTATTGAAGGCATGCTTATTTCTGCCTATGCGATTGGTGCAACAGCCGGTTATATCTTTATCCGTGGTGAATACATCTTAGCTGCGGAGCGGTTAAGTACAGCGATTGAAGAGTTAAAAGCCAATAATCTAGTCGGCGATAATATTTTAGGCTCAGATTTTAGTTTTGATTTACATGTGCATACGGGTGCTGGTCGTTATATCTGCGGTGAAGAAACGGCATTAATTAACTGCTTAGAAGGTCGTCGTGCCAATCCGCGTACCAAACCACCATTTCCACAGGTAGCTGGTGCATGGGGTCGACCAACCGTGGTCAATAACGTTGAAACTTTACATAACGTTTCAGCGATTATCCTGCATGGTAGTAAGTGGTATCAAGACCTGCCAAAAGCCAAAGGTGTGGTCGAAACGCCAGGCACGAAGCTATTTGGCTGTTCTGGTTTGGTCAATGACCCCGGTCTTTGGGAATTACCATTTGGTTATACGGCGCGTGAGATTATTGAAGATTTCGCAGGTGGTATGCAGGAAGGTCGCACACTTAAGGCTTGGTTACCAGGCGGCGCATCAACGGATTTTTTAACCGCTGAGCATTTAGATACTGTCGTTGATTTTGACACTATCCAAAAAGCGGGTAGCCGTATGGGTACGGGTCTGCTTATGGTCGTTGACGAAGAACAAGATATGGTGCCATTGGTACGTAATCTTGAGATTTTCTTTCAGCGCGAATCGTGCGGTTGGTGTACGCCATGCCGCGATGGTTTGCCGTGGGGCGTCAAAATCCTTACCGCTATCAATGATGGCGAAGGGCAGATTGGCGATGTTGAAAAGCTAGAAGGTTTAACCCGTGACTTATGGATCGGTAAAACCTTTTGCGCACACGCCCCCGGTGCGATGGAACCACTGATGAGTGCAATTAAATATTTCCGTCCTGAGTTTGATCAAAAGATTGCGCAGGCGGTTGGTGAAGATGTCATTGAGGCTGCAGCCAATCAACAGCTAGATGTGAAATAAGGAGAGCGGCATGGCAGTCATACATATTGATGGAACCACTGTCGAAGTAGATAGCGCGGACAACTTGCTACAAGCATGTTTGTCACTCGGCATTGATGTGCCGTATTTTTGTTATCACCCAGCCCTTGGTTCAGTAGGCTCTTGCCGTCAGTGCGCGGTTAAGCAATATATGACCAAAGAAGATATGGAAGCGGGTCGCGGTCGCCTTGTGATGTCCTGTATGGTCGCCCCAGGCGATGATATGTACATCTCAGTGACTGATGATGAAGCAAAGGCGTTCCGTAAGTCGATGGTTGAGCTGTTGATGATTAACCATCCGCATGACTGCCCAACCTGTGAAGAAGGTGGACATTGTCATTTGCAAGATATGACCTATATGTCAGGTCATCATCGTCGTCGCTACCGCTTTACCAAACGTACCCATCACAATCAAGAGCTTGGTCCGTTTATCGCGCATGAGATGAATCGTTGTATCGCTTGCTATCGCTGCGTCCGTTTTTATAAAGACTATGCGGGCGGCGAAGATTTGGGCGTTTATGGCTCAAATGAGCGTGTTTATTTTGGTCGTGATAAAGATGGTCAGTTTGAAAGTGAGTTTTCAGGTAACTTGACCGAAGTTTGTCCAACGGGTGTATTTACCGATAAGACGCATTCGGATCGTTATAACCGTAAGTGGGATATGCAGTATGCACCAAGCATCTGTCATGGCTGCTCAGCGGGTTGCAATATCTCTGCCGGTGAGCGCTATGGTGAATTGCGCCGTATCGAAAACCGCTATAACGGTGAAGTAAATCGCTATTTCTTATGTGACCGTGGTCGTTTTGGCTATGGCTATGTCAATCGTGGAGATCGCCCGACTCAAGCGCTTGAACGTATCAATGATAAACACGTTAAAATCAATATTGACTATGCTCTTGATGAAACCATTAAGCGTATTAAAGATAAAAAAGTCATTGGTATTGGTTCGCCACGTGCCAGCTTAGAGACCAACTTTGCGCTAAAAAACCTCGTTGGTTTTGATAATTTCTCAACGGGTCTTAATCATCAGCAGCAAGCACTGGTCAATAAATGTATTGAAGTCTTGAGTACTGAGGGTATTTATAACCCAGGTATGACCGATATTGAAAGCCACGATGCGGTACTGATTTTGGGTGAAGATATCACTCAAACGTCATCACGTGTGGCACTCTCTATCCGTCAAGCGGCGAAAAATGAAGCCATAAAAATGGCGGCTGCTACCAAAACGCAATCGTGGTTGGCTGAGCCAGTCAAACGTATTGCTCAAGGTGCACAAAGCCCAGTATATGTCATCGATGTGACTCAAACCAAACTTGAAGATATCAGTAAGGTTAGCGTCGTAGCGACTCCTGAAGACATCACTAAACTTGGTTTTAAAGTTGCGGATGAAATTGCTAAATTTGCTGATAACTTATCAAAAATAGTCGATCCGCAAAGCAATGAGGAAGATGCTAATGCCAATATCAATGTTGATCCTATGCAAGCGCTGGCACAGCAAATCGCTTATGACTTGATCCAAGCGGACAAGCCATTGGTTGTCTCTGGTAGCAGCTTATCGTCTATTGCCTTGATAGAAGCAGCTGCGCAAATCACGCAAGCATTAAGCCAAAAGCGTGCAGCGATCAAAGCAACTGAGCAGTATGAAGTTGAGACACATAATGCCAAAGTTGCAGCAGCTGAAGCGCGAGCACAAACAACAACGGCGCAGCAAACAGAAGATAAAGATCTGTCTGCCAAGCCAAATAAGCCTGAAACGGGTGTTAATACCGAAGCGCAAGACGATGTTGAACGTCAGCCTGCAACCAAACTTGAGCTAAAAGAAGTCAATAAAAAGTATCATGCCCAAGCGGGTATCTATTTAGCAGTGACAGATGCTAATAGTATCGGCGTTTGTTTACTCGGTGGTCATTCAGTTGAAGAATTGCTGGCGACTGATTTTGATGTGGTGATAGTCGCTGAAAATCAGCTGACTGATGCTATTGATGCGAATAAATTAACACAGCTATTGACTGATAAAACCGTCATTGCGTTAGATCATCAATTGCTTGATTGGCACAAAGACGTCGATATTGTATTGCCAGCAGCCACCTTTGCTGAAGCAGACGGCACGCTTATTTCTGCCGAAGGTCGTGCGCAGCGCTTCTTCCAAGTTTATGATAATGACTATTATCATCCGCTTAGTAGTATCAAAGAAGGTTGGCGCTGGTTGCATGCTGTGCACAGCAGCTTAGAAGGTCGTGATGTCGACTGGACGCAGCTTGACGATGTCATCAATGCTTTGATAGCGACTCATCCCAAGCTTGCCGGTATCAAAGAAGCTGCACCCGATGCTGATTACCGGATGACGGGTCTAAAAATTGCCCGTCAGCCACGTCGTTACTCAGGTCGTACTTCTATGCGCGCGCCTGTCTCTGTCCATGAACCAATGCAGCCAAAAGATTTGGATACCGGTTTAACCTTTTCAATGGAAGGCTATAGCGGTAAGCAAACCCCAAGCGCGATGATTCCTTTTGCGCAATCTGCCGGTTGGAACTCACCGCAAGCTTGGAACAAATACCAAGATAAAGTGGGTGGTAGTCTTAGAAATGGTGATCCGGGTGTGCGTTTGTTCGACCAATTAGAGCGTTTAGCTACGCGCCAATATGTTGCGCCAGAAGTTAGCTCAGTAGCTACGACGGATATGCATCAAGGACAAGCTAAATTGGTGCCTATTTATAATATTTATGCCAGCTCAATGATGGCATCGCGTAGCCCAGTGGTAGCTGAGCAATTACCTGTCGCCTCATGGCGTATAGGGATTGATGACGCAAAAGATTGGAATATCGTGGCTGGTGATTATCTAGCGATTGAGATTGATAAACAGCAAATCACACTGCCAGTAGAGCTTGTTGGTTATTTAGCCGAAGGTTGTATTGGTTACCCTGTCGGTCAGGTGAGCATTATTCATCCATCAATGCCAGCGTCAGTACGTAAAGTCGATGCACCTATTACGATGATGGGTAGCATGGCTAATGACGCTAGTGGCAATTCTGAAAATGGCAGTGCTTTAAACAGCTTTGAAGATAACAATAACCGCGCCGTACCCGTAAGCACAGCGCCGACCACCACACAGGAGGTGTAATATGCAAGTCACTCGTATTATCCCTGATGTGCCAAGTTTTTTGGCAAGTATGATGACCTTTGATACTTGGTCCATACTTTTTATGGTCGTACAATCGCTGGTTATCTTTTTAGTCGTTGTCATTGTCGCGGCAATGATGATTATCTATGAGCGCCGGATGTTAGCACTTTGGCAAGACCGTTATGGTCCAAACCGTGTTGGACCGTTTGGTTCACTACAGCTAGTCGCGGATATGCTCAAAATCTTCTTTAAAGAAGATTGGACGCCAAATTTTACCGATAAGTTTATGTTTACTTTGGCGCCTGCAGTTGCCATGTTTACCGCTCTGGCTTCATTTGCCATTATTCCTATCTCACCAACGCTTGGCGTTGCTGATTGGGATATTGGTATTTTATTCTTTTTTGCCATGGCTGGTATTGCAGTCTATGCAGTGCTATTCGGTGGTTGGGCATCAGCCAATAAATTCTCATTACTTGGCGGCTTACGTTCAGCCGCGCAAACCATCAGTTATGAAGTGTTCTTAGGTTTGTCGTTGATGGGTGTTGTTGCATTGACTGGCTCATTTAACTTACGTGCGATTGTTGAAGCGCAGGCTGATGGTTGGTATATCATCCCGCAGTTCTTTGGCTTTTTAACCTTTGTCGTTGCCGGTGTCGCGGTCACGCATAGACATCCATTTGACCAACCAGAAGCTGAGCAAGAGCTTGCTGAAGGGTATCACGTTGAATATTCCGGCATGAAGTTCGGTATGTTCTTTATTGGCGAATACGTCAATGTTGTATTAATTTCTGCTTTGATGACCTGCTTATTCTTTGGTGGTTGGTTGGCACCTTTTAATTTAGATATTCCGTTTATTCCACCAGCTTTTTGGTTCATGATTAAGACGCTTTTCTTTATGACTATGTTTGTTTTGGCTCGAGGCTCACTCATGCGTCCGCGCTATGATCAGGTGATGAACTTTGGCTGGAAAGTCTGCCTGCCCGTAACCTTGATTAATCTATTGGTTACTGCTGCAGTCATTTTGATTTTTTCCCCAACGTTATAGTCATTACTAGTAGCCATCACTAGCCATCACTGATGAACTAGGGTAAAGCTGAGAAGGATAATAATCCCATGTTTACTACGATAAAAAAGACCGTCATTGGACTATTTACCATTGTCCGCAGCATGTGGATGGTCAATAGTCATGCGCTCAGACCACGCGACACCATTCTTTATCCTGAGGTGCCAGTACCAGTGCCGCCACGTTTTCGTGGACGTATTATACTGTCGCGTGACCCTGACGGCGATGAGCGCTGCGTTGCTTGTAACTTGTGCGCTGTGGCATGTCCGGTTGGTTGTATCTCACTGCAAAAAGCGGAACGTGAAGATGGTCGCTGGTATCCAGAGTTCTTTCGTATTAACTTTTCACGTTGTATTTTTTGTGGCTTGTGTGAAGAAGCTTGTCCTACGACAGCTATTCAGATGACCCCTGATTTTGAGATGGGCGAATACGTCCGTCAAGACTTGGTCTATGAAAAAGAGCATTTGCTGATTTCAGGACCGGGTAAATATCCCGATTATAACTATTATCGCGTGACGGGTATGGCGGTAGCAGATAAACCAAAAGGCGCGGCGCAAAATGAAGCGGCACCGATTGATCTAAGGAGCTTGCTACCATGATGAATATTTTAAATAATCCTGAATTGGCAGGGTTTTACTCATTAGCAGCGGTAGCAATATTTGCCAGTTTGCGCGTGGTAACCCAAGCCAATCCAGTGCATGCTATTTTATCGATGATTGTGTCATTGCTGGCAATCGCTGGCATATTTTTTGTGATAGGTGCGCCGTTTGCTGGAGCACTTGAAATTGTCGTTTACGCGGGTGCCATTATGGTGCTGTTCGTCTTCGTGATTATGATGCTGAATTTAGGCATGCGTAATGATGAGCGGGAAGAGCGTTGGCTTGATGCTGGCACTTGGGCGATACCGACGGGCTTGACGATTATTATCGCAGTTGTGCTGTATGCAATGATTGGTCTTAATCATAACGAAGCTGCCTTGATTGGCGGTACGACTATTTCAGCCAAAGCAGTGGGTACAGTCTTATTTACCAAATACATTATGTTGATAGAAGTAGCCGCATTGCTACTACTTGCTGCTCTAGTTGCAGCTTATCATTTAGGTAAAGAAGCTATCGATGACGAGATTATCGGTAATGATAGTCTAGTAGCCAGTCCAAATATCGGTAGTATTGAGCTGTATGAAAACGACAGCATGCACACCAATAACGATGTAGTAAAGATGGCAAAACCATACGAATATAAAGATGTCGACCCGCATGACTACGTGGGCATGAAGGTTGGCATGAAAGCAGGTACGCAGAACGGTATGAAGAAAGTCACGCGCAAGGAGTCAGACTGATGGTACTAGCAGCAAGCGTGGCACAAGATATTGCCAATGTGCCGTTTGCCCATGAAGTAGCAGGCTTAGTGCAGCCGGTTGCTGAGGCGCAAAATGTACTGGGTCTGATACCCATGAGCCATGGACTAATCTTGGCGGGTATTTTATTTGCGATTGGTCTGTGCGGTGTTATGGTACGGCGTAATTTTCTATTTATGCTGATGAGCCTTGAGATCATGATGAATGCGGCGGCACTAGCATTTGTGGTAGCAGGTAGTCGTTGGGTCGATCCAGATGGACAGATTATGTTTATCTTTATCTTGACCTTAGCAGCAGCAGAGGCCGCTATTGGTTTAGCAATATTATTGCGTTTTTATCATCAGCGTGGGCATCTCGATGTCGACAGCGCCAATGAGATGAAAGGATGATGTCATGAGTTTATTACCATTAACCTTTATATTCCCGCTCGTTGGCTTTTTGATTCTAGCCTTTATGCGCGATAAATTAAGCGAGCAGGTGGCAGCGATTGTCGGTGTCGGTAGTATGCTGCTATCAGCGCTATGTACACTGATCGTCAGCTATACCTTTTTAACGACGTATCCAGCCGGAACTGTTGTAGAGATTCCACTCTGGACATGGTTCCAAGTCGGTGATTTTGCGCCAAATTTTGGCTTAAGCTTTGATGGATTAGCATTAACGATGACGGGTGTCATTACTGGTATTGGCTTTTTGATTCATCTGTTTGCCGCTTGGTATATGAAAGGTGAAACAGGCTTTGCGCGCTTCTTTAGCTATATGAACTTATTCGTCGCTAGCATGTTATTGCTGGTATTGGCGGATAACTTGTTCTTGCTATATCTTGGTTGGGAAGGCGTCGGTATCTGTTCTTACTTGCTGATTGGTTTTTACTACCATGACCGTGCGAATGGTCGTGCGGCGATAAAAGCCTTTACTGTTACCCGTGTTGGTGATGTGTTCTTAGCCTTTGGTTTGTTTTTACTATTCCGCGAATTTGGTACGCTTAATATTCAAGAGATTATTACCCGTGCCCCGGAAGTATTTGATATTAATAATCCAACCATGATTCTAACTACCATGATGTTGGTTGGTGGGGCGATGGGTAAATCAGCCCAGCTGCCGTTACATACATGGCTTGCAGATGCGATGGCAGGTCCAACGCCAGTATCAGCATTGATTCACGCAGCGACGATGGTTACCGCTGGTGTTTATCTGATTGCCCGTTTACATCCATTGTTTATCCTGACGCCGGGCGTATTATTGTACTGGGTTGGGGCAGTGGGCGCATTAACGCTGGTTATTGCAGGATTCTGTGCGTTGGCACAAACTGACATCAAGCGTATCCTTGCTTATTCGACTATGAGCCAAATTGGCTATATGTTCTTAGCACTCGGCGTTGGTGCATGGCAAGGTGCTATCTTCCATTTGATGACCCATGCTTTCTTTAAAGCGTTGTTATTCTTATCATCAGGTGCGGTCATTCTTTCGGTGCATCATGAGCAAAACATCTTTAAGATGGGCGGCTTACGTAAAAAGATTCCGTTAGTATTCTGGTGCTATATCGTCGGTGGCGGTGCACTTGCCGCGATACCTTGGGTCACCGTTGGTTTTTACTCTAAAGAAGCCATTCTTTGGGAAAGTTATGCAACCGGTCATATGGTTTTATTCTATATGGGCGTATTCGGTGCTTTCTTAACCGCGCTTTATACCTTCCGTATGATTTGGATTATCTTCTTTGGTGAAGAGAAAACGCATGCCCATAAACTATCTGGTGTGTCATATTGGCTGCCGCTTAGTGTATTGCTCGTATTATCTACGGCAGTGGGTGCATTTATTACCCCGCCATTGCAAGGCGTATTGCCAGAAAGTGTTGGGCATTTATTAGAAGTTGCTGGTCAAGCACATGGTAAGCATACGGCTGAGTTTATCGCGATGGGTGCGATGGCAGCAGGCTTGATATTGGCGGCGCTATTATATGTCGTTAATAAAGGTCGACTGCTGACCAGCTTTAAGCGCACGCGTATCGGTGGGGCGCTATATCATTGGTGCTATCACGGTATGGGCTTTGACGCGCTATACGATATAGTTTTTGTAAAACCCTTTTTGTTCATCGGCCGCTTATTTAAAGCCGACCCTATCGATAAAACGTGGCTGTTATTACCTAAGCTGGCATCAGCGGGTAATAAGGTATTGTCTGCGACGCAAACAGGGTCACTTCGAGGTTATGCTGCAAGCTTTGGCTTGGGTATGGCTGTGTTACTCGTGCTGGTAATGATGACGGTGGTATAAAATGATTGAGTTACAACAAACGTGGATGCTACCAGCATTAATCGCCATTCCTTTTATTGCAGGATTGCTATGCTGGCTGGTTGAACGCTTTAATAAACGCTTGCCGCGCTGGATTGCCTTAATTGGTATGACGTTGACCTTTGTGTTGTCAATGGTACTGTGGCAATACGGTGATTTTTCTGGCATGAGTCAGCAAGTCATTGCGCCAGATGCAAATGTGCCTTGGGTTGCTGAATTCAGTGTGCCTTGGATACCTAGCTTTGGTATTAGCTTTCATTTGGCGTTAGATGGTTTATCGCTGATGATGGTAGCTTTGACAGGGTTACTCGGTGTTGCCGCGGTTGCCTGTTCGTGGAATGAGATTCAGCGCCGTGTTGGTTTTTTCCATCTGAACTTGCTGTGGAGCTTGGGCGGCGTCATTGGTGTTTTCTTAGCCATTGATATGTTCTTATTCTTCTTCTTTTGGGAGATGATGCTGGTTCCAATCTACTTCTTGATCGCGATTTGGGGTCATGACGTTGTTGGCAAAACCAAAGAGTATGCAGCAACGAAATTCTTTATCTATACTCAAGCGTCTGGGCTAATCATGCTCGTAGGTATTTTGATATTGGTCATTATCAGCTACGCCCAAAAAGGCGTGGTCAGCTTTAATTATAATGATTTACTCGGTACGTCACTTGGCGGCTGGGAATATCCGATCATGCTGTGCTTCTTTATTGGCTTTGCGGTTAAGCTGCCAATTATTCCATTTCATGGCTGGTTACCTGACGCGCATGCGCAAGCACCAACCGCAGGTTCGGTGGATTTGGCAGGGGTTTTGATTAAAACTGCCGCTTATGGTTTGATTCGTTTCGTCTTACCATTATTTCCAGCAGCGTCACAAGATTTTGCCCCGATTGCCATGACCTTGGGTACTATTGGTATCTTCTATGGCGCATGGCTTGCCTTTATGCAAACCGATATGAAGCGTCTGCTTGCTTATACCAGTATCTCGCACATGGGCTTTGTAGTTTTGGCAATTTATGCCGGAACCTTACTTAGCTTACAAGGTTTGATGATTCAAATGCTGGCACATGGTCTAAGCTCAGCAGCGCTGTTTATTATGGCAGGGCAGTTATATGAGCGTCTGCACACACGTGATTTGACCCTGATGGGCGGTATGTGGGGTCAGTTCCGTTATTACGCACCAATACTAATGTTCTTCTGTGCCGCCTTACTTGGTATTCCGGGCACGGGTAACTTTATTGGTGAATTTTTAATCTTATTTGGCGCTTTTGCTGATTATCCAGTGTTTGTAGTCTTAGCTACCTTTAGCTTGGTATTGGCAGGTTTATACTCGCTTATCTTAATTCATAAAGCGCTATTTGGTATCAACAACATTAAAGAAGTGGCATTAAAAGAAACCAAGTCTCATGGTCTGCCGACGCGTCCATTAAAGGATTTGGGCAAGCGTGAGCTGTCATTACTATTGATGCTAGCGGCAGGCTTGGTCTGGCTTGGACTGTATCCACAGCCATTCCTTGATACCTCAAGTCATGCGATGCAGTGGATCAATAACGCTTATTTATATAGTCAAGTAACCCAAGTAGATGCCTCGCAGCTGCTTGATGCAATGGAGGCACGTTAAGTCATGAACGATTTTACGATGAATGATTTGATGGGGCTACTGCCTTATGCACCAATCATTGCGGTAGTTATTACAGTATTGGTGGTGATGATTGCCATCACGATGAAGCGCTCACATATGGTGACCGGTACGATTTCGGTCATCGGTCTCAATATCGGTCTGTTTATTTTGCTTGGGCAAATGGCAGGTATAATCGATAGTGGCACACTGGTGCCAGCGGCTGAGCAGTTATTTGTGATTGATAATTTTGCTCAGTTTAACATGGTGATTATTTTTATCTGTGCATTGGCTTGTTGTACGTTGTCTTATGCGTATTTAGCAAACCTCAAGGATAATAAAGAAGAGCTGTATTTGCTCATGTTGCTATCGACGATTGGTGCACTGCTTATGGTTTGCGCCCAGCATTTGGCATCATTCTTTATGAGCCTTGAGATGCTATCGATACCTCTATATGGCATGTTGTCCTATACCTATATGCGCACCCGTTCGCTTGAGTCAGGGCTGAAATACTTAGTGCTATCAGCAACAGCATCGGCAACGCTGCTGATGGGTATGGCATTTATTTATGCAGAAGTCGGTTCGCTCGCCTTTAAGCCTATTAGTTTAACTTTGGCTGATACGTTTGAATCGCCACTGTTAATCTTAGGTGCAGCGATGATGATGTTTGGTATCGCCTTTAAACTCTCTGCCGCACCCTTTCATATCTGGACACCTGATGTCTATGAAGGTGCACCTGCTCCTATCGCCACTTATCTGGCCTCGGTATCAAAAGTAGCGATGATGGCATTGGCAGTACGATTTTTAATTGATACCTCATTATTGGCATTGCCATCGGTACAGATGCTATTGATGGTGATGGCAACCTTGTCTATTTTGCTAGGTAACTTACTCGCCGTACGCCAAACCAGTCTCAAACGCTTGCTTGGTTATTCATCGATTGCCCATATGGGCTATGTGCTAATCGTAATCGTGAGCATTGGTTCTGCTGCTGATAGTATCTCTAGTATGTATATGGCAATTTATGCCTTTACCTCTATCGGTGCCTTTGGTGTCGTGACCTTGATGTCTAGCCCTTATCGTTTATCTGGTGAAGCCGATCAATTGATTCATTATCAAGGATTGTTCTGGAGACGTCCGGTATTGACTGGTGTTATGACTATCATGATGCTATCTCTAGCGGGCATTCCATTAACCGCAGGCTTTATCACGAAGCTGTTTGCGATTCTTGCTGCAGTACAAGGGACCAATTGGTTCTTGGCAGCGATGATTATCCTCGGTAGTGCGATTGGCTTGTTCTATTACTTGCGCGTCTTGCTCACGCTATTTAAACGTCCAAAACAATTTATTGAATTTGACGTCTCGAAACAGTGGGGTCTACGTACTGGTGGTATCATGGTCATTGCAGTCACGGCGATCATCTTGTTCTTTGGCGTATTACCAAACAGTATGATTGAATGGGCAAGTTTGGCACGTATTTGGTAAATAGCAAAAGGGTAAGTAGGGGTATGCTGATACCGCTGCTTATCTGTTATTACGGTCAGAAACCCAAGATGCGCCCGCTTTATGATAAGCTTGGCGCATCTTTTTTTTGTGTTGTTTAAATTTTATAAAAATAAATGTTAATAAAATATAAGTGATTTATGACTATGAGCGACAATATTCAAACCGTAACAGTGCTAAGCAAAACCACTTGGACGCCAAATTTATTTAGCTTTACCGTCAGCCGTCCGGATAGCTTTAAATTTACGGCTGGGCAATTTGTACGTTTGGGTGTTAATCCCAGTCATTTAAACTACTATAAGCAGCAAGGCGAAGCAGGCAATGATGTCGCTAATGACGCACTAAACGAAGATATTTTTCGCGCTTATTCGATTGTATCTTCACCCTTTGATGAAGTATTAGAGTTTTTCTCTATTGTCATTCCTAATGGTGCATTTACCTCACAGTTGCAGCACTTAGAAGTAGGCGATGAGCTGCTGCTTAATACGATGCCTTTTGGATTTTTAACATTGGCGCGTTATCAAAAGCCATTACCAAAGGATTTATGGTTGCTGGCTACGGGCACTGGTCTTGCGCCTTTCTTATCAATGCTGCAAGATTTAAAGACTTGGGAAGATTACGAGCATATTATCCTCGCATATAGCGCGCGCTCGATAGAAGAGTTGGCGTACGTTGATAAGATAAAAAGTCTGCAAGAAGACTTTGGCTCCTTGGTTGATAATCCTGCAAAATTAATCTTTATACCGGTTGTTACTCGTGAGCCTATCGAAGATGCACTGACAGAGCGCCTGCCAAAATTGCTACTAGATGGAACGCTACAAGAGCGCGCAGGCATTGCTTTAGATGTCGATAGCACGCACGTTATGCTCTGCGGCAACCCAGATATGGTAGAAGATACCAAAGAGACGTTAAAGAGCTTAGGACTGGTGATGAATCGCCGCGGAGAAGGCAATATTGCGGTAGAAAATTACTGGTAAAACTGTTATTTCTTATCATCTAATCTAAAGCTTTTAGCAAAGGAAAAATGCTGTATCTTGAAGACTCTCGTCTGGCAAGATACAGCATTTTTTATAATAGTTGACAGTTATAAGATAGCAAAGTAATAATAGCTGAGAGTTTATGATGTTCTAAACTTGGCTTGCTACATTTTCTGTATCTAGTGGATGGACAGGACCTTGTACTTGTACTGGTTCGTCTTTTTCGCTGATAATATCTTCATTGCTACTTGAGGATAATAAATCGCGATAATTAATCTGCGCTTTCAAAATCAATTGTTCTTCTTCAAGCTCACCATAGTTAACTTGTGCCTTATGTAACATGCCGATAATTTTCTTATTACTCTTCAGCCAACGATTAATATCAATATAAATAATCTCGTTTTTGGCGCGTGCAATATCGATATAAGATAGGATAAAGCCCAACGGGTCTTTTTTCAGGATACGGTGGTAAAACCAAATAAACAGTTTGATACCTTGACGTTTAAGATAGGACTCACAGCGCAGATTTAGGATATCGGTATAGGTCAGTTGCCCAAAAACAAAGCGCTGTACATTGCGATCGAGCTGCGCATGTACCAGACGAAAGTTACTCGCGACCTCTGCATAAATGCCACCGGCATCGACCGTGCAGTATAAGCGGAACCAGTCTTCATGTATCTCAACACGCAGCTCTAAGATGGCTTTGACATTATCCGTGACATAAGTTTTTAGCGCATCATTGACGTAGGCTTGTGTCAGCGGTAGCGCCAGCTCATCTTCTAGCTTATCGGTTGTACGGTTGTATAAGTCTTTAATAGATTGGGTCAGGCGATCCCAACCATCGCTGAATGATTCATCAAAGCGGTAGCCGAGATTCTCAAAAAAGTCATCAAAGTTGTCTGAATGATCGACATTATCACTCATATTATTAAAGCTACTCAAACTTATTATCCTTATCATTATAAAAGCGTGACCGATACCAAACAGTATATATCAAAAACGAGGCGGGCAAAATGAACGTCTATTACTCATCAGCATACCTTTATTTTCTATATCAAATGCGCTGGGCTTATGCGATGAGTGCAATTTAGAGCATACCTCTCACTGTAAGCAATGATAAATTGTTGAGAAGTTACTGTGAATTTACGGTATACGGTTGTGCTAGCGAGACAATTCTATGTCATGTTATGATGGCGCCGGCATGGGCAATAGATATGGATATTACCACGTTTATTGATGACCGCCTTTATATTCATAAGCTGAGACTGACTGCGGTGTATATTAAAGACTCACAAAGCTACCATTTTTCAGCGCAAGCACCAAAACGTGATATCAGCTTGCCGATGGCGATTGTTATTGCCATTAGCCTGCATGCGTTGATTATTTTCGGTATCAGTTTTTCGATGGGGCAAGACCCTGCCGGATTGATGCAAGACGTTGCTAAAGCCCTAACGGATAATATGCAGCCAAATGAAGATGCGCAATTTATTGCTGATGCCTCGCAACAAGGCGGCGGTACCGTGCAAGAGCAATTGCGTCAAGAAACCGACCAAAGCAGCCCGTTATCTGCTGAGCAAATGAGTGAGACGCAAGATGTGATTCGCTTACAGCGCCAAGTACGCCAGCAGCATTATCAAGAAAGCTACCTGCGCACCACCCTAAGCTGGCGTCATGCAAGCGTAGAGTCTGACAATGATAGTAAGCAAGCGCAAGATGATATGAGGGTGCAAGAAGAGCGCCTGCGTAAGCAGATAGCTACCTTGGAGGCGCAACTGTCTCAGCGTCAGCAAACTTATGCCACCAAATCAAAAGTAGTGACCATGGACAGTAATTCAACGACCCATGGCGCGGCGGCCGATTATATCAATACCTTTCGTGAGCATGTTGAGCGCGTTGGCAACCTTCAATATCCTGCTCAAGCACGAGCGCAAAATATTACGGGCGAAGTGCGTTTAATGGTGATTATTGCTAACGACGGTAATACCAAAGCCATCCGTTTGCTTGAGAGTTCAAATTCAACTATCTTAGATGAAGCGGCTAAACAATCAGTCAGGCAAGCCGCGCCATTTGGTAAATTTACCGCAGATATGAAAGACATCGTTGAGTTGCGTCTGATACGTACCTACCGTTATAGTGATATCGTAGAAGTGACGTACTAGAAGAGTTAACAGCAGCCTTGTATTTTTAACGTATTAACTAAAACAGTAAATAGATAACACCCAGATATAGAGTAAAGAGTTTATATGGAATTTTTAGGTTTTACCCTTGATGTTGCTACCTTAACCAATAACGCTTTGAGCATTGCTGCCAAAGTGGCATTAGCGCTGCTAATATTTATGATAGGGCGCTGGCTTGCCAAAAAAGCCGTCACATTTGCTCACGGCATAATGTTGCGTAGTCGTTTAGATGAGACAGTCGCTAGCTTTTTAGGTCGTTTGATTTACGGTGTGCTATTGGTTGTGGTCGTTTTGGCTGCTTTGAGTAAAGTTGGCGTGCAGACCACTTCAGTCGTGGCTATCTTGGGCGGTGCAGCGGTTGCGATTGGTTTATCACTGAAAGATCAGCTGTCTAATTTTGCAGCGGGCATTATGATTGTCACCTTTCGCCCCTTTGTACGCGGCGATTATGTGCAAATAAGCAGCTATACGGGTACTGTGACAGAAATCACTTTGGTAAATACCCATCTAACGACGATTAACAATCATGATGTCATTATTCCTAATAGCGATATCACCACTTCAGCGGTTGTTAATTACACCGCATTGCCCAATCGCCGCGTCGATATCACTGTTGGTATTGGTTATGATGCTGATATCAAAACTGCCAAAGATGTTATGCTAAATTTGGCAATCAGTAATCCGAAGGCGTTTACTGATCCTGCACCGGTTATCCGCGTCACTAACTTGGGCGATAACTCCGTTGATTTAACTTTAAACGTTTGGACGACTAATGACGACTGGTGGTCAATGCAGTGCGATCTATTGGAACAGTTTAAATACGCGCTGGATGATAATAAAATTGATATTCCGTTCCCGCAGCGTAATGTCCATGTTAAAGGGCTTGACCAGATGATTAATCAGATGGACCAAGCACAAAAACTACTAACGAAAAAAGATTAGTTATAAGGGTTTGGGATATTGAGCCCTGCCAAAATTTCAATCTCAAAGCGCTCCATCTCATCTTGCTCGGCTTGGCCGAGCTCATGATCGAAACCGAGCAAATGCAGTATGCCATGAATTAATAAGTGGCTAATATGCTGCACAACTTCTTTGTTTTGCTCTGCTGCTTCACGTATCATCACCGCATGGCAAATGATTAGCTCTCCAAGCGGTAGTGTTGGCATCAGTCCAATAATTGCTGCTGGCAGGTCGCTTGGATAAGAGAGGATATTGGTTGCATAATCCTTTTGACGGGCTTCTAAATTCAGCTCGCGACCTTCATCTTCATCCGTAATATAAATATCGAGCACCTTAATCTTCTCTTGCCACTGCTCAGCATCGATATCGTCAAAGTATGGCAGTATCAGACCACCTTTTACCTGCTCATCGATATAGTTAAGTGTCGCCGCTATTACAGACAGCAGCTGCTCCCGACTGTAAAAACTATCAAGTGTCTTGTCATCGATAAGCTCACTGGCACTAATATCAAGCGCGTCTAAGCTATTGTTCTCATTAGAATTATCATTAATGTTGTTGCTATCATCACTATTGCTGTCTTGGCTCATACCCTAATCCTTTTTTATATCAATTAAAAAATATCTAACAGTAAAAAACCGGATATAAAATCCGGTGTCTTTCTAATATAGGCTTATCAAGATAGATTAGAATTTGGCTGCTGCATCAGCAACTATCTGTTTGCGCTCTTGCTCTTTGATACGTTCAAACTTGCGCTTTTCCTGCAAGGCAAACTGCTCGTCATCATAGACATCATAAGCTTCAACGATTTTCTGTACCAATTGATGGCGTACGACGTCTTTTGAATCAAACTTAGTGATATGAATCTCTTCAATACCACTTAAGATTTCCATCGCTTGTGCCAAGCCTGACTTGCTGCCACGTGGCAAATCTACCTGTGTGATGTCACCGGTAATGACCGCGCGCGAACCAAAACCTAAGCGCGTCAAAAACATCTTCATTTGCTCAGGTGTGGTGTTCTGCGCCTCATCCAAGATCACAAACGAGTTATTTAAAGTACGACCACGCATATAGGCAAGTGGGGCAATTTCAATGATTTGCTTTTCAATCATCTTACCGACTTTCTCAAACCCAATCATCTCATATAGCGCATCGTATAAAGGACGCAAGTATGGATCGATTTTTTGCGTCAAATCACCCGGCAAAAAGCCCAGTTTTTCGCCAGCCTCTACCGCAGGACGTACGAGCAAAATTCGTTCAATCTCATTGCGCTCAATCATATCAACTGCACAAGCAACCGCGAGATAGGTTTTACCAGTACCGGCAGGTCCAATACCAAAGGACACATCAGACGATAAAATATCTCTGACATAACGCTGCTGATTGCCACCGCGTGGAATGATTTTGCCATTACGGGTACGCAAGCTGATAGGCGTAAATTCGCTTGGGGCGTCTAAGTCTTCATCATTATCCTCTAGCTGTGCTGCATCTTCTTCAATATCTTCATCGCGCGCGAGGCTTGATTGAATGATGAGATGCAATTCTTCGGCGCTGATGTCTTTAGTGTTTTGCGCTTCATCGACCATTTTATAAATAATACGTTCGCCGCGCTCAACACCCAATATGTCGCCACTTAGACAGAAGTCGCCTTGGCGTTGGCTGATTTTAATATCGAGGCGTTGTTGAATGTATTTCATGTGATTGTTGTATTCACCAAGCACGGTTTTGAGCTGTGCTGGGGTCAAGGATTCAAATTTTATACGGCGGCTCATGGAGTCAGTCAAGCGATTATCCTTGTGTTGGTTGCCCGCTGCTATGATTATTGCTTCTATGCTGCATAGTCAGACGAACTTCAGAGATAAAATAGTTAGTCGTGCTTTATGTTCTTTGGTTGATAGCTTTTAGCGTACGGCTTTTAGATAATAGAAAATGACGGCAAAGTAGCTGTTAGTTTAATGAATAGTAAGTTTGATGAATAATAAATAAATTTCCTGTCTTCATTATGGTAGATAGAATTTAAATTTCAAGCTATATAGATGTATGCATGGCTTTGTTTTTGTATGGCGATTGCAACGATAGATAAAAGCATTCAGCAGTCACACTGAAAGAATTTTTTATAGCTGCTACTGATACCGTCAAGACCACAGAATAATAGGCAATTTGTGGTAATCTATTGTTTAGGCGATAACGCTATAGTCAGTTTTATATGAAAGAAATACAAACATTATAACGTGCTACTAGAATTAATTTTTCTTGCTTGCTGTGCCTAGGCAGACAGAAGCTGCGAATAATTAATTCCAGTAGCACTGTATTCTTTTAAAGGTGCATCTACTATATTAGAAATTTTTTAATATGTTCAAAGAACAATAGGTTTTTCAATAAAATAAAATTTTGAGTGAATAATAATCACGTATAAATGCGTGCTAAATCGGCAATGATAGGAATAATAATGATGCAAACTACTGAAGAAAATCTGTCAAAATCTAACAATATTAAACATGCTGCGATGACTGAGCAGCAGGTACTTATCGCTGGTGGCGGTCATGTCGGCTTATCTTTTGCGTTGCTACTAGCAAACCATGGTATCGCCAGTACGTTGCTAGAGAAAAACAGCTATCCGACCATCAGTCCAAATGATGATAGCAATCGCAGCCACTATTTAGACAGCCGTAATACGGCATTGTCACGGCGTACAGTACAGATTTATCAAGAGATCGGGCTGTGGGATGAACTACAAAGCCATGCCTGCCGTATCGATGCCGTACAGATTAGTGAACAAGGTAGCTTTGGGCGCGCGCAGTTAAATAAAGCCGATGAACAAGTTGAGTCGTTTGGACAAGTGATGGAAAATGCGTGGCTTGGGCGTAAGTTGCTCCTTGCTGCCCAGCAAGAGCCACTGATTACGCTCATTGATAATGCAAATGTAATAGCCGTTGACCAGAAAAGTGACAGCGTAACCCTAAGTTTTAGCTACTATGGTGAAGAAGAGCATGAGCAGCAATTGCAGGGTAGTGTGTTGGTCGCCTGTGATGGGCGCGACTCTACCGTGCGTCAGTTATTAGATATCGGTACGACTACTTATGATTATAAGCAAACGGCTATCGTCGGCGTGGTAGAAACGGACAAACCACATGAGCATAATGCGATTGAGCGTTTTAGTCCTGCCGGACCACTGGCAGTGTTGCCATTAACGGATCCAGAAGGCGACGGTAATGACGAATATCAGACTGGCTATAGACGTTCAGTCGTTTGGGTCTGCCGAACCGGAGAAGAGACGCAATACTTAGAGGATGACGCGCATTTCTTAGCGACTTTGCAGCAAGCTTTTGGTCAGCGTGCAGGCACGTTTAAAACTGCTGGTCGCCGTGGTGCATATCCATTGACACGGGTGCTGGCAGATAAACAAGTGGATGGTCGCTGCGTTATCATGGGTAATGCAGCGCACACCCTGCATCCAGTAGCAGGACAAGGGTTTAACCTATGTATGCGTGACGCTCATGTACTGGCACAAATGATGCACGCGCAAGTACTAAAAGGCGAGGACATCGGTAATCCTACATTACTAAAGCGTTATGAGAAAGCCCGTCAAACTGACCAAAAACGTGTCATACGCTTTTGTGATGCAGTGGTACATGGCTTTACGCATCCAAATGCAGCCGTGAAGCTGGCACGTAATGTCGCTTTGATTGCCTTTGATAAATTACCAAATATTAAACCATTAATTGCCAATTATGCGATGGGTCTAAAGTCTTAGTATTGATAAGCCATTAAAAGAATTCAAAAATCTAACTGCTGCTAATTATTAAAAATATCAGCGGATAATTCAAGTAGCGAAACAAAGGATATTTTATGAAAAATAACCATACGCTGATTATCGGCGGCGGTATCGTCGGTGCAACGCTTGCTCTCAAACTGGCACAAGAAAATAAGCCGGTGACACTCATTGATGCGCGCCCAAAGCGTAACGAGGAAGATTGGCAGCAAGTACTGGGTCAACGCGATGCCCGTGTTTATGCATTGAGCCTTACCAGTATCGAATTATTAAAAGAGGTTGGCGCTTGGCAAAAAATAGCAGCGTCAAGTCGCACAGCCGATTACTCACAAATGCAAGTCTGGCAACTAAACGGTAGAGGCGAGCTACTGTTCGGCGATAGTGGTAATAATAGTGATGACAGTAATCAAAATTCTGAGCCAAAAATGCTCGGTAGTATGGTTGAGCCTGCAGTTATCGAATATGCCTTATGGCAGCGTTTATCTGCCTCTGATGTCAGTCAATACCTAACCGTTATCGACGGACAAAAGGTTGTCGATATGGATTGGCTAGGTGCAACGCAAGGCTACCGCGTGACTTTGGATAACGATACCGTGATTGACGCGCGTTTATTGGTCGGTGCTGACGGTCGTGGCTCATTCGTGCGCAAGCAAGCAGGTATTGAGCTTGATATTCTTGATTATAATCAAACCGCGATCTGTTGTGCGATTCAAACTGAAAAGCCACATCAAGCAACTGCTCGTCAAGCCATGCTGCCGACTGGTACATTGGCATTATTGCCGCTCGCTGATATCACCGATGAAGACAAAGCCAACCCACAACATTGGCAGTCTATCGTGTGGACATTACCACGTAATCAAGCATTGGCACTGGTAGACGAACACCCACGCTACATCGCTGATAAATTGGCTGCTGCCAGTCATTATGAGCTTGGCGCTATCCATAAAATTGAATCAATCGCCAGTTTTCCGCTAGCGGCGCAGCAAGCAAAGACTTATGTCTCGGATAATTTAGTATTGATTGGTGATGCGGCGCATGGGGTGCATCCACTTGCTGGGCAAGGGCTCAATCTTGGGATGCTCGATGTAAAAGCATTAAGCAAACAATTGGCGCATGATTATAACCGTAGTGGCGGGACGCTTTGGGGTACCAATCAAACCTTGCGTAGCTATGAGCGCTTGCGTCGTCCGCATAACAGTCTGATGATGCACAGCTTTTCGGCGCTTAACTGGCTGTTCGCTGGCTCGCTGGCTCAATTGCATCCTATCCAACAACTTCGTAATGAAGGTATGTATCGGGTTAGTAAAATCAAGCCATTGATGCGGCTGTTTGCTAAGCAGGCGAGTGGGGTTTAGGGTTTTAGACTTAAGGAAGAGTAGAGTATGAACGTTAAATTATGGACAATAGCGCCGATGATGATAGGCTCTTTAGCTCTGACAGGTTGTCAAACGGCTGATTTGCCTAAGCAAACAAGTCAAACTATCAATATGCCAACGGTTTCGGTTAATTTGGATAGCGACAGCGATGGTGTGCTTGATGAGTTAGATGAATGTCCAGGCACACCATATAACATAGTTATAGATAAAAGGGGCTGTCCGCATTCCTTACTTTTTGGTGAAAACGAATTTAGGATGGAAGCTAGAGCCTATTATGATGAAAATAGTAGTGAGATAAAAAGTGAGTATTATGAGCAGCTAGATAACGCAGGCAAAAAAATGCAAGATCATTTGGACGCTGTTATGCATATCGAAGGGCATATATCGGAGCGTGAAGACAATAATGCCAATCAAACATTATCAAGATACCGTGTGGAAGGGATTAAAAATTATATGACCATGACATATAATATTGATCCTGATCGTATTAATACCTTTTACTATGGATCAGAGCGTCCAATTGCGACAAATAATGCCGAAAATAGTTGGCTTAACCAGCGTATTTATGCGCTTATTAGCAATGTTGAGTAATATATTGAGCGTTTCAAAAAATCGAAAATGATGGCAAATAAAGCTGTAAGTGATTCTTAATGAAGAGAATAACAATGACAAATAGAAACTACAGAAATTTATTGCTATTAGCATTATCTATAACGCTAGCTGGCTGTCAGACTACCGAAATTGTACCGTCAAAAACCACACATCAATATGAAAATATCAGGACGATGCAAGCAGAGATTGATTCAGATGGCGACGGTGTTTCGGACAAATTGGATTATTGCCCAAACACACCTCCAAACGTTATGATAGATGAAAACGGCTGCCCACCTTCATTAGAAATTACTGACAAGAATTTCATAAAAGGAGAAGTTAGAGCCTATTATGATGAAAATAGCAGTGAGATAAAAAGTGAGTATTTTGAAGAGTTAGATAGAGTAGGTGCGCTAATGCAAAAGCGCTTAGATATAGTGATAGTTATTGAGGCTCATATAAGTGCACGTGAAGAAAAGAGAGGTTATCAAACCCTCGCCAGCAATCGTGCCGAAAGATTTAAAAACTTTTTGATTTCTAAATATCGAGTCAATTGTAATCGCATTAAAACTCATGGTTATGGGGCAGAGCAACCTGTTGCTTCTTCTGATATTGAAGAAACTGACCGATACAATCGTCGCCTATATGCAGTGTTCATTGACACCAAAAATAATGTTGAAAACTTCAATAATAGTAATGGAGAAAGCTGTCAGTTATTTTGAATGTAGTGACTTATGAAAGTTGTAAGCAATCACCCCAAAGACGAAAACAATACCATTAGCACGGGCGCGACAATATTAATAATAAAACCAAAGCTAATCGCCAATGGCACCACTTTTAGACCGCCCGATTGCTGAATGATTGGCAAAGTAAAGTCTAAACTGGTCGCACCGCCAAGTCCAACCGATGCAGACGGATATTTACGCATAAAAACGGGGATAAATATCAACGCAAAGAACTCACGTATCAAGTCGTTAAATAGCGCAACACTGCCCCAAATCGCCCCATAAGCATCCGTCATCACAATCGCAGATAGCGAATACCAGCCAAATCCTGACGCTAGTGCTAAGCCCTTCGTCCAAGAGACATCGCTAAACATCAGTGCAAAGATAAGCCCGCCAACTAATACCGATAATGTAAAAATAATACTCATCTCGACACCGCGTTTATTAAGCAGCACTTCTTTTAGAGTAATACCCGAGCCTTTTAGTCCAATACCAACCAGCAAGATTAATATCATTAGCATGACCGTCATGGTGTTTTCAGGCGGTATATAGTTGGCTGGCAAGAAATAACCGATCACAAAACCTATTACTACACAGATGACTTGGGTAAGGCTACCGCGAATACTGACGCGATGCTCTTTAGATTTAACACTGGGTTTTTTGGCATGCCACGGGCGCAAACGGTCAAACAGCATTAGCCCAAATAATCCAGTTCCAATTGTCAATATTGATAATATCGTGACATACAGTGCGATTTCACCTACCTGACTGCCAAGTCCCTGGACTTGTGCCAGTTCAATACCAATCAAGCCTAAAATAATAAAGACCAGATAAGACAAGCCTTTATCGGCAATTTTGGTCAAGGTTGGATTGGATGGAATGGCAAAGCCAATAAACATTGGCATTAAAACCAAGACAAGGGTAACTAAGCTTTGCATGGTAAAGGGCTCGCGGCATTTTTAAAAGGTGTTTTAACAAATTGTTTTTAGGAAGGGTTTTTTAATAAGGCAAGGATTGTAACATATTAGTATAATAATACTGACATGAGCAGACAAAATTCATTGAATTGCTGCTGGTCAAAGCTTTTTTTATGAGCTTCTCTATATGCTAGACCAGCAGTGCCGCATTGATTGAATATAAAGCCACTATACTGCTTGTTCGGATTGGACAGATTTATGATGTTTCTGAATTTCTGAAATGGGATTATTGATACCAATTATTGGGCGAATAGCTTGATTTGATAATGGCTCAATCACACTAATGCGAGCAGTGGCTGCTAGGTTGGGATAGTCTTTACGATAGTGTCCGCCACGACTTTCAAGGCGCTGCCAAGCAGACTGAACGATTAAAGTCGCTAATTGTAACTGTCTTGCTAATTGAAAGTGTGCAAGTTTATCAGTGGTCATAGCGTCGTCTGAAGCATTTATATTGGGCTGACTTAACTCAGATTTTTCAAGCCACTGTTGCCATTGCTGTATCTGTATCAATATTTGCTCTAATGATTCGGCAGTGCGAGTAATACCCATATATGAGGTCATTAAAAATTTTAATTCTGTAATGATTTTGCTAGCCTGATTATTAGTATCTATATTGCTATCAGTGTCCTCGTAATCAGCTGAAGTCAATGGACGTGTAATAAAAGAAGAGAGCGTAATGGCTTGAATATCTTTGAGTGTTGGTGGTGTCCAAATGGTAGATGTTGGTAAATATGAGCGCTCATAAATGGCAGCAGTATCTAAATTCTCTAATGTTTTTAAATAGCGAGGCAAGTCAGCGGCGATATTACGCCCAACCACCACGCATTCCAATAATGAATTACTTGCCAAGCGATTTGCCCCATGTAAGCCTGTATAAGCGACTTCACCAGCGGCATAAAGACCTTCTACATCGGTTACGCCATTAGCATCAGTGATCACGCCGCCACAGCTATAATGGGCGGTTGGGGCAACCGGAATTGGCTCTTTAGTTATATCAATATCAAGTGCTAATAGTGTCTGATAAATCTGAGGGAAATGCTCTTGCAAAAATTCCGCTGGTAAGTGACTGACGTCAAGATGAACGTAGCCAAGTCCATTCTTATTAATCTGCTCAGCGATGGCACGGGCGACGATATCTCGCGGTGCTAACTCTGCACGTGCGTCAATCTCTAGCATAAAGCGTGTGCCAGTTTTTGGACAATATAAGCGTCCACCTTCACCGCGTAAAGCTTCAGAAATCAAAAAACTGCTATCTCCTAGTGCTAGACCAGTCGGATGAAATTGGATGAATTCTAAATTTGCCAAACGGCAGCCTGCTTGCCATGCCATCATAACGCCATCACCGACACAGACGTTGGGCGCGCTGGCTCGTTGAAATAATTGGCCTAAACCGCCACTAGCCAGTACAACCGCGCGACTATGAAAGGTAAGTTTGCACTGGTTAATATGATCAAAAACTTGTGCACCTTGGCAACGGTTATCACTGTTGTCAGTTAATAAATACAGTGCTTCATGGTAGGGCAATATAGTGATATTGGAAGCGGCTTGCACTTTTATAGTCAAGGCCTCCATGATATGTCGACCCGTTGCATCGTCAGCATGGGCAACGCGTCTACAACCATGACCACCTTCTTTGGTCAGATGTAAGTGAGAGAGGTCAAAACCCGCCTTTATATAATTTTCTGATTCTTGCTGGGGAATTTGAGTAAAGGGTACGCCTTGCTCACATAGCCATTGAACCCCTTGTTGTCCAGCGTTTAGAATACTGGCAGTATTATCCGCTGCACATAATCCTGCACCAGCGATTAGTGTATCAGCAATATGGTCAGCGACTGAGTCATTTTTGTCCAAGCTTGCGGCGATACCGCCTTGGGCGTAATGGCTTGAGCTAACTTCCAATGCAGCTTTACTTAATATGGTAATGCTCAGCGACTCTGGTAAAGCAAGCGCGGTGCTTAATCCTGCAAGCCCAGCCCCAATAATAAGTACCTCTGTCTCTACGACAGAATCAGATTTCTGATGCACATTACAGTTATCTTTGCCATTTAACCAGTTCGCGCTCATATTATGCTGCTCCAACATTCGCAAACAATGCACGGTCTTGGACGATATCGCCGCTTGCTGCTACCCGCTGTTTTTGTGACTCAGCAAAATCAAGCATACGTTGTAATGGCATTCTAGCTGCGGCTGCCAGCTCAGCCGTCATTAATACTTCACCGCTATTATTAATCAAGCATTGCTCGATACCTTGTAGACCATTCATCGCCATCCATGGACAAAACGCACAGCTTTTGCAGCTTGCACTTTCGCCCGCAGTCGGTGCAGCCAAGAAGCGCTTGTTTGGCGAGCGCTTTTGCATCTCATGCAAGATACCCAAGTCAGTTGCGACGATAAAGGTATCGGCATCCATCTCATAAGTCGATTGCAACAGCTTACTGGTCGAGCCAACTACATCGGCAAGCGCCACGACACTATCTGGAGATTCAGGATGTACCAAGACTTTTGCTGTCGGATGTTCAGCTTTTAATTGTTCAAGCTCAGTGGCTTTAAATTCGTTATGTACCATACAAGAGCCTTGCCAGAGCAGCATATCTGCCCCAGTCTCACGAGCGATGTATTTACCCAAATGACGGTCAGGACCCCAAATGATAGGCTCACCTCGTTCTTGCAAATGTCGAATGATATCGATACCAACTGACGAAGTTACTACCCAGTCAGCACGTGCTTTCACCGCAGCGCTAGTATTGGCATAAACGACAACCGTACGCTCAGGATGAGCATCACAAAAGGCAGAAAACTCATCGGCAGGACAGCCCAAATCAAGCGAGCATTCTGCTTCTAAGTCTGGCATCAGTACTGTTTTTTCCATACTGAGTATCTTTGCCGACTCACCCATAAAGCGTACACCTGCAACTATCAGTGTTTGTGCACTATGCGCCTGACCAAAGCGCGCCATTTCAAGCGAATCACCAACACAACCGCCGGTTGCCAATGCCAAATCCTGAATAAAAGGGTCGACATAATAATGCGCCACTAAGACGGCGTTATGCGCTTTTAACAACTGCTTAATATTTTCTTCAACTTGCAGTCGCTCACTACGCGGCAAGTCTGCGGGCATTTTTGCTTTGGCATATTCGATATTCATTTGCGTGGCAATGCGATTATCGGCACTCATAATCGGTGCGTCATACGGATACGTTTTCATAAGTGCAAACCTTTCATGCAATAACGACACGTTAATTGCCGTTAAAAGTGGGTCAAGTAAATAGCGCTAAAAAATAAACTGTTTTAATTATGCTCATTTTGAGCATAAATACAAGAAATTTTTTATACGTTTATTATTTATGCAGGACTCATTTTGTATAATTACAACCACAAGCTATGATAAGCATTGATTCAAGCTGTCAAAAAACGAAAGAGGACTCCAACCGAGATAGTGTGGAGATGAATTTCGTATTTGTTTTTAGCCTTGTTGATTTTGAATATACTGCTTAATAACTTCCAATGACGCCCCACCACAAGACCCTGCAAAATATGAGCGAGACCAAAGTACAGGCTTGGAATAAGCTCCTCTTAAATCCAAAAATTCACCCCTCATTCGTCTACTTGTGACTGACTTCAGGTTATTAACCAACCTGCTCAATTGCACGGTTGGTGGGTACTGAATAAGCATGTGAATATGATCAGCCTCGCCATTACACTCCTTTAGTTCGGCATCGAATTTTTTGCATATCTCGGTGACACACTCATGGAAATAATTGCAATGTACCTCGCCAAGCACCTTCTTTCGATACTTGGTAATAAAAATTAAGTGAACATGAAGATTGAAGGCAGCATGGCGATTTTTGTATATCTCACTCATTGCAATAAAAACTCTTAAATGCTAGCATTATAGTGATAATATCAAATACATACTCATTAATAAAGAGAGTATTTATGAAGATCAACAAGGCGTACAAATTTAGGCTTGAGCCTAATGCGGAGCAACAGGTTATTCTAAATAACTTTGTTGGCTCTGCGCGTTTTGTTTGGAATCAAATGCTGGCAATCTCGCTTGAGATGTTTGCTAAAAATGAGTTTATTAATGCGACCAATCTCGTTAATAAAATCATGGAGGTTAAGAATAATCCTGATTTTGAGTTCTTAAAAACCCACTCAAATGCGGTGTCCTTACAGCAAAAGATTCGTGATCTAGCATCGGCTTGGTCGCGTTTCTTTGATCCTAAAGTTCATATCAGGTTAAAAGAAAATAAGAAGATGCCTAAAAAAGCCAAGTTCTTTAAATTAGCTGATGGCACAGAAATTCAGCTACGCCCGTTGATGCCAAGATTTAAGCGCAAATCCGATGGCCGAGATTCAATCAGATTGGTTCAGTTTGATAAATACTGCCGCATTAAGGGCAATCGTATCAAACTGCCTAATGGCATTGGTTTGGTGAAATTTAGAAAGTCGCAAGATATTATCGGCACCATCAAAAACGTTACCATTAGCAAGAAATCGGGGCACTGGTACGTATCGTTTGGTACTGAGCATGAGGTTGAAAACCCACGACACCCTGCTACCAGCGCACTAGGTTTGGATTTGGGCATCACAAAGTTGATCACCACCTCAAACGGTGCGACCATCAAACCAAAGAATAGCTTTAAAGCCAATCAAGTGAAACTTGCTAGATTGCAGCGCCAGCTGGCAAAGAAAGTAAAATTCAGTGAAAACTGGAAAAAGCAAAACGGTAAGATTCAAAAATTGCATCATCATATCGGCAATGTTCGCCATGACTATTTGCATAAAATCACAACCACACTCAGCAAAAGCCACGCCATGATTGTCGTTGAAGATTTAAAAGTCAGTAATATGTCGAAATCAGCCAGCGGGTCGATGGAAAACAAAGGACGTAATGTCAAAGCCAAGTCGGGATTGAATAAATCAATTCTGGATCAAGGTTGGGGCATGGCTATTGATATGCTTGAGTATAAACAGCACTGGCGCGGTGGGTTGCTGATCAAAGTAAACCCAAGATTTACCAGCCAAACCTGCTTTGAGTGCCAACATGTTGCTAAAGAAAACAGACAAACTCAGTCAAAATTTGAGTGCGTCAAATGTGGTTATATTGCGAACGCAGATTTCAATGCTGCGCGTAATATATTAGCGGCAGGACATGCCGCTTTGTCTGTGGAGGGAGGATGCAGTAAAGGTCGCCCAATGAAACAGAAAACTTGTGACACTCGTGAGAAAGTCACCTAAGAGCTAACGCTTTTAGAATTCCACACTTGAGCTTTTCGAAAGTGGCGGGAGTATGTCAAACTGAGCATATGGTCAATGGCTTAGCAGTTGAGCTATATTTCATAATTAAAATAAAAGGTAATCATTAACGTCATGACGTTGTCTTATTCACATGCCCATCAACAAGGTAGCGGTACGACTGAGGTCGTCGCAGTACTGGTTGCGATTACTGAGCACACGGCGCGTGTTTTAACCGTTGACCAAGGTAAGCTGTTGCCCAATGGTCCGCTTATGCCATTGCATCGCTCGTTGCAAGCAGGTGTGCGCCAATGGGTTGAAGAGCAAACGCAGCAGCCACTTGGTTATTTGGAACAGCTATATACCTTTGTTGATACCAATAGACGCAATGATGATGGTCATGCGCTGGTTTACGTCAGCTACTTGGGTTTGGTGCAAGAGGCGCAAACACAGCTACAAAGCCAAGCATTATGGCGTGATTGGTATGATTACTTCCCATGGGAAAATCATTTAGATGGTATGCCAGCTATCATGATGGACTATATCGTACCGGCATTATTACGTTGGGCAGATGCTACAAAAGAGCCTGATATTCAGCAGCGCCGGCGTCAGCGTATTGGTCTGTGTTGGAGCGTCAGTGAGACGATTCTAAATAATTGCTCTAAAAATAAAAGCGCGCATTCAAATGCAGAGAGCAACGATCAGCTGATAAATGACAAAGAATACGAGAATAGGGAATGGATTGCAGAACATGTCCTTTTGCGCTATGAGATGTTGTATGAAGCAGGTCTTATTGCAGAAGCACCAACTTATCCACCCAGCTATTTGGCTAATGTTCAACTTGACAGTGCTGAATCTAACAAGGCTTTTAAATTGCCTAGTAACTGGTCACAGCTTATAGGGTCACCGATGTACTATGACCATCGCCGAGTGATTGCGACGGCTATTTCAAGACTACGTGCAAAAATTGAATATCGACCGCTCATTTTTGGCTTGATGCCAGATAAATTCACCTTGTCGCAGTTGCAGCAGAGTGTCGAAGCACTATCGGGTGTTCGCTTACATAAGCAAAACTTCCGCCGGCTGCTAGAGTCACAAAATCTTGTGCTAGAAACAGGGCAGAGCAGTAGTGCTCAACGTGGTCGTCCCGCTAAACTTTATCGTTTTCGCCATGATATTGAATTGCAAAGTTTGCTAATGGACAGCAAATTGCCAAAACGTAAATAGCCGCCCAATCGCTATCAGCCTCTATCATTGCCAAACCCAATAAATTTATTGAAAATTTTAATTTATGATATTTTCTTGCGAGACAATAAACTTTACGTTATATTTATGCTCATTTTGAGTTTATATAATATATTTCAGAATATAAGCATAATAAGGGCTAAAAATGACAGTTAAACGAGAGCCAGCACTGGCTGAAGTATTACTTAAACCGTTGGTTGAAGCGGCATTAACAGAAGATTTGGGCAGACGTGGTGATGTCACTTCACAAGCGACCATTCCAGCCGACATGCAAGCGCAATTACAGATTAAGGCAAGGCAAGCAGGCATAATATGTGGTATGGATTTAGCACGCTTATCTTTTGCTTTGATTGATGAGCAGATAGAATTCGTTGCTCAAGTCCATGATGGTAAAACGGTCGAAGCTGGCGCGGTATTAGCAAATGTGCGCGGCAATGCGCGTAATTTGCTGACAGCAGAGCGTACGGCACTTAACTTTATGACTCATCTTAGCGGTATTGCGACAGATACTAAGAAGATTGTTGATAGCGTGGCAGCATATCCAGCGCAAATTACTTGTACGCGTAAAACCATTCCAGGTTTACGTATTGTACAAAAATATGCGGTACGCTGCGGCGGCGGGCGCAATCATCGTTTAGGATTGGACGATGCGATTTTAATTAAAGACAACCATATTGCCATCGCAGGTGATATTAAAACAGCGATTGAGCAAGCGCAAGAATTTGCTGGGCATCTGATTCCAATCGAAGTGGAAGTCGATACATTAGCACAGTTAGAGCAAGCACTAGATGCTGGTGTGAGCTTAGTGCTATTAGATAATATGGCGCCTGAGATATTGTCGCAGGCAGTCGCTATGTGTAAAGGTCGCGCTAAAACCGAAGCATCAGGTGGTATCACCCCTGAAACAGTGCAAGCCGTCGCAAAAACGGGTGTTGATTTTATCGCGATGGGTTATTTGACCCACAGCACGACTGCATTAGATATTGGTTTGGATTTTAGCGCTTAGCTTTCACGCTTGGTCTAAATATAGTGAGTCCCAAATAAAAGAAGTACAAATGTTATAAAGCACTGCTGGGGTTAATTTTTCTTGCTTGCTGTGCCTGCGCAGACAGAGGCTGCGAATAATTAACCCCAGCAGTGCTGTACTCTTTTAAAAATGGATCAACTATATAGACTTGTTTTAATGAAGTTTAATAGAGGATTAACCCTCTATTGAAAGGGCAGATTTGTATCGATATCCTATGGATTTGGTAAGGTCTAGGAATTAAGCGAAGTTAATGATTTAATAGGCTTATCTGCCTATGCTACAATGCCGCTGCTACCGACTATTAGGTCATTGATGCACTTGCCCAATGGCCTTGTTTTTTTGCCCGATTTGACTAATAGACAAGCGAGCGCTCAGTGAATACTGAAATTATTAAGATAATCCTAGCCTTTATGGTATTGATTAACCCCTTTAGCGCATTGACATTGTTTTTAGATTCAACGCGTGGTTATTCAATGAATAATCGACGTAAAGTAGCGCGCGTTGCTTGTCTGACCATTTTTATTACTATCAGTTTTTTCACCTTAGCAGGCGAAACGCTCCTCAAAGTCTTGGGTATTTCAATCGGCTCGTTTCAGTTAGCAGGTGGTATCTTAGTATTTCTAATCGCTCTCAATATGATGAATGGCGATGGTAATCCGGTTAAGCCTGATCAAGAAAACTTCGATGTTGACCATCTGCAAGGTGCGCCGCCAACGATGGCAGCCGCGGTTGTGCCGATTGCTATTCCTATGATGATTGGACCGGGTGGTATTTCAACCGTTATTATCTACTCATCACAAGTTTCCGGCATCTTGCAAATATCTGCCATTTTGATTGCGGGTTTGTTTATCAGTTTATTTTGTTATTTGGCATTGATGGCAGCCGGTCGTATCAGTCGCTTATTGGGTGATACAGGGCTTAATATTATGAGTCGAATCATGGGTATGCTGTTGGCGGCAGTTGCTATCGAAATTATCGTTAATGGGCTACGTACGCTATTTCCTGATTTGATCTAATTTTTTAATCTATAGAAGCGATTTAATCGCTCAAAAAACCAACTACTTTTTTAACAGTATTTGGTTTTTCTGTTTTTTAAGCAGTATATTATTTTTTAGATAAAGGCTCTTGAGTAGAAAGCTCTGTTCTAGCTTTAGTATAAATGCCAAGCCAAATAAAGCATCAATATACCGACCAAGGCATCAAGGATATTCCATGCTTTTGGTTTGGCAAATAAAGGTTTAAGCAACCGTGCGCCATAGCCGAGTGCAAAGAAGAAGCAGAATGAAGCGCTGACCGCTCCTACTGCAAAGGCAAGCTTACTACTGGCACCCGTTGAAACCATACCGACCAGCACCAAGGTATCTAAATAGACGTGTGGATTAAGCCATGTAAAACCAAAGCATAGTAATAATGCCTTTTTTAGGCTAGTGACAACTTGTACATCGACGGTAAGTGCGTGTGATAAGCGCATACTGGCATACAAGCTTTGCAGTCCGTAACCTAGTAAGAATATGACGCCCGCGACCTTGGCAATATTGACCACTTGCGGGTAGCGTGCCGTTACCGCGCCAAAACCGCCAACGCCAGCTGAAATCAACAACGCATCACTGACGGCGCAGAACAGACAGACAAAAAATATGTGCTCGCGTTTCAGTCCTTGTTTTAGAACAAAGGCATTTTGTGAACCAATAGCGATAATCAGGGATAAGCCAAGCAAAAAACCAGAACTGTAATCGGTGATATTCATGATGGCTGTCTTATCCTTTAAAAATGCTGACGTTTGCTTACTGGTAGTATGGCAAAAAGCTGTTAAGATAAGGGATTGAATGGTCAAATGCAATCAGTAAATGGGCGAGGAGCAGGGTAAGTTATGGTCATAAGTTTGACAAGAATGCTACAGTCATTTGGGCAAGCACAAGATGACCTGCCAACCGCCGCTGCTAAAAATGCTCAGCAAGCGGCTGCCAATAAACTTACTAATAATAGAAATGATACTGCCCATCGTAATATTGTTGATAAGCAAGAAGATGGCAATAATTCACCGTCTAATGCTTCACCGCTTACTGAGCCGCAGCGTACCGAACGTATTTGCGATGCTTTAGCGCAAGTGTCTGATATTCGCGCACCGACGCCATTGACCGATCGTTATTTGTCCAATCGGGCCCAAATGCGACCGAGTAATAGACCACCTTTTGACCCAGATACCTTATGGTTTCTTAAACATGGACGCTGTCCGATTATGACTGAGCTTGTGAATGTGGTCGATGCAGCCACGCTAAATGCGATGCCAATTGAAGCAGTTGCTATTTTAGATAGAATCAATGGCAAATTAAAACGCTATCGTGAATGGAGTAGCGAGCTTAATGATGAGCAAAAGCAGCAACATAATGAGCGGCAGTTTGTCATTGATAAGCTGATATCTGAAAGTATTCCAGAAGCCTTGCATCATTACGAGCAGCTGCAACGTTTTAGTCCACATCGTACGAAAAGTAATGTGGTACAGGGTAAAATGACTGCAGGCGATATGCTGACGGATTTGTTTTTAGAGATTGACTACGAGCTTGATGAATTGTTAGATGAGCTGCATCAAACGGTGATGAATCGTCTGGCTTCAACCCATCGTTATGTTAAAAGCCGTACGCAAAATTAGGCGCCATTTTTCTATTCTGCTAAAAAATAAGCATCAGCAAACACAAACAACTCAATGCATAACAATATAGGGCTTTAATAGAGCCTTATTTTTTTGTTTAATAAAATCATTAAATACTATATTCAGTCTTAAATAAGAGAAATATGAATATTATAAAGTGCTACTGGGGTTAATTATTCGCAGCCTCTGTCTGCGTAGGCACAGTAAGCAAGAAAATTGATCCTAGTAGCGCTGTGTTCTTGCAAAAGTGGAGCAACCATATCAAGAATAATAATAAATTTGCCAATTAATACTATTAAATAATAAGGATAATTTTATGACTCAAATCACTGCGATACTTGTCATGTTTGTTTTATATGGAGTGCTACCCGCAGCAGGTCTGTATTTAGGCTATCGTGGTATCAAAAAGGTGACAGCACCCAAAATGCTAGAGTATAAAGCGATGCCGCAATTGGGTTATATTCCTGAAAAAAGCTTACCAGTTGATGTCAAAGCTGCATTGACCCAAATTAATGAAAAAGGTGAAAAGCTGAGACTTGTTTATGGTGATACCAATAATGATGGCAAGATAGATGATAAAGATGCAGTTAACGAAACTTATATTACCATTCAAAATCTGATGGAGAAACATGTACCACAAGCAGTAGCAGATTATCGCCGTTTGCATGACTTAGATGTCGGGGATGGCGCACTTGCTGATAATACTAAAATTAAGCATTCTGATGTCACTGGTAAAGAAGCGCTGTTGGATATATTGGGAACTATTAACACCCAGTTTGATGAACTGCTTAATGCATCTTATCATCAAGATGGACAAAAACTGCTAGTAACCAATCGATATTTACAACAGCGTTTTGATAATCCTAATGTAGATACAGATACACAATTGCTTAATACTACTAAAATAGAGCAGATTGAAAAGCTATAAGATGACACTGTTAGTAAGGATATGAGATAGAGAGTAGTAAATAGTTAAGAGAATCAATGACGGTTGAACGATTAAGAGTAAATTGCTATGAGTGTATTAATAGGCGTTGGTGTCATAACGACAATGAGCATCTTCTATCTAAGTAGAAAAGGCTGGCATGCTTTTCATAAAGCGGTTGGTATTACGCCAGGTGTACTTATTTATCAAAATGCTAATGCACCATTATCGTTATCTAATATAAGCTGGCAACAATTAAATCTTAATAAAAAGCATCTTAAAGCTTTAGCAGATGATCAGCTACGCCAGCTACAACATATTGATGAAAAGGTAGCCAGTTATTATGACTATCAGATAGAGCTAAAGTCACAAGAAAAGATGCCTGAAATCACCGAAGCACAGTTCATATTGCATAAGATGCTGCATACACGTTTACCTGAACTACTCAGTAGTTATCATCAACTGACAATTATCAAATCAAATACTAAAAGCGTTAATAATCAATCACGAGAGGAGGCTGGCAAGTTGCTGCAAGAGGTATTAGATAGTATTGAACAACGTTTAAACAGTTTGTCAGAGCAACTAGAGCAGCAGCAACTACAAGATATGCGGGTAATGAAGCGCTATATGAATAGTCAAAATCGCTAAGATGTCAGTCATTAGAAAATATGAACTAATACCAGTCAATAAAAAGCTGCCAATGATTATATATCATTGGCAGCTTTTTATTGATAACGCTAAATCTAAAACAGATTAGCGCTTATCATTGCGGTCACGAGTATTACGGGTGCCGCGACTAGCAGGACTACCACTGGTTTTTGGTTTGGCACTACTGTTACGATTGTCGCTACCACTGCGGTTATCGCTACGACTGTCAGTAGTACGACGTGCTTTAAGCGGCTTGTTTTTGATACGCTCTTGCTTTTCTTTAGCAGCGCCATGTAGACCTGTACCATAACGCGGGCGCAAGTTCACTAGGTCTGTTAAGGTGTTAATATCTTTTCTATCAAGCTCTAAAAAGCGACCTGTACGTAGCTCTTTTGGTAGTGCAATATTGCCATAGCTCGTACGTAACAGGCGGCTGACTTTAAGACCTTGAGATTCAAATAAACGACGAACTTCTCGGTTACGACCTTCTTTAAGCTGCACATGATGCCACTTGTTCACCCCTTCGCCGCCGCCTTCTTTGATATCATCAAATTTGGCTAAGCCATCTTCTAACATGACGCCTGTGGTCATCGCGCGTGCCATATCTGGGGTAACTTCACCCAATACACGTACCGCATATTCACGAGTCACTTCGCTAGATGGATGCATCAAGCGATGCGCCATCTCGCCATCGTTGGTAAATAATAATAGACCTGTCGAGTTAATATCCAAACGTCCAACCATTACCCAGCGGTCATGAGTCAATTTTGGTAAACGCTCAAATACAGTCGGACGACCTTCTGGATCATTCGCTGAGCAGACTTCACCTTCAGGCTTATAATAAGCCAAGACACGGCGACGTTTTTCATTTTCAGCGGTATATTTGATCTGGCGACCATCAACGCGAATCTCATCACCTTGCTCAACACGATCGCCGATAGTCGCTGGACCATTATTGACCGTGACACGACCTGCCTTAATCACTTCTTCCATCTGACGACGTGAACCAAGTCCCATACGGGCCAGTGCTTTCTGTAATTTTTCATCTTTCATAACGATTTCCTTGAATCGGTGGCTTTACATTTCTCAATGTATAAAATTGGACTGCATATTATACGCTATTTATAACAGTGATAGAGATTATGTTACGATTATTCTTAATTTTATATCTATATAAGTTGAATAATTTCCATATTATTTGTCGACCCAAATCGCTTATTCAAATAATTGATAAGATGTTTTTTTATAATCTATATGGCCAATAAATATGTTGTAACTCCTAATGAGTATAAGGGTTTTGCTATATATACTATTTTTTAGATAAACGAAATTTTTATGGAAAACACATCATTTTGGTTCAAAATTTAACCACCTATGCTATTATGGTTTTGTTTTTTTATACATGATGTATCGTTTTAGTATGGCTGTCTGATTCTGTAATGCTAGACACTCCTTATATCTATGATTTATAAAGGTCTTTTTATGTTTTTTAATCCATCAAAGTTACTAGGTATAACGTGTCTATTGATAGTTGGTATGGTTTCAGGGTGCTCTAGTATCAATGCAGGTCTTCAAGCAGGTGAGCTGCCACCAAGTGGCGCATTTATCGCTGAAAACGGTCTGCATTTTAATATTCAACCGCTCAACCTAGCGACGTTACCTCCAAAACAAGCAGTGCTGCCAAGTAGCAATTTAAATCAGCTAATAAGGAACTCTAGTCGAGCAGAATATCGTATCTCTGAAGGGGATATCTTAAGTATTGTACTTACTGGCTATCCTAATATAACTCCTTTACCAGTTGGAGATGTTACCAATCCTTATGCATCAGGCTTTCCTGTTGATCAGCAGGGGTTTGTTCAATTTCCATTGGTTGGGCGTATTAAAGCCAGTGGTATAAGTGTGCCGCAATTTACCGCCAATTTACAAAAACAGTTACAGCGTTATCTTAAATATTCAGATCCACAAGTTAAGATTGTTAACTACCGTGGTAAAAAGTTTTTTATTGATGGTGAAGTTAAGCAGCCGGGTGAATTTGCAATTAATGATGCACCAGTCTCGCTATACAGTGCGATTTCTATGGCTGGTGGTGCAACGCCGACCGCTGATTCAAATAATATCGTGTTTAACCGCAGAGGTGTAAGCTATAATCTGGGCTTACAATCTTTACGTCAACTGGGCAGTTCTGCCAACCAAATATATCTTCAAGATGGCGATTCAATCCACGTTAATAGTCAAGACCGTAATAAAGTCTATGTTCTAGGAGAGTTTGGCAAGGTAGAGCCGGTACCCATCCGCGAGCAGGGCATTAGTTTGGCACAGGTATTGGGCGAATCAAAAGGTCTTGATTCTAATACTGCTAATGCTGCTAAGATATATGTCGTCCGCGACAACCTTAATACAAAAACGACAGATATTTATTATGTTGATATGCAGACAATTACCAGTTTTGCGCTTGCCAATCGTTTTGAGATGCGTGCCAATGATATCGTATACGTCGATCCTACTGGCTTAACGCGTTGGAATCGTGTCATTAGTGCACTACTACCATCTACCTCAGCAATCAGCGTTCTTTCTGGTCTATAAATAATAGGTAATAGTTATCATGGCATTTGATCATATTCTTGTTGTATGTGTGGGTAATATTTGTCGTAGTCCAATGGCAGAAGCCCTTCTAAAGCAGCGTTTTCCTAATAAAATGATTGATTCTGCAGGGGTAGGTGCTTTGGTTGGGCATGCTGCTGATCCTGCAGCCATAGAAATCATGGCAAAACAGCAGATTGATATTACCAGTCATGTTGCTAAGCAAATTGATGAGCAACTGGCGAAAAAAGTGGATCTGATTTTTACTATGTCAGATGGGCAGACCAAGTGGATTGAAGAGCGCTGGCCTTTTTGCCGCGGTAAAACATTTAAGCTTGGTCATTGGATGAGTAAAGACATTGCGGATCCTTACCAGCATGAGTTAAGTGCATTCGAGACTGCACATCAAGACATTGTTGAAGGTATAAAACAATGGGCTGATAAAGTTAGCTAAATGACTGCTGAAAATAAATAATTATTATAAAAGATTAATACTAAACGATTACTTTAAGTGATGAACCTACCGTTATGAATACAGATTCAAAGAATGTATCAAACTCTGCCGCTAAAGAAGACAATGATGAAATCGATTTAATGGCACTACTTTTTGCCATTTTGCGTGGCTGGAAAACAATCATCTTTTTTGCTGTTTTGGGTTTGATAGTTGGTGTCTTGTATAGTCGGTATGTAAATCCTACTTTTAGATCAGATGCACTTATTCAAATTGAAGAGAACTCTAAAGGAGTGGCTGCTTTAGGCGCTGATATCTCTGAGCTAATTGGCTCGCAAGCGAGTAAAGCGGAAGCGGAGGCGGAGCTGATAAGATCTCGTATGATCTTGGAGCCTGTTGTCAATTTACTGCATCTGGGTATTAAGCTTATAGATCCTAATATAGGGTTTGTGGATCGGGTAACTAGTGGTAGTAATCCTACCCAGATCAATAAACCTGAAGGGGTGTCTCTTAAAACAGAAGACGGCAAAATACAAGTCAGTCAGTTTGATGTTTCACAAGATTATCTCAATCAAACATTTACTCTAACGCGCTCTGCGACAGGGTTTGTCTTAAGTAATGGCTTTGATGATTTTAAAGGTCAGATTGGCCAGACACATCAATTCAGAGGTACAGATGGTCAGATTCAAATCAAGGTCAACGATCTTCCTGCTGACGGCTATCCGATTAATATTACTAAACAGTCTCTTCAAACAACGACAGAGCAGATAAATACAGAATTGTCTGTGGTTGAAAAGGGTAAACAGACTGGTATTATTCAACTATCTATGACTGGTGCTAATCAGCAGCAGACCAGTTTGATATTAAAACAAATCGTCTTATCTTATATCGATCAAAATGATTCGCGTGGTTCTGAAGAAACGACAAAAACTATTAGTTTTATGGAAACACAGATTCCAGTGCTAAAGAAAAAGTTAGAAGATTCTGAAACTATATTTAACAACTTTCGTAAGAAATATGGCACGATTGACGTTAGTAAAGAAGCTGAGCTGTTATTAACAGAAAACTCGCAAATCGATGTCCAGCTTAATGAGCTTAAGCTTAAGAAAGCTGATTTGACTACGTACTATACCGAAGAGCACCCCTTAGTCGTTCAAATCAATGAACAGCTCAAAGTGCTTAACGATAGAAAGCAAGATATAGATGATACTATTTTAGGATTGCCAGAAATACAAAGAGAATTTTTACAGTTATCTGCTGATAGTGCTATTAATAGAGAAATATATCTAACTTTACTGAAAAACTATGAACAGTTAAAAATTGTTAAAGCTGGCCAGATTGGCTTTGCCCGTATTGTTGACCTTCCTATCAACAACTTTAAAGCGATTGCGCCAAAAAAACTGCTGATTTGGGTATTGGCTACTTTATTAGGCATGATGCTTGGTACGATGCTAGTGCTTATTAAAAATATGCTTCGAAATGTAGTCAAAGACCCTGAGCGACTTGAGGCTAAGACAGGCGTACCTGTTATTGCAACCATTCCTCGTTCTCCAGTGCTCACAAGGTTTGGTAAGAAAAAATTACCCAATCGGCTACTCACTTACGCGGACAATAATAGCTTAAGTTATGAGGCCATTAAGAGCTTAAGAACCAATCTGATGTTTGGGATGCCAAGCCAAGGGCGAGCCGGTCAGCGTGCCAAAGTTATCTTGATTACTGGTGAAAGCCCTGGTGTTGGTAAATCATTTATTTCGTCTAACTTAACTGAGGTATTTGCCCAGTTAGATAAAAAAGTGCTTATTATAGATGCAGATATGCGCTTGGGCGAGTTGCATAAAGTATTTAATATGGACCAATATAATGGTTTGGCCGATTATCTAACACAAGATACGACTCATCTATCGAAAGGCACTACTCAGCTAGTAAAAGTCGATGCTGTCCAAGAGTCTGGTCATCTAGCAAGCTTTATCCATGCAACAGGTATTGATAATATTGACTTTATGCCTCGGGGTGAACATCCTCGCAATCCAGCGTCGCTATTAGCCAATGGTAGCTTCGATCACTTAATGAAAGAGTTAAATCTTCATTATGATTATATCGTTATCGACTCACCACCGATATTAGCAGCCTCTGACGCCATGATATTAGCGCAGCATGCTGATAAAGTGCTGATGGTGACACGATACGATGATTCTATAGAGGGACAATTGGTTTACGCTGTCAATCAGATGAATAAAGCCAATATTAAAGTAGATGGTATTGTCTTAAATGATGTACAACAAGGCATTTTGAGCAAATATAGTTATCACTATAGCTATGCTTATGGCAATAATAACTAATGTATTTAGATCAAATTATATTACTGTGCTTATTAGCATTTAAACAAAATAGTTGCCTGTTATGCCAATAGATTCAAAAACTATCACGAAAAGAAATAAAGTGGCTTCTGTACAGTCTGATAATCTTGCCGAGCTTACTGCTAGTATATTGTTGGGTCTACCCCGAAGTATCAAGCGTAGTATACTGATGACAGCTGATTTTATTATGTCAGTGGTTTGTCTGTTCTTTGCCGTTGCTGCGCGCTACGGATATCTAGACCATAATGTGAGTTTGTGGTTATTAAGTATCAGTGCATTAGTTCCCGTATTATGCCTATATGCTATTGGGTTTTACAATGGCGTGGCACGAGGCTTCTTTGATGCAATGATGGGTAGCGTCTTACAGCTTTTCTTTGTGCTCATCATCATTGCCCAAACCGTTTTATATTTTAAATTGCTACCTGGCATCCCTCGTGCAGTACCTATCTTATATTTGTTTCTGTTTTTTATATGGCTATGGAATAGCCGCTTAACGATTAGAGAGTTGCTAGCAAGATGGCAAGGTCAAAGACTACAGCATAAGTATGATGACTATGATAACGTCGTTATTTATGGAGCAGGGGAGGCAGGTAAAGAGCTGTTAGAGGGTTTGAAAAACTCCCATAAGTATAATGTCGTGGCCTATATTGACGATGATCCGCAGCTCACCGGTGCTTATTTACTTGGTAAAAAGATTTATCCTGCTGATAGGTTGGTCAGTTTGGTCGATGAGCTTGATATTGCGCAGGTTTTTTTGGCGATTCCTTCTATAAGCCGTGGGCAAAAAAGGCAGATTATCGATAAATTATCTGGTATTGCTATAAAAATCAAGGAGCTACCAAGCTTAGAAGAAATCGCTGATGAAAAAGTCACTGTCAGCAGCATGCGTAAAGTCGATATCTTAGATGTATTAGATAGGCAAACTGTTGAACCTGATGCAGAATTGCTGCAGATGAATATTAAAGATAAGTGCATACTAGTGACGGGCGCTGGTGGCTCTATCGGTAGCGAATTATGTCGGCAAGTAATCAAGAACCAGCCAAAATGTATCGTACTTTATGAGCTATCTGAATTTGCATTATATAGTATTCATCAGGAGCTAATAGCGAAACAAGCTAATGATCCCATTTATCAAAACATTGAAATTGTCGCTGTCATCGGTAGTGTGACAAATGAAGACAATTTGCTAAGAATATGTAAGCTATACAGCATACAGACAGTCTATCATGCGGCTGCTTATAAACACGTTCCTATGGTAGAGCATAATCCTTTTGAGGGTGTTATCAATAATACCAAAGGTACCTATCATTGTGCCCGCGCTGCCATCAAAGCAAATGTTGAAACATTTGTACTTATCTCAACCGATAAAGCGGTGCGCCCGACCAATGTCATGGGTGCTTCTAAGCGCTTGGCAGAGTTAGTCTGTCAAGCGCTAAGTCAGACAAATAGCCAAACCTGTATCAGTATGGTGCGTTTTGGCAATGTATTAGGTTCATCTGGTTCTGTCGTACCAGTGTTTACCAAACAAATCCAAAAAGGTCTGCCTATCACCGTGACCCATCCTGATGTTACTCGCTACTTTATGACCATTCCAGAGGCGGCAAATTTAGTGATTCAAGCAGGCGCAATGGCATCCGGCGGTGAAGTGTTTGTGCTAGATATGGGAGAGCCCGTCAAGATTGTTGATCTTGCGCATAGAATGATACATTTAAGTGGTTTTGATGTTAAGGATGCCGCACATCCAAATGGTGATATAGAGGTAATTTTTACTGGCCTTAGAGATGGTGAAAAGCTCTATGAAGAGCTGATCATCGGTGAAGATAATGTCGAATCTACTGATCATCCTCTTATCATGCAAGCGATAGAGCATAGCTTCCCATTAGCTGATATTGAAGCAGTACTATTTGAGCTGACTGAAAAGCAAAAACAATTTGATGTTGTTTGGCTAAAGCAGCAGTTTAAACAGTTTGTAGATGGTTATAAAGAAAATACATAGTAAATAAGATAAAGCCATTTAGGGAAATGATTTTAAATATTAAGCAGTAAACGTGTAAAAGCAGTTACTGCATTTTTGGATATAAAAGCAATAGGTTTTTTATGAAGATACTCGTTACAGGCGGCGCAGGCTTTATTGGTTCTGCAGTGATACGTCATATTATTAACAAGACTCAAGATAGTATCATCAATCTTGATAAGCTCACTTACGCTGGTAACCTTGAGTCGCTCAAAAGTGTAAGCGACAATGAGCGTTATACTTTTGAGCAAGTTGATATCTGTCACGCAAATGATCTTAAGAAAGTTTTCGATGAACATCAGCCTGATGCAGTGATGCACCTTGCTGCTGAATCACATGTCGATCGTTCTATCGACGGACCTGATGAATTTATCCAAACCAATATAGTTGGTACTTATAATTTATTAGAAGTCGCCCGTGATTACTGGAATACACTTCCAGAAACTCGCAAACAAGCTTTTCGCTTTCATCATATATCAACTGATGAGGTGTATGGTGATTTAGAAGGCACAACTGATTTATTTACTGAAACTACCCCTTATGCACCAAGCTCACCTTATTCCGCCTCTAAAGCCAGCTCTGACCATTTAGTCCGTGCATGGCATCGTACCTATGGCTTCCCTATTTTAGTGACTAACTGCTCTAACAACTATGGTCCTTACCATTTCCCTGAAAAGCTTATTCCATTGGTTATATTAAATGCTTTAGATGGCAAAGCTTTGCCTATCTATGGTAAAGGAAATCAAATACGGGATTGGCTGTATGTAGAGGATCATGCTCGTGCTTTATACAAGGTAGTCACTGAAGGCAAAGTGGGTGAAACTTATAATATTGGCGGACATAACGAAAAGCAGAATATTGAAGTGGTCAAAACAATTTGTCGCATCTTAGATGAGCTAAAACCACAGGCAAATGATCAGCCGTACGAATCATTAATTACCTTTGTAAAAGACCGCCCAGGGCATGATTTGCGCTATGCAATCGACGCAAGCAAGATTGCCAATGAATTAAATTGGACGCCGACCGAGACGTTTGATAGCGGTATTAGAAAAACAGTCGTATGGTATTTGAATAATATGGAGTGGTGCAGCCGCGTTCAAGATGGCAGCTATCAACGTGAAAGACTAGGAGCAGGTGAGTAATGAATACTAAAGGTATTATTTTAGCAGGCGGTTCAGGTACACGTCTTTATCCCATTACCAAAGGCGTCTCCAAGCAGCTGCTCCCTATCTATGATAAACCAATGATTTATTATCCGTTATCTGTATTGATGCTCGCAGGTATCCGTGAGGTGCTTATAATTAGCACACCAGATGATATAGACGGTTTTAAGCGCTTACTCGCTGATGGTAAAGAACTTGGTATCGATATCAGTTATACGGTTCAGCCTAGTCCAGACGGTTTAGCGCAAGCTTTTATTATCGGTGAAGAGTTTATTGGCGATAGTAATGTCTGCTTAGTACTTGGGGATAATATCTTTTATGGTCAAGGCTTTACTCCATTGCTCCGTCAAGCAGTCAATCGTCAAAAAGGTGCAACTGTCTTTGGCTATCAAGTCAAAGATCCAGAGCGTTTTGGTGTCGTGGCATTTGATGAAGATAAGCGTGCCATCTCGATCGAAGAAAAGCCTGTCAAACCTAAATCAAACTATGCGGTAACTGGCTTATATTTCTATGATAATGATGTCATAGAGATTGCGAAGAAGGTAAAGCCTTCTCATCGAGGCGAAGTCGAGATTACCACTGTAAATCAGATGTATATGGAACGTGGTGATCTCAATGTCGAGCTATTAGGTCGTGGATTTGCTTGGCTAGATACTGGTACACATGAGAGCTTATTAGAAGCAGCGCAGTTTGTAGAGACCATTGAAAAGCGTCAAGGCTACAAAGTGGCTTGCTTAGAAGAAATTGCCCTCAATAACGGTTGGTTGACTAAACAGAAGGTAGCTGAGATTGGTCAGTCGATGAGCAAAAATGCGTATGGTCAGTATTTAATGTCTTTAACAAGTGAATAGTCATGAGTTTAATAAAGCTAGTTAATTTACCAAGTTTTGGTGATGAAAGAGGTGGCTTGATCGCGATTGAGTCTGACCAGTCTATCCCATTTCAAATAAAGCGTTTGTACTATATATTTGGCACTCAGTCAGGAGTCTCGCGTGGTTTCCATGCGCATCACAGCCTAAAACAGATTGCGGTCTGTGTCAAAGGTAGCTGTCGTATGATCCTAGATGATGGGCAGAATCGAGAGCAAGTTTGGCTCGATACACCGAATAAAGGGTTGTTGATTGGTGATTTGGTATGGCGAGAAATGCATGATTTTAGTGATGATTGTGTGCTCTTAGTATTGGCCAGTGAGCATTATGATGAAGCTGATTATATTCGTGATTACGATGAGTTTATAAGGTTCGCTTACGATGATACTACAAAATGATTTTGTTATTAATGCGCCAGCATATTTATCACCCTCTTATAGGATAAGTCCTTTCCGTACGACGGATATTTGCAAAAATAAGAACATTGGGAAAGTAAACAATACGTATCCTGAAGAATATTTACTAAGCAGATTTCTAGGAAAAAAGGCACTTATAACAGATAATGGAAGAAGTGCGTTAGGTACATCCTTAAGTATTCTTGAACTAAATAGAGATGATGTTGTAACAATTTTTACAACAACAAATAATTTTTATATTAGCGGATGTGTGACTAGTGAAATTGAAAAATATTGTCAATGGTCAAGAAAAATAGAGAGCAATACGAAAGCCATATTAGTTAATCACGAGTTCGGATTTAGTAGTCAAAAAATGAAGGAGTATGCTTCTTTAGGGTTTCCTATCATTGAAGATTTTGCCCATTCATTCATATCGGATTCGGAAAATGGTGACGCGGGATATTATGCTGATTTTTTGATATTTAGCTTTTCAAAATACTTTCCTATACAGATAGGCGGAGCCCTCTTATATAATCAAAATTACCAAATCCCTTTTTATGAAAAAAAATATATAAATTCTTACATTAGTAACGTTATTTCAAATCACATAGAATCTATATCTAATATAAAACTTAAAAGACTGAAAAACTATAACTATTATACAAAATTATTTTCAAAGATAGATTTAGCACCATATTTTATAATGTACAAAAATGACTGTCCTGGTGTTTTTTGCTTTGAAGTACCAAAGGAAATTGATTTAGTTAAAATGAAAATATTTATAAATTCAAATGGTATTGAATCAAGCATATTCTATGGTGAGAATGCCTATTTCTTACCTTGCCATCAGAACCTAGAAGAATGCGATATTGAATATATTTATAATGTTGTTAAATATTTTTTAGAGGCTAACTTATGATTTTGAGCAATATTAATTTGGGCGAAAATGTTTATATAGACCCTACAAGTTCAATTAATAACATAAAGATAGCCGCAGGAGTCAAAGTCGCGAAAAGGTGCTCTTTATTTGGCTCGAAACATAATATTTTGGAAATAGGTAAAGACTCTTATGTTGGTATGAATACGATAATAAACGGATTTAGAGGAAAGGTCACTATAGGTGCCCACGTAAGCATTGCTCAGTCTGTGAATATTATGGGAGATTCTGGACCTAATGCGAGTAAAGAGATGCAGGAGTTTTTCCCATTATTGCAAGGAGATATAAAGATTGGAGATCATTGTTGGATTGGTACCAATAGTGTGATTATGCCACAAGTAGAACTAGGAGAGTTCTGTGTAGTTGCTGCTAATAGTTTCGTTAATCAGAGTTTTGGTCCTTATTCTGTAATAGGCGGAAATCCCGCAAAACTAATTAAAAAGCTTAAATTATGAAAATTATAAAATATAACTTAGAACATAAAAATACTTGGAATGATTTTGTAGCTTCTGCTAAAAATTCACATTTCTTTTTTAAGCGTGATTATATGGATTATCATGCTGATAGGTTTCAAGATTATTCGTTAATGTTTTATGACGAGAAAGATAAGCTTATTACTTTGCTTCCAGCCAATAAAAATAATGACACTCTATTCTCTCATCAAGGTTTGACGTTTGGGGGGTTTATAGTTAATGACAAAATGACAGCCGCAATCATGCTAAGCGTTTTTGAAGCCTTAAATATATTTTTAAAAGAAAATAGTATTAGTAAGTTGATTTATAAATGTATTCCATATCCCTACCATTTAAAACCTGCTGAAGAAGACAGATATGCTTTATTTATAAATAACGCTAATTTAATTAGAAGAGATGTATCCTCTACTATAAATTTATATGAGAACATAAGGTATTCAAAGGGAAGAAAATGGAGTGTTAATAAGGCAAAAAAAGAAAATTTGCAAATTGTAGAAACTGATAGTTATGAGGTTTTTTGGAATTTACTAGAAGCTGTTTTAGAAGCACAGCATGGATCGAAACCTATACATACAGTTGAGGAAATAAAGATTCTAGCAAGTTATTTTCCTAAAAATATAAAACTATATCTAGTTCTCAAGGATGAAGATATTTTATGTGGAGCTATTATTTACGAAAACCTTAAAATTGTACATACACAGTATCTTGCTAATAGTACAAAGGGTAGAGATATTGGTGCCTTAGACTTTCTAATAGACTATCTAATCAATGAAAAGTATAAGACTAAGAGTTATTTCGATTTTGGTATATCTAATGAACAAGAAGGACAGATACTGAATACAGGACTAATTGCTCAAAAAGAAGGTTTTGGTGCTAGAGCTGTAGTCCATGATTTCTATGAGATGAATATATTATGATAAATTTTCTTGATCTAAAAGCAATTAATGCTCAATATCGTGATGAACTTGTAGATGCTTGTACTCGTGTTATTGACTCAGGCTGGTATATCGGCGGCAGCGAGCTCGAACAATTTGAGAAGCAATTTGCTAACTACTGCGGGACGAAATATGCAATTGGTGTAGCTAACGGCTTAGATGCTCTTATCTTGACACTGCGAGCATGGAAAGAATTAGGTAAGCTCAAAGATGGTGATGAAGTTATCGTACCGTCTAATACTTATATAGCCAGTATATTAGCAATTAGTGCTAATAATTTAACACCTGTTTTGGTTGAACCGTGTGTAGATAGCTTCAATATTGATCCTAAAAAAGTTGAAGCTGCTATTACTAGCAGAACTAAAGCCATACTTCCAGTACATTTATATGGACAATTATCGGATATGCCCGCTATTATGGATATTGCTCAACGTCATGAGTTGTTAGTGTTAGAGGACTCTGCGCAAGCACATGGCGCTTCCCTTGATGGTAAGAGAGCAGGGAGTTGGGGCGATGCATCGGGTTTTAGTTTTTATCCCGGTAAAAACCTTGGGGCGCTAGGCGATGCTGGAGCAATTACTACTAGTGATAAAGAGCTGGCTCATATATTACGTGCATTGCGTAATTATGGCTCACATGAAAAATATAAAAATTTATTTCAAGGCGTTAATAGTCGTTTGGATGAAATCCAAGCTGCAATGCTTAATGTAAAGCTAAGCTATTTAGATAACGAAATTGCCCTTCGTCGTAAAGTAGCTAATAGTTATCTGCAAGGTATTAATAATTCATCTATTACCTTACCTACTCACGAAGGCGACTCTCATGTTTGGCATGTCTTTGTGGTTCGCTGTGAGCGTAGAGATGAGTTGCGAAAATACTTAGCGGATAACGGCGTTCAGACGCTCATCCATTATCCAGTGCCACCGCATCAGCAGCCTGCGTATAAAGAATGGAATGAGCTAAGTTACCCTATTGCTGAGAAGATTCATGAAGAGGTGTTGAGTCTTCCCATAGGACCTACTATGACTATTGCAGATGTCAATACAGTTATTCATATATGTAATGAGTTCCAGTTATAAATGAATTTACTTAAAACTAGTGCCCTCAATGGTATAGCCGTCCTTATTAAGACCGCTACTTTGTTTATACTCAATAAAATACTAGCGGTATATGTAGGACCATCTGGCTATGCAGTGATAGGGCAGTTTCAGAATTTTATTCAGATAGTGACTACCTTTGCAGGTGGAGCAATCAATACAGCGGTGATAAAATATACTGCTGAGTATCATGAGAACGAGAGCAAACAGCAAGTAGTTTGGAAAGCTGCAGGTAGCATAATTCTGATATTTAGTATATTTATTGCTATCTTAATATTAATTTTTCAAAAAGAACTTTCATTTTATATTTTTCAAACCTATAAATATCAGTCCATATTTGTATGGTTTGCTATTTTTTTACTGTTTTTCAACTTAAATGCCTTATTTTTAGCTATTTTAAATGGTAAAAAAGAGATACTAAAGTTAGTTATCGCAAATATCATTGGTAGCTTATTTTCATTAGCGATAACTAGCACATTAGCAGTAAAATATCAGTTATATGGGGCACTAGTTGCTGTTTCAATCAATCAATCAATTGCTTTTTTCGTTACCTTGATATTATGTTATAAATCTAATTGGTTTAGATTACGTTATTTATTTGGCAGTATAGACCCTGTAATAGCTAAGAAATTCGGTGCATTCGCCTTAATGGCATTAACTGGCGCAATATGCGTGCCTTTATCTCAGATTCTTATCCGTTCATATATTACAGATGAGTACGGTTTGAGCTATGCTGGCTACTGGGAAGCGATGATTCGATTAAGCGGTGGATATTTAATGCTAGTTACTACTACATTAGGTGTTTACTACTTACCAAGACTTTCAGAGTTATCTGTTATTAGTGATATAAAAAAAGAAGTCTATTTAGGATATAAGTTTATATTCCCGTTAGCACTCTTTGGTGCATTATCGGTTTATTTTTTAAGAGACTGGATAATTGCAATACTTTTCACAGAATCATTCTTACCTATGCGTGATTTATTCTTATGGCAAATGATTGGGGACTCTTTAAAGATTGGTAGTTGGATATTAGCTTATCTGATGTTAAGTAAGGCAATGACAAAGTTATTTATCATTACAGAACTAACATTTGCCTCTACATTGGTAGGATTAACCTATATCTGTACTAAGATATTTGGTTTTGAAGGTGTGTCTATCGCCTATTTATTAAATTATGCGCTATATTGGATAACAATGAGTTTATTGGTATTTAAACAATTAAAAGATAAAGGGTTTAATGATGCAACAGAGTGAACAACCTTTAGTTTCAGTAGTAATACCCTGCTACAATCATGAACAATTTATAAAGCAGTCTATTCAAAGTGTAATAGATCAAACTTATATGAGTATAGAATTAATCATTATAGATGATGGATCCCAGGATAGCTCTGTATTGAAAATAAAAGAAATGATTGAGTCTTGTAAGGAAAGGTTTGTTAGATTTGAATTTAGAAGTAGAGCAAATATTGGAGTTAGTTCCACTTTAAATGAAGGGATAGAATGGAGCAAAGGTAAATACTGGACAGCTTGTTCTTCAGATGATTTTTATCATAAGGATAAAATATTATCTCAAGTACATTATCTTTCAGAAAATAAAGAATGTAAGTTTTGTGTAACAGAATCATTTGTTATCAATGATTTAGATAAGGAAATAATTAAAGAGACGAATCTTTATAATGTTAATTTAGAAAAACATATCACCTTCAGTGATGTATTCCTATTCAAAGTTCATTTACCTGTTACTGGTATGTATGTTAGAGATTTTTTACAGGGCGATTTAGGTGGGTTTGATTCTTCTTTATCAGCTGAAGATTATGATATTAACCTTAGGATTGCTAGCCAAACAGACATAGGGGTTATTTCAAAAAAACTATATTATTATCGTTCACCCGTGGCATTAGGGATGAATCGAGTTAGAATGCCAATGCGTGTAGATGTTTCAGAATCACACCTTAAGACAATAAATAAATATAAAAACTACCCCGAATATAAGAAGGCATTAATGGAATGGAATTTTAGAAGGTTTATTTATTATTCAGCATATAAAGATACTAAGTTATATTCATTTAAAGGTATGATTAAGTCTTATAAAAAAATGAAAAATATATATTATTTTAAAGCTTTGTTTAGAATTATTTTTTATTGGAAATAGATATGATATTTAGTAAAAATAACTTCTTTAAAGTATTTCTATATTTGTATACTTTTTTATTCATATTTAACCCCAGTAATTTCTCCAGTTTTAACCTAATATATTTGCTTAGCTTTTTCTCAATATTATATTTTATTTTCAATAGAAAAGTTTTTTTTAAGTATTTTAAAAATAAAAAAGTTTTTTCTCTTTTATTCATATGTGTTTATTTATGTGTTTATATGTTAGCGCTATATATGTCGGGCTCTGAAGATGCATTATATGAATCTTATGTAATATTAATCGTAATTATGGCTATTCTATGTGGACTAGTTATAGTAGATATATTTAGAAAAATATATGGTTTTAATTTTTTAAAATTCATTGAATTCATAATTAGAGTTGGTCTAATTCAGTTTTTTTTCGTAGCATTATCAGTTTTTTATCCAGAGTTTAGAGAGTGGGTATTAAATACCTCTAGACAAGAAGATTTAGAAAGTATATCAAATAGTGAGTTTAACGGATTAAGATCTTTTGGTTTGTCTCTAGGATATACATCGACACTTCCTATGTTTATGGGTGTTTGTTCTTTGTTAAGTTTTTATTTTTTTATAGTAAAAGAAAACATTAAAAGCAAGTTGTTTTATTTTTTTGTAACTTTTTCTTTTTTGATTAGTGTGGTTTTAAATGCGAGAATCGGATTGGTTCCTATCTCTATTTGCTTGATAACTTTACCCTTTTTCTTTGTTTTTAATTTGAGGAAAAAAGCTAAAACTTTAGTTTTTCTAATATTATCTGTTTTGGTGTCTTTCTCCTTATCTTTCTCTACACTTTTAACTAGTGATTATCTAACAAGGTTTATGGCTGGATTAGATGAAATAGATAGTTTGCTAGGCGGAAAAGCTACTGGTACTTTTGAGGCTCTGTTAGACATGTGGTTTTTTCCAGATAGCAAGACTGATTTTATATTTGGACAGGGATTGAAGGTTTTCGGTTCTAACTCGAAAGGTTCCGATATTGGTTTAGTACGTGGTATTTATATGTATGGTTTTCTTAATGTTCTAATTGTTACTGCTGTTTTGCTTTACTCTAGTACCCCCTTACTTAAAACATTTAAAAAATACTTTGGTTATATTTTTTTATTCTCCTTTGTTCTTTCCTTTTTTGCTTTTTACTTCAAGGGTTTGGTTTTTTCTTCTAATGAAGTTATGAATCTGTTTTTTATATTATTGGTTTTCTGTATATTTTATAATAAGACTTTATCTAGAGATGTAATTTAAGGAAAAGCTAAATGAAAGTATTCTATTTTGGATTTTACACAAAGAATATTAATCCAAATGACTTTGTAACTTTTCCTGGTTGCAATACTAAAATGAGCTATATTATTGATGCAATAAAAGAAAACGACATTCCAATAGATGTCATCTGTCTTGGAGAATCATTTAAAAAAGCAACAAAAAAATACATGAAAATAGATGATTTAGAGGTAAATACCTTCGTTTCTACTGTATCTAACAGAGTTTTATCAAAGATAAATTTATGGGGTCAGGTTTCTTATTATCTGTTATTTAAAATAAAAAAAGAAGATACTGTTATATTTTATCATAGCCTTTATATGTTGCCTGTTTTTAAAATTGCTAAAGCAATAAAAGGATTCAGGTTAATTATCGAGGTTGAAGAAAGTTACTATGCTGCTTGGGGTAAAAGTAAATTATTAATTAATATTGAGCTAATGCTTCTAAGAGGTGCTTATGGTTATATATATGTTAATGACATACTTCCAAATTTAATAGAAAAAAACCATCCTTATGTGATTTGTTATGGTGGTTACAATGTTAGTAAAAAAAACTTTCTTTCTAGAAATGAAAAAAATTCTTTAAAGAACTTAGTATATGCAGGATTAATTTCAGAAGAGAAAGGCAGTGATATTTATTTAGCTATTAATGCAATGTCTTTTTTAGATAACGGTTATAAGCTTCATGTCTTAGGTTATGGAACAGATAGAGCTATAGATAATTTGAATGCATATATAAGTAGTGAAAGTCTGTCGCAAAAAGTTCATTATGAAGGGTTTTTAACCGGAGATGACTACACTGCATATCTCAGTAACTGTGATATAGCTTTAAATCCTAGAATGCTATTAAATGAACTATCAAATTATACTTTTCCTTCAAAAGTCTTATCTTATCTTTGTACAGGTTTATTAGTAGTTAGTACTCCTATTGACTGTATAAAATATTCTTCAGTGGCTAACCTAGTTTCTTTTTCTAAAGATAGTACACCTTCCGAGTTTGCCAATGCTATAAAAAATATAGATTATAGTGTGAGTCCTACTGATAGCGTAAAAAAATTACATAGAGATTTTGTTAGAGAAATAGGAGTGTTGTTAAAAAAATGATCCTTATCGATGCGATATATATTAATAATTCAGGAGGCTTAGTGCTTCTACAGTATTTGATAAAAGAATTAGAGAAGTCTAAGTTAGATATTTTTTACCTATTAGATGATAGAACAGAGCAGTTATTTAGTAATTTAAATGAAAGTCGATGTAAGTTTATGTCTAGCTCATTTTATAAGAGATTAGTTTTTTATACTAAAAATAAAAGAAAATTCACATCAGTGCTGTGTTTCGGAAATATTCCTCCTCCAATTAAATTAGATGTGTCAGTCTCTGTTTATTTTCATCAGCCTTTATTTTTAAGTATTCCACCGTCTTTTTCTTTAAGAAACAAGATTATTTATAGATTAAAACAAGAAATACTGGGTTATTATAAAAAAAATACCTCTCTTTGGATTGTTCAAAGTAATTTGATTAAGTTTAGATTGGCAAAGAAATATCTATCTGAAGATGACTCTAAGGTTAAGGTTATTCCTTTTTACCCTCCCTTAAATTTTATTAAAAATGATATACATATAAGAAGGGATAAAAATTTCTTATATGTTAGCAATAGTGCACTTCATAAAAACCACGATTTGTTATTAGATGCTTTCTGTGACGCATATGATATTAATAGAAAAGGGTTGCTTACAGTTACAATACCTACTTCTTCATATATGTTATGTGATAAAATTAAACAAAAAATAGCAGATGGCTATCCAATTGTTAACGTAGGATTTGTTGATAGAAAAGAATTAATAGAGCTTTATTTAAGTCATCAATACTTGATTTTTCCATCGCTAGCTGAAAGTTTTGGCCTTGGTTTGGTTGAAGCTATTGATGGAGGATGCAAAGTAATAGTTTCAGACTTACCTTATGCTTATCAGGTTTGTAAGCCTTCATTGACCTTCAATCCTAATATAAAAGAATCAATTAAAAATGCGATTATTAAAGCTACTGAAAAAGATCTTCCTGAATCAGAAAAAATTATTTCGAATGATATAAATCAACTAATTTCACTTCTATCGGATTAAACTATGAGTTTTAAAAATAAAACCCTTCTTATCACCGGTGGCACCGGCTCATTCGGTAACGCCGTATTGAAACGCTTTCTAGATACAGATATCGCTGAGATTCGTATCTTTAGCCGAGATGAAAAGAAGCAAGAAGACATGCGTATCGCCTACGCCAATTCTAAGCTCAAATTTTATATTGGCGATGTCAGAGATTATTATAGTTTGCTTAGTGCGACACGCGGTGTAGATTATATTTATCACGCTGCAGCACTTAAACAAGTGCCATCATGTGAATTCCATCCAATGCAAGCAGTAAAGACCAATGTGCTTGGTACAGAAAACGTCTTAGAAGCGGCTATTCAAAATAAAGTGAAGCGTGTGGTTTGCTTAAGTACTGATAAAGCCGTTTATCCTATCAATGCTATGGGTATTTCCAAAGCCATGATGGAAAAAGTAATGGTGGCCAAATCACGTAATTTAGAAGGCTTAGACACGGTGATTTGTGGTACGCGCTATGGCAACGTAATGGCTTCTCGTGGTTCAGTTATTCCACTATTTGTCGATCAAATATTAAAGGGTAAGCCTTTAACCATTACCGATCCTAACATGACACGTTTTATGATGACGTTAGAAGATGCGGTAGATTTAGTGCTATATGCTTTTGAACACGGTGAGAATGGTGATATTTTCGTTCAAAAAGCACCTGCTGCCACTATCGAAGTGCTCGCTAAAGCGTTAAAAGAGCTGATGAATCTTGATGAGCATCCTATTGTTATTATGGGTACACGTCATGGTGAAAAAGCTTATGAAGCTCTGTTAAGCCGCGAAGAAATGGCTGTGGCTATCGATCAAGGATATTACTATAGAGTGCCAGCAGATCAGCGAGACCTTAACTATGGCAAATATGTCGAAGAAGGTGATCTGCATATCACCGAAATTGAGGATTACAACTCCCATAATACAGAGCGATTAGATGTGGAAGGTATGAAGCAACTGCTCCTTAAGCTTGAATTTGTCCGTGCTTTAACTGAAGGCAGACATATTGATCCGGAGGCGTAATTGTGAATATTTTAGTGACTGGCTCTAATGGATTTATTGCTAAAAATCTTATTCAGTTTTTATCCGAACAAGACGATATTAGTATCTTATGTTTTAACCGTCGTTCTAGTGAAGATGAGTTAAAAGATGCGGTTATCAAAGCAGATTGGATCATACATTTAGCGGGGGTTAATCGTCCATTAAATGAGCAAGAGTTTGTAGAGGGTAATATTACCTTGACGCAGAAAATTGCTGATCTATTGAGCGAGCATAATAAAAAGACTCCGTTCATCTTATCTTCATCTATTCAAGCAGAGCAAGACAATGCTTATGGCCAAAGTAAACTCGGCGGAGAGCAGGTATTAATTGATTTAAATAAGAATCAAGGTAATCCAGTATATATCTGTCGTTTGGCTAATGTATTTGGTAAATGGTCACGCCCTAACTATAATTCGGCGGTAGCAACTTTTTGCCATAATATTGCTAATAATTTACCCATTCAAATCAATAATCCTGATGCGGTTATTCGCTTAGTTTATATAGACGATGTGGTAGAGACATTTTGGCAGATGATTGCAGGTCATTATTCACCAGAGCAATACTTTGTCATTGAGCCAGAATATAAAATTACGGTTGGTGATTTAGCGGACACTCTGCGAGAGTTTAAACAGTCGCGTGATACATTGATAACGCTGCCAGTAGGTACTAGTTTAACTCGAGCTTTGTACTCTACTTATTTAAGTTTTTTGCAGCCCAGTCAATTTGACTATATGGTAGCTAGGCATGGTGATGAGCGCGGTGTCTTTGTAGAAATGCTTAAAACACCGGATGCTGGTCAGTTCTCCTATTTCACTGCGCATCCAGGCATAACTCGCGGTGGACATTATCATCATAGTAAGACTGAAAAGTTTTTAGTCATTAAAGGCAATGCGTTATTTAAATTTAAGCATATCGTTACTGGCGAATACTATGAATTAGAAACGAACGGTGATGAAGCACGAATTGTCGAGACTGTACCAGGTTGGACTCACGATATTACTAACATAGGTGAGGATGAAATGATCGTTATGCTATGGGCCAACGAGATTTTTGACCGTGAAAAACCTGATACATATGCCATGCCAATAACAGAATAAGAGTTGTATTATGAATAAGTTAAAGCTAATGACGGTCGTAGGGACACGTCCGGAGATTATTAGACTGTCTCGAGTCATGCAAGCATGTGACAAATATTTTGATCACATAATTGTTCATACGGGTCAAAACTATGACTATGAACTCAATGAAATATTTTTTACTGATTTAGGGATTCGTAAGCCTGATCACTTTTTAAATGCGGCAGGCGCAACGGGTGCTGAAACTATCGGTAACGTCATTATAGGCGTCGATAAAGTTTTAGAAGAAGTGAAGCCGGAAGCTTTACTGGTACTCGGCGATACAAATAGTTGTATGGCTGTCATTCCTGCTAAACGCCGTAAAATTCCTACTTTCCATATGGAAGCGGGTAATCGCTGTTTTGACATGCGCGTACCAGAGGAGATTAATCGCCGTATCGTCGATCATACAGCAGATATTAATTTAACCTATAGTACTATTGCTCGTGACTATTTGCTCGCAGAAGGATTACCTGCAGACTTAGTTATTAAAACGGGCAGCCCCATGTTTGAGGTGCTAAATCACTATAAAGCTAAAATTGAAGCGTCTGATATTTTAGAAACGTTAGGGCTTAAAGAGCAGCAATATTTTATCGTCAGTGCTCATCGCGAAGAAAATATCAATTCTGAGCAGAATTTTTTAGATTTGGTGGATATGCTCAATGCAGTCGCAGAGAAATATCAATTTCCAGTGATCGTTTCTACGCATCCCCGTACTCGTAACCGTATTGAAGAGCTGAATATCAAATTTCATCCACTTGTTCAATTACTTAAGCCACTAGGATTTAGTGATTATAATAAGCTTCAACTTGCCGCTAAAGCAGCTTTATCAGACAGCGGCACGATTAATGAAGAGTCTTCTATCTTAAACTTTCCGGCGCTAAATCTACGCCAAGCCCATGAGCGTCCCGAAGGCATGGAAGAAGCTGCTGTGATGATGGTAGGGTTGACTGCTAAACGCATTTTACAGGGTCTAGATATTTTAGAGTCACAATCACGGGGTGAGGAGCGTTCATTACGCTTGGTAGATGATTATAGTATGCCAAATGTCAGTGAGAAAGTAGTCAGAATTATTTTGAGTTATACTGATTATATTAATCGTGTTATTTGGAAAAAATATTAGGAATGAATGTGTCTAACAAATTATATCTGATTACAGATTTTTATGACTCCTCTCAAAATACAACGGGTTATCTATTTGGTAAGCTATATGAATTTCTTAGTAAACAAAAAGATATAGACCTAACCTTATTAACTAAAATTGATGAGAAGGTACTTAATCAACCTGAAGCTTTGTATGTCAAGGGAATAAATTTTGATAAGAAAAGACTGGTAAGTAGATCGTCTTATGAATTACTCATAGGATTTAGTTTTTTTAAAAACTGTGCCAAACATATTAAAAAAGACGATATAGTATTTACTAGTACAACTCCTATTTTACTACTTATTATCATCCATCTTTTAAAAAAGCTAATAGGATTTAAGTGGGTGCTCTTAGTTCACGATGTGTTTCCAGAAAACTTAATTCCCGCAAAGATAATAAAAAATAATAATCTTGGATACAAATTATTAAAACGTGTTTTTGATGATGTATATGCTGGTGCTGACAGAATTATTGTTATTGGCAGAGATATGGAAAGTCTGGTTTATAGAAAAACCAATCATAATCATATAACTGTCATACCTAGCTGGATTGATGAAAGTGATATTGCCTTACAATCGAAAAGTGATAACTCTATTTTAAATGAACTAGATTGGCAGAGTAATCGAAAAGTAGTATTTCAGTTTTTCGGCAATATTGGAAGAGTGCAGGGTATCTCTAAGCTGATGCAAGCTATTAAACTAATGAAAAGGATAGATGAGGCTCAATTTATTTTCATTGGGGATGGTGTGTATGTCGATGAATTGAAATCGTTGATCAGGGAGTCAAATAATCAGAATATCGTATATTACGGGCCAGTATCTCAAGACAAGAAGTCTCTTGGCTTAAATGCTTGTGATATATCTATTGTTACTTTGGCGGATGGGATGCTTGGTTTAGGTGTGCCGAGTAAAGCTTATTATTCGATGGCAGCAGACAAGCTAATATTTACCATTATGGATAAAAGCTCTGAAACTTATCGGATGGTACAAGAAAACAATATAGGATGGGCTGTAGAAACTGATGATATTGTAGCAATAGCTGAAATGTTAGATAAGGCAGTAGCCGATATTCGTATTAAAGAATTCAATTCTCCACGGAAAGTTTTAGTAGATAAGTACTCATCTGAGCTTGCGATGAATAAAATTTTAGATATTATTCGCTCACTTTAGGTCTATTTTAATACACGGATACCATATAAATACGATTAAGGTTAATCAATGAATATATTAGTAACTGGTGCTAACGGTTTCGTAGGTCAGTCATTAGTTAACAACTTGCTGAATAACACTAAACATAAAGTTGTAGCTAGTGTTCGTAAGATTCCTTCAAGGAAGCTTAGCTGTGAATATAGGATCATAAACAATCTAGAAGATAAGCCGACATTGACTAATGTTTTTAAAGATATAGACGTAGTTATTCATACAGCTGCTCGCGTGCATGTGATGGATGACAAGTCTGTTGACCCTTTAATGGAATTTCGTAAAATAAATGTAGAAGGGACCTTAAATCTAGCTCAACAAGCTATCAAAGCAGGTGTAAAGCGATTTATATTTATTAGCTCCATAAAAGTTAATGGCGAAGGTACGGAGCTTGGTAAACCATATACAGAAGACTCTAAACCTAATCCTATCGACCCTTATGGTATCTCAAAATATGAAGCCGAGCAGGGTCTGCTTGCATTAGCAGAGACGACATCATTAGAAGTTGTGATTATTCGCCCTACTTTAGTATATGGTGAAAATGTAAAAGGTAACTTTCATTCTTTAATGAAATGGACTTATAAAGGTATTCCTCTACCAATAGGTGGAATCAAGCATAACTTGCGTAGCTTAGTATCAGTAGACAACTTGGTCGATTTTATTGTTAACTGTATAGAACATAAAAATGCTAAAAATGAAGTGTTTTTTATATCTGACGATGATGATATATCTACTGCTGATCTGTTAGAAGGGATATCTCAAGGTTTGGGTGTCAAAAATAAAGCGTTAAATATACCTGTTGAATTTATTAACACGGCAGCGAGTGCAATTGGCAAGTCAGGTGTGGCGCAAAGGCTATCAGGCTCATTACAAGTAGATATTAGTAAGGCTAAAACCTTGTTAGGTTGGCATCCTAAATATTCTACTAGTGAGTCGATCCAAAAGACTGCTAAATCTTATAAATCAAACTTAATGGCTCCTAAGTCTATGGTTTTACAGAGACCCTTAGATATCGTTTTTTCAGCGACCGGTCTAGTAGTAGCCTCACCATTGTTAATTAGTGCGACCGCTATTGGTTATTTAGATACAGGCTCGCCTTTGTTTATCCAAGAGCGAGTGGGAAAAGATCAGAAACCATTCAAACTGATCAAATTCCGTACGATGAAGGTGAGTACGGAGTCTGTTGCCAGTCACCTTGTTGACAATACCTCGATAACAAAATTAGGCAAAGTACTACGTAAAACAAAGCTAGATGAGCTACCACAGCTTATTAACGTATTAAAAGGTGAGATGAGCTTGGTAGGTCCAAGACCCAACTTGTTTAATCAAAAAGAGCTTATCGCGGCTAGAGATAAGATGGGAGTTTATGAGGTCTTACCAGGTATTACGGGTCTGGCTCAATTGAGTGGTATCGATATGTCCACACCTGAACGCTTAGCTAAAAAAGACAAAGAAATGATTGATAATCTCAATCTTAAAAACTATTTTTCTTATATACTGAGTACTGCTTTAGGTAAAGGTAGTGGCGATGCAGTTAAATGAAAATGAATATAATTTTAGTTATTTGGAAGTAACCTATCATGTATAAAAAGCTAAGTCTGGTCCTAAGTTTGAGTGTCTTATCAACAGTGTCGATGTTGGCATCTGCACAAAACCTGTATATGAACGATTTAAAGCTTAAGGCAGATCTTGACTGGCTGAATACTCAAGGGGTCGTGCAGATTAGCACCAGTACTTGGCCGCTGACTGCCAATGAGATCAAGCGCGCTTTGTATACGGCCAATGCCCAGACGCCAGCGCAGCAGCAGATCCTGCATTCGGTACAAGCACGATTGAATCAGAACCGCAACTCAGTGGTAAAAGGGTCGGCAGCACTGCATATACAAACCGACAGAGATCAGCTACCACAAAAGTTTGCTGATGATCAAGTTGCCGGTCAACAAGCAAGCGTTGGCGTGTCGCTTAGCGAAGCGGAGTGGGAATTTAATTTACAAGCCAATTTAAAAAATGACAAACTTATCGATGACAGCTCAGATGTTAGCTTTGAGGGCTCATACCTTGCTGGTACTGCTGCCAATCAGTGGTTAATCGCGGGTAAAATTCCAACGTGGTGGGGACCTGGTCATGATGGTAGCCTTATTCGAGGCGATGCAAGCTTGCCGGTCGCAGGTTTTACCATGCAGCGCGATCAGCAAACTGCTCCGACATTCCCATATTTATCGTGGGTCGGGCCTTGGCAGTATCAGCTATTTGCCGGTCAGCTAGAGGATTATGAAGCCATTCCTGATGCTAAGCTATTTGGTGCGAGGCTGACTGCTAGTCCACGGGAATGGTTAGAAGTCGGTGCTTCTCGTACCTTTATGTGGGGCGGTGAAGGTCGTCCACAGAGTTTTAGTTCCTTTACTGATGCTCTCTTAGGAACCAAAGATAACGAAGCAACTAATAGTATTGAGGCAGCCAATGATCCAGCCAATCAGCTTGGTGGTTTCGATGCTCGCTTAAAATTGGCACCATTGGTGAATATGCCTGCTAGCGTTTATGCACAGTATGTCGGTGAAGATGAAGCAGGCGGTTTACCAGCTAAAAGTATGTATTTAGCTGGTGTTGATTATGCATCTGCCGCTTATGGCAAACCTTACCAGCTTTATGCGGAGTATACAGATACTCGCTCTAGTGGTGAAGTTCGAGGTATTTCCTATGACCACTTTGTTTATACGGATGGCTATTATCAGCAAGGCTTCCCATTAGGCTATGCATTAGGTGGCGATGCAGAAAGTATCGCACTTGGTGGTCGCTTATGGCTAGACAATCGTAATTTTATTAATGCAAAACTACAGCATGCAGAAGTCAATCAAGCGAATGAGGCCATTAATCAAGCATTCCCAACGACTGATAAGTTGACTGGTATCGATGTGGCTTGGGAGCATCAATACAACCCTCAAACGCTTATTTCTAGCCGAATTTGGGCCGTAGATTCAGATATCCAGTCGACTGATGTCGGCGTAGGTGTAGGTATTGAGCTGCAGACTTATTAAATGCTTGCTTAATCAATGCACGACAGTACTTGAAAACAAAAAGTCGGTCTATTAATATTTAATAGATCGACTTTTTTATGGTCACGTTATTGTTTTTTACTTATGGCTTTTTAATATAGTGAGTTCAATATAAAGGATTTATGCTTAGAATAGCATTATGCTGGGATAAATTTCTCTCGCTTGCTGTGCGCTTCGCACTCCAGAGGCTTCGTAAAATTTATCCCAGCAGTACGGTGTTCTTTTTAAATTGAATCGAATATAGGGTGCTAGGATTTTTTGGCTCAGGCAGGTACAATATGAGTATCAATCATACCTTGATCAAGGATAAGACAGGCATGCAAGCAATTGCGGCGCTGTCTTTACTTTTTTTATCGCACCCTCTATTGGAGTTACTATGTCAATTGCGTCTATTACGTCAACTGCCCAAGGATCTGCTACCGTTTTGGACGGTAAAGCACTTGCCAAACAAATAGAACAGCAACTGAGTACGCGTGTAGACGCTATTAAAGCTAAGACAGGACGTACACCAAGCCTAGCGACGATATTGGTTGGTGACGATCCTGCGTCTGCGACTTATGTGCGTATGAAGGGCAATGCTTGTAAGCGTGTCGGTATGGATTCTATTCGGGTTGAAATGCCAAGTGTAACGACGACTGAAGAGCTGATGGCAAAAATAGACGAGCTGAATAGCAATCCAGACGTTCATGGTATTTTGCTGCAGCATCCAGTACCGGCTCATATCGATGAGCGAGCTTGCTTTGAGGAGATTGACTTGGCAAAAGATGTCGATGGTGTGACCTGTCTGGGCTTTGGTCGTATGGCAATGCAACAGTCCGCTTATGGCTCATGTACCCCGCAAGGTATCATGCATTTACTAGAGCATCATAATATTGAGCTGGCTGGTTTGGAGGCCGTAGTTGTAGGTCGTAGTGCAATTTTAGGTAAACCAATGGCTATGATGCTATTAAATGCCAACTGTACAGTAACAATCTGCCATTCAAGAACGCAAGATTTAGAGTCTCATATTAAGCGTGCTGATATCGTGGTTGGGGCAGTGGGCGTGCCTGAATTGATTAAAGCAGAGTGGATTAAAGCAGGGGCTGTGGTTATCGATGCAGGTTTCCATCCAACTGATAATGGCGGTGTCGGTGATATCGAGCTGCAAGGTGTAGAAAATATTGCCAGTGCTTATACGCCAGTACCAGGTGGCGTTGGTCCTATGACGATTAATACGCTTATTCGCCAGACCGTTGATGCTGCTGAAAAAGCTGCCGGTTTAGACAATAGTTAATGAGTTAATCATAAGAGCACGGATTGCCGATAGATAAGGAGCCTGAGACTTCACAGTAGACAGCACAAAGACTCAGGCTAAATCAACCCCTTTACCGTTGATAGGATCTAACATGGCTAAAAATAACGTGGGTATTCATGAGCGATTACAAGGTATTGGTAGAGAGTTCGTCGATGTCTCTCATTACATAATCTTATTTTTAATCAGTGTAGTAGTAGTTTGGACAGCGGGCAAAGAATTCTTTGTGATCTTTCAAAAAGGTTCAGCAGATTTGAAAGACATCTTATTACTCTTTATTTATCTAGAGCTGTTAGCGATGATTGGGATCTATTTTAAGACTCATCGTTTGCCAGTGCAGTTCTTGATATTTATTGCGATTACGGCGTTATCGCGACATTTAGTCGTCGATGTACAGGCGGTATCAGATAACTTTCACTTATGGCTGCTAGCAACGATTTCCTTTGCCATTATGGTGCTGAGTGCGTCAATTGTTATATTAACTTGGACAGCTAAGATGTTTGGGCGACCAGAAGATTATTTGAAAGACCATCAAGTGACCAGTACTGAGCATCACTTGCCTTGTGTTGATAATGAACAGTCTCTTAAATAATTATTTTCGATAAATATCATGAATAAAGGGATGATAGGTGTCGATGAGTTACTAACGATAGTTAATATCTGTTAATAAAAAAAAGGCTTCCATATATATGGAAGCCCTTTTTTTTATCTAAAAAGCGGGTTTATAACCAGCCCAAGCGCTTAAAGTTAAGGTATAAAAAGCTACATAGTGAAATGATAACTGCCATAATGATAAAGTAAGAATATTGCCAGTGTAGCTCAGGCATAAAGTCGAAGTTCATCCCATAGATACCCGCAATCGCTGTCGGTACTGCCAAAATACCTGCCCAAGCCGCAAGCTTGCGAACCACCTCATTCTGTCCCATATTTACCATCGCAAGATAGGTGTTCATCACCACACTTAGCATCTCATTTAAACCATTGATGGCATCTAAAGAATGCAGTAAATGGTCATTCACATCTCGAAAGTAGGGTTTTGCAGCATGCGAAAATGGTGAGACTAAATCGCTTTTTTGATGGTTTATAAAAAAGCTACAGATATCTTGCACTGGTAAAATAACTGCACGCATATGCACCAATTGTGATTTTAATTCATATAGATTTCTAAGCGTTTCTTTATTAAATTCATAAGTAAAAATATTACGCTCTTGCTCACGTAAATAGCTGCCTAAGCGGTCGGTCACTGGCATATAGTTATCGACGATAAAATCAATAACAGCGTGCAAGACAAATATAGGTCCCATACGCAGTTTTTCAGGGCGGCGATTGCAGTGCTCACGTACTGGCGCATAGGAGTTAGACGGACCATTACGAATCGTAATCAGATAGTTCTTACCCATAAATATCGCGGTAGTACCGTAGCGGATGACATTACCTTCAAGCTTAGCGGTACGTAATACCACAAATATCGTATCATTATCATAACTTTCAACTTTGGCGCGCTGATGATCGGCAAAAGCATCTTCGATTGAAAGCTCATGTAGATCAAAAGCTTCTTTTACCTCGGATATTGTCTGCAAGCTAGGCTCATAAAGACCTAACCAGATAAACTGGCCGCTATTGCTCAAGGCTCGACTGACATCCCTGAGCGCTATTTTGTTCAGCTGCTCACCGGTTTTACGGGAATAAGCATAACAATTGACCACTTCATTAGCACTGAGTGGCTCAATATCCTCATAGCGCTCAGAGTCTGGATCATAGACGGTCATGGTCTCAATAGTGTCCTCGACCGTCGCATCAGAATCGCCATAGATATAGCTGTCATAATTGTCTAAATAGGAGTGCTCGTCTATGATAGTGGCGTCAATAAGACTGACATTAGACTCAGGTGTGATACGCGTTGCCGTTTTGACAAGCAGGTCATCATCTTGGTTCATACCTACTCCTTCTGTCTAAGTATAAAAATAAATATAAAATAACTTCTGCAACTGATGCGGATTACAAGGCAAAGCGTTTTAACGTATCAATATCGACCAAGTTTAATAAGCTTTCATGACATGCTTCAAGCTTGATTTGTGGTGCCATGCCTAAATCGAGTGCTTCAACCCAACGTAACGCACAAATACACCAGTAGTCACCTGGTTGCAGACCGGCGAAACCATACTCGGGCAATGGCGTAATCAAATCGTTACCGCGACTGGCTGAAAAGTTTAAAAACTCGCTGGTCATTTTGGCGCAAACAGTATGTTGACCAACATCATGGTTGCCCGTATGACAAAAACCATTGCGATAATAACCGGTAAGCGGATCAAAACAACAGCTGGCTAGGGCAGTGCCAAGCACATTTGCTTGGTTAGTAGCAGGATTTGGATGATAATCAGATGACATAAGGCTTCCAAAGTAAAAGTATAGGCTAGTGTAACATGAGTATAGATCTAAGACGTTATTCAACGATAGATGCAGCAGATAGTTAGACAAAATATTGCGCCGTTAACGCTATATTTTCTCTATAAAAATACGGTATTAATGATGATAAATCTGTCATAAAAAAGACGGTTTTTAAGGTTATTAGAATAAATTAGATGGCGATTGCCGTTAATTGTCACTAGGCGAAGCGTGGCTGCTATGCTAAACTAAAGCATAAAGTGCCTTGATTATTTATCATAATTTTTTAGCGCATAAAGATACTCGTCTTATCATTCCAACTTATACTATTACTCACCCTTTTGCGGTTACCTAGTTTGCTTATCAATAATTGGGTCAGTGATGTTGCGCGTGAAAAATAAAAAACGCCTGATATCTATGCAATTGGAAATATAACCTTTAAGTACCGCATCTCTACCGCGCTTTTGGTAAGCGATACGCCAAACAAGGATTTATTGTGTCTGCCAGTTCTGATTCTGCAAAACATGCCCTGCAAAATACCCTCAAGCAAGCGGCTACTCAGCCCGCTGATAATACCGCCGCACCTAATCGTTTACCTTATTTAAGCAATCTTGCCAGCGATGTTGCTAATAGCTGGTTGCTGCCTGATGGGGTGGTTGATGTGTTGTTTGAAGACGCCCATAAGCAAGAAGTGCTTAGACATCAATTGATCCAGCAACTTATCAGCCATGGCTATCAGTTGGTCAATCCGCCAATGATTGAGTTTACCGAATCGCTACTGAGCGGTGCCTCAGAAGATCTAAAGCGTCAAACCTTTAAGATTATCGATCAGCTAACAGGTCGATTGATGGGTATACGCGCGGATATTACGCCGCAGATTTTGCGTATTGATGCACATCATGGCGGTGATGGAATCGCGCGTTATTGCTATGCAGGCGATGTCATTCATACCTTGCCATCGGGCCTTTTTGGCTCTCGTACACCACTACAGCTCGGCGCTGAGATATTTGGTTGTGAGTCCATTGCAGCAGATATTGAGCTGATTGATGTTTTATTTAGCATGCTCAATAGCCTAGAGATGAGCGCAGCATTACACATTGATTTGGGTCATGTAGCGATATTTAAGCGCTTGGCGGAATTGGCAGTATTATCAGAAAGTGATACTGAGCAATTGATGCAGCTTTATGCCAATAAGAACTTGCCAGAGCTGAAGCAGGTTTGCCAAGCGCTACCGCTGGGTAGCGATTTTTATACCTTGGCGCGCTTTGGTCATGACATTGCAAATCTGCTTGGCAGATTGTCAGAGAATGCGCAACAAGACACTCAAATTGTCACAGCTATTGATGAGCTGCAACGTCTAAAAGCGCACTTGCAAGTACAGTGGCAGTGTGCGGTCAGTATCGATGTGACCGAGCTATCAGGCTATCATTATCATACGGGCATTGTGTTCAATGGTTATATCAATAGTGAAACTCAGCCGCTGGTACGTGGCGGGCGCTTTGATGGTATGAAAAGTAATCAATTAGCCACGAATCAGCCACGTCAAGCGACCGGCTTTAGTATGGATGTCAGCCGTTTGCTCGCGCATACTCAGCTTGATGCACCTGTTATTGTGCTGGTTGATTATGACGCTTTCAAGGATTTAGAAAATGAGCAGCTGCAGCTATTATTACAGCAAGTGGCAAGCTTACGTCAGCAAGACTATCGCGTGACCATGCCATTAACGGCAAAAGATATGCCAGTGGGTATGACTCATCGTTTAAGCCTTGTCGATAACCAATGGCAGCTACACGCAGTTTAAATTTGAAAATATTTAACATTTATAAATGCTATAAAAAAAGCGTTTGCTATAAAAAGATATTTAGTGATTAAGTCGTTAAAAACATACTTTGCTTAAAGTATCGTTTTTAGCATTACTTTCGTTTTGATAGGTAGTTTTAAACACTTATTGCACACACCTCAATATATTAAGGTAAGGATTTATCATGGGTAAGAATGTCGTAGTTTTAGGTAGCCAATGGGGCGATGAAGGTAAAGGTAAAATCGTCGATTTACTAACCGAAAAAGCCTCAGCAGTTGCACGCTTCCAAGGCGGACATAACGCTGGACATACGTTAGTTGTAGATGGTAAAACCACCGTCTTACACCTAATCCCATCTGGTATTTTGCGTGAAGGCGTTACCTGCTTCATCGGTAATGGTGTGGTATTAGCACCTGATGCACTACTTAAAGAGATGAAAGGTTTAGAAGAGAATGGCGTTCCAGTTCGTGAGCGTCTACGTATTTCTCCTAACTGCCCATTAATCATGCCATATCATGTTGCCCTTGATCAAGCGCGTGAAGCCAAGCGCGGTAGTGGTAAAATCGGTACGACTGGTCGTGGTATTGGACCAGCTTATGAAGATAAAGTTGCGCGCCGTGCCATCAAGCTTGCTGATTTGTTCCGTGATGACTTAGAAGAAAAACTACGTAACTTAATCGAATATCATAACTTCCAACTGACTCAGTATTATAAAGTTGAAGCGATTGATTTTGATGAGACGCTTAAGCTTTGTAAAGAGTGGAAAGAAGAAATCAGAGGCATGGTAACTGATGTCACTGAAGATTTGAACCAATTGCGCCTTGCTGGCAAGAACCTAATGTTTGAAGGTGCACAAGGCACATTACTTGATATCGACCACGGTACTTATCCGTTTGTAACCAGCTCAAGCGTGACTGCTGGTGGTGTATCTACAGGTACGGGTATCGGTCCATTATATTTGGATTATGTCCTTGGTATCACGAAAGCCTATACCACCCGTGTTGGTAGCGGTCCATTCCCAACTGAATTATTTGATGATGTTGGTGCACATTTAGCCAAAGTCGGTCATGAGTTTGGCGCCACGACTGGTCGCGCGCGTCGCTGTGGTTGGTTTGATGCTGAAGCATTACGCCGTGCTGTTGTACTGAATTCTATGTCAGGTATCTGCCTAACCAAGCTTGACGTATTAGATGGTCTAGAAGAATTACTAATCGGTGTGGGTTATAACTTACCTGAGACTGAGTGTGCAGGCGCGCACGATGCAGAGTTCTACGAAGCGGTAACGCCAAAGTATGAAACGCTACAAGGCTGGAGCGAATCAACGGTCGGTATCACTAACTACGATGAGCTGCCTGAAAACGCCAAAATATACATCAAACGTATCGAAGCATTGATTGGTTGCCCAGTTGATATCATCTCAACCGGTCCTGATCGTGAAGAGACTATCGTATTACGCGATCCGTATGACGCTTAATTGGTTATAACGCTATTGTATGTTTAATTCACAAAACCCTGATGCCAAACATTGGGGTTTTGTTTTTGATAAATCAAAGATTGATGAGCAGTAAAAGCTTATCCAATTTACTTTTGTGCAAGTTACAACCGTAAATTAATCCTATCATTTACAGTCTTAATCATTATAATAGGCAGCAATCATTCGCTGAGCACTGTATTTTCGTATTGCGTATCCGCATTGGACATGCATAAATGAATTCGCTCAGCGCAGTGATCACAGACAACGTAAATTATTTAACTTCTCACTTATTTATTAGGAGCTTTTCATGGCTAACGAACGTACTTTATCTATCATCAAACCTGACGCAGTCGCTGGCAACAACATCGGCGCTATCTACGATCGTTTTGAAAAATCAGGTCTAAAAATTGTTGCCGCTAAAATGATGCAACTTGATGATAAAAAAGCGGGCGGTTTTTACGCTGAGCACGCTGAGCGTCCATTCTACAACGATCTAGTGTCATTTATGACTTCAGGTCCAGTATTGGTATCTGTATTAGAAGGCGAAAATGCGATCGCTAAGCATCGCGACATCATGGGCGCTACTAACCCAAAAGACGCCGCTGAAGGCACTATTCGTGCTGACTTCGCTAGCAGCATCGACGAAAACGCGGTTCATGGTTCAGATTCAGCTGAATCAGCAGCACGTGAAATCAGCTACTTCTTCAATGAAGAAGAAGTTTGTGCACGTACGCGTTAATATAGTAAACCAAATATAGTCTGTTACGGTGTCAGACTCGCTTAATGTACTCAATGTACAATTGGCGCTTGTCTTCCTTGTACCAGCTCTATATTTGATTCACTATGCACTAATAGCTTATAAAATTGACTATAAATTATTAGTGTGGCAAGACGGCTTATATCTTTTGGTATAAGCCGTTTTAGCTATTATAATAGTCTGGCTATGCATTGAAATTTTAACTTTTCTCCCTCATTATTATTTTTATATAGCGTTATCAATCCTTTATCAGCATATTACTTTCAGTTTTTGGTAAAAAATGCGCTCATAACGGATTGCTCATGCACTCATATATTGAGTACGTTTAGCAACACCCATCTCAACAATTGCATCGCTCATACCAGTAGATGCAAAAAGGTTATTTATTATGTCAACTGCTCAAACTCCTATTCAAACTGACGTCCAACACGTACCTGCTAAGACTACTAAGAGTATAAAATTAGTAGACGAGGCGCAGGCGAAAACCAATCTACTAGGTATGACACAAGCGCAGCTGGCGGAATACTTTAAGAGTATTGGCGAAAAGCCGTTTCGCTCGACGCAAGTCATCAAGTGGATATATCAGCAGGGTGTCACTGATTTTGAGCAAATGACCAATCTAAGTAAATCTTTGCGTGATAAATTATCAGCCAATGCCTGCGTCATTCCGCCAAAAGTGATTCATCGTCAATATAGTGATGATGGCACGCGTAAATGGGTCTTTGAAGTCACGGGTGGCTCGTTGGTTGAGACGGTACTGATTCCCGCAGATGATAGTAAATTAAACGGTCGTAAAACTTTGTGTGTCTCTTCGCAAGTGGGCTGTGCGCTCGACTGTAGCTTTTGTAGTACGGGTAAGCAGGGCTTTGAGCGCGATTTGACGGCGTCTGAGATTCTTGGACAATTATGGGTGGCAAATGCTTCTTATATGACCGATGAAAATGATAGTTTAGAAAATGTTGACCATAGTTTATGGGAAAACAACGTCACCAACGTGGTGATGATGGGCATGGGTGAGCCGTTATTAAACTATCGTCCTGTTGTCAGCTCGATGGAATTGATGCTCAGTGACCATGCTTATGGTTTATCAAAGCGCCGTGTTACTTTGTCGACTTCAGGTGTGGTGCCAAAAATGTATGAGTTGGCACAGGAGCTTGACGTGGCTTTAGCGATTTCATTACATGCGCCAAATGACGAGCTACGTAATGAATTAGTGCCGATTAATAAAAAATATCCATTAGAGCAGTTAATGGCGGCAGCGAGAAATTACGTTTTTGACGTGAACCCGCGCCACAAGAAACACGTGACTATCGAATATGTGATGTTAGATGGCGTCAATGATAGTAATGTGCATGCTGAGCAATTGGTCGCATTATTGGGCGATTTACCAAGTAAGATTAACTTGATACCGTTTAACCCGTTCCCACATGCAAACTATGACAAGTCGAGTAATAATCGTATTCATGCCTTTAGTAATATATTAAGTGAAGCCGGTTTTGTTTGTACCATACGTCAAACTCGTGGTGATGATATTGATGCGGCATGTGGTCAATTGGTTGGGCAAGTTGCTGATAGAACGCGTCGTTCAGCCGCATGGCAGCAAAGCATTAAAGATCGCGAGAATAGTTAATTAGGTTAATAAAAATGACTGCTATAGCTATCTAACGTAGCTATAGACGAATTGATGTATTAAAGAGAATCCTACTATAGTATTTTTTGTAGCCTCTACTATGCAGGCAGTACTAATCAATAATTTATTGTGGTAGCGTGTCGTGTTACTATCAGTCTATCTAAGCACTAAAGAGGGCTCCACCCGAGCTAGGTCGTAGGTAAATTTCACATAGTTTTTAGTCTTTTTCACACAGCTCACTCATTAAAAGTATACCAAAATAAATGACGTATCTGTATAGTGTTAAACATTAGAATATTCGTTTATTGGTAAAGAGTATTTGATGAAAATCAACAAGGCGTACAAATTTAGGCTTAGCCCTAATGCAGAACAAGTGGTCATATTAACCAGTCTTGTTGACTCTGCGCGTTTTGTTTGGAATGAAATGTTGGCACTTTCGCTTGAGATGTTTGCTAAAAACGAATTTATTAATGCCATCAATTTGGTTAACAAGATTGTTGGACTGAAGAACAATCCTGAGTTTGCCTTTTTGAAATCCCGATCTAACGCCGTATCTCTACAACAAAAAGTTCGTGATCTCGCGTCAGCTTGGTCACGATTCTTTGACCCCAAAGTACATGCCAGATTTAAAGAAAGTAAAAAGAAGCCTAGAAAGCCTAAGTTTGTTAAATTGCTTGATGGAACAGAAATTCAGCACCGACCTTTAATGCCGCAGTTTAAGCGTAAAGCAGATCGCTGCGACTCAATGCGCTTGGTGCAATTTGATAAATACTGCCGTGTTGAGGGCAATCGAGTAAAGCTGCCTAACGGGGTTGGGTTTGTGAAATTTAGAAAATCCCAAGAGATTGTCGGTATCATTAAAAACGTTACCATCAGCAAGAAATCAGGGCAATGGTATGTGTCATTTGGTACTGAGCGAGAATTACTACAAAACCCAATTCACCCCTCTAAAAGCTCACTAGGCGTTGATTTAGGCATTACTAAACTTATTACCACCTCAGAAAATAAAACCATCAAGCCCAAAAACAGCTTTAAGGCCAATCAAGTCAAATTGGCAAAATTACAGCGTCAATTAAGTAGAAAAGTTCTATTTAGTCAAAACTGGAAAAAGCACAACCACAAAATCCAAAAGCTCCACAGCCATATTGCCAATATTCGCCATGACTACTTACATAAAGTAACCACCACGATCAGCAAAAACCACGCCATGATTGTCGTTGAGGACTTAAAAATAGCCAATATGTCAAGGTCGGCAAGCGGTACGATGGAGAATAAAGGTCGTAATGTCAGAGCTAAATCAGGATTAAATAAATCAATCCTAGATCAAGGTTGGGGCATGATGATTGATATGCTTGGATATAAGCAACATTGGCGCGGTGGATTAGTGATTAAGGTTAATCCAAACTACACCAGTCAAACCTGTTTTAACTGCAAACATGTTGCCAAAGAAAATAGACGGACTCAGGCAAAATTTGAGTGTGTTAAATGCATGTATGTTGCAAATGCCGACTTCAATGCGGCATGTAACATATTATCGGCAGGACATGCCGTTTTGTCTGCGGAGGGAGGATGCGGTAAAGGTCGCCCGATGATACAGAAAAATTGTGACAGCCGTGAGGAAGTCGCCTAAGAGCTTTTGCTCTTAGAATCCTCCACTTGAGCAATGCGAAAGTGGGGTGAGTATGTCAATAAACTGATGCCTCGATGATCGAACGCATTGAATGATAGTTTTATGATGGTAGCCATGATGACTTCTAAAAACTCTTATCAGTTCAACTATAAAAGACCCTTTTATCCTGTGATAAAACGATTAGGCTCTACAGTCTTTCATGCTAATAAAAAGCGTGCTTACGTTGTAGGCATCTTTAGTATGTTGTTGTCTGGATTCTTGGTTGGCTGTCAAAGTACGCCAACCAACGATCTAATAACGGGCACGCCTTATCAAACCTCAACGCAACCCAATGACAACCGTAAATTGGATCAGCAAGAAATTGCTCGCGTTCGAACGACACTTGCTGCACAATATATCCGCAAAAACGAGCTTGATGCTGCCCAAAGACAGCTCGAAAAAGCCTTTGCTGCCGATAGCCGTCATGCGCCCGCCTATGATATGATGGGTGTTTTGTTGCAGCAAGAAGGCAGCCGCCTTAATCTTGAAAAAGCGGATCAATATTTCAAAAAAGCCATTGCGCTTGATAAAGATTTTGACCAAGCTCACAATAATTATGGCGTGTATTTATCGCAGATGAAGCGTTATAAAGAGGCAGCTGAGCAGTTTGAAATCGCTGGTGCTGCCCTTGGTTACGAAGGTCGTATTGGGGCGTTAGAGAACTTAGGTCGTACCTACCTTCAGCTCAATGATCATCCTGCCGCAGCAAAGGCTTTTTTACGGGCTCTAGATGGCAATCGAAATAGTGTTATTGCGCATATTGAACTGGTTGATTTATTACTTGAGCAGCAGCGTATTGAGCAGGCACAAAGGCTCTATGATGAGACCTTGATATTGGTACAAGGGCAGGGTGTGAGTCCACGCTTGCTCCTACAAGGCATCAAATTGGCGGCAGCGCAAAAAAACATCAAGACACGCCAACAATTGGCACAGCAACTTTTATCTGCTTATCCATTAAGTGATGAAGCAAAACAACTAAAGACTTGGCTTAACAATCCAGAGGCACCATGGAAATGACCACCCCATCATCAAACACAAACTTTAACGCTCAGGGATCATTTGGTGCCATGTTGCAGCAAGCTCGCAAAGCTAAGCAAGTAAGCTTGGACGACGCGGCAAATGAATTGTTTATTTTAAAACGTCACCTGCAAGCGTTAGAAAATGAAGATTTCGCAGATTTACCGCAAGTGGCGTTCGCGCGCGGTTTTGCGATCAACTATGCCAAATATTTGGGTCTCGACCCAGTCAGAATAGCCAGTAGCTTTGATGCCGCTTACCCAAATGAGCTAAAATCGCGTTCGGCTAATAATACTCAGTCGCCACTGCAGCCTATGGGTACGCTACAGCGCGATACACACAATCGTATTCGCTTTAATCCGCTACTAATTATCGCAGTGATCGGTGTCATTATTTTAGCGATTTTCCTATTCCGTATGGTTAGTAATGCCAGCAAGGAAAATACCGAGCAGCCTATATCTAACTCTGAAGATATCTCAGCAGTAGAACAAGCACAAGGCGCAGCTATTAATACCGATGTTACAGGTGTTAGCGCTTCAGGTTCAGCACTAAACTTAGGCGGTGGCGACGTTGCTCCTGCCACTTTGGATGTTAAGCTGACGGATGCTGCTGTCGTCACTATTACGGATGCTACTGGTAGCAGCTTGATCACGGGCTCTCAGAATGCAGGTGATTATCAGTTATCAGGTATGCCACCGTTTAACGTACAGATCGACGATATCAATAACGTGCGCCTGATGCTTAATCAGCAATCTGTCGCTTTAAACAGCTATGCAAATGGTAGCCAAGCCAGTTTTGAATTGGCACCTTAATTTATCAATTGGTTCAGTTTTTAAAGTAAATATTATTACCTTGTTTTTATTGTTATTCTCGTTTTTACTGCTTTCATGAAAGGGTTTGTCTATGTCAACGTCAGCACCTATTAACCGTCGTCTTACGAAGAAAATATATGTCGGTGATGTCGCGATTGGTGGTGATGCGCCGATTAGTGTGCAAAGTATGACCAATACCGATACCTGTGATGTGGCAGCGACTGTTGCCCAAATTGAGCGCTGTGTTGAAGCAGGCGCTGATTTGATGAGAGTTTCTACTCCGACGATGGATACCGTTAAAGCGTTTGGTGAAATTCGCAAGTTGGTCAGCGTACCCTTGATAGCAGATGTGCATTTTGACCACAAAATTGCTTTAGCCGTTGCGGCAGCGGGCGCAGATTGTTTACGTATTAACCCGGGCAATATCGGTAGTGACGCTAAAGTACGCGAAGTAGTTGCCTGTGCCAAGCACTACAATATCCCTATTCGTATCGGCGTCAATGCTGGCTCTTTAGAAAAAGACATTCAGCGTAAGTATAAAGAGCCAAATGGCGCAGCGATGCTCGAATCGGCAATGCGTCATATTGATATATTAGAACGTCTTAATTTTGATCAATATAAAGTATCGGTTAAAGCCAGTAACGTATTTTTGACCATGGATGCCTATCGTCTGATTTCAGCACAAATTGATAATCCTCTGCATTTAGGTGTGACTGAAGCTGGTGTTTACCGTACTGGTTCGGTCAAATCTGCTATCGCGCTGGGTGGTTTATTATTGGACGGTATTGGTGATACGATTCGTATCTCCTTAGCTGCAGAGCCAGAAGAAGAAATTAAGATTGGCTTTGATATCTTAAAATCGCTCAATATTCGCTCTAATGGTGTCAATTTCATTGCTTGTCCAAGCTGCTCACGTCAAGAGTTCGACGTGATTAGAGTGATGACCGCGTTAGAGTCGCGTTTAGAGGATATTCGTGAACCAATGAACTTATCAGTGATTGGCTGTAAGGTAAATGGTCCAGGTGAAGCGAAGGAAGCTGATATCGGTATTGTTGGCGCCGCACCAAAATCATTGGTTTATCGTATGGGCGAAAAAAGTCATCTGATTGATACAGATAATCTGGTTGATGAGATAGAAGGTATGGTACGCGCCCATGCAGAAGAATTGGCAAAAAAACGCGAAAACGAGATTATACGTGTTAGATAATAAAGCGTTTCATTAATAAAAATTATAGAGCTGTTTATTAAAAATTAAAGGACATAACCGTACCATGATTAAAGCGATTAAAGGGTTTAATGATATTTTGCCTGCACAGTCTGCAAAATGGCTGTATCTAGAGTCTATATTGGCTAATGTGCTAGGCAGATACGGTTATGAGCATATTCGCTTGCCTATCGTTGAGCAAACCGATTTGTTTGCTCGCGCGATTGGCGGTGCTACGGATATCGTTGAAAAAGAGATGTATAGTTTTACCGATAAATCTGATCCACCAACGCCGCTTACCTTGCGTCCTGAAGGAACGGCAGGGGCAGTACGAGCAGTAAATGAGCACAATCTACTACGCGGTGATACGCCTAAGCTTTGGTATATTGGTCCAATGTTCCGCTATGAACGCCCACAAAAGGGTCGCTATCGTCAATTTCATCAAATAGGTGTTGAAAGCTTTGGTAGTGCCTTACCAGATGCTGATGCCGAGCTGATTGCGATGACTCATTTGATGTGGCAAGAGCTGGGTCTAAAAGATGAGATGCGTTTAGAGCTAAACAGTCTGGGCGAAATTGATGAGCGTCATGCTTATCGTGAAGCGTTGGTCACCTATCTGACCGATAAGCAAGAGCAGTTAGATGAGGATAGTAAGCGCCGCCTGACGACCAATCCGCTACGTATTTTAGACAGCAAAGAAGCCAGCACCCAAGCCCTATTAGTAGACGCGCCTAAGCTTGCTGACTTTTTAGGTGAAGAAAGCGTGGCGCATTTTGAGCAAGTACAAGCCTATTTAACAGAGCTTGGTATCAACTTTGAAATCAACCCGCATCTGGTGCGTGGTCTTGATTACTATAATAAAACCGTTTTTGAGTGGGTTACTGATAAGCTTGGCAGTCAAGCAACTGTCTGTGCCGGCGGTCGTTATGATGGCTTGGTTGGACAGCTAAAATCTGCTGATAACCGTGATGGTAAAGGCGATAATAAACCGGTTAAATCTGAACCTGCAGTTGGTTTTGCCATGGGGCTTGAGCGTTTATTACTTCTTATGGAAGTTGTCGCGCCTATTGCTGACATGCCTGCTTGTGATGTCTTTGTGGTCGCCCATCCTGAGGTTTATAGTGCCGGTATTAGTTATGCGCAAAACCTGCGTTATAGCCGCCCAGATTTGCGCGTCAAAATGGCAAGTGCCACCAGCTTAAAAGCACAAATGAAAAAGGCGGATAAGTCAGGTGCTGCATTGACCGTTATTATCGCCCAGCAAGAGCTGGATGATAAAACCATTAGCATCAAAGATATGCAAACTGGCGAACAAAAAACAGCAGCGCAAGATTGGCTGTCGGATAAAGATAACTTTTCTCGCCATAAATAGTAGTGAGCGTAGCATTAGCACTTTAACATAAATTGATCAGGTAAAAGTATATGGCTCTGACCCCTAATTCGCCGAATGCAGACAACTCAATGCAAGCGTTAAAGCAGTATGGCAGCTATATTGTCACCGCGATTTTATTGGCGTTAGCCGCTTATTTTGGCTGGAATTATTGGCAGGATAATCATGCACGTGTCGATACCGTTGCAGCCGATCAATATGCGGATATTCAACGTCTTAATGAAGAAGTTAGCTTGGCATCGCAAAATCCTGATCTAGAAGCGGAAGCAAAAGCATCGTTAGAGAAGAGTCGTACTCAGCTAGATAAGAATATCGATACTTTAGTTGGCACTCATGGAGAATCGGTCTATGCTTGGCAGGCTTTAATGATTAAAGCGCGTCAGCAAGTTGACAATGATGATTTTAAGGCAGCAGGCGATACCTTTAAAAAAGCATTGGCGATTGATTTGGGTGATGCAGGTCTAGAGGCAATTACCCGTTTGCGCTATGCGACCACGCTTTTGGCAGCAGGCGATGCAAAAGCAGCATTGACAGAAGCCAGTCGTGATATGCCAAGCTCATTTGAAGCCAGTCAGCAAGAATTACTGGGTGATATTTATTTGGCACAAGACAATTCAGATTCAGCGATTAAATCCTATAATAATGCTTGGAGCTTATTACGTGAGCGTCAAGAAACTCGCGCAGTATTGGCATTGAAAATGGAAAGTTTGGGTATCGTCCCTGAGCCTATCGCTGAACAAACTGGCCTTATTCAAGAGTCTACGGCCACATCGCAAGCACCAGCGAGCGAAGATTCAGTAGCAGCCAGTACTGGTGCTGGTGCATAAAATAGTAGTACTAAATATTCGGCAATAAAGACTTAGTATTAAAAAATTGAGTACTAATTTCGATAGACATGGTAAGACCTCAAAACGTTCTACAAAGGAAGTAGCCTAATCAGTCGGAAGTAATATGGTGGTAACTAATACTTATTTGTACTAAGTTATTATCGTTTTTTATCACTGATTAAATGCTAATTTATTAATGATTAATTTATTTGTAGTGAGACCTATAATGACTCAAGCTATTCGCTTTAACAAAACCATCAAAGCCAAGACCATGCGCTCAACGGCCATGCATGTAGCCGTAATTGCAGTGATGGCAACTGCGGTCATTGGGTGTAATCGAGGTATCAAGCCAGTCGTCAACGACCCTGTAAAATTGGTACAAATCGTGCAACCTGTTAGCGTATTGCAGCCGGTTTTTAGTACCGACCTTGGTAATAAAAACGTCAGTAAAAAAGATCCGCTTACTTTACAAGTCGGCTATGCCAATTCGCAAATCGTTACTGCCTCGCGCGGTGGTGATCTGGTTGGTTTTGACAAAGCTGGTCAGCGTTTATGGTCGGTAAATGTTGGCGACCAGATTACAGGTGGTGTTGCGATAGATGAGCTAAGCCAAACTGCTATTATTAGTACTCGTGGCGGTCTGGTTATGGCATTTGATAGCGTAACAGGTGCAAAACGCTGGCAGCAACAGCTTACTGGTTCAGTATTAACGCCAGCGCTCATTAGCAATAACCGCGTTATCTTGTCAGCCAATGATGGTTTTCTACATGGCTTATCGCTGCAGACTGGTCAGTCAGTTTGGCAGTTTGCTACTCAAGTTCCAGCGATTAGTGTACGCGGTAGCGCTGCACCAACGTTATTAGATGCTAAGACGGCGTTGTTAGCGACTGCCGATGGACGCTTGCATGCTGTCACGGTAGATAATGGTTTGCCGCTATGGTCAAGACGCGTTGGTGTGGGTATAGGCAGCAGCGAAGTTGAACGCATGAGCGATGTTGATGGTATGCCAATTGTAGATAACAATCAGTTATTTGCCATTAGTTATAGTGGTCAGTTACTCGGTATTGATTTGGCATCGCGCCAAGTGATGTTTGTTAATGAGCTTGCCAGTTTAAAAGCGCTTGCAGTCAACAATCAGCAAGTGGTTGCGACAAGCTTAGACGGTAAAGTGGTTGCTTACAACCGCAGTAATGGTGCTGTTCTATGGGAAAGTGAAGAATTGGCCTATCGCCATTTGACCAATCCTGTGATGATTGGTAACTATATCGCAGTGGGCGATTTTGATGGAGTGGTACATTTATTTGACCCAGCCACGGGTAAGATTGTCAGCCGTGTACAGACCAAAGGCGCATTGACCAATTTGCAAGTGCAAGGCAGCCGCTTAATGACCCAAAGCACCTCAGGTCAAGTAGCGATTTGGCAGTTGGCACGCTAATCTTAGTCACTTGCAGTCCTATTTAATGAGCATTTTTCTATACTGCTCATTAAATAGGTCACCTAATAGTAAAATGAATAGAAAACGCTGCATAGTCAGTGTTTAATGCCTTGTAAAACTGCTTGTTTACATATCGGCTTTCGCGTACGCTATGCGACCGGTGCATTATCGACGTTATCTATATATAATAGCGACAGATAATATCCATATATGATGCATTCCTCTGAATATCATTTATTCATTGTAAGATAGCCAAGAACTATTTTCTGACTATCGTTTTATCTTATCATTCATTTAAATTTGCGGTCAACGGCTGCTACTTTTTGCTTTTTTATAACGGTAAATTTACGTTGCAAAAGAGATTGTATCTAAGTAGTTGCACTGTCCGTCATTGTGCCTTTCACTGAGAGTAACCCATGAGTATCAAGCCTGTGGTCGCCTTAATTGGTCGTCCAAACGTCGGTAAATCCACCTTATTTAATCAGTTCACTAAAAGTCGGCAGGCATTGGTTGCTGATTTGTCAGGATTGACTCGTGACCGTCAATACGGTGATGCGACCTACGAAGACAAAGCTTTTATTGTCGTTGATACCGGTGGTATTGGTGAAGCGGACGACGGCAGAGGCGATATCGATGATTATATGTCTGAGCAGTCGTATACTGCCATTCATGAAGCCGATATCATTGTATTTGTGGTTGATGCACGTGCAGGGATGATTGGTGCCGATGCTGAGATTGGTAAGTTTTTACACACCCTTGGCAAGCCTGTATATGTCGTTGCCAACAAAGTCGATGGTGTGCATGATTCGGCGCCTGCTGAATTTTATGCATTAGGTCTAGGCGAACCATATCCAATGGCGGCAAGTCACGGTCGCGGGGTCGGCAATCTGCTCGAAGTATTAACCGCTGATATGCCTAGTCAGGAAAATGTGGTTGAGCCAAGAGGTTTGAAACTTGCTATTATCGGTCGTCCAAACGTTGGTAAGTCGACGCTAGTCAACCGTTTGCTTGGTGAAGACCGCGTTGTCGTCTTTGATATGCCGGGTACCACTCGTGATAGTATCTATATCCCATATACGCGTGAAGGTAAAGATTACGTATTGATTGATACGGCTGGTGTTCGTCGCCGTGGTAAAATCGATGAAAAAGTCGAGAAATTCTCAGTTATCAAAACCTTACAAGCGATTGAAGACTCTAACGTGACCGTTATTGTTATTGATGCTCATGAAGGTATTGTTGATCAAGATTTGCATATGATTGGCTATGCGTTGGATGCAGGTCGTGCGCTTGTAGTTGCAATTAATAAGTGGGATGGTCTGACTGCCGATCAAAAGAACTATATCAAAATTGAGATGGATCGCCGTTTTAACTTTATTCCTTATGTAAAAGTCCATCAAATCTCAGCATTACATGGTACAGGCGTAGGTAATTTATATCCGTCTATTTTGCGTGCTTATCAATCGTCAATGTTTGAGGTATCAACCAACCGTTTGACGCAGATTTTGCAAGATGCTGTTACTGCCAATCCACCGCCAACGGTCGCTGGTCGCCGTATTAAGTTGCGTTATGCGCATATCGGTGGACACAATCCGCCCGTTATCGTCATTCATGGTAATCAAACTGGTTCGTTACCTAAGAGCTATCAGCGCTATCTTGAAAATCAATTCCGTCAGGTATTTAAGTTAGAAGGCACGCCACTAAACGTAGTCTTTAAACTGAATGAAAACCCGTATGCTAATAAAAGCGATACGCCAACCAAAGCCAAAACCCAACAGTTACGTCAACGTGAACGTAATCGTGCGCAGAAATTTACCACCAAAGATAAGCCGAGATTTACCAACAAAGATAAAAAGCGTTAATGTAATCATATTTGCGCTTTTGGCGAGTAGTAGCTAGCCGATAAAAATCCTTTGATACTATCTATCAGGCTTTTTAAATGTGCTTTGTCATGACGGCTGTATCAGTTGTCATGGCATTTTACAATTTAGGGCACTATTCATTAATTGCCTTAAAATATCAATTTTCACTTATAACCGCTATAAAATACCTGTACTATAATCAAAAGTTGTCTAACTCAGTTGAGTGATATGAACAACCGCCCGCATCAAACACTTCCTACGCTTATCTGGCACTCTATCATGCAGACCATGGTTTTGGCTGTTTTGGCAGGTCTATTAGTGTCTTTTATTTATGGCTTTGTTCACTATTACAAAGACACGCGCCAGCATATTCAGGATTTAGCGACATTACTGACTATCAGCGCATCGATAGCAGATTCCACCGATATCGTCGATGAACAAATACATTTTTTATTAGAAAAAGAGCAAGGCATTGAGAGTATTTTATTTTATACCACCTCTCAGCCTATTGTTGAAGCCAATCAACTAAGAGATGATTGGAAAAATGCATTATTTGCTAATACAGTTAGCTTTAACTATCCAGTCGTTGGCGATCCTACTAATAAAATTATTTCACCTAAAGAAGATGCTTTGGTTGGTTATCTGAATATCACTTTAGATGTGGCGACGCTGCGTGAGAATTGGATTAAAAAGAACCTACTGCTATGGCTTATGACAACGCTATTGGCGATTATTTGGGCGTTGTTTATCCTGCGTAAGCTGAATTGGCCGTCAAAAGATATCGCTAATCTGACGGCAGCTTGCGATATAGTTATAAAAAATCCAGATATTGAGCAGTTACCTCTGATTCAACAGCGTTTTGAGTTTCAGGAGTTGGTACAGATTAAACAGGCTTTTACTATCCTATTTGATCGCCTACAAATTGCAAAGCAAGATTATCATGCACTTGCGGCTTTCGAGCAACAACTGCATCATAAAGATGTGTCGCTTGATGTGCAGCTACATAATTTTCAAAGTATGATTACCCATGAGCTAAAAACTTCATTAAATGCGATCGTTGGCGGCTTACAGCTACTAGATGATGAAAAGTTAAATCACGAGCAAAGAGACGCGGTTGATATTATTCGAGAGGGTAGTGAAAAGCTGGTCTTAACCTTGGATCAAATTATTCAGTTAAATCAAATCCAGAAAGGTCAAATCAGCCTACATGTGCACGAATTTAATCCATTGCAACTAATCGCTGACTTATTGGCAGAGTTTGAGCCAGCTATTAAAAAAAAGGGCTTAACGTTAATCAGTCATATCCATCATAACGATTATATACTCGAAGGCGATGCTGAAAGAATAGAGCAAATTTTAGCGATACTGGTCAGTAACGCCATGAAGTTCACACCAGCAGGTCAAATCACCATTACGTCGCAACTGACCCATTTTGATAACAGCAATCGCTGGCAGATTAGCGTAAAAGACAGTGGTATCGGGATTGATAGCAGTTTTATTGAAGATATTTTTAATCCATTTTTTCAGGTAGATTCATCGCATACTCGCCAGTACGAAGGGTCGGGAATTGGTCTGCCAGTGGTTAAGCAAATGGCTCAGCTGATGGGAGCCAGCATTGAAGTGGATAGCACTTTAGGTATTGGTACGAATTTTACAGTTACTATTCCTATGTCTAATCAACACCATTCTCAACAACAGCAACATCTGCGCGGCCTAAAAATTATTTATTACTACTATCATGAAAAAGGGTTGTTGGTAGATCAATTACAGCATTTGGGTGCTGATGTGGCCTGCTATCAACATGAACAGCTGGTTATCGATGAGGTACATGAAAAGCAATTTGACATGCTGATGTTTGCAGAAGATGTGTTCCCCAGAAAAGCAGCTTCATTAGCGAGTCATATTCGTGCGGCTGAGACAGAGTATCGAACGTTACTGGTGTTTTGGTATCCACAGCAGCAAGCAAAACATTTAGCCGATTTTGAGTTTGGTCTAAAGGCTGCAGGTATAGACTACTGCGAAGTTGCCAAATACGAAGACAAAGCGTTAAGTGATTTACTAAAAAGCTGGCTGACATGGTCATAACAATAGCTAGAAATATAAAATTTTAGACATAAAAAAGACGCCTCGATAGAGACGTCTTTTTTATGTTGAACTTCATGATAAAAGCATTATTTCAAAACGCTATCATTGTGCTTAAAATAAGTTCTGGGTCCAACGAGAAAAACGTTGCCAGATACGGCTCATAAAGCCTGATTGCTCAATATCGCTTGTCGCAATCACAGGCACAGAAGCCACTGCTTTGCCATCTATCACAGCCATCATTTTACCGATTTCTTGACCCTTTTTGATAGGCGCTTCTAAGCTTTCAGGAATATCGACCACAGTAGTGATTTTATTCTTTTGAGTTTTAGTGGTCAAAATCTGCAAATTATCACCAGTCGCTACTTCTATCTCTTTTGCTTCACCAAACCAGACAGGAACTTTGCTGACAAACTGACCAGCAGGTGCTTGAGTAACCGTTGTGAAGTGACCAAAACCCCAATTGAGCAATTCACGCGACTGATCAGCACGTGCTTGCTGACTTTCAGTGCCCATAATGACAGAGATTAGGCGCATACCTTCACGGTTGCTCGAGGCTGCTAAGCAATACCCAGCTGCATCCGTATGTCCTGTTTTTAGACCATCAACAGTAGGGTCGGTAGCGAGTAGGGCATTACGATTACCTTGAGTAATACCGTTATAGGTAAACTCTTTTTCTGAATAAATGCTGTAGTAATCGCCGCTGTTTTTGATAATGGCGCGTGATAGCTTGGCCAAATCTAGAGCAGACGCTTGGTGACCATCATCAGGCATACCAGTAGAGTTGACGAAATGGGTATTCTTCATACCAATCTTTTGCGCTTGCTCATTCATCAAGATAGCAAACGATGCTTCGCTACCAGCAATATGCTCAGCCATTGCTTTTGAGGCGTCATTACCTGATTGTATAATAATACCGCGTAGCATATCTATAACACTTGCGCTCTTATTCACCGGTACATACATGCACGACTGGCTACTACTGCCGCGGCACCAAGCACTTGGACTCATCAATACCTGATCGGTTTCTTTGAGGTCGCCTGAAGCTAAGCGCTGTTCAATGATGTAACTGGTCATCATTTTGGTCAAAGATGCTGGCGGCAAGGCTTGATTGGCATTTTTCTGTGCCAAAATTTCACCCGTGTTATAGTCCATTAATACATACGCAGTATTTGCCATCTCAGGCGGCTGTATGGCTGCACTTGCCATCACTGCACCCATAGAAATACTGACACCCACTACCAGCTGCACCAGCTGTTTTTTCACACGCTTTACTGTCATAGATTGTTACACCGCATCATAAAACCAAATGTATCGGTCGCTTTTTCCCAACACCACTACCTTTACACAATCTTTGGCAGACTATGTTAAATCTCAAGTTAAACCATGGATTTTTTGAGAGTAGAGGAGACTAAAGCAACGGACATAAAATTAACGCCTTATCTTAGCAAAATGCCGCCCGATGGGGAAACGATAAATACAATAAAATAAGACGTTATTAAAAATAAAGCGAATAATTTTATAAACTTCACTCATAAAAAAGCTTGCTGCTATCCTTATTAAATAATAGGGATGGCAGCAAGCTTTTTGTAGCGAGTCATCTAAATAAATAAGCATTTAGAACTGGCTTATATAATACTTATTTGACCACTTTATACAGATGTTAAAGAGATAAGAAAGTAGATTGTTATCGTTAATTATGGCGATCTTTACCTATTTAATCTCTTAATATGGCTTAAAAACGTATTTCGATAACATAGCGTATCAATAAAGGGCTACTACTGATATTCAGCATTCGCTAAATCTTCACACAATGCTTTATTGTCTTGCTTAGAAAACCCCATCGTCCAGCTACGAATACCTTGCAGAATTTGACGATAATCTTGCTGAGTAGATAAGTACTGGATAGCTGCTTTTGGGTCTTCTAATGACGGCATCAACTCGTGAAGCTGCACGTTATAAGACTTATAAAAACGTTGCTTTTGCTTACCATTTAGCATCGGTGGGCATATCTCTGACAGCACTTGCATAACCGCAATTTCATGTTTTGTGATATTGATACCAGATAAATCTAAAGGTATGGTCGTCGCAGAATTGGGTGCAGCATTTGTGGCTTGAGACAGCATCGCAATAGATGTTATCAATGCTGCTAGCCCGACTTTTGAGGCACTTCTTGCCAATACAGAAGTCATAGATAATATCGATTGATTTTTCATTCAGTATCACACTCGCTTATCTTTATTTAATGGTGCTATGTTAATGGGTAAAAAAACAAATGTCACATAAAATATTGATTTATGTGTAGAGATATTGTGAGCTAAATCAGCTCTCCAGCAACATAGCCGTATTATAAACCGGTAAGTTACCTCAACATAAAAGTATAAGTTGTAAATGTTGTGGGTTGTAGCCTACTGTAACCTCAGCGCAGGTTTTTAATGATGAAAAATAGGAGTCTTGCTCTGGGAAAATCATTCAATAAACTAAGTTATTATGCAAATTATGTATAAAGAGTGGGTTCGTCTCAATAATCTATTAGGGTATAATCGCCCGAAATAATCATAGCTATTTACTATGCAAACAAACATAGACGAGCAGTATAAACAACTGATATAGCTTTGATTATTATGCTTTTAAGTAGAATGACCTTAGTGCCAATAGCGGTGATTATAACAACTTTACGCAAATAACATAGATAAGTGGATGAACGGTCATTCATAAATAGATTGAGTAAATATGAAGATTTTAATAAGCAATGACGATGGTGTTTATGCACCAGGTTTGCTGGCACTATATGAGGCATTATCTACTATTGCCGAGGTCATGGTGGTTGCGCCAGATAGCGAGCAAAGTGGCTGCGCCAGTGCCTTAAGTATCACCACACCCTTATATACGCATCAATTGCCTTCTGGTTTTATTGCTGTCAATGGCACACCAGCTGACTGTATCTATCTGGCATTAAACGAAATATATTCTGACACGGATTTTGATTGTGTGATTACGGGGATCAATTCAGGTGCCAATCTTGGTCAAGACGTTTTGTTTTCAGGCACTTTTGGGGCGGCATTAACCGCTCAGTTATTTGGTATACCCGCTATTGCGACCTCATTGGTAGGCGGTGGGGCAAAAAGCAGTGAGCAGGAATGTGAGCGTCATTATCAAATGGCAGCAAGTGAGATTGTGAAATTATTGACAGATACGCCAATATTGGATATTTGCAAAAATTTGCCCTATCACGTATTAAACGTTAATATTCCTGATGTGAGTAATGCTGATGAGATTAACGGTCGCAAAATGACAGTTTTGGGGCATAGGAAGATAGCGCGTCCTGTCCACCATGTGGTAGATCCACGCGGGCGAGATGCATATTGGTTATCACTACGCAAGCGTCAGGATATATTGGCAGATAATACTGATCATGTTTCGTCTGGTACTACTATGACTGATGATCAAGCGGTTGCCGCAGGTTACATCAGTCTATCGCCTGTACGTTTGCACCATACGCCAGCCGCCACACTCGATATGCTATCAGCGTTAATGCTGTAAGATGAATCGAATATTGATGATGGCAGCTAAGATAGCTAAACACTTAAACGGTATAACAGTTAGCAAAATGCTTGTGAGTCACACAAGGAGTTTGTACGTAACATAAAGAATAGGAAATCTTGTATGAAGAAGCTTATTGCTGGATCGCGATTTATCACAGTGGCATTGCTGGGCACGATGGCTGCTGCCACAGTAACGATGGTAGGCTGTGCCACCAAACCCACTTACCAATCAGCCAACCAAGCGGGACCGAAGATTATTACCAATAATCAAGGGGTTCCTAACTATCATCGGGTGCAGCGCGGCGATACGGTCAGTCAAGTGGCGGCGCGCTATAATCTCAATTACCGTCAAATTGGTTCACTGAATGGCTTAGACAGTAAATACACCATTTATAGTGGTCAGTGGCTCAAACTATGGCAAGGTGAGCCGGCAAGCGCCAATAATAGTAATCGCTACAATACTCAATCTGCACCAGTACAACCTACTTATACACCGCCTGTGACCAGCACGCCTAACTATTCACAGCCTCCCGTCTATGAAGTGACTGCCAATGCAACGTCAGGCTATGAGTATCCGACTCGCAATCAAATAATCCGCAATTTCGATGCAGCATCTAGCACGATGGGCATGTGGTTTGCTGGTAACGTAGGTGATCCAGTGCAAGCAAGTCAATCAGGTACGGTTCTTTATTCGGGTAACGGTCTGCCAGAGTATGGCAACTTGATTATGATTCGTCATAGTGACAACTATATCACTGCTTATGCCCATAACAGTCAGCTATTGGTTAAAGAGGGCGATAGCGTCCAACGCGGTCAACGTATCGCAAATATGGGTAATAGTGGTCAGACCAATCAAGTGGGTTTGGAATTTCAAGTACGCTTAAATGGCAACCCTATTGATCCACGAGCGGTACTAGGGCGTTAAATTTCTTATTGTTTGGCGATTAAATGGAATTATCTAAGCCACATTGCACCTTACTTACGGATACTTGAGACCTCTTATGCGATTAAATAAACACTACCTTGCCTTTTTCCCTGCCTTAGTGATGGTTGGCTGTACCAGTCAGCAGGCGATGCAGCAACCTAATAAGCCAGTTCGTCAAGGTAATGTGCAAATTACCCAGACTCAAACCATTCAAGTGAAGCCGACTCCAGCACCGGTCATTAAACCAACACCCGCAAAGCCAAGCTACAATAGTTTTTCTGATTGGAAGTCTGATTTTTCTATGCGTGCCATTTCATCAGGTCATGATGCTGCTACGGTTCGTCGTCTGCTCGATTCTGCGTATTTAAATCAACAAGTCATCTCGCTTGATTCAGGACAGCCAGAGTTTTCAAAAATGCCATGGGAGTATGTCGATTCTGCGGTATCAGATGGTCGCGTCAGTACTGGTAAGCGTAAGTTCGCTGAGCAACGCACGTATTTATCGCAGTTACAGTCGCAATATGGCGTCAATGCAGAAATCATTGCAGCGATTTGGGGCATGGAGTCGTCATACGGCGTAGTAACGGGCAATAGTAGTATTCCAAGCTCGCTAGCTAGCCTTGCTTATGATGGGCGCCGTCAAGAATTTGCCGAAACTCAGCTATTATCACTAGCGACACTATTACAGCGCGGCGATGTATCTTGGTCACAGCTCGATGGCTCCTGGGCAGGCGGTATGGGGCAGACGCAGTTTATCCCTGATACGTGGCTTAAGCATGGGGTTGACGGTGATGGTAACGGTCACCGTAACCCATGGTCGACGGGCGACGCCTTGGCGTCTACTGCTAATTATCTGAGCAATTCAGGTTGGGTACGTGGTTTGGCACCATTTTATGAAGCAACCATTCCGTCATCATTTGATTACACACTGGTTGGTACTAAGCAGCCTGCTGCTAGATGGGCGTCGATGGGCGTCGATACCATAGCCGATGTGTCCTTGGATGGTAACACTCAAATGGAGTTGTGGCTGCCAGCGGGGAAAGACGGTCCAGTACTGCTACTCAGTCCAAATTTTGATGTCATAAAAGTCTATAACAATTCATCAAGCTATGCCCTTGGTGTCAGCTTATTAGGTAAAGCACTTATCGGACAAGGCGGTTTACAAAAGTCATGGCCACGTTATGAGCGTCCGTTATCGACATCGCAAGTACGCAATTTACAGCAGCGTTTGACGAGCTTGGGCTATGATACCAAAGGTGCTGACGGTATCGTGGGGACCAATACTCGTAATGCGTTCCAGCGCTGGCAAGCAGCCAACGGTCAAACGCCAGATGGTTTTATTACTCAGCGTAGCGCGTCTTCGTTGGCAGGGTGGTGAGATAGGTTGAAATCACTATTTTTGGATAATCGTTGTTTTCAAAGGTTGTTTAAAAATAACGATGTTAATAAATAAAAAAACTCCGTTTTATAACGGAGTTTTTCATTGTATAAGGATAACAGCAGCAGTTTTGATGTTTAGGTATTTAAATAGTAATGTTAAATTCAAATAAGTTAAACTCTGCACTCTCAGCCATAATACCTTCATCTACGCTTGCTGTAATCGCACCAATCACGGCACTCACTTTTTGCTGGCGCTTGTCCTTATTTAACAGTCGCCAATCACCAAGTACATAGCGAGTTTTACCCTCATTACTTTGGTGGATTTCAGGACGATGGGTATGACCATGTAGTAGGGCGTCAAAGCGATAAATAGCTTTATTCACTGCTGCTTCATTAACATCCATGATATGTGCCGCTTTATTGGCATTATTTTGCTGACTTTTTTGCCGCATATTATCAGCAATCGCCAAGCGTTTCTCTAACGATTTATTGAGCAAATACCACTGCGTCAAACGATTACGCATTACTTTACGAAAAAACTGATACTTTTTATCATCAACGCATAGTGCATCACCGTGTTCTAAGCGATAGTTTTGCTGCCCAACGGTTAAGGTATATGGCTCATAAATAAGCTCGCCACCGAATATATTACAAAAAGGCTGCCCTAACAAAAAATCGCGATTGCCGTGCATGACCAAAATCTCGCAGCCAGCTATGCGCAGTTTCTTTAATTTAATGATAAGTGGTGTGAGCCAATGTTTTTGTCGTTCCTCTTCGGATAAAGACAAATAAAAATCATCACCAAGCCAGACTTCAAACCAGTCACCTAATATAAATAGGCGTTTAAGGGCAGGCAAGGCAAGGCAATCATTAAGCAGTGCCAAAAAAGCCTGCACTAAGGCAGGCTCTTCAGGCGATAAATGCAAATCGCTAATCAATACTTGTCGCACCTCATGAGGGCGGGTGGTAATTAGGTGGCTGAAACTTTGCATTTATCCTTATCCTCATAACTTTAAACAGTAACGACTCATAAGCTTTCACTGATTCATCGCTACTGAGTAATAACTATTGAAGAATGATTACTGAGTGATGATGGTGGCTGAATTGATAACCACTGGCTCTTTTGGTACATCAGCATGCATGCCGAAACGACCGGTTGGGACGCCACGCATTTTTTCGATGACGTCCATACCGCTTGTTACTTTACCAAATACGGTATAACCCCAACCTTGCATGTTTTTGCCAGAATGGTTTAAGAAATCGTTGTCTTTTACGTTGACAAAAAATTGGCTAGTCGCTGAATGTGGATCTTGCGTACGCGCCATAGCAATCGTGCCAGCGTCGTTCTTTAGACCGTTGTCTGCTTCGTTTTCTACTGGCTTGTTGGTGGCTTTTTCATTCATGTCAGCGTCCATTCCACCGCCTTGAATCATAAAGCCGTCAATGATGCGATGGAAAATCGTGCCATCATAATGACCAGATTTTACGTAGTTTAAAAAGTTTTCAACGGTTTTTGGTGCTTTTTCTTCATTGAGTTCGATAACGATCGCACCCATACTGGTGTCAAGTTCTACTACTGGTGGCATGTCTACCATGGGATATTCCTCTTTATTGCAGCGCCTAAAATGACGCTGTTAAGTGGTGGATAAAAAGTTGGCGGATAAAAAGTTATGGCTAGTCTAACGGCTTTTTTATCCCGTGTCATGTATCAGGCTGTTAATGCGTTTGCAAAAGCTGATAGAATAACGCAACTTTACCCATTTCTAAACGATTTTGACAAAAAGTCATCATAGCTTGGTGTTTATAACACACTGTTTTTATAACCCAAATTTTTGTAAATTGGCTTAAATTTAATGGCTGAGGCTTGTTTTACGATATCGTTTTACTTTATCAAATATTTTGAATTTTCCATGAGGCGTGATGGCACGTCGCATGAATTGACCATTTGCGTTAGGAGCAATGCCCGATGAGTGAGCACTCAAGCAATAATGCACAAAAAGACGAACACAAAAACGACTTTATTCGTAATATTATTCGTGATGATGTTAATGCGCAGAAATACCAACAGATTGTCACCCGTTTCCCACCTGAGCCCAATGGTTACTTGCACTTGGGGCACGTGAAATCCATTTGCCTAAACTTTGGTGTGGCTGAGGAGTTTGGCGGTATCTGCAACCTGCGCTTTGATGACACCAACCCAACCGCAGAAAAGCAAGACTTCATTGATAACATCGAGAATGATGTAAAATGGTTGGGCTTTGAGTGGGCAGGAGAGGCGTACCATGCCTCAGGATATTTCGACCAACTTCATGCTTGGGCGATTCAGCTGATCAAGCAAGGCGATGCTTATGTAGATTTGCAATCGCCTGAGCAAATCAAAGAAAATCGTGGCTCATTTAATGAAGCAGGGACGGCGTCCCCACATCGTAATGCCAGTGTTGAAGAAAATTTGCAACTCTTTGATGATATGAAAGAGAGCAAATATGCTGAAGGTACAGCAGTGCTACGTGCCAAGATTGATATGGCAAGCCCTAATATGAATATGCGTGATCCTGTTATCTATCGAATTATGCATCAAGCACATCACCAAACGGGGGATAAATGGTGCATTTATCCGATGTATGACTTTGCTCACCCGTTATCTGATGCGCTTGAAGGCATTACCCATTCATTATGTACGTTAGAGTTTGAAGACCATCGTCCATTTTATGACTGGGCAATAGAAAAAGTTGGCTTTGAGCAACCGCCGCATCAGTATGAGTTCTCTCGTCTAAATGTTGACCATACATTAACCAGTAAACGCAAATTAAAGCAGCTGGTTGATGAAAATATCGTTAGCGGTTGGGATGATCCACGTATGCCGACGATTGCTGGCATGCGTCGCCGTGGCTATACACCAGAAGGCTTACGTGATTTCTGTGAGCGTGTTGGTGTAACCAAAGTAGACAGCGTCGTTGACTTTCGCTTATTAGAATTTAGTATTCGCCAATCATTAGAGACGACCACAGGTCGCGGTATGGCAGTGCTTAAGCCATTAAAAGTGACCATTACCAACTTTAGCGATGCTGTTAGCAGTTGGGATTTGCAAAAGGCTGACACCGTTCAAGCTCGTTTTGACGATGCCTCGCAGACTTTATGGTTAACTCAGCCCAATCATCCCAATGTCGATATGGGTGAACGTGAAATTCCATTTACTGAAACCATTTATATTGACCAAGGCGATTATGAAATTGAGCCGCCAGCAGGTTATAAGCGTTTATCACCAGAGAAGAATGAAATTCGTCTGCGTAATACCTATGTATTGGCCGTGACGGAGCATATTTTAGATGATAGCGGTAACGTGATTGAGCTTAAAGCAACGATTGATCCGGCGACTTTGGGCAACAATCCTGAAGGTCGTAAGGTTAAAGGCGTGATTCATTGGGTATCGGCTAGCCAAGGCGTTCCAGCAACGGTGCGTATGTATGAGCAGCTATTTAGTGTCGAAGACCCAAGTGGCGTCGCTGACGTCCATCAAGCCTTGAATCCTAACTCATTGACTGAGCTAAATGCTGTAGTTGAGCCATCATTGGTCAATGCAGATGCTGGCACGCGCTTCCAGTTTGAGCGTGAAGGTTACTTTATCTCTGATAGCGAAGATCATAGCAGTGACAAGCCTGTCTTTAACCAAATCGTCAGCTTACGTGATAGCTATAAACCCGCTTAATTTATCATTAGCGCAGTTCATATTTATTGTAAGAAAATACTGAACAATAGTGGTTTGCAATGTTGCCCATTTCTAGTACGCTAGGGATGGGCTTTTTTGTGAATAAGTATAAATTTTAATCGTAGATGGTGAGGGTATTGAAATGGCAAAATTTTTAAACAGCAGTGGCACGACTTATCATTTAGAAGAGTTGATTAAAAATGCGTCTGATAGATTGATTATTATTAGCCCCTATCTAAAGCTTAATGAGCGTATCAAAGAGCTGTTAGAAGATCGTAATCGTCTCAAAATTGATATCCGTATCGTTTATGGTAAGAATGATTTACACCCTGAAGAAATAAACTGGCTCAAAAATCTGACTTTTATTCGCACCAGCTTTTGTAAAAACTTGCATGCAAAGTGTTACCTGAACGAAAATGAGTGCATTATTACGAGCTTAAACCTTTATGAATTCAGCCAAGTCAATAATAATGAAATGGGCGTACTGATTTACCGTAATGAAGATGCGAAACTCTATGCCGATACTTATGAAGAGGCCCAGCGCATTATCCGTATCAGTGACGAAGTCAGAATGTCACTTGAAAAAATAATTGAGCCTAGTAGTAGCGTTGATAACAACCTTAGTTCTGAGAGTGCTTCTCAAGTCCCTACTGAAACTCATTCTGCTAAACCTACAGAAGTAGCAACACCTAATTATTCTAAGTTAACGACGGCAAAGCTTGCCAAAGAACTGGGCTTTAAAACCCAAGAATTAAACGATAAATTACTGACAGCGGGGTATTTGCAAGAGCAAGAAGGTGAGTTGTTATTAACAGATGCTGGGCGTGCCGCAGGTGGTACGAGTAAGCGTGGAAAGTTTGGTGAGTTTTGTCTGTGGGATTCAGGGATGGTGATATAAACGTCTATTTAACTTCTCGGTTTTTAACTCATTACTTTGTTTTCAAAGAATAATTTTGCTACATTCGTGTTAGTAATAAAAGGAATAACCGCATTACAATCCGTCACAAGACATTCATAACCAGTTTGTTAAGATAAAGTCAGTTTTTTTGTTGAGATGCTTGGTAGATATTTTAATCGCTGAGTATGTCGTTGATAATAAGAGAGCGCGTAGATAGCATTCGATAATAGCGCTCGTCACAATCATAAATAAGGAATCAAGCATGGCACATTTACGTTTAGGCGATACCGCACCAAATTTTGATGCAACCACCACCGATGGTGAAATCAATTTTCATGAATGGGCGGGCGATAATTGGGTAGTTTTCTTCTCACATCCAGCCGATTTTACCCCAGTATGTACCACTGAGCTTGGTCGTGCTGCTGCGCTAAATGGCGAATTTCAAAAGCGCGGCGTGAAGCCAATTTGTATCTCTGTTGACGGTATCGATGACCATCATGCCTGGGCAAAAGATATTGGTGAAACTCAAGGCACTGAACTGAACTTCCCAATCATCGCTGATCCTAATAAAGAAGTGGCTGAGCTGTATGACATGATGCATCCAAATGCAGACAGCACGCATACCGTACGTAGCGTCTTTATTATTGACCCAAGCAAAAAGATTCGACTAACATTGACCTATCCTGCTAGCTGTGGTCGTAACTTTGACGAGATCCTTCGTGTGATTGACGCACTGCAATTGTCTGATGAATACAACATCGCAACGCCAGTAGACTGGAAAGATGGTGATGACGTTATCATTCCGCCAAGTGTTAAAAACGAAGATATCGCTGCCAAATATCCAAAAGGTCACACAGAAATTAAGCCGTATCTACGTACCACTCCTGCACCTAATAAATAATAAGCTGGAGCATGTGAGCTTGATGAAGATATAATTTAAAAAGCCCCATAATGCAAAATTGTGGGGCTTTCTGTTATTCAGCTTAACATCAGAAGCATCAGCTAAATAAGGCTTTGCTATGATAAACAGAGTACGCTATAACTATTAAATCAAGTATGCATGATTTAGAGATGAATCGTTATCGTTAATACTTGAGTTAATAGTGCATTTGATACTTGATGGCACAACAATCATAATAAAGTATAGCAGCGCTAAATCGCTTTTAAGCCCACCTTACAAGGAGTTTTTATGAAAAAACTATATGTCACCCGTACAGCACCTAATCCACGGAAAGCACTTATTTTGCTAGCATCAAAAGGTATCGATATTGATGATATGGATGACCTCGATGTGATTGATATCGATTTTGCTGCCAACGAGCAAATGTCAGAGGCATTTACCAAAATAAATCCCATGCAAACCGTACCCGTTTTGACATTAGATGATGGGACTGTACTCAATGACTCGCAGGCAGTGTGCGAATATCTCGACCGTGTTTATGGTGAGCGCTCGGTGATGGGCAATGATGTGGTACAGCGTGCGCAAGTATGCTCTATGCGCCGTATCGCCGAATTTGAGGTGCTATACAACTTTATGCTCGCCTTTCAGCATAGCCACCCCTCAAAAGCCCAGCGTGTTGAGCAAGTACCAGAGTTTGTCGCGCCATCTATCGCGCGTGCTGTCAAAGCATTAGCATATTTTGAAACCCTGTTGGAGGGTCATGAGTATCTGGTCGGTGACCAGCTGAGCTTTGCTGATATTGTGCTGTATTTGGGTTTAGATTTTGGCAAAGTCCTTCAAGTCAATCCCAACGAACAAGGCGACAATCTTGCCCGTTTTTACCAAATGATGAACGAGCGTTTTAGCATCAAAAACATGGCAAAAGCCAAACCTGTTCATGAAGAAGATTAAAGTAGTAAATTTTTTAAAAATGTAATGATAAGCAGCAACAGCTTTGCGTAACGAGGATAATTCCTAACGACGCAGGGCTGTTTTGCTATGGTTAACATTAAAAATAGGATCAGCATATATGTGAAATTTACTATGAATCTATAAAATTAAACACTTCGTTACACCCATATCACTTATGAGCGCTATAGTGGTCAGATTATTACCCTTTTATAAGCATCTTTTTAAATGCCCTTTGAAGAATTTGACTGATATCCGTCTTATAATTGTGACAGTCAGATTTTGTAGATTAAATGGGTCAAAAAGTTGAATTAAAAAGTATAACTGCAAGGTATGATCTTCATGACACTATCTTTTAAATCCGCCCTATTGCCAAGTATGCTAGCGATAAGTCTGGCATTAAGTGCTTGCCAAGATGCGTCTGTTCCAACGGATGCAAATCTCGAGTCAGCTGATACCAATGTTAGCACTGCAGATGCTGATATAGCGAATAATAATACCACGTTAGCTAAGGCAAGCGAGATGAGTGCTGAAGAACAAATGATTGAAAATCTTGCACGTTATCGTTGGACACTAATCGATATTGATGATAAAAGTGGTGGACCTGTCATAACGACGCTTGTAGATATTAAAAACCAAGTAATGCTGTCGTTTAAACAAAACCAAGGTCATAACACACTAAATTATGGTGTAGGCTGTAACACTATGAGTGCAGGTTATGAGTTGCAAGGTCATACGTTAACGACAGAAGACAGCATGAGTACCAAAATGCTATGCGAAAATCTAAATAAGGCAGAAAATCGTTTAGATACTTTGATGCAGGGTACTAGTGAGCTCAGTGTCACTGAAGGTGATAACCCAGTCCTAACGCAAGTGACCAGCAATGCGGTTACTTTGACTTGGAAAGGTAGGTTGACGTCACAAGCCAAGTACAATAGTAAAGGTGAGACGGTATTTTGGGCCGTAAATGCCAATGAAACAGTGTGCTCTGATAATAGCTTAGAGATGTGTTTGCAAGTAAAACCAGTCACCTATAATGATCAAGGTATTAAAGTCAGTGAAGGCAAGTGGGCTGCATTTAATGGTGAGATTGATGGCTATGAGCATGATGGTAAGCATGATGAAGTGCTACGCCTACAACGTTATCAATTAGACAGCGATAAGGTATCAGAAGGTGAAGAATATGCCTATGTCTTGGACGCCGTTATTGAAAGCTCAGTCGTAGAGTAGGGCTGATTGGTTATAATTAACTACCGATGTTCAATAGTGGTATTAGATAAGTCATAAAAAACACGCGTCCGAAAAGGTGCGTGTTTTTTGTCCTTATTTAATGAGCTTTTTAACGCAAATTACCTAAGTCTTCTTCAGTTAAACGCCAGCGTCCCTTTTTCTTAGACGCACCGCGCCCGCGCATGGCACTATTTAATATCAATTTGTTCATTGAATGGCTTGAATGCGCATGACAGATGGCGCAGGCAAGACCGTCTGCCGCATCTTGTTGTGGTACAAAATCCAGAGTCAGTATCCGGCACACCATTTCTTGTACTTGCTCTTTTGCTGCTGCACCATAGCCGCAAACGGCTTGTTTGATTTGGCGTGCAGTATATTCTGAAACTTCCAAATCCAGGGCTACCATCGCTGCAATGGCTGCGCCACGTGCTTGCCCAAGCTTAAGCGCTGAATCAGGGTTTTCTGCCATAAATACTTGTTCAATTGCCGTATAAATAGGCTCATCTGCATATTTTAGATGATGCTGAGTAATACGCGTCAAGCCATTAAAAATGCGTTTTAGGCGTTCAGGCATCTCTTTAGTATCTGTACGAATGGTGCCTGAATCAATATAGGTGAGCTTATCGCCTGTTTGTTGAAGGATGCCATAGCCGGTCATGCGTGAACCTGGATCAATCCCAATAATAATTGCCATAGTGTTCCGTCTTACTTACATTTTGTTTTATGGCTTAAAAATTAGCCGTAAGTTTGATAGTATAGCAATCAATCCCCATATACATCATATGTTAGCCATTTTAATTTGCATGGCGCTCAATTTATTGGTTTTTATTTTATAGGACGACACTTTATGGGTCAGATAGTTGGTATTGCCATCGTATGGTTTATTATCGAGATGCTGCTTTGGTATTTGCTTGCTCAATTTACGAGTGGCTGGTTGGTGTTTATTTGGTTTATTATCGCCGCCGTCATCGGTATTTCGCTCCTGCGCAAAGGTATGGCCGCTCTCAACCCAATGGCCCAGCAGATGAAAGCAGGCGGTATGATGAATCCGTCGATGCGTCCGCAAGAGTCAACCATGATCAAAAGTGTGGCTATGGCAGCGGCTGGTATTTTGCTACTCATTCCCGGTGTGCTTAGTGACTTATTGGCGTTACTGGTTATCTTGCCACCCGTGCAGAAAAAGCTCAAAGACTTTGCCAATAATTACGTCATGAACAATCAACAAAAAATGATGGAGATGATGGCCAAGCAGATGGGTGGACAAATGGGCGGCGGACAAAATCCATTTGGTGGTGCTGGCGGCATGGGTGGTCAAAACCCGTTTGGCGGCGCAGGTGGTATGAATAATCAGAACCCGTTTGGTCAACAGCAAAAACCGTTTGGTGATGTGTTTAAGCAGCATACAACGATTGATGGGACAGCAAAAACCATTCCTAAAGACGTGAAAAAAATCACTAAATCTGCTAATGACGAATAGTTGAATTAATAGACAAGCATAGAAAAAGCCCCTTTCGTCAATGACAAAAGGGGCTTTTTAGTAGCTGTAATTCATTGTTTATAAATATAGTGCTTATAAATAAAAAAACTACTAACCGAATATAACAACCGAAGTGCCGCCGCAAGATGGTGACCCATGAACCGTGAAGTTCAGGGCGGATGCGTCACTGCCTCGGCAGGTTTCCTGATACACCGCAAGCGGTGCAGGCATACACAATGAAGCAATAGGTACCACATCCTGGTAAAGCATTATCGGCTCAGGGAATAAACATCTGCTAGCCAACACTTCAGAATATAATTATCTTAACCAATGGTTTGAGTGATTGCAAGTACGATTTACAGATTACTACGTGAGTTTGATAATTAGCATGATTACCATAAGATTATTATTAAATCCTAATCTATTTATATAGTAATCAATTGTTGACTTAGAAGCTCACTTTTCAGCTATTTCAAGATGTGTGCTAATATAGACAACTTTAGACATCCTAATACAGCATTATAGGCGTTCATTCACTTGAGGAGCGGTAATTCATGACCAATACCCAGCAACAATCAGAATCTATCGACGATAATCAGGCACAATTAAGCAAGCAGCAAGATAGTGATAATAACAAGAAAGTGCCGCGTGTATTAATGATATTAGATGGGTTTGGGCATCGTGAAGACGATAAAGACAATGCCATTGCTGCCGCTAATATGCCAAATTTAGATAATATTTATGAGCAATATCCGCATGGATTGATATCAGCGTCAGGAGAAGATGTTGGTTTGCCAGATGGTCAGTTTGGTAATTCAGAAGTTGGGCATATGAATTTGGGCGCTGGGCGCGTGCTTTATCAAGATTCAACTCGTATCTCAAGTGAAGTTGCCAGTCGTGATTTTTATAAAAACGAAGCCTTGGTAAATGCAGTAAAAGCCGCCAATACATTGGGCGGCAATGTGCATATTATGGGCTTGCTGTCAGATGGTGGCGTCCATTCTCATCAAGACCATATTGAAGCAATGTGTCATTCCGCATTGGTACATGGTGCCAAAAACGTCTTTGTGCATTGCTTTTTAGATGGACGTGACACGCCGCCTAAGTCTGCTGATAAATACATCAATCGTCTTCGTGATCATATCGCAAAGCTGAATGCGCATTATGAGAGTGGTCGTGTACAGATTGCCAGTATTATCGGGCGTTACTATGCGATGGATCGTGACAATCGCTGGGATCGCGTGCAAAAAGCTTATGAGCTGATCACTGAAGGTAAAGCGGATCGTTTAGCAACTCGTGCTGATGGGGCAGTGCAAGCTGCGTACAAAGCACGCGAAACCGACGAATTCATTAATCCAACGGTCGTGATTGGGCGTGACGAAGTGCCTTATACCGTTGATGACAATGATGCCCTTATTTTTATGAATTTCCGTGCTGACCGTGCTCGTGAGCTTGCACAAGCTTTCGTATTACCGGATCATGAGTTTTCAGGATTTGCCCGCAATAAGCAGCCAAAACTTGCGGCATTTGTGATGTTGACCAAGTATTCTGATGTGTTAGCAGATAATCCTAAAACCAGCATTGCTTATTATCCAACTTCATTGACCAATACTCTTGGCGAGTATTTGCAAGATAAGGGCAAAACCCAGTTACGTATTGCTGAAACTGAAAAATATGCGCATGTGACATTCTTCTTTAGTGGTGGGCGTGAAGATGAATATAAGGGTGAGACACGCATCTTAGTGCCATCGCCAGATGTTGCTACTTATGACTTGCAGCCTGAGATGAGCGCGCCTGAAGTGACAGATAGATTGGTGGAAGCGATTGAATCTGGTAAATATGACGTGCTAGTTGTCAATTATGCTAATGGTGATATGGTCGGTCACACTGGTATTTTTGATGCTGCGGTGCAAGCAGTAGAAGCGTTAGATATCTGCGTTGGGCGCGTGGCAGAAGCAGTACGTGCGGCAGGTGGCGATATGCTGATTACAGCAGATCATGGCAACTGTGAGCAGATGCAAGACTATGAGAGTGGTCAAGTCCATACTCAGCATACTACTGAACACGTGCCACTGATTTATGTCGGTGAGAAAAAAGTACAAGTCCGTAGCGGCGGTAAGCTTAGTGATGTTGCACCTACTATTCTGGCCTTAATGGATATCGAAGCGCCGAAAGAGATGACAGGCGAAAGTCTGTTGGTTGCCGCTCAATAATCCAATTATAGTAAGGCGCTAGAAATTTATACTAGTAGCGTTACATTACTTTCAAAGTAAATTAATATTAAAAGGGAGAGCTATTGATCAGCTCTCCCTTTTTTGTTGCTACATTTTGTCTAACATTTCACCTCAGTTACTTGCAATACTCTCCTATTCTTATGAGGGTGCTTGATGCTATCTTATGGGCTATTATTCAATAGTAACCATATAACAATCTTATAATAATGATGGCTTAACTTTGGACAAATTTTCAGGTGATTTTTATGCATTTTAACAATCCTATCAGTCGTACATTTCCATTGACCTCTAAAAGACTCGAGCAATCAATGAGTACGATATCTAGCTACACTAACGTCTTAAAGCCGACGCTTATCGTGGGTTTTCTGGGCTTAAGTATGATTGCTATACCAGCGCAAGCGGCTGTCAAAGATACTGCGGCAGGGCGCAACGCGAGTCGTACGGCAAGCTTACAACTCATCAGTTTAAATGCTGATAATGTACCATTAGATAACGGCGCAGATGATCTATCAGATATAGCTGATATGCTTGAATCTGCTGATCAAGCTGACGATTTAATTGATAGTGTGGCGGATGAAAGTGTGCTGAACAATGAATCGCCTATTATTAATACCGACATTCCTGCTGAAGTCGCTCAAGTGTCATTAAATGCTATTTCTCCTGAAACGTTGAAGACCTTTGTTGTTTTGATTGATTTGGTGCGTCGTGAATATGTCGATACGGTTAATGATGAAGAACTGTTTAATAATGCTATGAGCGGTATGTTAACCAAGCTTGATAGCCATGCGGAATTTTTGGATGCCGAAGCCTATGAAAATCTGCGTGCTTTTACGGAAGGCGATGTCGGCGATATTGGTATCAAGGTTGAGTATCAATCAGCCTTGGGCTATTGGGTCATCACTGAGGTACTGGATGATTCACCTGCCGATAAAAAGGGTATCGCAGTTGGCGATTATCTACACCAAGTCGATGAGTTTAAGCTTGGCGAAGATGAAGAAAGTAACGATATCGAGCAGCTTTTGACAGGCATTGCCGGTACGCAAGTAGATGTGGTGACGTCCAAGGCAGGACGCCGTAAACATGTCACCACTTTACAACGTAATAATAGCCATCCTCAAATTATTGAAACTCGTTTTGTAGATGGTATGGCCATTGTTAGGTTACCAGCATTTCAAAATAATAGCCGTGAAAAACTGCTACAAAGTTTGATCGATTTAGATAAGCCTGTCACAGGAATACTACTAGATTTACGTGATAATCCAGGTGGCGTATTGGCATCCGCTGTGAGCGTTGCTAGCCTATTTATGACAGATACGGATGTGGTACAGATAAAGAGTCGCCAAGCAGATTCCCGTACATTGTCGACTAGAGGTGCAGCATTGCTTGAGGCGTTACCGGTAGTGGTATTGCAAAATCGCTATTCGGCGTCAGCGGCAGAAGTGTTGACCAGTAGCTTGCAAGCGCAAAAGCGTGGCACTGTCTTAGGTGAGGTCAGTTACGGCAAAGGCTCTGTACAATCGGTGATACCGCTTAACGATGAGCAAGCGGTCAAGCTCACGGTTGCCAACTATATGACTGCTTCAGGTAAAAAGATAGATGGTATTGGGGTAGAGCCTGATATCGCTCTATCGGGCAGTGAAAGCACGTGGGAGCAGCAAGCGCTTGATTTATTACGAAAGAAAGCACTTACTTCAGGTATTCGATTTGTACGCTCTGAGAAAAAGCCCGATCCTAAAAATAGTATTATTAAAAACAATACAGCTATAAAGAATGTTATTGAAAAACCAACATCTAAGGAAAAGCTCTAATCTAGTCACAATTCTATATCAAAGCCCCTTATTCAGCTTGATCTTCTGCAATCTCAAGTTTGGTCATACGATAGCGTAAGGATCGAAAAGTGGTTCCTAATAGTTCAGCGGCTTGGGTTTTATTCCAGCCAGTTTGCTTAAGTGCAGTGATAATAAGTTGCCTTTCTTGCTCTTGGAGATAGTGCTCTAACCCTTGTGCTGGTAGCTGACCACTGACGCTGCTTTTTATCGCGATACTGTTTAATATATCAATATTGCCATCAATACCACTGTCGATATTGGCTACAGAATCGGTCTTATCACTATTTGCATCCTTGTTTACTGATTCAGCGCGCTCCGCCATTGCTGTCACTGATTGCTGCTCTATTCCTATTGCGGAAGACGATGAGTTAGATATCGTACCGGATATCGAAGGCTGCTTCACTGCAGCATAGTGATGAGTCATCGTACGATAAGGATGCAGATTAGCTGTTGCTTGCTGCGTCGAGACACTTTTGATAGATGATGGTTCACTATCGTCTTTATCTATATTTTCTATTGAATCAGATGTGTTATTTTCATTGATTTTTTGAGGCATATGAGCCTGTTGATGGGCATCTAAGTCAGATAAGCCGAGATGGCTTATATCAATAGTTGAGGTTTCAGCCAAAGTAACGGCACGTTCAAGTACATTACGCAGCTCACGAACGTTACCCGCAAAATCATGCTGCTGTAAACGCAGGCACGCCTCTGCAGTTAATAAAGGCTGCGAATCCAACTGCCACTCTTCAGCAATCAGCGCTAAAAAATGCGTGGCTAATACCGGTATGTCATCGCGCCGTGCATTCAATGTTGGTAATTTAAGCTCAATCACGTTAATGCGGTAATATAAATCCTGACGGAACAACCCTGTCTGTACCAGCTGGTTTAAATCTTTATGCGTGGCTGACAAGATACGAATATCGACAGGCACTTCTTTGGTATCGCCAATCGCGCGTACAGTTTTCTCTTGAATAGCCCGCAGCAACTTCACTTGCATAGCCAAAGGCAGGTCTGCTACCTCATCTAAAAACAAAGTACCGCCATTGGCTTGCTGAAATAAACCTTGCTTATCCGCAACGGCACCTGTAAAGCTGCCTTTTTTATGACCAAAAAACTCTGATTCCATCAGCTCTGAAGGTATTGCCCCGCAATTGACTGGCACAAAACTGCCGTCACGTCGCGGGCTTAAGTCATGAATGAGCCGCGCAACGACTTCTTTACCTGTACCTGACGCCCCTGACAAAAATACCGGCGCTTGTGAGCGAGCCAATTTTAAAATCGTGTTTTTTAAAGGATGCATTACCGCCGAATCACCAATCAGGCGCTCATCAAGCATCTGCTGTTCAGGTGAGCGTTGCGGTGTGGACTTGGCATTCAAATCTTGTTGTATTACCTTTAGCGCGTTTTCAACCAATTGCCGTAAGCGTGGTAGCTCAAGCGGTTTATTGACGAAATCAAAAGCCCCAAGTTTTAGTGCTTCAATCGCTAAATCCATACTACCATGCGCTGTAATCACCGCAATGGGCTTACTAGAGCTGGCACTGATATGTTTGACCAACTCTAATCCCGAACCATCAGGGAGTTTTAAATCGGTTAGACAAAAATCATAGTCATTGTCTTGCCAGTACGATTTCGCTTGCGACAATGTATAGGCAACATCACTTTTGATACCCATTTTGGTCAGGGTGATTTGCATCAAACGGCATAAATCTACTTCGTCATCAACGACTAGCGCGGTGGTTGTCATACATCATCTCATTGTTTTCAAGTGCTACAAAAGTATATAAAATAACTCTCTAAGGGTTTATCAGTCTTAATAACTGCATTGGTTACAGGTATTTTTTAATGAACAATATAAAGCCTTTTGTTTTACATTTTCTTTGAGAAGTAGTTCTTTCTTCTTTAGATAAAAGTTGGACTAACCATGTCATTATGAACAGCAGGAAAAATTAGCCTAAAGCAGGTTTTTTGATGCTCAGGCACATACAGTAAGCGTGCCTGATTGGCTTCACAAAAGGCTTGTGATAAATATAGCCCAAGCCCTGTGCCTGATTGTTCGGTGGTAAAAAATGGATTAAATAAAGCGCTTAAATCATCTGCATTAACACCAGTACCGCCATCCAAAACATCGATTATAACATCGTTATCGGCACAATAAATTTCGATTTCCACAAAGGCATGAGGGTGGGCGTAACTACTATAGCGTAAACCATTATTGATTAAATTGATGAGTACCTGCTCTAACTGATGAATATCAAAAGAGATGGTAGGCTGGGTAAGAACATGTAAAAAGACATCATGTCCTTTAAAGTAATTGTCTAAAAATACAGGCATCCAATCAGCAAGGATAATGGTTTGTTGATTGGCCGTTTGCTGGCGCGACAGTTTTAATACGTCTTCGATAATGCGATTAACGCGTTTTGTTTGCGAAAATATCATTTTATAAAGCTCATGGTTGCCAGTCATCTGACTATTTATATTATTATTAGCGAAAGGATTTAGGGCATTGTCATTGTCCATCTCGCTTTCTATAACATCTTCTATTAGCAACTGGCTAGCTTGCGAAATAGCTGCCAAAGGGTTTCTGATTTCATGAGCGATACTGGCGGTCAACTGTCCAAGTGAGGCGAGCTTTAATTGTTGCGCACTGGCTTGTTCACGGCGTAAATCCTCTAGTATAATGAGTTTACTATCGTCTTTTAACGGAATAATATCGACACGTAGCTTGCCAATGATAGAAGAGTTGGCAACAGCAGGCAGCTCATAAATGAAAGTACGCGTTAGTCCTGCGGCTACCGATAAGCAAGCATTAAACAATTGCAGATGTTGTTGACCAAGTTGCTGCTCAAAAGCGGCTACTGGTTTTGACTTATTGTCATGACGGCTTGGGATGCTAAGTAGTTGATAAGCCGCAAGGTTGGCTAAGACCACTTGCTTGTTATCAATGACGATGACACCATTGACCATTTGAGAGATGACTTCTTGATTGATACTATTTAAACGCTCGACTTCTTTGGCATGGCGAACCGCCACTTTTTCAAGCTGTACTAAGCGCTGCGATATCGACCAGCTTAGACCGCCTACTGCCAAAAAGCTGGCTGACATGAGTAGGGCATTGCCTAAATTTGCCAAACTCATACTATTGGCAATGGCATAAAAAAACTGCTGATAAATCACAAAAATAATGGCAAGCAAAGTAATAATCAATGCTTGTGAGCCATGTAATAACATAAAGCTTGCTGCTACTACCACCATATATAGCATGGTCAGCTGCAAATCAGGTGCGCCAGAGGTATAGAGCAGTAAGCTTAGGATAATGACATCTAGCGCCAACCCAAAAGCCAGCTGTCGGCGTATATGCTTACCAACGGTATAAAATAATCCTAGCAAGATTAAACTCAGCAAAACGTAAAAACTGAGCACAGTTTGCTGTAAGAAACTTGGCAATGATGGGTTGCCATCCGTGCGAACCGTAATATACACAATCAGCATAAAAAACAAGCTGACGATAAAGCGATAACTGCTATAAATCATCCCCAGTTTGCGTAACTGCGGCACAGGCAAAATATCATCTCGCTCTAGATAGTCAGTAATAACAGCAATAAGCTTGGAGGCAGATTTGGCAGGATTCATGGATTAATAACTAATGTTCTTAATGAGAGAGACTTGATAATTAAGGCTGAATAAGACCATGACGAATCGCTAAATGCGTCAATTTCACATCACTATCGACATTTACTTTTTCATAAATGCGATAGCGATAGGTGTTGATGGTCTTCACACTGACAAATAACTGGTCTGCAATTTGTTGAGGGCTTTGACAGTTGACCACCATCATTGCTACTTGCTTCTCACGATCACTGAGCAAATCAAAAGGGGAATTGGCATTATCAGATAATAGTACGTCAGCTAATTGTTCAGCGACGTCTTGGCTAAAATAGCGTCCACCTTGATAGATTTTTTTGACAGCTCGTATCATCTCATCAAGCGGTGTGCCTTTAGTAATATAGCCATTGACGCCCGCTTTAATCAACATTGAGGGATAAGGTTGAGCTGACATACTACTAACCGCCAAAATTTTGATACCCATATCCAGCTGAATCAAGCGTTTGGTTGCTTCCAAACCGCCGATATTGGGCATATTTACATCCAGTAATATGACATCAGGACGCAGCTGTTTTGCCATCTTTATCGCCATATCACCGCTGTCTGCCTCACCGACGACTTCGATATCTGCACTATCTGCCAGCATACGGCTAATACCCATCCGCACCAAATCATGATCATCTACTACTAATACTCGAATCATTGTTATACTCTTTTCTATCTATCAGAATAAAGGGTGCACTGCTAAATTTAAGTCATCTTAATCAATCTATTTGACCAATAACACTCATTTACGCATAAAAAAGCCAATATTAATTGCTTTATTTGGACAGTAGAGACGCAATAAGGCGTCTACTAGCATTAATGTAATGCTATATTGCGCTAATGTTAACTAATATTGCTGTAACATCAAGTAAGTGTAGTAAAATTTGAATGTGGCACTGAAATGCCATCTAATTGATTTAGTACATTAAACTTAAATGCAAACCATGATACACTAAAAATACAAAAACTCTATGTGAGTATCTACAAACACACCTATAAACGCTACGTACGTAGTTGGCGTCAGTCAGTATGTCCAGTATGTCACTGATGACAGCACGTAAGCAGGAGGCAGAATGAAGCAACTACCATTAACCAAACAGCAATTAATCGCTGCTATGATTTCATTGAGTTTGGGCAGTGTCGCACAAGCCGCACTTACAATTAATGGTAGCGCCAGCTCTGAGTCTAGTGCTCGCCTGAGCTGGGGCGGTGCCGATAGCTTGTCTGAAGCGCGCAGTATCATGTCTAGGTCTGGCAATAGCTCTACGATTAAAAAAATAGATAACGGTTCTGGTACAACCAGTATTACCAATACGACCAGTTTTGGTAGTAGTAATAACAACAGTTATAATAATGCCAATAGCTACAACACCACGTATCGCGGTAGTTTTGGCAATAGTAATATGATTCCGATCAGCACCGATTCGCGCAGTGTCGCGGTTATTGATGCAGAAACCGGTGAGTCAATTTATCAAAAAGATGCGGATATCGCGCGTCCAATGGCCAGTATTACCAAGGTAATGACGGCTATCGTGGTACTTGATGCCGGCTTAGATATGCGTGAAGAGCTAACACTTGATCCAGAAGATTTCGTTGGTCCAAAGCGTGCCAGCTCTAACCTAAAGTCAGGCGATCGTCTCAATCGTGCTGAGATGCTATTAATGGCATTAATGAAATCAGAAAATCCTGCAGCAAAAAGTCTTGCCCGTAATTATCCGGGTGGCTATAGCGCCTTTATACGTGCGATGAACCGTAAAGCACAAGAGCTTGGCATGAGTACCGCTTTCTTTGGTGACCCAACTGGTCTGGATAAGCGCAACGTTGCTTCCTCAAATGACTTGGTTAAAATGGTTCGTGCGGCTGGTAACTATGACGTGATTCGTCGTTTCTCAACCACTAAGAGCTATGATTTTTTTGTCTCTAACTTCTCAAGTGGTAACCGCACTTACAAAGCCAATAACACCAGCAGCTTAGTTCGTGATGGCAGCTATCCTATCGGTATCTCAAAGACAGGTTTTATCAATGAAGCAGGGCGTTGTGTTGTTATGGAGACGCGCGTCAATAATCGTCCTGCTATTATCGTAATTTTGGGTGCCAATAGCTCAGCGACGCGCTGGGGTGATGCCAAAAATATCTTAAATAGCTTGGCAACACGCCGCACGGTATAAGATTACAGCGTTAAATGAGCAGTATCAAAAGACATTTATAATAAAAAGGCTGTTATGCGATATAACAGCCTTTTTATTATGTCAAAAACGTGTTGATATTAAGGAGTATTACATGATTCAGCCATCAGTCTCTACGGTTTCTCATACTATACCTAAGCTATATTTGCTGACTAATGATGATGAGTTTAGCCTTTTATATCAAAAGTTAGAAGCCGCTTTAGCAACAGGATTGATTGCTCTTTTACAAATACGCCGTAAGCAGATATTGGCATTGCCTGACGGTGAGTCTCTTCTTTATGAAGAAGCGCTACAAATCGTTAATTTGGCTAAAACCTATAATGTGCCAGTATTGATAAATGACAATATTGCTTTGGCCGAAAAACTTGGTATCGGCGTGCATTTGGGACAGCAAGATGGTGATCTTAGTGAGGCAGCACAATCTTTAGCCCCGAATCAAATCATTGGTCGCACTTGTCATGGCGATATAACGCTAGTCAAAGCTGCGAAAAATGAAGGCGCAAGCTATGCCGCCATGGGTGCAATCTTTGTTTCAACAACCAAGCCCAATGCTGCCACTATCTCGCGGCAGCAACTGATAGAAGGCTGCCAGCAAGATATAAAAATATGCGTGATAGGCGGTTTAACGGCAGAAAACATCTCAGAGCTGGCAGGGTTACCTATTGCTTATATAGCAATCGTTGGCGATATCATGGATTTACCTGTCCATCAAATCGCGATGCGTTGTCAACAGTGGCAGCAAGTATTTAATAAGTGGAATGTGCCTTCTGAATGAATACTATTTTAAAATATAAGCACGAATTTATTCAGCGTGCTGCATACATAAAGTTGCATAAGGCAATGCTTGCAAGCGCTGTGCTTCGATAGGCTCAGCGCATACCTCACATTCTCCATAGCTGCCACTTTCGATACGGCTTAAAGCGTGGTCTACAAAACCTAAGCTTTGCTGTGCCTCAACCATTAAGTTCTTGCGCATGTCATTCTGACGATAAGCAATCGCTTGATCTTCCCAGTGTTCATTGAGATCATCTTGCGGATTTTGGATATGGTCCTCAATATCAGCAATCCGAGTTTGGTACTCTTGTTTTAGTTGTAATAGGTTTTGTTTGGCAGCTTCAAAGTCGATACTCATTTATTTCTCCTAATGATTTATTGTTATGGCACAAGTACGCTATTGATCATAGATAGCTAAACGACTCAGTACCACCACAAAATGTTAATGAGGGTGTTATTAGTTTGAGAAGATAAATTTGCTTATCGCTAAATTTATCTTAGGTGACATATAAGTACAGACTATAAAACTGTTAGAATACACCGCCTTAAATGCTTGCTAGGACAGTTTTCTAAAAATGCCAGCAATAGGATTTGATGAAATAAATTTGCTAAAAAGTATCCAATAAACCGTTGGCGAACCGTCATACAGATTGATAACAGATGATATATAGGAGCAGGTAATGAATTTTTTGCGTATGAGCGAGCTGAGTTTGACCGATAAAGTAGTGTTGATTCGTGAAGACCTTAATGTCCCTATTAAAGCGGGTAAAGTGGCTAGTGATGCACGCCTGCAAGCAAGTTTGCCGACGATTAAGATGGCGCTAGAAAAGGGTGCAGCAGTGATAGTCTGCTCGCATTTAGGACGCCCGACAGAAGGCAATCCTGAAGCCATCTATTCGTTAGCACCCGTTGCTGACTATTTAAGCGATAAACTATCCGCGCCTGTTACGCTGAATAGTGACTACCTCACTCAAGGCGTCGCTATCGAAGCAGGTGAAGTCGTACTGCTAGAGAACGTACGTTTTAATGAAGGCGAAAAGAAGAATGATGCAGCGCTTGCACAAAAATATGCTGATTTGTGCGATATATTTGTGATGGACGCTTTTGGCACAGCACATCGTGCCCAAGCATCAACAGAAGGCGTGACCCAAGCGATGCATAAAGCTGGTAAGACCGCCTGTGCTGGACCTTTATTGGCAGCAGAGCTTGATGCTTTAAGCCTAGCACTTGAAACGCCAGCACAACCTATGCTCGCTATCGTTGGCGGCTCAAAGGTTTCTACCAAATTAGAGGTTTTACATAGTTTGGCTGAGCTTTGCTCACAGATTATCGTTGGTGGCGGGATTGCCAATACCTTCTTAGCCGCGCAAGGTCATAGTGTTGGTGCGTCACTTTATGAAGCAGATCTGCTCGATACAGCTCGTGAAATCATGGGTAAAACTGAGATTTTATTGCCTGAATATGTCGTCGTTGCTGATAAAAATGAGATTGATTTTGCTGACTTCACTGGCTCATTACAACAAGCCACTGCGACCATCAAATCTGTCGACACGATTGGCGAAAATGACATGATATTAGATATCGCACCAGATAGTGCTATAAAATTGGCAGAGGCAATTACCAAGGCGAAAACTATTTTATGGAATGGTCCAGTCGGCGTTTTTGAAGTGGATGCGTTTGGTCAGGGTACTCATATAGTGGCAGAAGCGGTTAAAAATAGCCAAGGTTTCTCGATTGCAGGTGGCGGTGATACACTCGCTGCGATTGATAAATATCAAGTGGCTGATGGCGTCAGCTACATGTCAACGGGTGGCGGTGCGTTCTTGGAGTTTGTAGAAGGTAAAATCTTGCCAGCGGTTGCTGCTTTACAAATTAATGCATAACCTCTTAACGATACTTCAGCAGATGAGTAACATTAGCCGTACAACTTAGCCGCAGTATCTAAGGTACGCTGTACGGATAATATTTTGGCTATAGTCAATCCACAATAAAATTAGTACAACCCATATTATGGAACAGTTTAGGTAGATTATTCTCCATCCACCCTTGTCGTAGAAACTTAGCCTGTGCCCATTTTTTCTCAATAGGGTTTAAATCAGGGCTGTAAGGCGGTAGAAATAACAAGCGATGACCATGCCTGTTGAGTAATCTCTGAACGCGTTTATGAAAGCTGGCGTTATCCATGACGATTACGCATTTCGTTTTGATGCATGGTATTAGCGTGTTTTTGCACCAGTGGTAGAATATGTCGCCATTGATATTTCTCTCAAAGTAATCCAGGGCAAACAGCATCTTTTCATACAAAGCACCAATGACGTTGGTTCGTTTTTTACCTTGCCAATTATAGCTATCGATGCAAGGGGCTCCAATAGGTGCATAACCATGAGAGCGAATGGTCTCGGCCTCAAAGCCACTCTCATCCATGTATACAATAGTAAAGCCTTGAGCGATGTAGTCGTTAAGTTTGCTTAGATACTTAGCTCTTTTTAATGGGCAAGCTTTTGGATGCGCTAAGGTCTTTTTTTTGGCTGATGCCAAGACGTTTTAAAGCGGCCTCGATGCCCGACTTACTACAGCCAAAACGCTGTGCTCTCTCATACATGTAATCGTCTGGATACTGTTCAACATCTTTTAATAACGCTTCGTTAGGTATTTTACTGGGTGGTTTATTGCGAGTGAGTTTGATACTAGGATCTTTGAGCCAATTCTGTAGCGTGGCCTTACTAATGTCATAGAATGCACAAGCTTGTCTGATACTCATACCTTGTTGTTTGACACTTTTAAGCACTTGTGCTCGAAAGTCTGCTGAATAAGTCATAATCTTTTTACTTTTCGCTTACTTTAAAATCACTGTACCACTTTTATAAAGGCTCTACTATACTATTCATATCTTATTGTTTTCAAGGCAATAAGTTCGAATTGTCATCGATTATTATTAAGTGGTAATTATTTGTTTCTATAATGAAAATTATTATTGCATGTCCAATTTGCACTCTATAAAATAGCGCAAACCATGTATTTGACATGCTTTATTTATGAGGGATTTGTTATGTTAAAACGTCATTTATTACTTGCTAGTGTTCTTGCTGGTACTTTTGCAATCACTGCATGTAGCCAAGAAACACAAGATAAAACCGATGCTGCTGCTGAGTCAGCTGGCGAAGATGCTGCTGCTAACACAGAAGAAGCTGCTGCGAATACAGAAGCCGCTGCTGCTGAAGCTGAAGTAGCTGCCCAAGAAGCTGGCGCTGAAGCTGCAGAAAATGCTGAAGTTGCTGGTGCTGCTGCCACTAATGCACTAGAAGAAACTGGCGATGCTATTGCTGAAGGCACAAGCAAAGTCGTTGAAGGTACTGCATCAGCCGTTGCTGACGGTGCTAACGCAGTTGCTGACGGCGCAAATGATGTCGCTGTTGATGCAGAACAACAGTACTAAGTCGTATAAAGGCTAAGTCATTTAAAATCAAGCAACATAAAGCGCAGTCTATTCATTAATATAATAGTGGAAGACTATTGGCTGATAAGTTGTTTTATAAGTCTATAAAATATATAAAAGCTTTGGTAATTGCCAAGGCTTTTTTTATGGATAAAAATAATCAATTTGATCCATAAAAAGCAGGTCATGAATTTTTTATAGACGAAATCAACCATCTAACTGTGCAAACAAGGCATAAAAACCAAACACACAAACAAATAGTCAGTTAAGCGCTACGAAGCGCTGGTAATTTTTGCTATAATCACGGCGTGATAATGACGAGCAGAAAGCAGTGGTTTTTGTTGGCTTATAATGGAATACCCATTGCAAAGCTAGGTCGCAGTGCAAACGTGACAACGTCTTATTGTTAAAAATGATGTTTTAATATCATCTTCAAAATACTATTTTTAGAATATAACCAGAGAGCGTTTTATGGCCTTAATATCGTTACGTCAACTTTTGGATCATGCTGCTGAACACGGCTATGGTGTTCCTGCTTACAATGTTAATAATTTAGAGCAGATGCGTGCCATTATGATGGCGGCTGACGCCTGTGACTCTCCTGTGATTGTACAAGCCAGTGCCGGTGCCCGTAGTTATGCAGGCTCTGCGTTTTTGCGTCATCTGATTATTGCTGCTATCGAAGAGTGGCCACATATTCCAGTTGTTATGCACCAAGATCACGGTATGTCACCTGCTATTTGCCAACGCTCAATTCAGCTTGGCTTCTCATCAGTGATGATGGACGGCTCGCTTGGTACAGACGGTAAAACGCCGATGGATTATGATTATAACGCCAGCGTGACTCGCGAAGTGGTCAAAATGGCTCATGCATGCGGTGTTTCAGTCGAAGGAGAGATTGGTTGCTTAGGTAGTCTTGAAACTGGCATGGCAGGCGAAGAAGATGGCTCTGGCGCAGAAGGCGTGTTGGATCATGAGCAGCTATTGACCAGTGCTGATGAAGCAGAGCAGTTCGTTAAAGACACCAATGTCGATGCGTTAGCGATTGCTATCGGTACCAGTCATGGTGCTTATAAGTTTACGCGTCCACCGACAGGCGATATCTTATCGATTGAGCGCGTAAAAGAGATTCATGCCCGTATTCCTAACACTCACCTAGTCATGCATGGCTCATCATCAGTACCACAAGAATGGTTAAAAGTCATCAATGAAAATGGTGGCAACATCGGTGAGACTTATGGTGTACCGGTTGAGCAAATCGTTGAAGCGATCAAGCATGGTGTGCGTAAAGTAAATATCGATACCGATTTACGTTTGGCATCAACTGGCGCTATCCGTAAATTCCTTGCAGAAAACCCTAGCGAATTTGATCCACGTAAATACTTTAAAGCCTCTATGGTTGCGATGTCAGATATCTGTACCAATCGTTTTGAAGCCTTTGGTTCAGCTGGTCAAGCGCATAAGATTCGTCCAATCAGTCTTGAAGGTATGGTTAATTTTTACTAGTAAGCTGACATAGTAAAAGAGATTGACTGATTGATAATTAGGTGATGGTTTAGCTCATTTTTATAATAGTCTATATAAGAGATCGTGGATTATGATTGGATTGATTAATGGACAGGTGCAATACTTAATGGCACCGACTGCTTGTATCATGACCACCTCTGGTGTTGGCTATGATATTGAGCTGCCATTGCCGTCATTTTGCCAATTGCGTCTTAATGAGCAGGCAAGCATTTGGACGCATTTCCATGTGCGCGAAGATGCGCAGCTGCTCTATGGTTTTATCGACCGTAAAGAGCGTGATGTCTTTCGCCAGCTGATTAAAATCAACGGTGTTGGGGCAAAAATGGCATTAGCAATGCTATCTGCAATGTCAGCTGCTGAGCTGAAAATGCATGTCGAGCAAGATTCAGAATCAGCATTGACACGTATCCCAGGTATCGGAAAAAAGACAGCGCAGCGCTTATTGATTGAGCTAAAAGATAAGCTTAAGAATATCGAAGTCGACAGCAGCAATTTAGAATTTGCTATGCAGCCGGTACCAATCTCTGCTGAAGGAAGTATCATTGCTGAAGTTGAAGGCGCATTGATTAGCTTGGGCTACAAAGAAAAAGAAGCTCAGCAAGCCATTAAGGCGGCAAAAAGTAATGGCGAGACATTTGTAGATACACAGAGTTTGTTAAAAGCTACCTTGCAGCAATTTCAAAGTTTTAAATAAGAGTATCTTTCAACACAACATTAATTAAAAAAACAGCGATTGAAAATAAGCGACATTAGATGTCGCTTATTTTCGTTTTAGCACCTGCTTTATCATGTTTCGCATGACTTATGAGCAGCGTTTGGTTATGCTATTTATTACCTAATCTTTTAAAAATAATGCTTTAAGCATAATGGCAAAAAATATGATGCAAGATCGTTTGATTAATCCGCTAGAAGGGGCGTCAGATGCCCCTGATGCCAATATTCGACCAGCATTATTGGCGGAATATATCGGTCAGCCCGTCGTACGCGAGCAGATGGAAGTCTTTATTCAAGCGGCACGGGCGCGTGATGAAGCGTTGGATCATACGCTCATCTTTGGACCACCAGGCTTAGGAAAAACGACCCTTGCCAATATTATTGCTCGCGAGATGGGTGGCAATCTACGTTCTACTTCAGGGCCTGTCCTTGAGCGCGCTGGCGATTTGGCAGCGATGCTGACCAATTTGGAAGCTGGTGATGTCCTATTTATTGATGAGATTCACCGCTTAAGTCCGGTAATTGAAGAAATTCTTTATCCAGCGATGGAGGATTTTCAGCTGGATATCATGATCGGTGAAGGACCAGCAGCACGCTCTATTAAGCTTGATTTGCCGCCATTTACGTTAGTTGCAGCAACCACCCGAGCCGGATTATTAACATCACCACTGAGAGATCGCTTTGGTATCGTGCAGCGACTAGAGTTTTATAATATTGCTGATTTAACCACTATTGTCAGTCGCGCCGCGCGGTTGATGCGCGTGCCAATGAGTGAGGATGGTGCTGTTGAAATTGCGCGCCGTGCACGTGGTACGCCAAGGATTGCCAACCGTCTATTACGACGTGTACGTGATTATGCTCAGGTCAGAGGCGATGGCAGTATCAATGGGGCGATTGCTGGTAGTGCGCTCGATATGCTCGCAGTCGATAGACGTGGTCTCGATCATTTGGATAGACGTTATATTGAGATATTGCACGAGCGTTTTGACGGTGGACCTGCGGGCGTTGAAGCGGTGGCAGCAGCGATGGCTGAAGACCGCGGTACGTTAGAGGATGTGATTGAGCCATACCTTATCCAACAAGGCTATGTACTTCGGACTGCACGTGGTCGAGTATTAACGCAGATGGCGATTGATCAGATGCTATAAAGTTAGTCTAAAAAAATGTGCCTACACTTAATTAGAATATTAAATGTAGGCACATTTTTTTGTTTTATTTTTTATAGTATCTATTAAATAGTGTGTAAAGGCTCAAGCCAAACGCTTATGTCTATCTGTTTTTAATAAGTACTTGTTATTGTCAGAAGTCTTCTAGTCAAAGCTATTAACGGTTTAGGCTAAGATACGCCACACGACTGCTAAGATCGCTAAGAGGTAAAAGATAGGTGAGAGCCAACCAATAACTTGTGTTGCAATGGCTATGAAAATAGCAAAGCCCGCCAGCGCCAACCAATCTCGGCGACGGTCGTTTAGCATATCGGCACGGATTTGTTGAATCTCACGCAGTTGACTGTCTTGACGTGACCCTTGTGAAGCAAGACTCTGTAACCCTTGATCTAGCAGTCTTGGGATATCAGTGGTCGATAATAAAATCTCAGGCAACTGCTGACGTAGCTGTTGTAAATTACGCATCGGATCGAGCTGCTCCTTAATCCAGCTGCTTAAGATTGGCTTGGCAAGTGACCAGATATCAAGATTAGGATACAAGTCGCGACCAAGTCCTTCGACATGCACTAAAGTTTTGAGGAGTAGCATCAACTGCGGTGGAATACTCATATGATGGCGGCGGGCGATATCTAATATTTGCATTAATACACCGGCAAAGTCGATATCGTTAATGGATTTTTGTAACATCGGACCGACAGTGCGTTTCATATCACGCATCAATGCATGCTTATCAGCACTTGGCGGTATCCAGCCAGCTCGACTGACGATATCAACCATCGCTGTAAAGTTGTTATTCATCACGGACAATAACATTCGCGCGACGATAAGCTGATCGTCCTTTGATAAGGTGCCCATGATGGCACAATCAAGCCCGATATAACGTGGCTCATGCCCTAAGTCCACGGCGGCCATATTTGCAGTCAAGGTATTGACTGGTGGCGTCTCGACAAAAACATTGCCGGGGTGCATGTCGGCATGGAAGAAGTTATCACGGAATACTTGGGTAAAAAATATCGTTAAGCCTTTTTCTGCCAATGCTGCACGGTCATAGCCTAATTGATCAAATACCTCAATTTGTGAGATTGGAACGCCTTGTATGCGCTCCATGACCATGACGTTTTTATTGGCATCATAGACTTCTGGCACATACATCAAGGCCGAGCCCAAAAAGTTGTTACGCATTTGCGTTGTATTGTCTGCCTCTAATGTCAAATCTAACTCGTTGAGCATGACTTGACGGTAGTCTTCAACAATATCGATGATGTGTATTGCACGAGCTGCTTCGATACGCGCCGATGCCCAATTGGCGAGTTCTCGTAGCAATTCAAAATCTGCAATAATGGTCGTGCGAATATCAGGACGAACCACTTTTACCACCACTTCACGCCCATCATGCAAGGCGGCGGTATGTACTTGGGCAATAGAAGCAGCTGCTAAAGGCTTGACGTCAAAACGCGCAAATAAAGAGCCAATAGATTGACCGAGACCGTGTCTAGGGTCTTGGATTTGCGCAATCGCGATATCAGAATCGAAAGATTTAACTTTATCTTGCAGTTGAATAAGTTGCGCAATAATCTCAGGTGGCACGAGGTCACGGCGGGTCGAGAGTAATTGTCCAAGCTTTAAAAATAGAGTCCCCATATCTTCAAGCGCGTATTTAATCGCATTAGGCTGATGCTTTTTCCCCCACGCGGCAGGATGCATACGAATTAATCGCACCAAGGATTGTAGCTGCGGCGCCTCTTCGACAGAAAAATGGGTGTCAATACGATAGGTGGCGGCAATGCGCCATAGCTCAAGTAAACGGGCGCGATGGGATAATAGCATGAGATATAAATACTCTAGATAAAGTCAAAAATAAGGTAGGCGTTGTAGAAAAGGCGATTATCTACTATGAGTTAGACGTGCTTGCTCATCTTTGATAGCGGCTAGTTTGGCTTCTTCACGTTCAACATCGGCGCGCAGTTTCAGTAGTTGCTGCTTAAGCGCATTTACTTCAGTTACATCTATTGGGTCAGGTGCACTATTACCTGCAACATCGTTTGCCCAATCGCTAACATCGTTAAAAGCACGCTTGGCACTATGACGCCAGCTGCCTTTAAGCTGCGATATCAGGAGGTGCAACTGGCTCGCCATCGATTTACCAATAAATGGTTCAAGTTGTCCCGCAACATCAGGATCAAAGCCTGCAACCAATTGATTGAGTTGCATAAGTACTTTGTAATCGCCCTCAATAGGCAAGTTGCCTTCTGTACCGCGCATGAGATTCAGTAGCTGGGCAGGGTTATCGACGGTAATAATACAATCTGGGCGGCTATGACCAAGACGCGCACGATCCATACTGGCTTTTTGACGCTCATTCATAGCGCCACTTTGCTCAAACACACTTTCAGTCGTCACTGGCTCAAAACGCAAGCGCTCTTCAGTGAATAGCACATCTAAATTCACCTCAGGCGTGCCCATGTTGAGACGCAGCACTTTGCCAGCAAGTGGCGCTAAACCCGCTTTGGTAATCTCATCACTGGCAATAGCCATATTAATCAGCTTTTCAGCACCGGCCAAAAGTAGAACAGTCAGCATAAGGCTCTCGCATAGTCAATTGAGCGCCTTAAAAGAGCGCATCATTTATAAATATAAGTTGCCATCATTTTACATAATGGCATTTTTATCGCTATGTATTGTAATTTAAAACTTAATCCTATGCTTTAAAGCCGCGATGTACCGCGACGATACCAGCTGTCAGATTATGATAATCACAATTTTCAAAGCCTGCTTGCTCCATCATCTGCTTTAGTGTCTGCTGATCAGGGTGCATACGAATCGATTCAGCTAAGTATTTATAGCTTTCTGAATCGTTAGCAACCAGCTTACCCATCATCGGTAGCGCTGTGAATGAATATAAATCATAGGCTTTTGATAATGGCTCAAAGATAGGTTTTGAGAATTCTAGTATTAATAAGCGACCACCTGGCTTAAGCACACGGTACATCGATTTTAACGCAGCATCTTTATCTGTGACGTTACGTAGACCAAAGCTGATGGTCAGCAGATCAAAGCTATTATCATCAAATGGCGCTAGGGTTTCAGCGTTCGCCAAAACAAAATCGACATTATTACAGCCAGCATTAATCAAGCGCTCACGACCAACTTCTAGCATTGCCGCATTGATATCAGACAACACGACTTTACCGTTGCGACCGACTTCACGGCTAAAGACCTTGGCTAAATCACCCGTACCGCCAGCGATATCTAATACATGTTGACCAGCACGCACGCCAGATAAGCTGATGGCATAACGCTTCCATAAGCGATGAATACCAAATGACATTAAGTCATTCATGATGTCGTATTTTTTGGCGACAGAGGTAAATACGTCAGCCACACGCGCTTGTTTTTCTGCTTTATTAACGGTCTTATAGCCAAAATGGGTTTCTTCATGACCATCAGTATCAGACGTATGTGGATTATTGATATCGTCACGCTGGTTAAAAAGCGTTTGCTTAGGGGCTTGAGTATTTGTCTGTGCAGCGTCATTTACAGTGCTATTTTGAGCATGGTTTTCAGTATTGGCATTTGGCATAGTGGTTTGTTGCCCTTGTGGCGTTCCTATGGGTAAATCTTCAACATGAGTAAAGTCATTGTTAATAACGTTATTAACACTTGTAGCGGTATTTTGACGTGCTTTTACTTGAGCGGTAATATTTTGGTTATGAGTGATACTGTCTTGAACCAATTTATCTTGTATACGGCCATTAGTAGTCGTTTTATTATTTACATGATCAGTCATCGCGGTGTCCTATGATTTATTTTTATGCTTGTTTTTAGTCAGATAAAATACTAATAGTTATTGAGACAATAGCGCTTATCATACAGCAAACGCAGCGGGCTTACCGTCATTATCCATGGCATGGACTTCATCAATAACTTCAAGCTCGCGCGCGCAAAACGGTTCAATAAAGCTGCTCACACTTTTTAATGGTTTCATGGCTTTAAAGCCTGAATCGATAAAATCATAAAGCGGCTGAAAGTTGTAGCGATATGCGGTGCCTTTAGCCATCGCAAAAGCTTTTTTGAGCATAAATGAATTCAAGTCTTTGTCAGTACGATAGCAAACGTCTTTTAAGTTATTAATCTGTACGCGACGCTCAATAGCTTCATCAACCGTACGGTAAGCGAGTAACATATTTTCTTCATTGACGGCTAACTCTTGTTCGAGTAACCACTGCGCCAAATGCAAGTCGAGCTCAATCGCCAATATAGACGCTTGAATGCCCATACTGCCAGCTTCTAAAGATGACTCTTTGGCAAGACGCTCAAGTTTCTTGGCTTTAGGGAGAATGCGTCCTAATTGCTCTGCCAATACTTTAAATTCATCACCACCATACAGCTGCGTTAAAAAATAATCTGCCATTAGCTGGTTTTTTGGTTGCTCAAACAGCGTGCTATGCGTACGCTTGATACGGGCTTGTTGCCATGATTGTACTTCATTAAGCTTCTTATTCAATGCAGCATCTTCATGATGTGGCAACGCCCAAAAGCGGTTAAGGTGCTGTTGTAAGTTGGCTAAAGCAGACATGGCAGGTCATCCTATAAAAATAATAATAGTCATCAAGTTGATAATAAAAGCTGGATAATAAGGGGGCTGGTTAGCGCTAAGTTTTCTACTTATAGGCAGCTATTAAACCATGCCCTCAAGATTTTGTTCACCTTAAAAGAAAATAAGACAGAATACAAATGCCAAACTGTTACATATAAAGATTGCTCAGCGCTTTCAGGTAGTCAATTTATAAGACTTTATAACACAAATTACATAGCCACGTTATTTACTAAAAGAGCGTAGTGCTATGATAAAACAACTTAGCTATTTTAGACGATTATTTTAAACCAATTATTTGATAAGACTATAGCGAGCATAAACATGAGCAAAAAAAAGAATAAAACAGACAAGTTAGCAGAAGATGTGAGCGCGCCATTTAACGAGCAAGTCGTCGAGCAGCGTCTTATGCCCAATCCTTTGAGCAAATTTTCAATGGATGAAGATGCGCTGCGATTGGCATTGGTTACAGCCCAGTTCGCTCTGCGTGCGACGCGCCAGCCAGAATCACCGAGCACTGATAAAGCCATTGGGTTATTAGTATTAGTCAATGGTATGGAGCAAGCAGGTAAGGGGACTGCGGTAACGCAATTGCGCCAGTGGGTCGATCCGCGCCTGCTTAAGGTCGAAGCAACCATTGGTTATTGTCCTTTAGCACACCAACCGATTTGGCAGACGCATACCAAAGCCATGCCGCGCCACGGTGATGTGATGGTATATTTTGGCAACTGGTATGCAGATTTACTTTATAACGTGATGCGCATGGCAAGTGCAGAGAGCGAAAAGTCAGAAAAAAATAAGAAGAATAGGGATATTGAAGCGTTACCAATTGGTCAATGGCAAGACTATTTACGCCAGCAGCTAACGGAATTGCAAGCTTTTGAGCAAGACCTTGTGGCAAATCAAACGCAGCTACTAAAGTGCTGGTTTCATGTCGATATCGAGACTTTGCAGGCGAGGCTTAATGATGACGAGCCAGATCCGAAATTTCTATACCAAATTGATTGGCATGATATGACGATAGTGGCTAAGTTCAATGAAGTTGCTGCCGAATTATTACGCCAGCAAGGCGATTGGATTATCATCGATGGCGCGGATAAATCGCAAGCAGCCATACATTTTTGTCATGAAGTCTTACATGCGATGCAAAAAGCCTTAGTTAGCAGCCGAGGAGAAAACAGTGCAGAATCAGATCAAGCACAAGATTCGAAGGATATTCATAATAATCAAATAGAGTATCAGTCAATAAAGTTTGAGCGAGTAAAAATACCTAAGGTACTTACTGATATCGAAAATTCAGATATTGATAAATCTGACTACAATGATGCATTGACTAAGAAGCAGGCGCGCTTGGCAGAACTGTTACGTGCGCGTCAAGGTCAGCATGTGGTATTTGCCTTTGAAGGTATGGATGCAGCAGGAAAGGGCGGCGCTATTAAAAGACTGGTGGCGCCACTAGATCCACGCGAATATCAAATTTATAATATTGGCGCGCCCATGTTATATGAGCTACAGCATCCTTATTTGTGGCGTTTTTGGCAAAAGCTTCCGAACGAGCAGACAGACCGCATCAGCCGTGTTGGTATTTTTGATCGTACTTGGTATGGGCGTGTCTTGGTAGAGCGTATCGAAGGCTTTGCGACGGATGATGAATGGCAGCGCGCCTATGATGAAATCAATCGCTTTGAAGCTGCCTTGGCAGCGTCAGGTACTTTGGTTATCAAGTACTGGCTGGCAATCGATAAAAAAGAGCAGCTTAAGCGTTTTGAGGAGCGTGAAGAAACTGCATACAAACAATTTAAATTGACCGACGACGATTGGCGTAACCGTGATAAATGGTCAGATTATGTACAATCGGCGGCTGATATGCTGGCACGTACGGATACTAAGAACGCCCCTTGGTGTGTGATCGCTAATAATGACAAGCGCCAAGCACGTTTAGAGGTGTTAGACCACGCTATCGAGCAGCTATCCGCGTTGCTTGCTGCCAGCTAAGTCATAAAGTGCTACATAGATAAGTTTTCTTAAAGCCTTGGAACGAGTAGCAAATGCTAAGCGGAAATTATTTATCTTATAGAGGTACTTTTAATCCTATTCTTAAGCAGCTACCTATTCATTTATAGCTATTAATTTTCCACTGTTATCCCTTGAATTGACTATGGCAATTCAAGTGTATGTTAGCTAAAAATAACCCGATAACGTCTGATCTAAAGTATATATTTCTTAAATCTTATATTCACAGTTACAAATCTTGTAATATCATCATGCATTATGCGTCTATATTTAATATAATAGGCGCGTAATGAGCGTTGCTATCTATTAAAATAGCTTGGTCTTCTGTTTATTTGTCTTTAATATCAATGTATTATTCACGATAAATAGCTTGTATAGAAGAACGCTATTATCATAAAAACGTAAGCCGCAAGATGCTTTAATCAGACGATTTGGCAATACCACTTGCGGCTTTATGACATTTTACTTAGGCGTTTTATCTTAGTTTATGATTGTCGTTAAGCTCAATTGCTTATTTGCAAATGGCTATAACCGCTAAGATAAGATAATAAGGAAGGTGTCAAAGCGTTGAGGCAGCTGTCTCAACACAGTATTCTAAAATTGTATTTCAAATAACCACGTTGCGCGCATGTTATTGTATTTTTGGGTGATAATAATCACATCATTAATAGCCGCGTAATGTCATCATTTGTCAATAATTTCAATCAGCTTACGCAGGACGTATCAACGTATGGGTATTAGCAGTAGCTCTACAGGACCAACAAAATCAGTCGGCTCTATGAAAATTAACCTACTTTTTGCCATTTTAATGATTGGAATGACTGCCTACTTTTTGTGGTGGGGTCTAGATTACACCATGCATCAGCAGACAACGCTATTTATTGTCGCCACTGCTTTTGGTGTTTTCATGGCATTCAATATCGGCGGTAATGACGTTGCCAATTCATTTGGCACCTCAGTTGGTGCAGGGACGTTAACGATTCCACAAGCCCTAGGTGTGGCAGCGATATTTGAAGTATCAGGGGCGGTACTTGCTGGTGGTGAAGTGACCGATACCGTTCGGAGCGGCATTGTCAATTTAGATGGGTTGTCAGTGACACCCAATCAGTTCATTTATGTCATGCTTTCAGCGCTCATTGCTGCTGCATTTTGGCTGTTGTTTGCCACCAAAAAAGGTTTGCCGGTTTCGACCACACATGCGATTATTGGTGGCATAGTGGGTAGCTCTATTGTATTGGGTATCACCTTAGGTGGTACTGAAATGGCGTTATCAACAGTGAATTGGGACAAGATTGGCATGATTGCCATCTCTTGGATTATATCACCGCTATTAGGCGGCATTTTTTCTTATCTGTTATATGGACAGATTAAGAAAAACATCATTGAGTATAACGATAAAACAGAGGCGCATATTGCTACTCTGAAAGACAGTAAAAAGACGCTAAAACTGACGCATAAAGCGTATTTGGATGGTCTAACCGAGTCTGAGCAGTTGGCTTATACGTCAGCGTTGTTACGTGACCAAGAAATCTATAAAGATGATGATTGCGTCGTTGAAGATTTAGAGACGAATTATTACAAAGAACTTTATGAGATTGAAAACGAGCGCAGCAACCTCGATACCTTAAAAGCACTCAAGCAATGGGCGCCTATTATGGCGGCTGCAGGCGGCGCAGTCATGGCCTCTTTGGTCATCTTCAAAGGTCTGAAAAACGTCAATAATGGTATGACGACGTTGCAAGGCTTTTTAATCATGGGGATGATCGCAGCATTAGTATGGCTTGCGACTTATATTTATACTAAGAGTATCCGCGGTAAGCACAAAGAAGATTTGACCAAAGCCACGTTTATTATGTTTAGCTGGATGCAAGTCTTTACTGCATCAGCATTTGCTTTTAGTCATGGCTCGAACGATATTGCTAATGCTGTTGGTCCATTTGCAGCGATTATGGATGTTATCCGTACCAATAGTATTTCAACAGAAGCAGCAGTACCACCTGCTGTGATGTTAACCTTTGGTGTGGCATTGATTGTCGGTCTTTGGTTTATTGGTAAAGAAGTGATTCAAACTGTCGGTACCAATTTGGCAAAAATGCATCCTGCTTCTGGTTTCTCAGCTGAATTGGCTGCGGCTGCGGTTGTGATGGGTGCATCGACGATGGGTATACCAGTATCGAGCACGCATATCTTGGTCGGTGCTGTACTTGGCATTGGTATCGTCAATAGAGACACTAACTGGGCACTGATGAAACCAATTGGTTTGGCATGGATTATTACCCTTCCTGCAGCAGCAAGTATGTCTGCAATCAGTTATATAGTGCTGATAAATATCTTTTAAAATTTGAAATCAAAGTCATTTAATTTTTGATTAATACAAATAAAAAACGCTTATCGATATCATATCGGTAAGCGTTTTTTTATAGAAAAATATAGGTGTCATCTATATATTAGTCAGTACCAAACTGCTTACGCTTCTTAGCAAAAAAGCGGTCTAAGCGATCCATAGCGTCTTCTAAGTCGTGTAAGTTGGGTAAAAACACCAAGCGGAAATGGTCATTTTTATCCCAGTTAAATCCTGTGCCTTGTACCATCAATACATTTTCTTCTAACAATAAATCCATCATAAACTGCATATCATCTTTGATAGGGTAAATCTCAGGATCCATCTTTGGAAAGCAGTAAAACGCGCCTTGTGGCATGGTACAAGAGATACCTTTTATCGCATTAAGACGGGTCACTGCCAACTCGCGCTGCTTGTATAAGCGCCCTTTTTTAGACGTTAGGTCCTTCATGCTTTGATAGCCACCCATCGCTGTCTGAATCGCATATTGTCCTTGAACGTTAGAGCATAGACGCATAGATGCAAGCATATCTAAACCTTCGATAAAGTCAGCCGCATGTTCTTTACGACCTGAAACCATCATCCAACCGGCACGAAAGCCTGCGATACGATGTGATTTTGATAAACCATTATAGGACAACACCAGTACTTCATCGGTCAAAGTGCTCATCGGCGTATGTTCCATATCATCATAGAGAATACGGTCATAAATCTCATCCGCCATGATGATTAAATCATGCTCTTTTGCGACCTCGACGATTTGCAGCAGTATTTCATCACTGTACAGCGCGCCTGTCGGATTATTGGGATTAATAACTACGATGCCTTTGGTTTTGCTGGTGATTTTGGATTTGATGTCTTCAATATCAGGATGCCAATTGTCTTCTTCATTACAGCGATAATGTACCGCCGTACCGCCTGCGAGATTGGCAGCTGCCGTCCACAGTGGGTAGTCTGGCATCGGAACCAGCACTTCATCGCCATCATTCATCAGCGCTTGCATGGTCATGACAATCAGCTCAGAGACGCCATTGCCTAGATAGACATCACGAACATCAACTGCCGATAGCAGTCCCTTTGATTGGTAATATTGCAATACGGCTTTACGCGCTGAAAAAATCCCTTGCGAGTCTGAGTAGCCCGTCGCTTCCGGCAGATTCATCGCCACATCACGCAAAATCTCATGCGGTGCTTCTAAACCAAAAGGAGCAGGGTTGCCTATATTTAGCTTTAAGATACGCTTGCCTTCAGCTTCCATTTTATTAGCAGTTTGCAGCAGAGGACCGCGAATGTCGTAGCAGACGTTTTGTAATTTATCGGATTTTTTTATTGAGTTCATAGAGTGACCACTCATCAGGTTATTTGGTGAATTTTTGCGGGGAGTAGAAGAGGTAGTTGTTGGTGTATTTTGACTAGTGCTATGAGCTTGATCACCTGCATCGACAGCTTTATCATTATCAGACGATATACTGTCAGAATCGTCATTTGATTTGCTGTCACTTTCAAGCTCACCGCGCAACAAATACCCTTCGCTACAACCTAAGAGTCGCGCAAGGGTAGGTAGCTTAGATGAGACAATCCCATTGGTCCCACGCTCCCAATTAGAGATAGCACCGCGGCTGACCTTAGCACCAGCAGCAGTCATCGCTTGTGCCAGCTGCTCTGCCGTCATTCCTTTGTCACGGCGCAGCTGTACCAGTCGTTCAGCTTGTGTGCTTTTAGTCTTGTCATCAGCCGTCATTATGTAAGCCTTTTTTGTTTTATGAATCTGTCATTAATCAAATAACGAAACCAACTCTCTTGGATAAGTATTAGGCTAATGCTTTAAAAGAGAACTACTTTTAATTAACTGTTAATGCAAGATATTATTGCATATAGAAATTAAATGCAAGTTCTTTGTATATTATAGATTTTCACGATGTAAGAAAATCTTGCATTGCAGAGATCTATAATGCATTGAGAGACTTCAGCTCAATAAGAAACGATCTAACTTGTGATTTTTCGATATCAAATTGCCTACAGTATCTGGCACTGCCATTCAATGCAGTGAGTATTCTTGTTATAAACATCTTGAATAATAAGACGCTCGCCAACAGATAAAGCCTATCGTTTTTATAAAAAATAGCGATAAAGCCTCGATAAACCATTACTCACGATAGAGTAGACAATCAGTCATTCCATAAGGATACGTTATGCAAGACAATCAACTGAGCAAAGAAGAAATCAGCCAATTGACCGAGGCTGACTGGAAAGAGCGCTTAAGTGCTGAGGAGTATCATGTGCTGCGCGAGAAGGGCACAGAGCGACCATTTACAGGCGTTTACAACGATATTAATGATAAGGGCATTTATCGCTGTAAAGGATGCGGTGCTAACTTGTTTGAATCAGACAATAAGTTTGATGCAGGGTGCGGTTGGCCAAGCTTTGATCAAGGTATCGATAATAGCGCCATCGATGAGCATGTCGATGATTCGCTAGGCATGCGCCGTACTGAAGTGACTTGCAGCAATTGCGGCGCGCATTTGGGCCATGTATTCCCTGACGGTCCAAGTGAGACCACTGGCATGCGCTATTGCATCAACTCGTTATCTATCGATTTAGAGAAGTCTGAAGAATAGTGACAGCAGCGTGTAAGCTAATGAGATAGTAGTAAAAAGAGTAGGGAGTATTGATATCTCTCTACTTATTATTAATATCACTAAGCTTATTGACCACAGTGTCTAATGCTTGATAGCAAAAAAATAACTCACTTAAGGATGAATAATGACTACTATTTATGATTTTAGTGCTGAGCGTATGGATGGCACGACGCAAAATTTCTCTGACTATAAAGATCAAGTGTTGCTAATTGTTAATACCGCAAGCAAGTGTGGCTTTACGCCGCAGTTTGAGGGCTTAGAAGCACTGTATCAGCAATATAAAGATCAAGGTTTGGTAATTATCGGCTTTCCCTGTAATCAATTCGGCAACCAAGATCCTGCTAATAATGATGAAATTGGCGCATTTTGCCAAAAGAACTATGGTGTCAGCTTTCCAATGATGGCAAAAGTCGACGTCAATGGCAGTGATGCTCATCCTGTGTTTGAATGGCTAAAAAATCAAAAAGGCGGGCTTCTCACAGACGGTATCAAATGGAATTTCACCAAGTTTTTAATTGATAGTAAAGGGCAGGTAATTGCTCGTTATGCACCAACGACCAAACCTGAAGCGCTCAAGGCAGATATAGAACAAGCGCTGGCGGCAAAGTAAGTACTAGAGTGAAAAAGATTAATTATTCTGCGAAATTATAAAATCAATTAAAACAGATGCTTATAAATTTAATCAAGAAAATAAGCAAAAATCTGCGATAAATATCAAAATAGTGTTTGACAGCCATGTGTAAATCTATATAATACACACCCACAGCAGCAGAGCTTAGTGACAAACTTAGAGCTCAGCTGATGTTGAATAAATTGCTTAGCAATTGTTCGAAGGGTGATTAGCTCAGTTGGTAGAGCGTCTGCCTTACACGCAGAATGTCGGCGGTTCGAATCCGTCATCACCCACCACTATTTAGTATAGCGTTACTCTTAAGTAGTAGGCTAAGTGGTTAAATAAACTAAGTACGACCTAAGCAGCGGTAGTTCAGTTGGTTAGAATACCGGCCTGTCACGCCGGGGGTCGCGGGTTCGAGTCCCGTCCGCTGCGCCATATTTAAAACTTAGTTTTAATACAAAAGTTTCAACCTCAAGTATTTATATTTGAGGTTTTTTTGTGTTT
>NZ_JACDXZ010000009.1:0-145179 GCF_013608135.1 Psychrobacter sp. D2
AAAAAAAGAGGAAATACCCATGGCAAAGGCCAAGTTTGAACGTCTAAAACCACATGTTAACGTCGGCACCATCGGACACGTTGACCACGGTAAAACCACCCTTACCGCTGCAATCGCAACCGTAGCTGCAATCACTTCAGGTGGCGAAGCCAAAGACTACGCGTCTATTGACTCAGCACCAGAAGAAAAAGCACGTGGCATCACCATCAACACCTCACACGTAGAATATGACACCCCATCACGTCATTACGCTCACGTTGATTGCCCAGGTCACGCCGATTATGTTAAAAACATGATCACTGGTGCGGCTCAGATGGATGGCGCAATCCTAGTTGTATCAGCAACTGACGGCCCTATGCCACAAACCCGTGAGCATATCCTGCTTTCACGTCAGGTTGGCGTACCGTACATCGTTGTATTCATGAACAAATGTGACGTTGTTGATGACGAAGAATTGCTTGAACTCGTAGAAATGGAAGTTCGTGAATTATTAAGCGACTATGACTTCCCAGGTGATGACACCCCAATCATCCATGGTTCTGCAACTGAAGCCCTAAAAGGCTCACAAGAAAAATATGGTCAACCAGCCGTTGTAGAACTATTAAACGTTCTTGACACCTACATCCCAGAGCCAGAGCGTGACATCGACAAAGCATTCCTAATGCCAATCGAAGACGTATTCTCAATCTCAGGTCGTGGTACTGTTGTAACTGGCCGTGTTGAATCTGGTATCGTACGCGTTGGCGACGAAATCGAAATCGTCGGTATCCGTGACACTCAAAAAACCACCTGTACGGGTGTAGAGATGTTCCGTAAACTGCTTGACGAAGGTCGTGCAGGCGAAAACTGTGGCGTACTACTACGTGGTACTAAGCGTGAAGACGTACAACGTGGCCAAGTACTTGCTAAGCCAGGTTCAATCACTCCTCATACCAAGTTTGACGCTGAAGTATATGTGTTGAGCAAAGAAGAGGGTGGTCGTCACACACCATTCCTAAACGGCTATCGTCCACAGTTCTACTTCCGTACCACTGACGTAACTGGCGCAATCCAATTACAAGACGGTACTGAAATGGTTATGCCTGGTGATAACGTTGAGATGGGCGTAGAGCTTATCCACCCAATCGCTATGGACAAAGGTCTTCGCTTCGCTATTCGTGAAGGTGGCCGTACTGTAGGCGCTGGTGTTGTTGCTAACGTATTAAACTAATACTTAACGCTGTCAGAGTAATCTGATTGTTGTTAATCATTAGTCAAAAGCCATCCTCGAAAGAGGGTGGCTTTTTTGTGGGTATGGTTTGCTAATAGAATGACAGTGTCGACAATCAACGATAATATGATTGATATTAAAGCCAACAAATAAAGGGGCGCTGATGTTCGATATAAAAATACTAGAAGATAAGCAAGTAACAACGATCCAAGCAGTTGCTACTATCGAAGCTATGATTCAGCGACAAGACCCTTGGACATCTCAAACAATAGGCGACCTGCTCGAACAGGATAGTATCAGTCTGATGGTTGTTACTGATAATTCTGCAAACGAATTGATTGGCTACTGCTTATACCAATTATTGTTTGAGCAAGCAGAGATTTTACGCATTGGCACTCATCCTGATTATCAGCGTCAAGGTATAGCATCACGAGTTTTTATTAGACTAGATGAGGCGTTAAAGGCCAATCAAGTAGAGAGTCTTTTATTAGAAGTGCGAGCAGACAATACTGCTGCGATCGCGTTATATGAGCAGCAAGGATTTACTGTGATTCATACACGTAAAAGCTACTATCAAGCAGCGCATCAACCGGCAGTCGACGCGCTAATCATGCAGCGTATTTATAATTAATCTTAAAAAATATTAGCAGCTTTTATTATTTGAGATTTAAAACAATAACAAATAATAAATGCGGTGTGGTATCGAGGTTTCCTTATCAGGATAAAGGCAGTGTCTTTTTACACACATCAATGTCGAGTTTATAATCACTATCAGACTTCATATGCTGAAGAATATCAATGCGTTCGGTCAACATCTCTATCATCAAACTGATGGTCGTTTGTTGTTTTCTGATTTGAATCAGTTTTTGCTGGGTAATGTTCAGCTGTAAGTCAATATCAAGCTGCCCATCATAATAATCATTGAGGCTGTCTTTGATTTCAGTCAGGGTAAAGCCAATTGCTTGTGCGCTTTTAATTAATTCGATACGTTCAACACATTCTGGATGAAACTCAGTATATAGCCGCGAACCTGCCTGACGCTTACGCGATTTTAGTAGTCCCAATTGATCATAGTGACGAATCGTATCTTTAGTGGTGTTGGCTTTGGTTGCCAGCTTACCTATTAATAAAAAAGAGGTATCAGGTGCCATAATGTACTCATGATCGTGATAGGTAAGTTACTGATTTATGAAAACATTGCTGATTAAACGTAATAGTAATAATCATACGTACTCAATCGAGTCGCGCTATTTTAACTCTCGATTAGCCAGATCAACTTTAGATTTTAAAATAAAGTAATAAACTAGAGGTTTAATTGCCAAGGTTGCAAACTCCCTAACAGCGATACCGCTAGAGGCTTATGCGAGTTTTTGTGCCAATTATCTGAACTATTAGATATTAATATATCTAGTTGAGCCAAAAACTCAGTACGTGACAAGGTGATAGCACCTAAACTCATGAGATGATCGTTAGGGAGTTGACAGTCGACAAGATTAACATTGCTTTGCTCACATAAGCGCATCAAGCCCCAAAATGCTAGCTTTGATGCATTAGAAGCGATATGGAACATCGATTCACCAAAATAAATACCACCTATTTTTAAGCCATATAAACCACCAACGAGCGCGCCTTTATCATCCCAAACTTCAATACTATGCGCAAAGCCTTGAGCATGTAGCTCGCTATAGGCTTCAATCATCTCATCATGAATCCAAGTATGTTCGCCTTCAGGCTGACTTTCATTAAGATCGTCATTAACGCCATTACTACGCGGTAAACTACAAGCGTGTATGACTTCAACAAAAGCTTGATTCAGCGTCAACTGCCAACGACTACGGTTTGCTTGCTTACGTAGCGATTTACTCGGCTGATAGTCTGTCGGCTGCATCACACATCTGGGTTCAGGGCACCACCAAGCAATTGGCTCATCGTCATTAAACCAAGGAAATAGACCCTGTGCGTAAGCAGAAATCAGCGTCTCAGGAGCTAAATCTCCCCCGATAGCCACAATACCCATGCCTTCAGGATCTACTATCGCTGGCTCTGGAAAGTCATAATGCCCAAGACTCTTGATATGTTGAACAAAAGCCTCAGGCGTTATGCGACTATCATTAACAAAATCGCTCATTTATGCTTCTTTGTCAGCTGTCAACGTTGAAGCATAAGTATGATCTTGAGCGACCGTTTCGCCTATTGCATCTAGGTACTTTTCAGCATCAAGTGCTGCCATACAGCCCGTACCAGCAGAGGTGATCGCTTGACGATAGACATGATCTGCGACGTCACCTGCGGCAAAGACACCTTCGATACTGGTTTGGGTAGCATTACCATTGAGACCGCTGTTGACGATCAGATAACCGTCTTTCATCTCTAACTGACCTTTAAATAAGTCAGTATTCGGCTTATGACCAATGGCGACAAACATACCAAACACGTCCAGTTGCTTGGTGCTGCCATCAATCATAGATTCAATAACAACGCCATTAACGCCCATCTCATCACCAACCACTTCTTTTACGCTGTGGTTCCACTCGATTTTGACATTACCATTTTTGGCTTTTTCAAATAGTTTATCTTGTAGGATTTTTTCTGAGCGTAAGCTATCACGACGATGGACTAAAGTGACTTCAGCGGCGATATTTGATAAATACAGCGCTTCTTCAACGGCCGTGTTACCACCACCGATAACTGCCACTTTTTGGTCTTTATAAAAGAAGCCATCACAAGTTGCACAAGCAGAAACGCCAAGACCACGGAATTTGGTTTCTGACTCTAGACCTAGATACTGTGCTGATGCGCCGGTTGAGATAATAAGAGCATCACAGGTGTAATTGCCGTTATTACCGGTTAGCTCAAAAGGACGCACATTTAAATTCACAGCATTAACATGATCATAAACCAGTTCAGTACCAAAGCGCTCGGCATGGGCTTTCATACGCTCCATTAATGCAGGACCAGTCAAATCATGTGCATCACCCGGCCAGTTATCGACTTCGGTCGTCGTCGTGAGCTGTCCGCCGACTTCCATACCGGTGACCATAACAGGCTTTAGGTTGGCGCGTGCTGCATACACAGCAGCAGAATAACCAGCAGGACCTGAACCTAAAATAATGAGTTTTTCGTGGCGTGGAGCAGTATTATCAGTTGCCATAAAATTTCCTTGCTAGAGCAATAAATGTGAAAAGGTTCAACGTTAAAATAATAAGTAGATATTATAAGTATTATAAAAGATAAGCGTAAAAATGACGACGTATCTGGTTATTATCGTTGCTATGTGATAATAACATAAGGGCTAAAAGCAAAAAGTGCAAGTTTGCTAAAACAAATATGGGTATCATTAGAACTAAAGTATCTGAAGCTTGAAATTTTAGTACCAAAAATGAGCCCATATTCAAATATAGTCAGTGAAATGTGATATATAAACGTCATGTACTGCTGGTATTAATTTGTCTTGCTTGCTGTACCTACGCAGACAGAGGCTATAAAAAATTTATATCAGCAGTAACGTAGAGCTTTAATATATTTTGGTTAGATGCTAATGCAAAAAGAACAGGCATCATTTTTTACTAGCTGCATTTTTGGCTAAATCACTACTGGATTGATTTTCTTATGCGCTTTATTGATAACACGGTCGCCATGGCAGCTATGTATTTGTTATTATAAGAAGTTGTATGCCGCGCACAAAACAAAAACAGCAATGCGGTCAATATTTTGTCGTAGTATTTTAGATAAAGTTTTTGTGTTATTACGCCACATCAGTCGTAACCTATTACAGCAGTTTCTATCAGGAATTTATGTCAGCATGATTAAGCTTAATCATGGTTTGACGACTATTGAGTATTCATGACGAGTATTAACAACAAGGCAGATCTTACGTGATATCAGCACCAATTATTGATTACTTAAAAAAGGGCATATTTACCCTACTGGGATTACTCCTCGCGGTTTATTTGTTCGTCATTTTGATGACTTATACCGGTAATGATCCTAGCTGGTCGCACATCAGTAGTGATATGACGACCATTAATAATATGGGCGGCGAGATGGGCGCATGGCTCTCAGATTTGCTGTATAGCTTCTTTGGTTTTGGTGCGTGGTGGTTACTGGCGTTTCTGGTTTATGAGTCAGTACTGATTTGGTGGGACAATAAACCGACGTTTTGGTTATTACGCTTGGTTGCTTATGTGTTTTTAATATTGAGCAGTAGTGCATTATTTGCCCAACTGATCGCATTGGTACAGCAGGTAGCAGATCCGATGTCGTCAGGTCTCAAAGGCGTTGCTGGCGGTATTATTGGTCTTGAGCTACAAGCGAGGCTAGCACAGCTATTATCGCAGTGGGGGAGTGTGACGTTTTTGGCAGTGTTTGTCGCTATTACGACCACCTTTGCCTTTAATATTCATTGGATGAGTATTTACGAAAAATTCAAAACTTTGTCTTGGTTTGGGTCAGGTGTCAAAAACCTTGATAGCAGCCTTGATGTTAGTCAAATAACACAAGAAGACAATGCTACTAGTGCTGCCGATAAACAAGGTCGTGATACAGCAATAAGTGAGACTGATACTCCAGAATATGAGCAATTGCCTCTTGAGTTGCAAGTGGATGAACAGGTTAAAAATAAACAGAAAGACAATAGAAGTGGTCGTTTTAATAGCGCATTGACAGACTTTTTATCGTCTTCAGGATTGGGTGCCAGTGTAAAAGCCTCTATGGTAGCCGCTGCGCAAGTTGCCAGTGAAAGTACCAAACGAGAAGAGCAGCTGCAAACTGCAGCCGCTACGACGACTAGCAATAGTGCTTTTAATCTAAATAAAACATCAGTACCTGCTACCAATGCTACGCCAATGCCTATCAGAAAGGTTGAGCCAAGTTTTGCATGGAATGATGCCAATACCGTCGATGATTTACTGGCAAATCAGATAGCAAATGAGCAAGATACGATCCCTTACGATGTCGTAAACGCTCCCTATTCGGATACGTCAGCAACTGCCTCTTTGGACAGCTCAAATACTGAAATTGCTTCTGCAAGTCCTGTTCTTGATATCATTCAAGAGGAGGCTCAGCAACAAGCAGCACATTCGTTAAACGATTATGCACCGAACATGTCAACTACGCAGCCAAATACTCCTGAATCAGCGCTTAGCGTCGATAGCTTAGTGGATGCGTGGTTGGCAGAACATGCGGCAGTGCCGGAAGCAACTGATTTTAGCCATGAACAAGAATTATCTGCCGTAGAGACATTAACAGAAACTGCCGCTGCACCTGTTCAGCAGCAAACTACTATCTCACCAAACGACACTACTGACGACATTCCTAATAATGCTGCAAATGACTTGTTGAACGATTTGGAGTCTTTTTCTGATGCTGATGTAGAGAATACATCAGAAATAATAAATATGACACCGACCAATACCCCGCCTGCAAATCCAAAAGCACTACCAATAGCAGAGAGTACGGCTACCATATCAAGTATCGAGTCAGCCACAGTAACCAAACCAACTATGAGTTTTGCAGTCCCAGAAGGTGATAGTAGCAATCATATTACGGATATGATGCCAGAAGACGACAATGTTTATGATAGCACTGACGAGATTGATGCTCCCGTTATGCCTCATATTAGTGATGATATTGCATTCAGTCAAAAATCACGCTCGATGCAAACGGCTGCCTATCGTAGTAGTCTGTCGCCGATTCCAGAGATGTCGATCTTAGATAAGCCAGACCCCAATCGTCAGCCAAGCTATACGCTTGCTGAGCTTGAGCAGTTATCAGAGCTACTGGAAATAAAATTACAAGAGTTCAATGTCAAAGCAAATGTTGTCAATGCGATTCCAGGACCTGTCGTCACTCGCTTTGAAGTAGACCTAGCGCCTGGGATAAAAGCCAGTAAAGTCACAGGGATTTCACGCGATTTGGCACGCTCATTATCAATGGCATCTTTACGTGTGGTTGAGGTTATTCCTGGTAAACCCTATATTGGCATTGAAGTGCCCAATAAACAGCGCGAAATGGTGCGTTTGATTGAGTTGTTGGATACCGAAAAATTTAAAGATCCTAAAGCACAAATCAGTATGGCGATGGGTAAAGATATTGGCGGTAAAGCTATTATTACGGATCTTGCACGAGCGCCGCATATGTTGGTCGCTGGTACGACGGGTTCTGGTAAATCAGTCTTGGTCAACGCGATGTTACTATCGATGCTGCTAAAATATACGCCGAACGAGCTGCGAATGATTCTTATCGATCCTAAGCAGCTTGAACTTGCCAACTATAATGATATTCCGCATTTGCTGACCCCAGTCGTTACCGATATGACTGAGGCGGCAAGTGCCTTGTCATGGTGCGTCGCAGAGATGGAACGTCGTTATCAGCTTATGAGCTTGCTAAAGGTGCGTAAACTAAATGAGTTTAACAAAAAAGTGATCGCTGCTGAAAAATCAGGCAATCCAATGCTTGACCCATTATGGCGACCCAATGACAGTGTAAGTATTAGCCAAGCACCAAAGCTAAAAACCTTACCGATGATTGTCATCGTTGCCGACGAGTTTGCCGATATGATTATGCAGGTCGGTAAGCAGGCAGAAGAGTTAATTACACGCTTGGCGCAAAAATCGCGGGCAGCAGGGATTCATTTAATCCTTGCGACTCAGCGTCCTTCAGTTGATGTGATTACTGGTTTGATTAAAGCCAATATTCCGGTACGAGCAGCGTTACGAGTCAACTCAAAAGTCGATTCACGGACTATTTTGGATAGCGGCGGCGCCGAAGATATGCTTGGTAATGGCGATATGCTGTTCTTAGGGCCTGGGCAGATTGAACCTGATCGTGTCCATGGCGCTTATGTCAGCGATGAAGAGGTCAATAGCGTCTGTGATGCATGGCGTGAGCGCGGTGCGCCTGATTATATCGACAATATGGCAGGCAATTTTGAGTTGTCTAGTCCTAGTGGCGGCTCTAGTGCTGCCAATGCTTCTGGCGAAGACGATGATCTTTATAATGAAGCCGTTGGTTTTATTATGGAGACTCGTAAAGTTTCCGCTTCTAGTATTCAGCGTAAATTTAGCATTGGCTATAACCGCGCCGCACGTATTGTTGACTCGATGGAAGAGGCTGGACTGGTCAGCTCAATGGGTAAGAGTGGTAAACGCGAGCTATTAATGTAAAAATTTTGTTTGACTGGATGGTAAAAAGACGATTTACGAAAGTAAATCGTCTTTTTTGTTGAAAATATTAAAGAATTTTATGTATTAAAAAGTGTTAAGAGCATGATTGTTAGGCTATCAATTGCCCCTATCAAATAGGATTATAAATATCGTAAATGACTAATGAGTTTGTTTATTCATTATAAACAGTAAGGTTTTATACTAAACTGGATACTGTCTATAAATCGGATACATATTAATCTTTTCAAAATTTTAATTTGATTATTCTCCAAGGAAGGTCGGTTATGTTTAAAGAATATACCCAATACGATGCATTAGCACTCGCGGCATTGGTCAATGCTGGGGAAGTCAGTGCCAAAGAGTTGCTGGATGCAGCAGTCTATCAAGCCAATCAGCTCAATCCTAAATTGAATGCTATAATTCATCGTTTTGACGAGCGCGCTTATGCTGCAGCGCAGGCGGGACTGCCAGCTGGTGTATTTAACGGCGTCCCTTATTTGTTAAAAGATTTGTCATTTAGCTTCGCTGATGAGCCGATTACGATGGGCAGTCGTAGCGTCAATATCATGTCAAAAAGCGATAGCGAAATCGTCAAGCGTATGAAAGCTACGGGTGTGAACACCTTTGGTAAGACCAATACCCCAGAATTTGGTTTGATTATCACCACTGAGCCAAAAGCGCATGGCGTGACACATAATCCTTTTAAAAAAGGCTATAGCTCTGGGGGCTCATCGGGTGGTAGTGCGGCGGCAGTGGCAAGCGGTATCGTACCGATGGCAGGCGCTGGTGATGGTGGTGGCTCTATTCGTTTTCCTGCCGCGTGGTGTGGTACGTTTGGACTCAAACCCAGTCGTGGACGTAACCCAATGGGTCCCTTATTTGGTGAAGGCTGGGAAGGGGCAGTAGCCGATCATGTAATTACACGTAGCGTGCGTGATAGTGCCGCGATGCTTGATGCGACTAGTGGTGCTGAGATTGGGGCGCCTTATGTCATAGCGCCGCCTAAAGGTACTTTCTTAGAAGCGGCGATGCGCGCTCCACGACAACTGACCATAGCCTTGCATCAACAGCCATTGGTCGCTAATACTATGGTCGATAAGGAAGTGCTTACCGTATTAGAGCAGACAGCTAAGCAGCTAGAAGCCATGGGTCACCGCGTAATACCGGCTGAACCTAATATTAATATTGAACAATTCTGGCATAATTTTTTAGTCGTTGTTTGCGCGCATACTGCGTTTACTATTGATAATATTGAGCGTTGCTATGGTGCGCAGCATATACAAAATCTTGAACCGCAAACGTATAATATGGCAATGTTAGGACGTTCATTATCGGCTGTTGATTTGGCGCACGCCAAGCATGGCTGGCATGATAGCCAATATCAAACCGGTCTTCTGCTAGAGACCTACGATATGATTTTGTGCCCAACCGTTCCAACACCGGCAGTAAAACATGGCATATTACCACCAAGTCTCATGGATGAAATGCTGATGCGCAGTGCTGGTTTGCTAAATAAAGGCATAGATATGGGCAAATACGCTTTTAGCTCAGGCATGATTGAAAAGTTAAGCTCGCCAGTGCTTGGGAAGATGGGTTTTACCTTATTGGGTAATATTACAGGCTTGCCAGCCATGTCGTTGCCTGTCGGTATGAGTAAAAAAGGTCTGCCGATCGGTATGCAATTGATTGGGCGTATGAATGATGAGACGACGTTATTGAGTGTAGCAGGCGAAATGGAGCGTGCAGGTTTATTTACTAAACTTGCTTTTGAAAAGTAGTGTGGTATACCCGCATATATCTGACGCTTTGATTGAGAGCCTTTAATCAAAGCGATAGATATCCATGCCTAAGCTATGATGCGCCATACTTTGATGCACGACTGAGACACGTTGACCGGCACCTAAGGCAAAAAATAGCGGCAGTAAATGCTCATCACTTGGATGGATATCTTTATAGTCAGGATATTGCTGCCAGTCTAAGGCGCTTGGGATGTCGGTTTTGAGCTGTTGTAGTAGCCAAACTTTAAAATCTTTTGCGGTTTGGTCGATACTGTCTGCTTGCCAGCGTAGCGCTTGCAAATTGTGGGTGATATTCCCTGAACCAATAATCAGAATTTGCTCATCACGCAGCCGTGCCAGTTGCGCGCCCAATTGATAGCAAGCGATACTGTCATAATACTGTGGCAAGGATACTTGTACGATAGGAATATCAGCCTGTGGATACAGGTGTAAAAGTGGCGCCCATACCCCATGGTCACTGACACGTAAGGGATTGACCCTACAAACAATACCACGGGCACTCAGTTGCTGCGCCAAGGTCTCAGCAAGTGCCGGATGACCAGCAGCAGGATATTGCAGCTCATATAGCTCTGGAGTAAAACCTGAAAAATCATGCCACGTTTTTGGCTCAGGATTGCTGCTGATCTCAAGTTTCGCTGACTGCCAATGCGCGGACATAATGACGATGGCACGAGGTTTGGGTAAGTTTTGTCCTATACGAGCTAGCGCGCTCGTCGTAGCAGATTGCTCGATAGCCAGCGTCGGTGCACCATGCGATATAAACAGCGCCGGTAACTTAGGGCGCTTTGCCGCGCTCGATATGATAGGCGTATCTGTCCAAGCCGCCGCCGCTGTAATTGTCGTCGGTATCAGTGGGCTATGCAAATCGTCGCGATTATCATCGCGTTGCGGATTGATACTTTGGGCATTGGGTGTTGCAGGTTTAGGATGTCTCATGTGGCATTTATTAGGGCGCGCGTTCATTTTTCAATCTGTTGTGTCACTGTGATTGATGATGTTTTCCTACTGGATAGTTTTCTATTGCTACTTTAATTACCACGGTGATAAGGATGGTTATGATTGATACTCATCGCGCGATATAGTTGCTCCATGAGGACAACGCGCACTAAAGGATGCGGTAGCGTAAGCGCCGATAAAGACCATTTTACATCAGCTTTCGCTAACACTTCGGGCGATACTCCGTCAGCACCACCAATAACCAAAGCGATATCATCACCTTGCTGCATACCCTCTGCCAATTTATCTGCCAAATTTTCGGTCGATAGCATCTTACCCTTGACATCAAGTACCCACAATTGCTCACGTCCTGCTACAGCATGAGCGGCTAAGATCGCCTGACCTTCTTGCTCACGGTATTGAGCTAAATTGGCATCTGATGGATTCTTAGCACGTTTTGCCGCCGCAATTTCAACGACTTCGGTAGTGAGCATAGGCTGAATACGCTTATGATATTCATCGAAACCGGTTTGTACCCACTTAGGCATTTTATTACCTACGGTCAAAATTCTTACTTTCATAACAGCTACCATTTTAAGAAGTGGTTAAATAAATGTAATAAGAAAACCTGTTAAATACTAGATTCTTTACTCAAGGCATGTTTGATAAATAATTATTCTGTATGATTTTAATGCTTTCAAAGCCCACTTACTTACTAATAGTCCAACAGCCACCTAAAAAGGATAGAGTAAGACAAAGAGAAGAGTCATGCTGCTCTATCCTTTTTAGAGCTGATTAAGTTTTTAGTAAAAATTTTATCAACTGTATTACATGAGCGGAGCAATCGTCTCTGATACTGTATCATCCGCTTCTTGATTATTGCTATAAGAAGGACTGGGCTTTGGAATAATAGTCAGTTTGGCATCGGACTCAAAAACCACCGCTTCAACCTCATCAAAATTGTGAATACCCTCAGAGCGCATGGCACATTCAATTTCTTGACGAGTCAGACGCTCATCACGCATGGCATCGGGCAAAAACTGACCTTGATAAAAGACAATACGCGGCTCAGATAAAATAAAGCTGCTAAATTGCGGCGAAATAGAGGCGTATTTGGTGACCAAAAACTGTAATAAATACAGTGAAAGAATAGCCGCCATACCTTCGATAATCGGAATGTCTTTGAGTAAAATCGTACTGGCACTTAATGACCCAATCATCACTGTGACAATCCAGTCAAAATTATTTAGCTGAGAGGTTGAGCGTTTGCCTGAAATTTTAGTAAACGTAACAATCAAAACGTAGACCACGACCGTAGTCAGAATAATACGTCCAAGCTTATCAACATTGTCAAAAAAAATCATTTCCATGGTCTTATCTCCTATTCATCAAAGTTCATCAGCGTAAATACAGCGTAACGGAATTTAGAGATGAATAGGGCAAAAACTTTGTAGTTGCTTGTTTATAACGTTCAATTGTTGAAAGTAAGCAATTAAGCGCCCTTGCGATTGGGATCAAGCAAGTGGTTAATTGCCCAAATGCTGATACGTGCGCTCACCAAACTCAGCACCAATATCATGATCAATGCAGAAATTAGCGGTAAAGGCTGCTGCATGCTCATCTCAAGCAGCACTTCACGGCTGATGGAATCGAATAGAAATACCCATATCCCCAAAAAGTAAACCATAGTGAGTAGCCAAACCACGATCACGCCGCCAAACATTAAGCGGTTGATCTCGTCTCTATCTAGTGCACGCTGTTGGTGCTTGATAAACTTATGCACGGCAATATAAGCGCCCAAGACAATAGACAGCACAGTGACCAATTGCGCATTGAGAGCAAGCTTGGTTTGAATCATCATAAATACAGCGCTGGCAAGCATATAGCCAACGGCAAAAAACCCAATATAGAGCATCAATTTGGGTTGAGTGGCAGTTGTATTTAAGTGTGATCCTTTACGTCCTGATGGGGTGATAGGTTTGCTAAGTGACGCGGGCTTACGTGACATAAAATGTCCTTTATAAAGTAAATAATCTGGCGTAAAAAATTAATGCTGCGCTGTCCAATCTAGCATGGCGTCCAGTACCGTTCTTGCTGTATAAGTATTTAGCGCTTGCTCATTATTGATCAGTCCCACTACCACATAATCCTGTCCTGATAAGCCTTTGACATAGCCTGCCATTGAAGTGACATTGTTTAAAGTGCCCGTTTTTATCCAAGCTCGACCAATGGCGTTTGATTTTGGTAAACGCTCGCTATGTGTCAAAATGGTGCCACTGACGCCAGCGATACCTAACGAGTTTACGTAAGCACCGAAGCTTGGGTGAGCGTAAGCATAAGTCAGCAGCTCGCTTAGATTAGCAGCGCTGATGGTACAATCACGGCACAACCCAGAACCATTGGTCAGATGTGGCGGCGGCGTACTTAGATGCGTTTGCCACCATTCGTTGATGGTTTGTAAGGCAGCAGGGTAGCTCGTTGTCGCAGGCTTACCAAATTGATATAAGCTGTGCTGACTATTAATAGCTTTATCGACGTTTTTATTAATGGTTGAATTAACGGTTTCATCTCTGGGTTTATGATAAGCACCTATTGATAACGCTACTTGCTCAGTCATCACATTATTAGAGAAATGATTGATATCATATATTTGCTGCGTTAAGTTTAGAGAAGGATAACTAACAATTGGTAAAGGCGACATTGGTAGAGCTGCCAAACCGCGCGCTGATATGGATTTCTTATTCTTATATGGTGTTTCTTGAGCGACAACGTTGCCCCTTAGCGTATTATCCAGTGCTTGCCATTTGGCTTTGATCACGCGCGCCGCAAAATCTTTGGCATCAGGATAAGCGACATAAAAAGCATGGTTGCCGCAGTTATCGGGTAAAGAGGTATCAAAGGTCAGCTGAGTTGCTTGCCACTGCGGCGCTAAACTATAACGTGCTTGACCACAGGCAGAGGGGCGTATATTTATCTTACGTGGCAACTTATAATCTGCCAGCTGCGGCATATAAGTCAGCTGTGCTTGGGCATTATCTAATGGATAGCTTTGGATACCAATAGTACTGAAATTTACCAAAAAACCATCGGGACTGGCGTTATAAGGACGTAAAGGCGCGTTATCAAATGCCGCAGGATCTTTAGTGACATGGTTAAAAATAGTGCTATCTACAATGATATCGCCATCGATATGACGGATGCCTGCTGCTTTCACTTTATAGAGCAATTGCTGTAAGCGCTCATGGGTCATTTTTGGGTCGCCACTGCCTTGAATTATCAAATCACCAAGCAATGTATTACCAATGATAATACCAGTATGATAAACGCGCGTATGCCAGACAAAGTCAGCGCCTAAGATATCTAAGGCAATAAAGCTAGGAACGAGTTTCATCGTGCTGGCGGGCGTACGTGCTATGTCAGGCTGATGATTGAGTAATGGCGAAAACGATATTTTTATTGAGGTCTCACTGTCAGATTTTTTATTGTCGCTGTTATTATTATCTGCGCCATTAGCACTGATATTGTCGTTCTGATGGGAAGAATAATTAGCAGTGTTTAATACGTTTTCTGGCAGTAATGACGGAGTACTCATCAAGCTTTGATGGGTATAAGGATCATCGGTATAAGCGTGTAATTGTCTGTCGTGCTGTCTGATGGTTTGCTTTTCGATGGTTACTAACGCGCTTTGGTAATTGACTAACGGCTTAGGGCTCGGCTTGTTTTGCACCAGTTTTTGCTTGCTGTTATTGGCATCAGTATTTATCTCGTCTGAGCTTGCAGGCTGCAATTGATTGACCGCCTTTTTACTATCGATAACCTGAACAACAGAGGGCAAGCGGCTGGCGTTTTTATCTCCCACAGGTGTGATAACGATACTGATGTCTGCTGCGCTTAAATGGGCTCGCGCTAATGCGGTCTCAATCTCTTGCGGTAAGGCAGCGTGCAGCGGTAATGGCGCTAAAGTAGGAGCAACAACTAGTACCAATAAAGATAGACGTTGACCGATATTTTTCGGCGTTTGCAAATATTGGCTAATGGCTGTTGTGCGTATAGAAGAATTATGAGTTCTAAGTAGAGTTGGTTTTACTAAGGAGCGCATGAGCAGCCTATCATCAGGTGGCAAAAACAGGATATGGTAACATGAGTTACTGTTTTCGCGTAGCTGTAGCATGTAGTTGTAAGCGTGCTTTTATCTTAAAGCCTTGTCTAAATAATGCATTTTAGCCATTATATTAGCGCATATGCAAAAATGCCATCGCCGTCATGATGGCATCATTATAAGCATCGTGGGTGCCAAGCTCCGGAATATGATAATGCGCCAAGATACTATTCAAATGCTGTGCTTGGCTTGAAAGCCCTTGGCTGCGACCCATCATACGCCGGCTATAAAGGGGGCGGATATCGATAATCTCATTGGGCAAATGAGTACCCATATAATGCTTTACTAAAGGGTTTAAGAACCCGACGTCTATTTGCGGACAAAACCCCACAAGCGGACGATTACCAATAAAGGGCAATAGTAATGCCAGCATCTCATCATAGCTCATCGCATGCTCAACATCGGCGGTGCGCAGTCCATGAATGACGATGGTATCGCCCTCAGGCATGACAGGCGGTCTGCAAAGCAGATGCAGCCCATTTCCTGTATCAATCTTGTCGCCATTGATATGAATGGCAGCTACCGATAATAGGTGATGCTTCTTTGGATTGAGTCCGGTCATCTCACAATCAATCGCAACCCATTGTTCATCGACAGGTGCCGTAAACATTGATGCCAGTTCAGGTCGCTGTAATTGGTTTTTTTGCCAAGCAGTAGACAGCTGTTTTAGCCAGTTCATAGTCATCTATCTCCAATGCTAACCGGTTTACCTTAACCAAATTCAAGCTGATAATATCGGCTTAATTGGTCTTTAAAGCTTTTTACTACCGCCAAACACTCTTTTAATAAATCACGCTCAAGGGCCGACAAGGTCGTTGGATTGACTTCTTTTGCATGCTTATTATCTGTCAATAAAGCAACCGATAGGCGCTGCGCCATAAAGAACTCTAATGCCTCAAGTAAGGTGTCGGCACGCTCTTGGGTTAAGGCCCGCGCTTGAACCAAAGCTTTCAGACGACCTTTGCTGCTAGGATCGGTAAAGAGATCGTTTTCTAACGCCAAGGTACGGATACCATGTACCAAGGGAAAGATACCCGCTTTTTTGAGGTCAATAGTATAAGCGCTTGGTTTACCACCTAATAACGGTACTAGCCTTTGCCACCATTGATTGATATCGCCAAACTGTAGGGCTGCTCGTGCAAATTGGCGCACGAACATCAAGTCTGACTGCCTATGGGCCGTCTTCAGATGTTCACGAACCTGCGTCAATAGCGTTTCATCACCGCAGACATATTCACCATCAAATATAGCGGATAAATAAATACTGTGCATCGGGTCAGTGTTTTTAAACCATAGACTAATCTGCGCTTTAAACGCTTTTAATGGTTGCCGCCACATGGGATTATTCATCATAATGTTGCCGTCGCATAGCGGATAGCCAAGTTCTGCTAAGTGCTGGTTAAAGGTATCGGCAAATTGTGCCAGCTTAGGGTGGTCATAACCATCACGCATGATGAGCGCATTGTCTTGATCGGTACGCATGATTTGCTCGCCGCGACCCTCTGAGCCCATGACGATAACACAGGTATTCTCCATTACTTCATCAGGAACGATGAGTTGCCAAAGTTTGGTAAATACTTGCGCGTTAAGGGTTTGTACCATGCGGCTGACGTTGCCCATTTTGATACCGTTTTGATGTTGCGCGCGAATATAGCGTCCGATGAGCTCAACGGCAGTCGCCAAACTTGGCAAATCTGTGGCTTGATTAATTTGAATACTAATCAGCTGAGAATGATGACCAATGTGAGCAAGCATATCGCCTTGTGCAAGCACACCGATGACCTTACCATTAGTATCTATCACTGGTAACCTGTGAATGCGATAGCGAGTCATGGTCAGTAACGCATCACCAATCTCATTATCAGCGTTAATGGTTCGCAGATTAAAACTTGCATAGTTTTGACAAGGCGTTGTAACAGTGTTTTGTTGGTCGCTGACGGCGCGGCAGATATCATTATCGCTGAGTATACCCAAGGTACGATCGGAGCTGTTTTTATCTTGTAAATGTCCTGGTGGGCGTATCAAAACATGCTTCAATCCAGCCTCAGTCATGGTACGTGCTGCTTGATATAGACTATCGTCTGCGTCAACGATATGGACTGGTAGTAAAGTAATATCAATCACCGGCTGTAGCATGATTTGCTGTACTTCCTGAGGATCGTCATAGCTGGTAGCGTCAAGTTTTTTTCCACCATGCCTCAGCTGTAAAGCTTTTAAACGCTCTGGCAGATTTTCTGACAATAATTGGCGTACGAAATGGTTTTGGGCACCGATTTTATCAATGGTTACCCCATTTACTTGCAGCAATAAAGTATCTTCGACAGCGCGAAACTGATAAGCAGCCGGCTGCGAATCAATGTTTTTATGTTCTTGCAGCCCATCTTCTATGAGCGACTCTGGTGAGCGTCTGCTATCAAACCAATCATTACTATTAAGATGGGCAGTATGGTTGTTGCCCAAATAAGAGGCGAAAAAATCACCATCTAACAACTGCTCGACATGACCTTTAAGCACCACATAAAAGTACTGCAAATCATCCGCTGGTAACATCTCATCTTTGGCAAGATAACGCACTTGGGTATTTTTTTTGATACTTTGGCGTTCAGCGGCACTTAATACATCAAATGGTGGTTGGGTAAAATCAAGATGGGGCATGGCATCATCCTTGATGGCATAAGCAATAAGAGGGATGTAAGTATGATAAATACAGCGTCAAATAACAGTGCTGTATTATCTGAATATAAGATTTACTATAGCATTCTTTAACAGAAAACCGCCAATAACCATAATATTATTGTGGTTATTGGCGGTTTGTTAAGCTTAATGCGTTTTAAATAGCGATTTTAAGCACCGAGTAATTGACGAATGCGCTTGATTGCCTCGCGACTTTCCTCGACGCTTGCCACCAAAGCAATACGCACATAGCCTTGCCCCGGATTTTTACCATTGACCTCGCGTGATAAGTAACGTCCGGCAAGCGCGTGAATATTAGCATCCTCATAGAGCGCTTTGACAAAACGCTCATCATCACCACCGAATTGCTCAGGCGCTTTTATCCAAAAGTAAAATCCTGCCTCAGGCATACGTAACTCCAGTAATTCTCCAAGCTCCGACATCCAGAGTGCAAACTTTTCTTGATACAGCGCTCGATTGTGTGCCACATGCTTCTCATCTTCCCAAGCGGCGATCGACGCCAGCTGATGAGGTATTGGCATCGCGCAACCCTGATAGGTGCGGTATTGTAAATAAGCCTGCAAGATAGCGGCATCGCCTGCCACAAAGCCTGAGCGCAAACCGGGTAGGTTTGAGCGCTTCGATAAAGAGTGAAACACCAGACAATTTTTGAAATCGTGTCGACCAAGGGCCGCGCAGGCTTGCAACAATCCTATTGGCGCTTTATCAAAATATAGCTCGCTATAACACTCGTCGCTGGCAATGATAAAGCCATATTGGTCTGATAGGCGCAACACTTGCTCCCAGTCATCCATCGTCATCACTGAACCGGTTGGGTTGTTTGGGCTACAGACAAATAAGAGCTGTGTACGCGTCCAGACGTCTTTTGGCACACTACGAAAATCACCCTTAAAGCTGTTGTCTGAGGTGCAAGGGATAAAATAAGGCGTTGCTTGCGCTAATATCGCCGCCCCTTCATATATCTGATAAAAGGGATTGGGCATAACTACTATAGGCGTAGGCGATTGGTTGAGCGTTGCCGTCTGACTAACAGTCTCTGGCTCGTGATTAATCACTGCCTGCACGATACTAAATATTGCCTCACGTGTGCCCATTACTGGCAATACTTGCGTATTAGGGTTGAGGTGATTTAAGAAAAAGCGCTTCTCAAGCCAATGAGCAATGGTTTGACGCAGCTCAAACAGTCCATTTGTGGTCGGATAATGACTTATTTTGTCCAAGTTTTCGCGTAGTACGTCCAGCACAAAGGCTGGCGGCGCGTGTTTTGGCTCACCAATACCCAGTTTGATTTCATCATAGCTATGGGCTGGAGTACTATCAGCCAGTAAAGTGGCCATCTTAGCGAAGGGATAAGGGTGTAGGGACGTCAAGTTGTGATTCATAGGCAGGCTAACTATAATAGACAGTTAATAATAAAGTTATAAAGAAAAATTACATTTAAGCAGTGTAGCACTTCTCTTATTTTTTGTCTTTTTCTTCTTATATTTCCTTATAGTGCTTTGTAAAGGCTTGGCTAGAGGATATTTAAGCATTGTTATTTTAACTATATGGCTGTGTAAATAGGTAATCATGTGACTATATCGTAACGCGTTATTATAAAAGCGATGTGATGTCTGTATTACTAAGTAAAGATAAATGCTGGCTTTTCTGACAGCGTATTTTAGGAATAATTTGATATGTCTAGTATGTTAAAAACGGACAGTCTCGATGCTAAGGATATCAATGAAAAATACTTTGATAATCATGAAAGCCTTGACATTTATAAGCAGTTAAAGCAGCGTGAACAGTCTTGGTGGAAATCACGCCAGCAGTTGACACTGTTACGAGAACGTCAAATGTTTTGGTTTGGCGATAACAGTTTTATGATGTGGCTGCTCTGGCAATTGGTCAGCTATATAGTCGTTGCCATGGTACTCATGCTGCTTAGCAAGTTGCTAGATATATCGTTACCTCTGTGGCAATACATCGCTTTATTTGTCATACAAACCTTAATTTTTATTGTCATGCTGAGTTTTAAAGACAGACTTGCTAGGCAGTTGCAATATAAGATCAATCAAGCCGATTTGTCGCGTGAAGAGATGCTTAATGAGATGACTATCTTGGCTTCTGATAGCTTGTATCGCGATGTCCACGCCAAAGCCCCTATTACTTTGAAGCAAATCTACCGATACTATAATGCAGAATTTCGTTTGGCCAGCTTGCACCGCCTCCTACAAAAGGAGGTCGATGCGGGACGCTTGATGTATGGTGACCAAAAGGTAGAAGCCGATATATTGCCTCTAGAGCTTGCCGATGATGCGCTGAAGGAATATGCACGTGGCATCATCTACAAAAGCTTGATATAGAAAATAAGCTAGACTCTATCATTACGGACACTAAGACTGTCTATCAGTGCCGTTTTTAATGTCTTAAGTTTATCAGCGCTCAGTGCTTGATCATTTTGATCGCTGATATAAAACATATCTTCTGCACGCTCGCCAAGCGTAGTAATACGCGCGGCATGTACCTCAATCTGCTGCTGCAAAAATACTTGTCCAACACGGGCAAGTAAACCTGGCTGATCAAGGGTCTCTAAGCTCATGATGTGCTGACTTGAGGCATCATTGAACTCAAAATTGATCGTCGTTGCTACATCAAAATGTTTGAGCTGGCGTGGAATCCGTTTGTGCGTCAGTTTGGGCGCGGTCGGATTTTTAAAGGCATCAATCAGTCGCTGCTTAAGCTCTTGTTGGCTGTCGCTATCGACCAGTAAAGTACCGCTACGGTCGAGTAGTACATAAGAATCCAACGCAAAATCACGGGTCGCTGTGATAATACGGGCATCCAATACATCAAGATTCATCTGATCGAATACGGCCATAGTAACCGCAAACAAATTGACCTGATCTTGGGTATAAACAAAAACCTGTACTGCATCAAGCGCCAGCTCTCGATGCTCACGTAGAACGACTAATGGCGGACTATCAGCATTTGACGCTCGACCTATAGGCGGATGATTCAAAATCGCTTCCGTATGCCATAAGATATCTTCTGCAATTTCACGCAAAAAATACTCATCGCCCAAATCATCCCACAATCTCAACACCTCATCGCGATTCATATGCTGATTGTCGACGTTATCTAGCATCACTAGTGCTTGCTTGCGTGTGGCACTAATCATATCTTGACGATTGGTTGGGGCATCAATATCCGCCCGCAAAATACGGCGCGTTTGCGAATATAGCTGCTTCATAAGTGTCGCACGCCAGCTGTTCCAAAGTTGTGGATTAGTGGCGTTCATATCAGCAACGGTTAAGACATACAGATGGTTTAGATGAGTGACGTTACCCACCAAATCTGCGAACAGCGTCACAACCTCTGGGTCTGAGATATCTTTTTTCTGAGCTGTCATTGACATCAGCAGATGATAACGGGTCAACCAGCCAACCAGATTGGCGTCGGCAGTACTCATACCATGAGCCAAACAAAACTCAATCGACTCAATTTCGCCAAGTTGACTATGGTTGCCGCCACGACCTTTGGCAATATCATGAAACATCGCCGCTAATACCAAAATCTCTTTGCGCTCGATGCGCTGAAAGATGGAGCTCACGAGCGGAAAATCTTCATAAAAATGCGGATCCGTAAAACGGTGCAGAATACGAATCAAAAATAAGGTATGGGCATCGACCGTATAACGATGGAACAAGTCATACTGCATCAAACCAGTGACTTGAGCAAAGGCGGGAATATAGTTGCCAAGCACGCCATAGCGATTCATGGTACGCAGGCGATGAAAGAGATAATTCTGCTCTTTTAAATTGGCTAAAAACAAGGTTTGATGCGTAGGGTTGTCGCGATAAGCCTGATCAATACCACGCGCTGCAATTTTTAGCGCGCGCAAAGTATGGGTACGGACATTCTTGATGCCATACTGACCCATAAGTAAAAACATCTCTAAAATCGACTCGGGATGCTGCGCAAATACTCTGTGATGCGCCATTGCGATTTGGTCGCCGACTTGGTTAAAGCGGGCATTGATAGGCTGTTTTTTTGGGCGTTCTTCATCAGGCAACTGTGCCTCGATGATGGTTTCGTAATAGTGATTGGTTAGCATTTCAGACAATGTTGATATTTGCATCGCACAGCGGTAATAATCGCGCATAAAGCGCTCTACCGCAGCATTTGGTTGATCATCTGTCTGGGTATCATAGCCCATCAGTTGAGCAATCTCACGCTGATAATCGAATAACAGCTTGTTTTCATTGCGACCAGTCAGTTCGTGCAGGTAGTGCCGTATCTGCCATAAATAGTTTTCTGAAAAGCTTAATTCATCGAATTCCTTTTCAGTCAAAAAGTTCTGTTGTACCAGATCATAGAGCTTACTGACCCGAAAATAGCGTTTGGTCACCCAGCCAATAATATGGATATCGCGCAGACCACCAGGGGCGGTTTTTATATTGGGCTCAAGATTATATTCTGTGGCATTGTGCTGTAAATAACGTGCTTTTGCCTCATCGATTTTTACGTCATAAAACGAGCGCGGGGACCATTGATTGTTTACTATTTGGTGCGGGACATTTTGCAAGGCGTCATTGCCTATTAATAGGCGAGCCTCTAATAATGCACTGGCAATAGTATGGTCAAGCGCCGCCTCCAAGCAGTCACTGACGCTGCGTACTGATAACGCAGGCTCAAGTCCAATGTCCCATAAGAGTGCCACCAAGTTATCAATTTTACTACTGGTATCAGCGTCAATATCATGTGGCATCAGTAGCAAAATATCGATATCTGAATGTAGCGATAACTCACCGCGACCATAGCCACCAGTTGCAAACAGTGCCAAATCCGTCTTATCAAGCCCAAAGCATTTAAATAATTCGATCAATAAATCATCAATCACGCAAGCACGCGCGCTAACCAGTTGCCGGATATTGACGCCACGTTCGAGTGCGCGGCTGATATCATCATTTATTTGAAGCAACCATTCAGGAATACCAAATAGCGATTTTTCTACCACGCTCGTGTCTGTTGATAAAGAGGCAGTTGTTATATTGTCTGCTGAAAATAAAGGCATCGGTGTCAAATCAATAGCGGTGACATCACAGTTAAACATGAGATTTATCCAGTTAAAAGTTTGAAGTCTAGTTCAGTAAATAAGGAGCGCTAAAAATAAAAAGGGATCAATAATATAGAGAAAGTATAAAGATAAAAAACCATCAAGAATAGTGGGGGACAACCATTAATAATAGACGAAAAAAAAGACCGCCTAAGCGATCTTTTATTGTATTACTGAGTCAAAAAACTCAAATCTTCTTCAGGGCGCGTGGTAAATACTTCACAGCCATTGTCCGTTACGACCATCGTGTGCTCCCACTGGGCGGATAGCTTGCGATCTTTAGTGATAGCAGTCCATTCATCCGGTAAAATCTTAGTCTGCCATTTGCCTTCGTTAATCATAGGCTCGATGGTAAAAGTCATGCCAGTTTTTAGCTCAAAGCCCGTACCTTTTTGTCCATAGTGCATGACTTGCGGCTCATGGTGGAACTCATTACTGATACCGTGACCACAGAACTCACGCACGATACTAAAACGCTCAGGCTCGACCACTGCTTGGATAGCCGCACCAACGTCGCCCAAACGCGCGCCGTTTTTAACCACGCTCATGCCAGCATATAGGGCGTCTTGTGCTACTTTGCAGATACGCTGCGCCATGATAGAGCCATTGCCGACGATCCACATTTTTGAGGTATCACCATAATAGCCATCTTTAATCACGGTCACATCGATATTGATGATGTCGCCGTCTTTTAGCAATTTATTTTCGGATGGAATACCGTGACAAACCACGTGGTTAATCGAGGTGCAGATAGATTTTGGAAAACCATTGTAGTTAAGCGGTGCAGGAATAGCTTGTTGCACATTAACGATATAATCATGGGCAATTTGGTTCAGTGCTTCAGTACTGATGCCCACTCTGACGTGCTCATCAAGCATCACAAGGACATCGCTGGCAAGTTTACCAGCCACGCGCATTTTTTCTATGGCTTCAGGAGATTGAATAAGAGATTTTTTAGTCATCATCGTCGTACTTATAGTTATAGAATTTAGGTCATCAATTATAGCATAAACGCACAAGTTGCTGCTTGAATGCAAGTTATTGAATATTTCAATCGTATTGATATTAAATGACTTTATATACGCTAATGTGACTATATAGTCACTAGGATATAGCTGCTAATGTCAAAAAAAAGTTGAATGTTACAGCGTATATAAGTATTGTAATTTTGTTCGCTAAATGATTTAGCAGACCTCTTTATAGCTTTGTGCAGGATGCAAGAGATAAGGCAATATAAAGATAGAATCACGTTTACAATAACAAGGATGTTGTTATGACTCTAAAACCTTCTCTACGCGCTGTGCTAACGCCGAGCGCATTTTTACCGTCATTAGGTGCCATTGTCACCGGTGCGTTTTTGATGACTATGCAAGCCACCTCTGCTCAGGCAGCTGGACAGTATTATAACTGCGCCAATGCTGACGGTTGCCAGCTCGTAAGTAGTCAATATTTCACCTCAGACCATACCAAAACCAAATATCCAGTAGTACTCGCACATGGTATGGCAGGGTTTACTAAGATGTTCGGCTTGGTTGATTATTTTTATGGTATTCCTGAAACGCTCATGAGCGGTGGCAGTCAAGTATATACCACAAAAACTTCCTCTTTTAACAATAGTGAAATTCGTGGCGAGCAGCTTTTACAGAAAATAAAAACCATCAGTGCCATTTCAGGCAGCCCAAAAGTGAACTTATTGGGTCATAGCCAAGGTGGTATTGATATTCGTTATGTCGCTGGCGTGGCACCAGAATATGTCGCTTCTGTCACTGCGATTGGCAGTCCAGAGCAAGGATCAAAAACGGCGGATGCTGTTATGCGAACGCTTTCTGAGGATAGCTTGGCTACCCAAGCGGTATCTGTGTTCTTTCAGCTATTCGGTGGCGTTACGGATGTCGGTTCAGGTACGAGCCCGACAGAACTCAATAAACAAGAAGCTTGGAATACAGCTGTCGCGTTATCAACTGATGGTGCTGCCAAGTTTAATGCTAAATTTCCTGCGGCGATGCCGACCAGCTATTGTGGACAGCCTACTGGCACTGAAGCCAATGGTATCAAGTACTACTCATTTAGTGGTGTTGGGCAAATAACCAATGGTCTTGATCCTAGTGATTATATGCTCGCGCTGACAGGAACAAGTTTTGACAATGATCCAAATGATGGCTTGGTATCTGCCTGCTCAAGCCGACTGGGTTATGTGATTCGAGATGATTATCGTATGAATCACTTAGATTCAGCCAACCAGCTTTTGGGTTTGACCGCATGGGGGCAGCCTGACCCAAAAACCTTGTATCGTGATCAAGTCAATCGCTTGAAAAAAGCCAATTTATAGCATTCATAGATGAGTTAGCAGGTTCACAGCTTTTATGATTCATAGCTTTTATAGAAAAAGGGTCAATACTAAAATGACCCTTTTTCTTTATCCATTTTTATTTATCATAAATCTCTACATAAACCGATTGATTAAATAAGATATTGTCGTTATGTCAAATAATCGCCGTTCACCCTTATTGTCCATTATTATTGCTGTGATAGTCGTTCTAATAGTAGCGATTATTTGGTGGTTCAAGCCTGTTAATAATAGCAACGCTTTTTCTCAAGCGGATTCTATAACGCTAGACAATCAAGCTAACACTAATACCGTAAATAAAGCGAGCTCTGATAGCAATATGAGCCAACAATCGAATCAAAACATAATTAAATTTACCACAGGACTTGAGAGTCTACCGCGTTCCTTGCAAGGGACAGATGTCGATGGTGAGATTATTATTGATGAAAACAAGCAACTGGTCATCACAGAAGGCTTAAGGCGTTTGTTTGATTATTTTTTATCAGCGCTTGGTGAAGAAGAGGCATCAGCTATTTACGCTCGCGTAGAGAGTTATATCCGCAGTCATACGCCAGAGCCAGCCGCCAGTCAAGCGGTGGCTATATTTGATCATTATGTGGCTTATCTCAAGGCCATACCTGAGATTGAGAAAAAATACGGTACGCTGCAATTGCAAGCGACCCAAAGTGGCGAGCTGGATTTAAGTGTCGTCGCTCAGCAGAAACAAGATGTCGCTAGATTGCGCCAACAGCATTTTGATAAAGAAACCATTACCGCCTTCTTTGGGACAGAAGATGAGTATAACGACTATAGTATGGAGATGGTCAGAATCAGTCAGAATTCCCAGCTGTCTGATGCGCAAAAAGATGCCGCAAAACAAGATTACATCAGCCGTATGCCAGACAATGCAACCAAAACCAATATCGCCCAGCAAGCCAATCTAAACGAGCTGATGACGCGTACAGAGCAAATGCAAACAAAAGGTGCCACACCTGAAGCGCTGTATAATATGCGTCGTGAGCTGGTCGGTGCACCAGCGGCAGCACGCTTAGCGCAAGTAGATCAAGCAGACGCTAGCTTTGATAAGCGTTTCAAGCAGTACCAAGCACAAAAACAGCAGATTCTAAAACAAAGTACTAGTCAATCACAAACGCAATCACAAGCTCAAATCAATCAGATTGAAAGGCAATTGTTTAACGACTCTGAACGCAAGCGTTTAACAGGCTATGCCGCCCTACAGCAGCAGAAAGCTGCCGATACAAATTAACCAAAAAGACAAGCTATAGATATGAATTTAAAGGTAAGTAAAAACCGTAAATATAGCTTGATAGGCTTTTAGGCAGTAAAGCAATTCTTAAGAATCAGACAAAAGATTATGTGTTAGCAGTTAATAACTGGCTTAACAAGGCATGTTAGCAAAAATACCGTAAAATGGTACAAATATAGCGTTAATTGGTACTCAATCTATAATGATAGGCTTATGAGAAATGGGCATAATAGCCCCATTGTTTAGAATAAAGAAAACAACAAATTGATCAGAGCAAACGCTACTGATTAAAAAATAAACAATGAATATTTTATTTTGTATATTAATATTTGAAACTTATAGGAGTTTATATGAAAAACATGACTAAAATGATGATGGCTGCTACCCTTGCTGTAGGTACATTGGCTGCTGGTTGCCAAACTGCCCCTATCGTAACGGCACCTGTGACTCAACCAATTACTGCTAATGCACTACAAGCATATGATTGGCAGCTTGTTGATGCAAAGCGCGCAAATGGCGATAAAGTCACTCAGTTATTCTTTGATCCAGCCAAACCACTTACCCTAAAATTCTTCAAAGACAACGGCAATGACCGTGTTGCGTTTGTCAATACTTGTAATAACATGGGTTCTAACTATAATGTTGTGAATGGCAATGTTGTATTAGGCAATGTTCTATCTACTATGATGGCATGCCCTGAGCCACAAGCCAGCTTTGATACAGCGACGCTTGCTACAGTACAAGGTAAATATAGCATCAGCACCAATGCAAACAACACGCCTATCTTGACCATCAAAAATAGCAGTCAAGTCGCTCATTTTAAAGCGGTTGCTAAATAATAGAGACAGTCAGTTACTATCGTTATACTATAACCGTATATAAAAAATGCCTCACTTAGCAGTGGGGCATTTTTTCGTCTAAAGTTTTTGTTTAAAAGAAGAGACCAATCTGCGTTACACTAGCGACATCACTGTTCCTGATGACTTATATTTCATTCAGCACTCTTCTACTTGATATTATTAATAGTAAGTTGCACGTTTTAAATAGCTCATATCGAATGGATCTATAGGACTTTATCTTATGTTAAAAACCACTCTCTTAAAACCGACTGTTAATATTCATAGGCTAAACAGTACTGTTCCTATTATCATGCTTTCAATGCTGGCGGTATTAACAGGCTGCCAGACCATGCCAACTGCTTTGTCCAAAGCGCCTAGCGCGATGGCTATGAATAATCCGCTCACTATTGGCATGCCAGTAATAGATCGACAAGGCTATATTGCTTATGTAGAGGAGCAAGGCGTGGGTGCTGCCAAGGTCTCGACGCTATATCGTATCCGCCCCGATGGTAGCGGGCGTCAATTGATTGATCAGCTAAATGGCTATATCTACGCGCCTACGTGGTCAGCGGATGGTCAAATGCTCGCTTATAGCAAACAAGCCGCGCGTCAGCATCCAAAGATTTATATTTATGATGTCAGAAGCGGTAGTCATAATTTGGTCGTCAATGTAGAAGGTAGCAATTTATCACCGTCATTCTCACCGGATGGCAAAAAGCTGCTTTATAGCTCAACTGTCGGCGGCAATGCCGATATTTATGAGATGCGTTTAAGCGATGGCGATACCAAACAGCTCACCACGCTACCGAGTACTGAAGTGCAGCCAAGCTATGCCAGCGATGGGCAGAGCTTTGTCTATACCAGTGATAAAGTCCGCGCTGGTCGCCCAAGCATTTATCGTTATATCTTTGCCACGGGCAACGCCGCGCTTATATCGACGGGAGCCTATGCTGCTAGTCCTCAGCTTAGCTTAGATAGTCAACGTTTGGCATATCTTAATGGTCGCAAGGCGTCAGTAATGATGCTTACCACCAGACAAGTCATCAATCTGGCAGAAACGGGACTCGATGAGCCAGCGCGACTGTCGCCTTCTGGACAATACGCCCTCTATCCAACACGTCAGTCAAATTTGGGTGGACAAGTAGGCGGTCAAAGCAGTCAAAGTGGCGGCAGCTTGGTTATCCATTCTCTAGAAGGGAATACCAGTTATGCAATTAGCAGTAAAACGGGCGGAGTAGTGCGCTCACCAATTTGGGGTCGTTAAGCGATTTTTTTAACTTAAAGGTAAATATCATGGCGCATAAAAAGAAGAACGTCCGCAAAAAACTCTGTCCTGTCTGCGAGCGCGAATTTAGTTGGACTAAAAAGTTGGATAAAAACTGGGAGAGCATGGTCTATTGCTCCGACCAATGCCGCCGCGTGAAGAAATATGAAGGATTGGATCATCAAAAAGAAGATAAATAGGCAGTAATAACTAACCATAGATATTAGATATACGGCACAAGGGAGCAGACGATGGCACACAAAAAAGTAAACTTACCGCAAAAAACCTGCCCCGTCTGCCAGCGTCCTTTTGCCTGGCGCAAGAAGTGGGAGAAGGATTGGGCACAGGTGATTTATTGTTCGGAGAAGTGTCGGCGGGGGAAAGATAAACATAGTGAATGAATAAAAAGCCAAATATCAATGTTTGATATTTGGCTTATCAATAATGATAAAGTTTGTATGCTAAATAGATATCTAAATCATTAGTAACCTACAAATTTGGATTCAACCACTTCTCAGCCGTCTTCATATCCCAACCTTTACGCTCAGCATAACTCTCTAACTGATCACGACTGATCTTACCGACGTTAAAGTACTCACTATCAGGATGTGAGTAATAAAAGCCGCTGACTGATGACGCAGGCCACATCGCATAGCTTTCAGTCAAGGTCGTACCGATAGCCTCAACCGTACCAAGCCATTCAAACAGTTTGCCTTTTTCCGTATGTTCAGGGCAGGCAGGGTAGCCAGGTGCAGGGCGAATACCGACGTATTTTTCTTTAATCATATCCTCATTGGTTAAGCTCTCATCAGCCTGATAGCCCCAGTATTCTTTGCGAATCAGCTCATGCAGATGTTCGGCAAAGGCTTCGGCTAAGCGGTCAGATAATGCTTGTACCATAATGGCATTATAGTCGTCACCAGCCGCTTTATACTTCTCAGCCAGCGCTTCTGTTCCAACGATCGAAACAGTAAAGCCGCCAAGATAATCCGTGTGCGTATCCGATGGTGAGATAAAATCTGCCAAGCTAAAGTTTGGCTTGCCGCTGGCTTTGTCACTTTGTTGACGTAAATGTTCAAATTGATATTCTGCTATGCCGCCCTTAGTCGGTGCTTTATCATAAACGGTGACGGTATCCGCGCCAGTACGACGAGCTGGCATGAGTTTAAACACGCCTTTTGCGACGATTAATTGCTCATCAATCATCTTTTGCATCAGCTCATTAGCATTATCGAACAAATCACGCGCCGCTTCGCCAACCACATCATCTTGCAATATTTTTGGATATTTGCCAGCAAGTCCCCAAGAGATAAAGAAGGGTGTCCAATCGATATAAGGCAGCAGGTTAGTGATAGGATAGTCGTCAAAGATCACTTGCCCTAATTTATTAGGCGTCGGTGGCACATAGTTGTCCCAATCATACTGAAAGCCAATCTTGACCGATTCGGCATATGTGACCTTCGCCGCCTTTGGTTGGCGCTTAGCCAGACGCTCACGCACCTTGATATATTCTTCGCGGGTTTCATCAATGAGACCTTGGCAATGCTCTTTTGACAGTAGCTTGGTCACTACGCCGACAGAGCGTGAGGCATCCGCCACATAGATGACACCATTGTTTTGGTATTGTGGTTCGACTTTGACCGCCGTATGTGCTTTTGAGGTCGTTGCACCACCGATCATCAATGGCAAAGTCATGCCACGCTCTTGCATTTGCTTGGCGACATAGACCATCTCATCAAGGCTTGGGGTAATCAGACCTGATAAGCCAATAATATCGACTTTCTCAGCTATCGCGGTATCGAGGATTTTTTCACACGGCACCATGACGCCCAAATCAACAATGTCATAGCCATTACAACCAAGCACCACGCCGACGATATTTTTACCGATATCATGGACGTCACCTTTGACCGTTGCCATGAGGATTTTACCTTTCTTTTCACCCTCGACTTTTTCAGCTTCAATGTACGGGTTTAGCCACGCGACGGACTGCTTCATGACGCGCGCAGATTTCACGACCTGCGGTAAAAACATTTTTCCGGCACCAAATAAGTCGCCGACGATATTCATACCGTCCATCAGTGGTCCTTCGATGACCTCAAGTGGGCGCGGATATTTCTCCCACGCTTCTTTAGTATCCGCTTCGATAAAGGTGGTAATACCTTTTACTAACGCATGAGCAATCCGTTCTTCGACCGTACCTTCACGCCATTTCATATCGACGGTACTGTCTTTTTTCTTACCGCCATCTTGATAGTTTTCAGCGATGGTCATCAGCCGTTCGGTGGCATCTTGACCTGTCTCGCCTTGATTGCGGTTGAGCATCACATCTTCGATGGCATCGCGTGCTTCCTTTGGAATATCATCATATAGCTCAAGCATAGCTGGGTTGACGATACCCATCGTTAAGCCGTTTTGAATCGCATGATAAAGGAATACAGAATTGATGGCTTCACGAATCGGGTTACCACGGAAACTAAACGAGACGTTAGAGACACCGCCCGAAACCATCGCATTGGGCAGGTTTTCTGTAATCCATTTGGTGGCGTTAATAAAGTCGGCACCGTAGTTATTGTGCTCAGTGATACCGGTAGCAACCGCAAAAATATTGGGGTCAAAGATAATATCTTCAGAGGGGAAGCCTACTTCATCGACCAACACATCATAGCTGCGTTTACAAATTTGAGTTTTACGCTCAAAGGTATCCGCTTGTCCATCTTCATCAAATGCCATGACGATAATAGCGGCACCATAGCGCATACAGAGCTTGGCACGCTCGACGAACTCAGCATGACCTTCTTTTAATGAGATAGAGTTGACGACACACTTACCTTGGGTGCGTTTAAGACCTTCTTCGATAATGTCCCATTTCGATGAGTCCAGCATCAACGGCACACGGCTAATGTCTGGCTCGCCTGACACCAAGTTAACGAAGTGAATCATTGCTTGCTTGGAGTCAAGCATCCCCTCATCCATGTTGATGTCGACGATTTGCGCGCCGCCTTCGACTTGGTCACGGGCAACGTCAAGCGCCTCAAGATAAGCTTCGGTTTTAATTAAGCGTAAGAATTTCTTCGAACCCGTAACGTTGGTACGTTCACCAACGTTGACGAATAGACTGTCTTTATTGATAGTAAATGGCTCAAGACCAGATAAACGGCAGGCAGGCGGAATCTCAGGAATGATGCGCGGTGGGTACTTTGCTACCATGTTAGCGATTTGACGGATATGCTCAGGTGTTGTACCACAACAGCCACCGACGATATTTAGAATGCCTGCTTTGGCAAAGCCTTCAAGCAGTGCAGCTGTTTCATCGGCAGTTTCATCATATTCCCCAAACTCATTAGGCAGACCAGCGTTTGGGTGCGCAGAGACATAAGTATTGGCAATATTCGATAGTGTTTGGATATGGGGTCTAAGCGCGTCCGCACCGAGCGCACAGTTAAAGCCAACTGATAGCGGTTTGGCATGACGAATGGAGTTATAAAACGCTTCCGCCGTTTGACCCGATAATGTCCGACCTGACGCATCCGTAATCGTGCCTGAAATCATAATTGGCAATTCAAAACCAATATCATCAAAGACGCCTGTGACGGCAAATATTGCTGCTTTGGCATTGAGCGTATCAAAAATAGTCTCAATCAAAATGATATCAACGCCACCTTCCATTAGCGCCAAGGTTGCTTCGCGATAGTTCAGCACTAATTCATCAAAGGTAATATTACGAAAGGCGGGGTCATTAACGTCAGGTGATAGCGAGCAAGTACGCGATGTCGGACCAATAACCCCAGCGACAAAGCGTGGTTTTTCTGGATTCTTCGCAGTGTATTCGTCAGCGGCTTCACGTGCGATTTTAGCAGCCGTTTTATTTAGCTCAGGCACGAGATACTGCATATCGTAGTCTGCCATCGACAGCCGCGTACCATTAAAGCTATTGGTCTCGATAATATCAGCGCCGGATTCCAAATGCGCCAAATGAATCTCTTTAATCATATGCGGCTGCGTCAGCACCAATAAATCATTATTGCCGCGGACATCTTGCTTAATATCAGCAAAGCGATCACCGCGATAGTCCGCTTCCTCTAATTTATAGTTCTGAATATGCGTGCCCATGGCACCATCTAGCATCAAAATCCGTGCTGCCATTTGCTCCGTGATACGTGCGCGTGCGGTTAGCTGCTGATCCTTATAAGGGAACACAGCAGGCGGCGTTAATATAAAGTCATTGGGATTGGCATTTGGGTTACTGGTATCAGTTAGATTGGTTGAAGAGGTATCAGTTTGAGAACGGGCTGTTGGAGTCATAGGAGCGCTGCTTATAGAGTCAATGTTATAAAAAAGAAGAGGAAAAAGTCGTTATAATTTTTAATAGAGAAGACGTCAAAACCATCAATGCCAGTAAAAAATAGTAAATAAATACAGATGATTTTAGCAGAAAATATATTGCCAATGTCAGGTTATCAAAGTCTATTGCATAAAGCGTGTGAGCACAAATGAATATCATTTATCTTTAGGGTTACAGAAAGCTTTACTTATGATTATAAACGTAAAAGTATCACTTTATAATGCAAATACAGATTACATGCACACCACAAAAAGTAGCGTAAATAGCCGTTTACGCCACTTAAGGATATGTTAATTTAATTTCAGAAGGGTTGATGTTTCATAAGCGGTGCTTATTAGTAAGGGTTGATGATTTTATTTGCAAGTTTGCCTATATATTATTTTTCATGGCTAATCATGCACTATCAAATCAGTAATTAGATCGTTAAGCGTTGCTGCTAAGGAAAGCCAATCTCATCTGACCTACCAGATAAAAACCAACAGACTATAGATATTTACTCATTAAGGATAATGTTATGAAAATCATCAAAATCGCTGCTATTGGTACTTTAGCTGTTTCAATTGCAGGTCTAAGTGCTTGTAACAATATGATGCCAGCCAAAAGCGCTCCTATGAAAGCGCCCATGCATAGCCAATCAATGGCAAAAATGAATGTAGTACAAATTGCCCAAAGCAATCCTGACTTCTCTGTACTCGTAGAAGCTGTCGTTGCCGCTGATTTAGCGGGCGCGCTCTCTAATCCTAATGCCAACTATACGATTCTTGCGCCAACCAATGCTGCCTTTATGCAAGCGTTACAAGAAAATAACATGAGCAAAGCACAGCTCTTTGCCAATAAACCACTATTGACTAAAATCTTAAGCTATCACGTGATTAACGCCGCAGCACCTATTTATGCCAAGGATGTTAGACCAGGCAATATAACTATGCTAAGCATGGACACGCTTATGGTGACAGCCCAAGGCAAATTGATGGATGAAAGTGGACGTACAGCAAATCTCTTAAAAACGGACATTACTGCCAGTAATGGTGTGGTACATGTGATTGATAGAGTTCTAATGCCTAGATAGTATTTTGGTAAGGTTTTAAAACTAGCCATTATATGCGTATAGGATCAATCTTTTAAGAGCTGTTCTATGCAGCTCTTAAATTCGTTATAGATTCAGATAACGAAACGCCTGTGTTATATACGTGATTGCTACAGTGCTACTACCTAAGAATATATCAATTAAAAATCAATCAGTTAATATTGTAGATGATTTCAGATAACGTCCCTTTAAAAGATGTCATATTCTAAACAGTATTGTGCATTTTAAAAAAACTGTTTATGCAAAAATTATTACTTATCGAATCAGTACTTATCAAATTGTTATTCACTCAATAGTTATTAATATCAAAGGAATGTCTTATGTTAAAAAAGAACTTACTATCTATCGCCGTCGTGGCGGCAGCAATGTCATTAGCAGCTTGTAACGATAAAGAAGTCGTTGCTGAGCCAGTTGAGCCAGAAGCAACCACTGATGTAGTCGTTGAGCCAGAAGCCGCAGCTGAACCAATGGTTGAAGCGGATGTTGCCCCTGAAGCAGCAGCTACGCAGACTATTGGTGAGATGGCAGCTGGCAATAAAGACTTGACCATCTTGACCGCTGCACTACAGGCAGCTGGACTTGATTCGATGCTGATGGCTGAAGACAAGTACACAGTATTTGCACCTACTGATGATGCCTTTGCTGGTTTATTGACTAAGTTGAACATTACCAAAGAAGAATTACTTGCTGATCAAGCGACGCTAAAAAGTGTGCTTCCATACCATGTCGTACCTATGGTTGTAAAAGCCGCTGATATTCCTTACGGTACTGCGATTGAAACGGCGAATGGTCAAACCATCACGATTAGTGATGCCAATGTCATTACAGATTCAAATGGTAATACCGCCAATATCGTTGGCACTGATATGATGGCAACCAATGGTGTAGTGCATGTAATTGATACAGTTTTATTGCCTAAATAAGTTTTGGTTAATAGACTTACTAAGTCTTTCTTGTAAACAGTAAATGATGTAAAAATACTTAAAGCCCAGCCATTGAGTTGGGCTTTTTGCTGCCTATTAATTGTTGCTAATAATTTGAATCGATGCAATTTACAAGGAATCCAGTAGTACCTTATAACATTTGTATTTCTTTTATTTAGGACCGAATATAGTAGAAAAGAGGCAAGAGCGCACATACAAAAAAGCCCAAGACAATGGTCTCGGGCTTTTTTAATAACTGGCTAGTAGGCAAATACTTTACAGAGGATTAACGATGCTCTTTATTTAAAGTGTCCTGTGCCGCTATTCTTTGTTGCTCTTTTAGATGACGCTCTTCCCAATAAGGCGCGTTTTTGATACCGAATTTTGCAGGATCAAATGTATAGCGCGTTACGCCAGCTTTACGCTGTGCTTCATAGTCTTTAAGCATGGTAAGCGTCGGACGTGCCACAAAGAAGATAACAAGAATACCAACAATATTGAGCCAAGCCATAAGACCAACACCAATATCACCAATTGCCCAAATATAACCGGCTGAGTTAAGACCACCATAGGCAACCATTACCATGATTAGGACTTTAACTAAAAATAGACCAGTTTTATTGGCACCGCGACCGATAAAGCGCGTCAAGTAAGCAACGTTCACTTCAGCGATATAGTAGTAAGCCAAGATGGTTGTAAAGGCAAAGAAGAAGACGGCAATAGCGATAAAGGTATTACCAAAACCACCATAGACAGATTCCATTGCCATTTGCGTAAATGCTGGAGCGTTGATTTCAGTCGTAGCCGCTACATTCTGGACGATGAATTGACCATCGGGTAATGTACCTTGGATGTTATAAGTACCCATCGTTAAGATCATAAATGCAGTAGCAGAACAAACCAGTAACGTATCAACGTAAACCGAGAAGGCCTGTACCAAACCTTGCTGTGATGGATGCTCAACTTCAGCAGCAGCAGCAGCGTGAGGACCTGTACCTTGACCGGCTTCGTTAGAGTAAATACCACGTTTTACGCCCCAACCAATCGCTGCACCAAAACCTGCTTGAGCAGTAAACGCATCACCAACGATTAAGCCAAATACTTCTGGAATCATCTCAAAGTTAGCAAACATGATGATCAGTGCAAGGATAATATAGCCGATTGCCATGAAAGGAACCGCATACTCGGTAAACGTTGCGATACGCTTGATACCACCGAAGATGATGATACCTAATACCACAAGAATAATACCCAATGCTACTAACCGCATAGAGCCGACTTCTAAGGCTCCAATATTAACGATAGAACCTTCACCCATTACCTGCGCGAAAGCACTGATAACGCCGTTTGCCTGTACGCCTGGTAGGAACATACCACAAGCAAGGATAGATGAGATTGCAAAAAGGATGCCGTACCATTTTTGACCAAGTGCGCGCTCAAAATAGTAAGCAGGGCCACCGCGATATTCGCCAGTGATTACATCTTTTTCTTTGTAAATCTGAGCCAGTGTCGACTCAACATAAGCAGTAGATGCGCCTAGGAAAGCAACTACCCACATCCAAAATACAGCACCAGGACCACCGAAGCCGATAGCGGCTGCTACCCCTGCGATGTTCCCCATACCCACACGACCAGCAAGCGAGACGGCAAGTGCCTGAAACGATGAAATGCCTTGTTCACTAGATTTACCAGTAAATAGCAATTTGATCATTTCACCGAATAAACGTACTTGTACAAAGCGCGTCATGATGGAATAAAATAGACCTGCGCCCAAGCATAAGTAAATTAATGCAGGGCTCCAAATAATTCCGTTTACTAAATTGACTAAACCTTCCATATATCTATTCCTTCAACTGTCTCAAAATGACTATATATGGGGATGCATAGAGTGAGTTAACGGTTTAATATCCTTATTAAAGCCAACCACTCAAATTATCTGCATGTACTTAAAACAATGATTTAAGCTTCATATGTACATAGTCACCAAGAATGGACTGTAGTTGTCTGTGTTTATCCGCTTGGTTTATTATCAAAGTTTGGCTGTATTTGCTCATCTCTTGATATCATTTATATATAAATATCAATCGATTGGCGATGGTTGCCATCTTTTTACTGTCTCTTTACTTTGGTAATCCGTCATCCTGCCATAAACATAAACGCTGTTATAAATAAACCAGTGGATAAAACAGGCGGTTATAATTTTAAATACCCATCATCGCGATGGCATTCAGCTTACTATGAGCGGTATCGGCTAAGTACAATTGCGTAATAGAGTCATAAAGCGATGATTTATCTGTCTATTAATCCTTTTAAATGATAAATAAACGAATCGCTAGTACTATGAAGAAAATAAGTCCACTACCAAATGTATGCAAACCGTACAGCTACGTAACTGCAATTTGCCATATTTTTTACCCAATTACTAGAAATTTCTTCTTAGCGGCAGCTATATATATGTTATGGCAAGCTTTATTATGGCAACAAGTACCGTAGAATATGGCATAAGGTCGATTTATCTCAGTTTGGATGATTTTTCAATAATTTATGTTATATAGATACATAGTCAAAACAGAGCGAGAGATTATGCTACAAGTCGTTGCTTGCGGTTGTGTTTTGGTAACGATGAATTGTAAAAAAAGCGTTATAGCGCCATTATTAGCACAACATATTGTAGGCTACAAAATATAAGCTTATATAGTCATAGTATTGAAGTCAGTATCAAAAAAAGCAGTCAAAAGCCATTTTAAAATTTTGTTATCAGTTGTTTGATATTTATCATTATTAGGAGAATCCACAATGACCCGTAAATCCATTGTAAAACCCATCTTGCTATCAGCGGTATTAGCCACATCTACTGTCGGCTTGACAGGTTGTGGTTATAATAATCTTCAGGCTCAAGACGAGCAAGTGACGGCTTCATGGTCAGAGGTGGTCAACCAATATCAACGTCGCTCGGATTTGGTGCCAAACTTGGTAAAAGTAGTACAGCAGTATGCCAAGCAAGAGCAGGAAGTCTTTACACAAGTGGCTGAAGCCCGCTCACGCGCTGGTGGTATTACCGTAACGCCAGAAGTACTCAATGATCCTGAAGCGATGGAGCGTTATGCGGCGGCGCAAGAACAGATGACGGGTGCACTATCACGTTTGATGGCAGTGTCTGAGCGTTATCCTGAACTGAAATCTGATGCGCTATTCCAAGATTTGCAAGCGCAATTAGAAGGTACTGAGAACCGTATCGCCGTTGCTCGTAACCGCTATATCCAAGAAGTACAGGGCTACAATACGACTGTACGTCAATTCCCAACCAATATTACGGCAAAAGTATTTGGGATGAGTGCTAAACCAAACTTTAGCGTCGCGAACGAAAAAGAGATTTCTACTGCACCAAGCGTGGATTTTGACAATGGCGACTCAAAGACGGCTCAATAGCAGCAAATCAATAATGATGAATCATGCGTTTATTTCACGCTGGTATGCTTCATCTATTGAACGAATTGTGTAGCCGTCTTAGCGTTTCTTACTGGTATGAATAGGGTTGCGTCTAATATTAAATATAAGCGTCTCTTAAAGCCTATTTATATCGTTAAGCCATTAAAAACAGGTAGAGCATCAAGTACTGATTAATTAAATACTTACTGATTGCCGCTCTACCTACTAATTTAGTAAAGATCTGACTTGAGGTGGTATACAGTTAATGACTCATTTAAAAACACCCCTAGCAGCGTTGTTATTCGCCCTTACTATGAGTAGCGCGTCTACATTGCATGCGGCGCCCGATGACAGTACGCTTGCTGCCGATAGCACCACGCAAAATCGCAGTGTGGAAGACTTAGTGGCTATTGCAAAAGCCGCTGAATCCAATGAAGCTATTGATGATGCTGTTTTAGGTAATGAGGCGATTAACGAAACCATACTCGGTAATGAAGATATCAATCCTAATGCATCCAATAATGAGGGCGTGGCAGAGGCAAATGCGACCAAACGTCCCCCTGTTAAATCAACTGCTGACAGTGTCGATGCGGACAAACTGATTTTGAACAGTCCTGTCATTGATCAAGCTAATATCTTAAACCCACAAGAGAAGCAGCGCTTAGAAGCACAGCTACGTACAATTTATCAGCAAGGTTTGGCACAAGCAGCAGTGGTGATTGTCCCAACTACCAATGGCATGCCTATCTTTGATTATGCCTTGCAAGTTGCTGAAAAATGGCAGCTGGGTAGTAAAGACATCGATGATGGTTTGCTTGTGGTTGTCGCTGTCAATGACCGTGATATGTATATATTGACAGGTTATGGACTCGAAGGTGTACTGCCAGATGCGGCGGTCAATCGCATCATTCGAGAGGATATTACCCCGTTATTTAAGCAAAATAATTATGGCGCAGGGATATTGGCAGGCGTCACGGCCTTACAAAGTCGTTTATCTGCTGATCCTGAAGTGCTTGCTCGTGCCGATGCGCAGGCAGCTGAACGTACTACCCAACAAGGCTCAGACGAGCTGCCATCTCCTATTTTTCTATTCATCATGGCGATGATATTTGGTAGCTTTATTACCAGTATATTTGGTCGAGTATTCGGTTCTGTACTGACGGCCGGTGGTTTTGTTGCAGGCTCACTAGCATTGGGCGGTGGTCTATTTATGACCATCATCATGGCGATATTTTTATGGCTGTTCTTGATTTCACGCGGCGGCGGTAAAGGCGGGTCTGGCGGCGGTAAAGGAGGTAGAGGCGGTGGTATGATATTCCTGCCGGGTATGGGCGGGGGCGGTGGCTTCGGCGGCGGTGGTTTTGGTGGTGGCGGCTTCGGCGGTGGCGGCTTTGGTGGTGGCGGCGCTGGCGGTTCTTGGTAAGCATTAGCCCGTTGTTTTTCAGTGGCTTCATAGCTGCCTAGCAAAGACACTAAATAACCATTAGTAATGACGTACTTGAGGAAATAGTATCATGGCAGAGAATAACGCTTCAAAATCCAGCTTTGCCCGCTGGTGGCGCCAAGTCTTATTTATCCCCGTTTTGCATAGTAAATGGTTAACGCCCGCGGCAAAAGCTCGATTGACAGAGCGGGTGACACTTGCTGAGCAAGGTCACCGCGGCGAGGTATTTTTGATCGTAGAAAATCATTTGCCTATTCAAGATGCCTATCATAGCGACTGCCGTGACCGTGCGATTGATTTGTTTAGTGAGTATCGAGTATGGGACACCGAAGAAAATACTGGTGTGCTGATATACGTCAATGTTTGCGAGCACAAGCTTGAAATCGTTGCTGATCGCGGTATCAGTGCCCATGTTAGCCCAACAGTTTGGCGCGCAATGTGTGACAAAGCGGTAGTCGGTATTGCCAATCAGAAGACAGAAGAAAGCTTGACTGAATTGCTAGATGAGGTTGGCCAAGTACTGCGCCAGTATTATCATCTGGAGCAAAACCCATCAGGTAATGAGCTGTCTGATACGGTGGTTTTTTTAAAATAAACCCTGACGGCCATCAGCATGAAAGATTACACTAAACACTTATCGCTATATTTAATAAATAACCGATATACAACGCCAATACTGGAATATTATGATTGATCTAATAAAAAGACTGCCAAAAGCAGAACTGCATTTACATATTGAAGGCTCGCTCGAGCCTGAGCTTATGTTTAGATTGGCAAAAAAGAACCAGATAGAGATTCCTTATAAAGACATAGAAGATGTGCGTAATGCTTATAACTTTACCAATCTGCAGACGTTTTTAGACATCTATTATGCCGGTGCCAATGTCTTGATTACGCAGGATGACTTCTACGATTTGACATGGGAGTATATTCTCAAATGTGTCGAAGATAATGTCATTCATACAGAGATATTTTTTGATCCGCAGACGCATACGGCAAGAGGCGTGGCGTTTGAGACAGTCATAACAGGTATCAAACGTGCACTGGCTGATGCCAAAGCACAATATGGTATTACCTCTTGTATTATCATGTGCTTTTTACGGCATTTATCACAAGAAGAAGCGTTTGAGACGTTAGAGCAAGCATTGCCATTTAAAGACGATATTATCGGTGTCGGTTTGGATTCTTCAGAATTAGGCAATCCCCCATCGAAGTTTATAGAGGTATTTAAAAAGGCAAAAGAGGAAGGCTTTAAGTTGGTTGCCCATGCTGGCGAAGAAGCGGATTTCTCTTACATTTATGAAGCGTTAGATTTATTGGATATCAGTAGAATCGACCATGGCGTGCAATCTATCAAAAGCGCTGAGCTGATGCAGCGTCTAAAAGATGAGCAGATGCCGCTCACCGTGTGCCCGAATTCTAATATCGAGTTGAGAGTATTTGACAACTATAAAGAGCACAACATCAAAGAGCTGCTAGATTATGGTCTAAATATCACTGTCAACTCAGATGACCCTGCTTATTTTAAAGGCTATATTAACCAAAACTTCATCAATATCAGTGAGAATTTGCCATTAACAGAAGATGATATTATCACCTTGGTAAAGAACTCTTTTAGATCGTCATTTATCAGTGATGAGCTAAAGCAGCAGTATTTGGACAAAGTCGATCAAGCGGTAGGTTAATGGTTTGTCTATTATAGTACGCCCATTCTTTTTACTAACTCTGGCAGGATGACACCAGCTTTTGCTGCCAGAGTAATATCGACTAGCGTATTCGGCGTTGGATAAGGGTTTATCTCGATAATTTTGGCACCGTTATGTTTTGCCGATTGTGCCAGTCCGGCAGCGGGATAGACGAGGCTGGAAGTACCGATACTAATAAATACATCACAATTCGCGGCAGCTTCCTCTGCTGTCTGCCATGCCCGCATCGGTAACGACTCTCCAAACCACACAATATCAGGTCTGATATAACCATCACAATGCTGGCAAGTCATTAGAGCTTCATCAAAGCTGATGCTATTCTCGCTGTCATAAGCGCCTTTTAATTGGATTGTATAAGGTGTCTGACATTGACTGCATCGATTACGCCATAGATTGCCATGCAGGTGGGTAACAGCGCTGCCTGCTTGCTCATGCAAATCATCGACATTTTGAGTAATGAGGGTCAGTTGCTGATTAGTCGATTGACTGTGATACTGCCACTGTGCCAATGCTGTATGGGCAGGATTGGGTGTTTTACTAGCCACTAGTTGTCTGCGCCATTGATACCATGACCAAACCAGCTTTGGGTCGCGGGCGAAGGCATCTGGTGTCGCCAAGTCCTCAGCCCGATAATTCTCCCACAAGCCAGTTTGCTTATCACGAAAAGTCGGAATGCCGCTTTCTGCTGAAATCCCTGCGCCAGTTAAAAGGCAAATATGCTGTTTCGATTCTAATAGTTCAGCAGCACGCTCTACTTCTGCTATTAACGCTGATGATAATTCTGCTAACATAAGCTAACCCTTGCTAATAATGGATATCCTTTCTTATGATAGACGGAATTTGGTGGCTTGTCATATTGACGGCAGTTATCGTTGGATTATGGTTTTTTGCAAAATCACGTGCGCCAAATAACTTGCATGATACAAAGTCAAAAGATAAGAAAAAACCGATAAATGACGCCTTACAAAAGACGGCGGAGATGATTAAGCAGTATTTTCCTGATTATCGAGTGACACGAAAGGGCAGTCATTTGCTCGTTACTCGACAAAATATAAAAATTGCGATGATTACGATCGACCCCAAGCTTGCCGCCAGTCAACGCCGTTTGGGTGATATACCAGTGATTAATTATCAGCGTGTACCTAGCCGTGCGCAACTAGATGCCAATTTGCAAGATGCAGAGTAGATTGGTACGAATACCTAGCTAGGAGAAGTAATACTCCGTCATAAGTCAGCATAAAATGGAGTTAACAATAATATATACAACATTTTATAGGTATTAACAGACGAGCTTATTAATGATAAAAACTTCAAGGTTTTGTTTTAAATGGTCTTATAGATTTGAGGTAGTGCTGAGAAATGGCGCAATACGATGATTGGTGCGCTCGGCGGGAATCGAACCCACGACCCTCGGCTTCGGAGGTCATGAGTCTAACAAAGTTAATTTGTAACTTTATGTTAATAATAGTAAGAAACAGCAATAAATTACACTATCAAAGAAACAGCATCAACGTATTGAGCGTAATCTAAATGTGCATAACGCATCGTAGAATCGATGTCACCGTGTCCTAGCAAATCTTTAATGGTGTATATACCCACACCCTTTTGAATGAGCCATGAAGCGTAAGTATGACGCAAATCATACATAGTACACTGAACACCAGCCCTTTTTTTGCATAGATTGAAACCTTGTGACAAGCTTTGATAACGATCATTAGTTTTCATATTCATAAAAACATAATCACCTTGCCGCTGTCTGTCCAATAACACACTGAAAGCAACATCATTCAAATACTTATACATGGTGCGCTTAGTCTTACTATAGTAATTCCTGACAATAAATTGTCTTTTATCCAAATGCACATTTGACCATTTCAATGTTAGCAGCTCTATAGGTCTACAGCCTGTCATTGTCAGCAATACAATAAAGTCATGCAATGTTTGATTTTCTGTCTCCAATGCAGACTTAAGCAATCTTTCATATTGTGATCTATTCAGGTAGTTAGGTATGTAATCAGTTTCTACAAACTTAACTTTCTCAAATGGATTATTGAGTTTAATCTCATAATCTTCTATCACTCTATTAATTGCAGCCTTCGCAAAGCTAACCTCACGATTTATTGTGCCATTGGATACAGTGACACGCCTAAGTTGTCCGTACTTTTTAACATCCTTTTTTCTCAAATCCTTTAAATCGTAGGCATCAAAAAAGCGGAGGTTATCCGCTCTGTATTGGTACTTATGCTTTGTTAAATGATATTCCTGATAATACTCGATGACTTGACTTAGTTTATTAAACATTGTGATTAACTCGTTTGTCTGTGCCAAATTGCACAAACAAATGTTAAATAGCCCTTAAATTTAGAGGAATAAATAAGTTATACCGGTTGCAACATATTATAAGAAAAACCAATAAAATCATGTAAATATAAAATTTGAGTACTATAGTACTTGACGTTATTTATAATTATGAGTATAATAGTACTCATGAAAAGGCAATAACTTAAAGTCATAGGGAGAAAAAAATATGAAACCAATTAAAGTAAATTACAAAGATTATAGAATGAAAAGAACATCAACTACGATCAATGAAACGATAGCTTGGCATCTCTTCATGAAACTAAGAACAGAGGAAGAAAGAATACAAATAAAAGAGCATCCAGAACCACTTAGTAAAAGCTACACAGAAATGATGCATAGTCTGGTACAAAAAAAATCACAAAAATTCGTTAACAATTTAGAAAAAGAAGACGGAGAAAACTTTTCAGGACTAGAAAAAAGAGACATAGAAGAACATATGATGATGAAAATCAGATACTAAAATTATAATTGCCTAACAGAATCAGGAAAAGGATTGTCAACAGTCTTAACAGCAGGTTCTGCGGGAGAAGCAGGAGCAGGTTGTTGAGGCTGATTTGATATAGATGTAACAGGCTGAGTTGAAACATTAGCATTACGAGATTTTGGCATCATTGTAGGATCATCAATCATCAATAAACATAAAGAATGGTCAACGTTTAAACGCTCACCATATTTGTTAGTGGCTATACAAGTATCTCTATAAGAAACGATAGAAACAGGTATTAATTCGTCTGATTTAGTCATTTCAACGATATGAGGTGCTAGATACTTTTGTTTAAGTAGGTCTATTTCTTGCTGTAAATCCGCTATTTGCTGTTTATCAGCTACTGATTGATTAGGTTCACCAGTAGCAGGGGTATCAGGTTTTGCATCTGCAGTATCAACAGTTTCAGAAGCGCCATTAGTACCACTAACGGTTTTCTTGAGAAAATTATCTGTACCAAATAAGAGCTTATAACAAACGGCAATACCACATAGCACCAAAAAGACAATTAGTAAAAACTTCTTTGGTATACGTGCTTTATGAGTGTGTACGGTTGCAGATTTATAGTATTGAAATAAGTCTTTTGGATAACTAAAGCGAAAACTATTTTCAGCAAGGCTTTTATTACTTGGTGTATTGGGCGCAGTAACACAATATGCCCACTGATAGACTGTGGCAGCAGCTAAACCCCAACCTCTGTGCAAATGCCAGTGTATGCCAACAACAGCGTTAAAATTAGCGTGTAGAAGGATAGGAAATTGAGTTATGCCGTATATGTCATGACCTGTATGTCTATGGACCTGCAAAGCGTTAACAATGTCATTATCACCTTTGGCTTTTTTATATGCGTCACGTTGCTGTATTTCATCATAGAAGATGATAGAGCCGTCAGGGGTATCACGCCAATCATCAGGTGCAGGTTCGACACCTTCTATATCTAGACCGTCAATATCAGAATATATTTGACGTGGTGCTTCGCCTTTTTCTAACAATGCTTGGTTTTGTTTATGATATGCCATTATCAAAGAAACAGCATATAAGGTTTTGCCCGAACCTGGTGTACCAGTAATCAAATGTATCATGTTTAATCCTTATCAGCTCCTCCGCCTCCTCCGCCTCGGTGCCTCGTTGTCGTCGTTGTCGTCTCTGAACGTCCTTATTTAGATAGTTTTGATAACTGTAGACCTACACTATTTAAGGCTATGCGAGTGACTACAGCACTTAAAATGATGCTAAGCGCATAATCAAGGGCAGATAGATGCAATATAGCTAGAAGCTCAGAAGATAAGCCACCAGTCGATGTACGCAAGTTATCAATGTATGAGTTAACCAAAACAGTGACACCAGCTGTGGAAGCAAGACCAAGACCAGCCCCAGTGAGGGCTTTTTTTAAGAAACCTGAACTGGCAGAATCAACCGTCTTAGATAAAATCGATGATAGACCCATTAGGAATTTCCTTGTCTTATACCAGCTATTATGAAAATAGCAGCAATGGTTGCACAGATTTTTATGACTGGATTAATCATAATGGCAACTTCACACATAGGCGTAAAAGGGACAGAAGGTTTAAAAGTTTGGTTATAAATTTTATATTCAAAGGTAAGAGGCGCAGGGCAAGAACCTACAAAATCAATAGCAACCTGAACAGGAGTGACAGGGAGAACAGGGGTATCAATAGTATTGTCTTTGTCATTAGGTGGAGCATCTTCAAAAAGCCAGTCTTTCAAAGCAGTGAAAGTAAGTGTAAATTCTAACCATTGTTGTTTAGACCAATCTATAAAGGTGCAGACTGGAGAAGCCCAAGAGCAAAAAGAAGGCAGAGAAAGGGATTTTTGACCAGTGGTGGGATCGGTAGTTGTAATTGCATCAGTTTGAGCATCTACAGCATCAGCGACTTTTGTTGCATCGGCTTGACCAGCTTCTATAGATTTATCTATTGAGTCACTAACAACATCTTGTGTGGCTTTAGCATTAGCATCATCGTTTGTAAGAACACGATCAACAGCATCATTAATAACTTGACCATCTAAGGTATTACCTTCGATTGCTTCAATAGCTGCAACAATGCTAGCAGTGTCAGTGTGACCAGCAGCAATAACCTCATCGACAGCAGCATTAATAACTTCGCCAGTGAGCATGTTGCCTTCTAAAGCTTCAATGGCAGCGACAACATCGCCAACCTTTGCACCAGTGGCATTATTAGCAGCTACAACGTCAGCCATACCATCATTGATGACACGTTTAGTATCGGCAACATCGGCAGACAAAGTATCTATTTTTGCATCAATTAAACCTAAGTCAGTTGCAAACGTTTCCATTTTTGCGCGCATAGTAGAAAAACCGTTATCGACAATTGATTTTAATGAGGCTATGGCAGCAAGAATAGATGAAGGGTCAAAAGGGATTGCAGGATTATTAGGGTCGTTAGGATTGGCAGGGTCGTAAGGAACGGCAGCATCATCAAGCCTTGCATCTACAGCACCATTGTTAGCATCAGCAATAGCAACAGTTTTTATTAATGCTTGACTTGGAGCGTGTCCAGCTTCGGCATTTGCAACAACTTTTGCTGCAACAGTAGAGATAGGGATAGTTTTATCTTCATACTTAACGCCAGAAGGCAAACCAGTATCAGTAGATTGAATAGAACCGTAAAGCCCTTGTGTGCAATTAATATAAAAAATTCCAACCCTACCAACGATAGAAGTAGGAACATTAAAATTAGGAGGCTCGGCAAAATTAACAAAAGAACCTTTACCAATAGATTGGCAATATTGATTTGCAACAACAGAAGCAGAAGAACCGGTAAAATCACCAGCTTTAAAACTAAATTCATTAGTACCATCGTGCGGTAATGCGGTTTTATATTTAACAGTATTATTAGCAGGATCAAGAACCCAATCAACACCAGCGCCAATCAGTTGACTAATTGCATAAATAGCAGCAACACCGCCACCGATTTTTATAATCTCTTTTGCAACATTGCCAGCAGGTGCGATATATTCGACAGTAGAAGCTAAAGCACCTGAGCTAGTATTTTTTATGGCATTAATGATGGTAGATGAACCGTAAGTTGTAGCACTTTGAACAGTCCAACCAGCAGGAGAGGCAGCGTAAGCGCTTAAAGTAGTGCCAAAAACTATAACGAGAGATAAGAATATATGTATTATTTTTCTCATTATATTTCTTACCTTGTGATGATGAGCACCGCAATAACAGGTACAAAAAAGTAAATCCAATTAAACAAACTAGGAACTTCGGTTACAGCATCCATTACCAGCGACCTCTACGACGGTAGTTTCTACTGTAATAGCGTCTACCTGATGAACGTCTAGAGTAACTACTGTTTTGTTTATTCCAGTTTTTATAATCACTAACTGAACCGCCAAAATCACGATTCCATTTCTCAAAAGCCTTTGAGTCAAACTTATGAGCACGATTGAACCAAGCGTAGGCTAGGACGATGCCAAAAACGTTAATCAAGACAGCAAAGACGGCTTGAATGGCTAATTTTGCACCATTGATTTCAGGCATTAATATAGATACATAATCAACCATTTCAGAGCCTCTTTATATATGAAGTTATTTAGTAATTGAACCTAAGTTGCCTTAAGTCCAACGGTAAAAAACCTAGAGATTATCGAGCACCAGAGCGGAAGGTACGCCAAGCGAGAACAATACCAGTAACGGTCAATAAGATACCGATAAGGGCAACAATACCCGCTTGAGCACCGGTCAATTCAGCAGTAGCAGCGGTAAAATCAAGCTCAGCAGCATTAGCAACGTTTGCCATTGCAAAAGTACCAGCGACTAGACCAACTTTGCCTAGCTTTTCACGAACAGAAGTAGTTTGTGTTTTGGCTTGGACAACTTGTAACGATTGAGTAGAATTTTCAGACATGGGAATCACCTTTAATTGAGTTAAGTTATTTAAGAAAACTACGTTCCACCAGTTTGTAGCAGTAGGCGATGATAAATATCGTTACTACTGCTGATGCCAAACCATAAGCCTGAGATTGGGTGATCTGTAAAGACTCAAGGACAGACGGTGGGTTTTCTATCCATTGGATACAGTTATTAGCTGCATCTAAGGTTTGGCACACATAAGACATGGCTATGCCTTAATTCGTTTTCGGTGCGACAGATGCGACAATGGGCTGAACATCGGTAACAACCATTTTTGAATTTTTACCACTTGTCACAATATCCATCTCAACTTTTGCTTTGAGAGGAAAATCTAAATCTTTTAACTTACTGAAATTACTAGAGTCACCCCAGTTATATTCACTGGTAGCAAACCCAACCATTTCACCGCTTTGGTCATTCATCTTTGTTTGAACATAAATCTTGGTAGAGTCATAAGAGCGACCCTCATATTCACCAGATGAAGATTTAGCGCCAGTAATAATCATTTCTTGTAACATGGTAATAGTCCTTAAACAGGTATTTCGCACCGACTGCGTTGATCTGCCCATGGTGCGTAGGTAGGCGGATTCTTAATAAACTTTTCACATACTTTTAGACGTGGCGGGTAGTAGTCAGCTTTATCAGTCACTAGCATGTCTAATATTTTTGTGTCGTCAGATACTAGATTGCCGTTGGCATCTTTTTTCATGAACAGCTCACGATAGACGGCAAGGTAACGACCAGCTTGTGTTTTCCAAATAGCAATAGACTTGTCGACAGAGATTTCAGACTCTTTTTGCACTGATGGAATACGTGATACATTCTCAAATATTTCACCTTTGGCAGCTTCGACGACTTCAAGGCAAAAGGGATAAGCACCAGCAAAGTACTGTGTAGGGCTAATCAACATCTGTAATTCGAGCAAGTGACCAGTAGAGCCAAACTCGACCTCAGAGCGAAACCAAGGACTTTCAGCATCACCGAACTTTTTACCTTTCTCATAACCACGGTAAAGCTTGCCGTTTTCACGTTTGCCAATCTGCAAGGTACGACCACGCCCTTTGTGACGCTTCCAATCGCCTAAGTGCTGAACACTTGGCAAATTATTGGTAAGGGCAAACATACCTTGACTATCAGCGTCATTAGCTATCTCAGGTGATGAATAAGCACCGTTAAAGTCATCATGGGCGTAATCGATACGTGTGAGCTTAGAGCGCTGTGCGTCATATTTGAGCCAGTTGTAAAGATTGTATTCCCAGTATTCATTGCCATATTGGCAGCCAGTGCCCGTTATCATTACTAGGATGGTATTATTTTGACCACCGAAACAGATATGACCGAGCTTGGCATCGTGGTCACCAATGGTGAAAGCAAACTCATAAAAATTGCGACCAGAGCCGTTATAAGTAATATTGGAAAAATCACTACCAAAAATATCTGCTAACTGTGCGGAAATATGGAAAGCAAACTCATGAGCATGGGATTCTTTTTCTTCGTGCGTAAGCTGTGGATCATTAAAAATATTTGAATAAAAATCACCGATGGTTTCTACACCGAAAACAAAGTTACAAGCATCTACGATGACTTGCTCAGAACCACAAGGAATACGAACAGGTACTAATAAATCATTCCCTTTTTTGTCTTTTACTAATAACTGCTGGGTAGAGGCGATTTGATTAATCTTTTCTCTATAACCTGCGGTGTCATGAATAAGACCGAGAGATTGTGCTTGTTCCTGAAAGATTGTGCGTAAGCATGGTTGAGCTTGTGAATCAGACATCCGTAACCCCCGTGTTACTATTGGGGGTCTTGAAACTTCCGTCCCCCCGATATAATTCGTTTTTCTATTGGTCAAATATGTTTAATAATTTTTGGTTGTGCTCTGAAATAATGTCTGTATATACGTTAATGTTAGAAGGCGTTAAACCATTAAAAACAGCAACAGATTCAAGATAGGTAAGCGTTTCTTGACCAACGTCTGCGACATTGCCAGTAGCGATGGTCTGACTGGCTTTCTCAGAAACTAGGCGAGCAACAGTGTCTATAGAAGCCTGTAAGAACTCGATGTCGGTTGTAAATAATCTAGTAGCCATAAAGCAACCTATACAGTGATTAGCCTAAGTACAGCCCAAAAACATTCATGAAACTAAAGGGATTGGACGTGGGCTGTGGGTCAGTCATTAACCTTAAATAACGAGGGGATGTTATCTAAGGTTAATAACTCGACCTTCTAAAGAAGAAGGTCGTGGTTTATCTATTCATTAGTAGCAACCATATAAGGGCGTTTCTTTGGTGGTTGTCTTAACACCTTGTAAAGACTAAATAACGAAATATGCAAAGCCATCAAAAGGTAAAAACAAAGGACTAATAAAAGAATAAGGGTTGGTAAAAGCTGGTGTAATTCAGATATTAATTCGTCAGAAACTAGTAGGTTCATTTCTAGAAATGGTTGGTAGTTCATTACTCACCCCTATCATCTGAAGGGAAAAAGCAGTCATAACATGAACCTAAATCATCACGAAAAAATGTAGAACCACATTCACAAACAGGTACAGATTCTTTTAATAGCTCATGACGTGCAAGGATGCCCCCACCAACTTCCAAAGAGGAAGTTTCAGGAGGGCAGGGACAAAGAGTTTCTTCACGGATTGAAGTATCTTGGTTATTTTTAGGATAAGAACGAGATTTACTACCAATTCTATTGCGTCGAGCATAAGCAAGAAGCAAAGGCAAAGAAGTATAAGAAATCAACTTTTCATGATGAATAGGGAGTAAATGATAAATAGTATAAACAGGTGTACCGTGTATGATAAAAGTCAAAATAACGCGAGAGTTACCCAGTTCGGTCTTATCAACCTCAACCGTTCTATATCTAGTTCTAAGCTTAAAATTCTTCATAATAAACACCCCTGAATAGTGTTGATAAATAAGGAAAAAACATGGAATTATTAATAGTTGCAATAATTTTTATACCTATATTTCTATTCGTATTTGTATCAATGAATAAGAAAAATAGTGATAGAGATAGTTATAAACATGATTACGAATATGAAAGAGAACCTGATAATCGTAAAAGTAATAGAACACCAATCAAATCTAGCTATCTAATGAGCGCACACGAAAAAACGATGTTTGGTGAATTGAAACAATCAGTTCCTGAATGTCACATATTTGTTCAAGTGGCATTAGGTGCGATACTTTGGACAAGTAGTTATTCAACTAGAAATAAATTTAGTCAGAAAATTGCTGACTTTGTTATTACTGACCAAAACTTCAAAATACTTGCAGTCATCGAATTGGACGATAAGAGCCATAACGGTAAAGAGAGTAAAGATGCAGAACGAGACGAGATGCTGAGAGAAGCAGGATATAAAGTATTGCGATATCCAGTAATGCCACCTAAGGATCAGTTACGTTCAGATATACTTTCTTAGATTAATTAGTGTAAGATTAAACTAACGAAAATAACTATCTGTTCTCATATTGTGAATTTATAACAATAATGAGAATTAAGCAAGCGTAGGAGAAGACCATGAAACTAGAAATGCTCATAGCAAGGGCGAAACATTTTGAGAAATCACAGAAGAAAATGGCAGAAAAGCTAGATACGTCACCAAGCAGATTTAGCGATTGGAAGACGGGAAGGATAAAACCAACGCCATTTGAAATCTTCCGTATAGCAGAAATGGCAAGGGTTGAGCCTGAAAAGACGTTCTATGATGTGATGACAGAAATTGACAAAGAAAATGCAGATTATTGGTGCGCTCGGCGGGAATCGAACCCACGACCCTCGGCTTCGGAGACCGATACTCTATCCAACTGAGCTACGAGCGCAAAAGTGCCTAGAAATAAAGACCGCTTAGTCTAACAAATAAAAGTCATAAAGCCAATGAATGAAGCCAGCTATTGAGGTTTTTTAAGAAAAAACAGCATAGTCCGCAAACAGGCATGGCAATCTACCCGTCTTTTCCCTTATAATGTCAGGGAGAATCCATATTTATAATCACCGATTACAAGTGCGCTCGCATGCGGGATGGCTGTTTGCTATTGACAACGGTTTGTTGTCAAAGGAGGACAGACAGAATGTCTAAGTCATGCTGACCCTTGTATACGTAATAAGAGAACGTGACGAATGAGAAAAGTAGTTATGTTATCGGCAGCTGCCATTCTAGGAATCGCTAGTATCGCTGTGAGCCAAGCTGAAAGTGCTATAGATACACCCGTTACTATATCTGCTGTCGCAGAAGGCAAAGAGGTTGTCGAAAATGCCCCTCAAAAGCTAGGTGATGAGCCTCAAGCGGCGGCTGACACTACGGATGGCGCTGCTTCTGCTGATGCAACTGCACAAGCAGACGCGACAGCAACAGATGCACCAGCCGAGGCAACTGCGGCAGCCGCACCAGCTGCTGTCGAAGAGCCAATTCCACAAGATACGCCGCAAGTAAAAAAGCTGATTGCGTTATATCCGAACCTGATTGCTCGTATTCAGCCTGTTGCCAAAATATGTTTTGAAGAAGATGAAGTTTGTGACGTGACGGCTCGTTCTGCTGGTCCAGCTGCAGGCGATGGTCCTCGTGATGGTAAAGCAGTCTATAACGCAGTATGCCAAACTTGTCATGCGTCAGGGCTGCTCGGCTCTCCTAAGTTAGGTGATGCGGGTGCTTGGGGACCTCGTATAGCAAAAGGTAAAGATACCCTATATACCCATGCTATCAATGGTTTCAATGCTATGCCTGCCAAAGGCGGCGCAGATATTCCTGATGAAGAAGTGCAAAATGCCGTTGATTATATGGTTGGTGAAGCCAGCTAGTTTTTATTGCTAAGGTGCTTTAATATCGCACTTTAAAAGGCAATAAATAAAAAGCACCTATCTCATAGTGAGGTAGGTGCTTTTTTATGTATGATTGATAGGACTCATGTCGTCGTTATGATATTCCACCGTTGAAATAGCTTCCCTTCAGCCTCACATTAATACACGACAGCAACGATTATAAGAATTGGCATGCTGATACAGCATTTTTTAGATTAATCATTCATAAAGAGGTATTCATGTCTGAAGTACCAGCACTATCGATTCAGAATTTATCCAAAACTTATAGCAACGGATTTTCGGCATTAAAAGATGTCAGTCTTACGGTTCCGCAAGGGGGATTTTTTGCGTTACTGGGACCAAATGGTGCTGGTAAGTCAACGATGATTGGCATCATCAGCTCGCTCTTTAAACCAACAGCGGGTAGTGTTCATATCTTTGGTACGGACTTGTTATCTGATCCCTCAAAAGCCAAGCAATTTTTGGGCGTAGTACCGCAAGAGTTTAACTTTAATCAGTTTGAAAAAGTTGAAGACATTCTTATTACTCAAGCAGGCTATTTTGGCATTGCAGCAAAAGAAGCAAAACCGCGTGCAGAGAAGTTGCTTAAAGCTTTAGGACTTTGGGACAAACGTGACAGTAAATCGCGTGAGCTCTCAGGTGGTATGAAGCGTCGATTGATGATTGCACGGGCGCTCATACATAAGCCACGTCTATTGATATTAGATGAACCGACTGCTGGTGTAGATATTGAGCTACGCCGCTCAATGTGGGAGTTTATGGAACAGATTAATATTGAAGAAAACACCACCATTATTCTAACTACGCATTATCTTGAAGAAGCTGAGCAGCTGTGTAAGCGTATCGCGATTTTGGATCACGGTGAAATTCGTATCAATACTGAAATGAAAGATTTGCTTGCGCAGTTATCGGTTGAGACTTTTGTCTTTGATGTGGCGACTCCGTTAACACATCAAATAGTATTAACTGGTGTGACGGATGTCGTGCAGCCGGATGATTTGACGATTGAGGTAACATTGACAGAAGGTGAGTCGTTAAATGGTGTCTTTACTCAATTGTCTGAGCAAGGTATTACGGTCGCGAGTATGCGTAATAAAGCCAACCGTTTAGAAGAGCTGTTTATGCGTCTGGTAGATAAAAGCCTACATGAACCTTTAAGCTCGTAGCTCTTTAGCATTAGCTACCTTTGAAAGTTGGGCTTTATAACGAATTTTTATGAATAATAAGACCGTATTAATAAGTCTTCATTCAATATGTATATTAAATAGAATAATCAGATAGGCAACTCTGTTTGCACTAGAGACTATTTACTCTAGCAAGCATAGGCGCTTAGGAGAGATACCGCATGAACTTTGCACAACGCTGGATTGCATTTCGCACTATTTTGGTTAAAGAGGTGCGCCGGATTCTACGTATTTGGCCGCAGACGTTATTGCCGCCAGTCATTACCATGAGCCTGTATTTTGTCATCTTTGGTAAGATGATTGGACCACGTGTGGGTGAGATGGGCGGTGTGCCGTATATGCAGTTTATCGTGCCTGGTTTGATTATGATGGCAATCATCACTAACAGCTATTCTAATGTGGTCTCAAGCTTTTTTAGTGCCAAATTCACCGCCAGTATTGAGGAGCTTTTGGTCTCGCCCGTATCAAAACATGCTATTTTGATGGGCTATATCAGCGGTGGTATTTTCCGCGGATTAGCGATTGGTGTCATTGTCTCGATCGTGGCGCTGTTCTTTACTGATTTGGGTATTGAACATTTATTTGTGACCATATTTACTGTCCTTGGTACCTCGATTCTGTTTTCATTGGGCGGCTTTATCAATGCAGTATTTGCCCGCTCTTTTGATGATATCTCTATCATTCCAAGTTTTGTATTAACGCCGCTGACCTATCTTGGCGGGGTGTTCTACTCGATGGAAAACTTATCACCATTTTGGCAAAATATCTCATTATTGAACCCAATCGTTTATATGGTCAACTCATTCCGTTATGGGATTTTGGGCTATTCTGACGTCAATGTCTGGTATTCAATGGGTGCTATTTTTGCTTTTTGTGCGATATTTTATACCATTGCCTATCGACTATTAAGTGACGGCTCGCGCGTACGTCTGTAGGAAAATTAAGGTTTATATAAATCTTTCATCCCGTTCGAGCACTTGAACTGGTTAATAATCTTACTAAGACTTTAAATATTATTTAATTTCAATCATTACTATTAGGAAATACCAATGAGTATCCACGGTATCTTGGGTGAACAAACCACTGATTATCCAACTGAGTATAGTCCAGAGACGTTATATCCGATTGCTCGTAGTATGGGGCGAGAGGTCATTGGTTGGCAGGATGATAAGCTAGAGGTAGGTATCGATTGGTGGCAGGCATTTGAGCTGTCATGGTTAAATGAGCAAGGTATATCGCAGGTCGCGATAGCACGCTTTGGCATTCCGGCAAGCTCGTCATTTATTGTTGAATCAAAGTCATTGAAGCTTTATCTAAATAGTATCAACTTTACTGAATTTGGTAGTTGGGAAGCAGTACAAACGCTGATAGCGACAGATTTGTCGAAATGCGTACAAGCTGAAGTTAACGTTGAATTGTTTGACTTAGAGGATGAGCATTCAGGGCTATTGATCGCTCAGCCTGATGGCATTTGTATTGACGATGCACTAGCGGACAGTACTGAGAAAGTAGCATTAACGCTGCATCCTGATGCGTCATTATTAGAACGTAATACAAGTGATGCTAAAATATCAGAGGGTAAAACTTTTAGCTTTTATTCTAATCTATTACGTAGTAATTGTCCGGTCACCAATCAGCCAGATTGGGGGACATTGGCAGTTTCGATAACCAGTAATAAGCCAGTTAATAACGCAAATATGCTGCATTATATATTAAGTTTCCGTCAGCATAATGGCTTTCATGAGCAATGTGTCGAGCAGATATTTGCTGATTTGAGTCAATACTATGAGCCAAGTGAGCTCATGGTTCGTGCTTGGTATACACGTCGAGGTGGTATTGATATCAATCCTTGTCGTGTGAGCGATATTGCGTTATTGCCTGTGCCTAGTCGTTTGATTCGTCAGTAAGAAAAGCATTGTGAATGGTTTTTAAGTAAATCTCTAATTATAAAAAAAGCGCCTATCTCATATAATGAGATAGGCGCTTTTTATGGTACTGATTTTATCGTTGCACTATTTACCGCTGACTTTAGCTACTACTTCATCACGGCTAAGTAGTTGCTTCTCACTATCACGGCGATTGACGTACTCGTATTTATCTTCTGCCAAGTTACGGTCAGATACTACGATACGATGCGGAATACCAATCAGCTCAAGGTCAGCAAACTTCACGCCTGGGCGCTCATTACGGTCATCAAGCAATACATTGATACCAAGAGCTTTTAGCTCCTCGTACAATGCCGTTGCTGTTTCCATAACGGTGTCTTCTTTTGATTTCATTGGCACGATAGCGACTTCAAAAGGTGCTAAAGAATCACTAATATCTGGGGTTGATGGCCACATAATGCCGTTTTCATCGTTGTTTTGCTCAATAGCAGCAGCGATAATACGGCTGACGCCAATACCGTAACAACCCATCATCAAAGTGACCGGCTTGCCATCTTCACCTGATACCGTGCAGTTCATCGCTTGCGAGTATTTATCACCCAACTGGAAGATATGACCGACTTCGATACCGCGTTTGATCTGTAGCGTACCTTTACCATCAGGAGAAGGGTCGCCTTCGTGTACATTGCGAATATCAACAATACGGGTGATATGCGCGTCACGCTCCCAATTCATACCCGTCGTGTGCTTATTAATTTCATTGGCACCAGAGACAAAGTCGGACAATGCTGCTGCTGCACGATCAACAAAGACTGGCATATCAAGCTCGACGCCGATATAGCCTTTATGCAGACCAGCGGCTTTTAGCTCTTCTTCCGTTGCCATCATTAAAGGAACATTGGCTTCTTCAATTTTTTCGGCTTTTATGGTGTTTAGCGTATGGTCACCGCGTAATACCACAGCGATAAGCTGCGGCTCACCTTCTGGCGTATGACCTTGCACAATCAATGTTTTGACAGTTGTAGCAAGCGGAACGTTTAAGTGCTCAGCAACGGCTTCACAGGTTGGCATATTGACGGTATCAATATTCTCGCGAGCCATCGTCGCAGGCTGGCGTTCTGCCGTACTCACAGATTCTGCAAGCTCAACGTTGGCAGCATATTCAGACGAATCAGAGAAAGCAATATCATCTTCGCCGCTGTCTGCTAGGACATGGAACTCGTGAGAGGCAAAGCCACCTATTGAGCCAGTGTCGGCTTGTACCGCACGGAAATCAAGACCTAAGCGCGTGAATATGCGTGTATAAGCGTCATACATCTCATCATACGTCTTTGCCAGTGACGCTTGGTCAACGTGGAACGAATAAGCATCTTTCATAGTAAATTCGCGTGCGCGCATCACACCAAAGCGTGGACGAATCTCATCACGGAACTTATTTTGAATTTGAAAGAAAGTAATCGGTAATTGCTTATAACTGCGCAGCTCGCCTTGGGCAAGATTGGTGATGACTTCTTCGTGCGTCGGTCCCAACACAAAATCGCGGTCATGACGGTCTTTAAAGCGTAGTAGCTCAGGACCATAGTCGTTAAAACGTCCGGTCAGCTGCCAAAGCTCAGCAGGCTGAGTCATCGGCATAAGCACTTCTTGAGCGCCGATATTTTGCATCTCTTCGCGAACGATACGCTCGACTTTTTGCAATACGCGCAAACCCATTGGCAACCAGATATATAATCCAGAAGCGATTTTGCGAATCAGACCGGCTCTAACCATTAATTGGCTTGAAGCGATATCTGCATCACTGGGTATTTCTTTTAGCGTGGCAAATAAAAATTGACTGGCTTTCATAAATAAAGCGGAACCTTATCGACGATAAAATAAATAAGAAATAGTAGGATGTTGAGCGTGTGGTTTGATAGCCGACGCAAGATTACCTGTTATTACTTGGTAATAGTGTAGGACATGCCCTAGCTAGAAAGTACTACAACAGACAGTACGCTAGTGAGCAGTGCGTTCGTAAACAGCATTTAAAAAAGGATATAACATATTATTTTGTATAAAAATATCAGACTTCATCGAGCACTGTCTTTAGCATAAAGCTCGAAAAATACCTGTATACCGATATTTTAAGCATACAACCTGACTATGTTAGGTAAAGTTAGCCTAAGACGCAATGACTTTTTGTTTTTTCAGAGCGAAGGTTACTTAAAGGGTTGAATCAGACGGCTATAACTCGATTATTTACCAGTTCTAAATGTATTTATAGCAAATGAATAAGTGGTTTTTTGAAAAGTGTATTATTGGTAATTATGTAGAGTATTGGTAGTCATTACTTGAAGTTGCTGCTTAAAAACAGCATTTATTATTTAGTACGTGATTTTTTGTGTAGTTCTAATAATAGGTATAGTGAATTCAGCATTAAAACAATATAGCGGGACTGAAATGAATTTTACGCAGCCTCTGTCAGCGTAGGCATAGCATGCCAGAAAAGTTTACAGCAGTTCCGCGTTGGAATATAACGTATCTGTTCTATTTGGAATCGACTATAGTTATAAAAATAATCGATAAAATTATGATAAAACCATAAAGGTGTTTATATGAACAGTTCTGATAATCGAACTCCTCTTGATACGACTGATTCAAAAGCGAAAAAATCTATCGCTATGATGTCGTGGATCGTATTGCTTGCTGGTCTCACAGCCATCGTTTTCGCTATCTATACTGTGCAGAATATTACCAAAGAAGAGCCCATAGAAACCATCACTCGTGAGGGTGTGGTGACACAAATTCAGAACTTGAATCGTTTGGAGACGGTGGCATTCAGCGTTGATACGGTGATTACTAGTCAGCGTTCAGGCAGTTGGATGAAGCTATGGCAAGATGAGCAAAAGGCGCTATTTATTGCTCGTGGTCGCGTAGAGGCAGGCATTGATTTGAGCGCATTGACACCTGAGATGGTACAAGTGATACAGCCTACCGAGTCGGAAGTAAATGATGCTGAAAACGCTGATGTTAATGCCTCCGTTTCTACTATGCCAAAAATTAATATTACGCTGCCGCCATCAGAGATATTTTCAGTCTATCTAGATGATATCGAGATTTACGATTGGCAAACGGGGGCTTTTGGTATGATGCAAGTCGATCCAAAAATTCTAAAACAAGCACAAAGCATGGCAAAAGCCGAGGTGCTTGAACGTGCTTGCCGCGGTGATGTCATGACAATGGCGTTAGATAACGCGCAAACTCAGTTACAGCAGTTATTTGCATTAACTGGCGCAGTAGTGACGGTCACCACGCAAGGCGCTGGTTCATGTCAGTTGCCTTCAGTCGCTTCAGCATCGGCAACTGCTACGGTTAACAAATAATTAAACCCATTCTCAGCAGATAATGGTTGTATAGTCAGCGAAAAGTAATATCGATACATCAAGTACTGCTGATATTAATTTTCCTTGCTTGCTGTGCCTACGCAGACAGAGGCTACAAAAAATTTATACCAGCAGCACTGTAGCGTTTTTGAGATATTTTAACTATAGATATTACTCTTTTTTAAATTCAGCAATCGCTAATTGGCGTGCCAGTTTATGCTCAATGATTGGCACAGGATAATCAATATCTGCAAAGGTACCATTCTTGTTCAGTGCCTTGCGCATTTTGTCTTCGCTATGCAAGATGCTGGTAGGAATCGGTTTTAATTCAGGTAGCCAAGTCTTAATGAATATTCCCTCAGCATCATGGCTTTTAGCTTGGCTAAAGGGATTCATAATACGAAAATAGGGCGCAGAATCTGTACCTGTTGATGCGCTCCACTGCCAGCCACCATTATTAGACGCAAAGTCACCGTCTATCAGCTGCTGCATAAAGTAACGCTCACCCCAGCGCCAATCAATCAATAAATCTTTAGTCAAAAACATCGCGGTAACCATGCGCAAGCGATTGTGCATAAAGCCTGTCGCATTAATGCAGCGCATCGCTGCATCGACTAATGGCACACCCGTTTTGCCCTCACGCCATGCTGCAAAAGCATCTTCATCATATGACCAGTTGATTTTCTTATCAGTCTCATATTTATACGCTTGATGGCGGATAAGCTCAGGTTTATAGTCTAAAACATGGCGATAAAAATCTCGCCAAGCCAGCTCGCTTATCCAGCGGTTGATGTCGTTATTGTCACCGTTGTCAAAGTTGTCACCATCATTTCCATGTAATTCCCCTAATGCCTGAGTAGCTTGTAAATAACACACTCTAGGACTGATTGTTCCAATAGTAAGGTAAGCGGATAGCTGACTGGTCGCCTGTAAGCTTGGCACATCGCGGCTCACATCATAGTTATTGATATTATCCGCGATAAAGTGCTCTAATCGATGACAAGCAGCAACTTCGCCAGCAGGATAGGCAAGGCGCGCTTGGCTAATTTGCTTGTCCGTATCTATATTTTGATAGGGTTTATGAGTTTGTAGATATTCTTGATAGTCGTGTACAGTTTTTTTGCACAATGCCTCTATATCTTGAATAGTGTTTGCACTGTTTTCTGATAATGTTAAATTAACTTGTTTATTATCTATGACGGCAAGTGCTGTATGAATTTGTATGTCACTAACCTCCAAGGTATGCCGCCATTTTTTATAAAATGGGGTAAACACTTGATACATGCTGTCATCATTGGTAGTGATACTTTTCGGTGGTAAGATACATTGGTCATGCCAGCGGATAAACTCAATATCAGTCTCGAGGAGCTTTTTGGTTAATTGCTCATCACGCGCAACCTCATTACCTTCGTACTCATGATTTGCCATCACGCAGCTGATATTATTTGTCTCACATAATGCGCTCAACGCAGCTATACAATCAGTAAAATTAGGGCAGATTTGCAAGGTTAAAATGATGTTCAACTGGTGCAGTTTTTCTGCGAGGATAGGGAGTGTTCGCGCAATATGATCAAGCTGTGTAAGCGACATGTCATGTGCCTGCCACTGCTCAGGGGTAAGAAAAAATACCGCGCTGAGCTGAGCATTGTCTTCGTTTGCACGCTCACACATGGCAGCCAAAGCAGTATTGTCATGAACGCGTAGATCACGGCGAAACCACATGAGATAATGCAACTGATGAATATCCTCGACTTTGTTGTGTGAATTATTTTTTATCGCTACCGCCGTTTTAGACATTCATCTATTCCCATATTAATCAATCGCAATCATAAACAAAACTATGAATAAAAGTATGCTAGGATAAGTTTTTGGATGCAATTGATTTGCTCCTTTATTAACAAATCATCATATTCAGTCTTTCGCAAGGTCACCTCATGCACGTTAAGTTTTGTGGATTTACTCAACTTGATGATATTAAAGCTGCTGTTAAGCTCAATGCGGACGCCATTGGCTTTGTGTTTTATCCGCCAAGTCCTCGTGCGGTTACAATCGAGCAGGCGCAAATATTGAGTGCTGCAGTACCGGCTTTTATCAGTGTAGTGGCTTTGGTCGTCAATATGCCTGAAGATGAGCTTATTGAACTGGCAAATCATGTCTCTTTTGATATTATCCAATTTCACGGCGATGAAACGCCCGAGCAGTGCCGTCAGCTGGCAAGCAGCGTCAATAAACGCTGGATTAAAGCGTTGCGTGTCAATGCTGAGCAAGATACGCTCGATAGTGTAAAGATGCAAATTGACAGTTTTGCCGCAGCAGGGGCGAGCAGTATATTACTAGATGCCTACCATCAGCATAAGTATGGCGGCACAGGCGCACGCTTTGACTGGAGTTTGATACCGAATGACAGCTCACTACCGATTATCTTAGCGGGTGGGCTTGATGCTGACAATGTCGCTGCCACAATAGAGCTGCCTATTTACGCAGTCGATGTCAGCGGCGGTATTGAGATTGATAAAGGCAAAAAAGACCCCGCTAAGATTCGCGCCTTTATGAAAGCGGTAAAACGCGACCGATGGCAAAACGAGACGCTTGGCGAACCTTCGAATATAAATAGTTAGCTTTACTGCTGCCACATTGCCAAAGCAAACTATATAAACAGTTTTCCCTATAGTTATTCCAAAAAACAGCTATCCTAAAAAATACCACTTATTACAGTAGGAATTACCATGAGTCATGTCGCTAACAAAGATGTATCTGCCACCGCACACGCTATTAATAGCTTTACCAATCCAGAAAGCGTGCAAGATTTTAACCAGTATCCTGATGCGCGAGGACATTTTGGCGTCCACGGCGGACGCTTTGTCTCTGAAACCTTGATGGCAGCGTTAGAAGAGCTAGAAACGTTATATAACACAGTCAAAAAAGACCCTGCGTTTTGGGAAGAATATCACAATGATTTGGTCAACTATGTTGGACGCCCAACGCCTCTCTATCATGCCAAGCGTCTAAGTGATGAGATTGGCGGTGCGCAAATTTACTTTAAGCGTGAAGACTTAAACCATACTGGCGCTCATAAGGTCAATAATACTATTGGTCAAGCGCTCCTTGCCAAAATGAGTGGCAAAAAACGTATTATTGCAGAGACTGGAGCAGGGCAACATGGCGTTGCGACGGCGACGATTGCCGCGCGTTTGGGACTAGAGTGTATCGTTTATATGGGCGCGGACGATGTTGAGCGTCAAAAGATGAACGTCTACCGTATGCGCTTATTGGGTGCGACAGTTGTGCCGGTAACATCTGGCTCACGCACTCTTAAAGATGCGATGAATGAAGCGATGCGTGACTGGGTTACCAATGTGGATAGCACATATTATATTATTGGTACGGTTGCAGGTCCGCATCCTTATCCATTACTCGTACGCGACTTCCAAGCAATTATTGGTAAAGAAGCGCGTGTGCAACATCTGCAAATGACGGGTAAATTACCAGATGCGCTAGTCGCTTGTGTTGGCGGCGGCTCAAATGCCATTGGCCTGTTCTTTGACTTCTTAAATGATAATGACGTTAAAATGTATGGCGTGGAAGCAACAGGTGATGGTATTGAGACGGGTCGTCATTCTGCACCATTAGCTGCTGGTCGTATTGGTGTATTACACGGTAACCGTACTTACTTGATGGCTGATGATGAAGGTCAAATCCAAGAAACCCATTCTATCTCCGCAGGTCTTGATTACCCTGGTGTTGGTCCTGAGCATAGCTTCTTAAAAGATATGAAGCGTGTTGAGTATGTTGGTTGTACCGATAAGGAGTCGTTAGAAGGTTTCCATGAAGTCACGCGTAAAGAAGGCATCATTCCGGCGCTTGAATCTGCTCATGCGGTCGCTTATGCACTGAAGCTGGCTAAAACGATGACTCCTGATCAAACTATTATCGTCAATATGTCTGGTCGCGGCGATAAAGATTTGCATTCGGTGATGAAGGCAGAAGGGATTGAGCTTTAGAGTCATTTTCTAGCTTAAAAATTATTAGTATATTATTCATTAAGTTTCATAATGCCCTCTATTAAATCTAATAGAGGGTTCACAATATAAATTTATATTATTCGATTTTGAAAAACGCGCTAGATAGCCTATTAAGAAGGGTTTTCCATTATAGAATTTTTTGAAAAAGCAGAGGGTTAGCAAAATGGCAAAAGTCACACCTTCTATGGCAAAAAATCAGATTAAACGTAGCCTATTACAAGTTATAGACACTCATCCTAATAAGTCCCAGAAGCAGCAAGTTTGGAATTACTTTGATAATAAATGTGCTTACTGCAATATAGTTATTGAGCCTAATAGTCGCAAAGGTCATCTTGACCACCTGCATGCTGTAAGAGATGGAGGTAGCAATGACGTTTATAACTTTGTGCTGGCATGCAATATTTGTAATGGTGATGAAAAAAGAGAAATGCCTTGGCGAGAATTCTTAGTTATTAAATGTCAAAATCTACCCAATTCGGTTTATGTAGAACGCTTAGCATATATTGAGAATTGGCATCAGAAATCTCTTATTAGTCAGTTAGATGCTGACTTAGTCTTTCAAGTCGATGCCATTATAGAAACCGCCCAAGCAAGTTTTGAGAATTCTATTAAACAGATGCGTGCCTTACGCGATTCAATGACAACAAATTAATTTTAAAATTATAAGAGACCACTATGACCCGAATTGAAAGCACCTTTGAAACCCTAAAAGCACAAAATAAAAAAGCACTCATCCCTTATGTGATGGCAGGCGATCCCAATCCAAGCAACTTTGTTGGCTTGCTGCATGATTTAGTCAAGCATGGCGCAGATATGATTGAAGTGGGCTTACCATTTTCTGACCCAATGGCAGATGGTCCAACTGTTGCGTTAGCAGGCGAGCGTGCATTGGCAGCGGGTACAAGCACTCGTGATGCGCTAAAGATGGTTGCAGAATTTCGCCAGCAAGATACGCAGACGCCAATTATCCTGATGGGTTACCTCAATCCAGTAGAGATTATCGGTTATGATAACTTTGTTGCGCTATGCGAGCAGTCAGGCGTCGATGGTATCTTGATGGTTGATTTGCCACCAGCAGAAGCGGGTAGCTTTACCCAGCATTTGACTGAGCACGCGATGAATGAGATTTTCTTATTATCACCAACTACGCTGGCTGAACGTCGTCAGCAAGTATTGACTCATTGCGGTGGTTATATCTATTACGTGTCTTTAAAAGGCGTGACGGGTTCAGCAACGCTAGATACTGACGATGTTGCAAAGCAAGTACAGGCCATTAAAGCAGAGACGGATTTGCCAGTATGTGTGGGCTTTGGTATTCGTGATGCAACTTCTGCCAAAGCAATTGGTGCTTATGCGGATGGTATTATCGTCGGTAGTGCATTGGTACAGAACTTTGCTGATATCGATGCCAATGATATCACTGCAGTCGCTAATGCTCAGCAAAAAATTATGGCAAAAATGGATGAGTTACGCGGCGCACTCGATAGTTTATAAGCACCCGCTCAAACAGTTGGGTAAATTATCGTCACAATATTTATGAGGGTATTTATAACAATGTTTATAAAGACACAGGCAAATGGCTTTGCTAAAGTTAGTTTACGTGTGTAAACTAACATCACATATAAATGGTCACAGTTATGCATTAGCGTGCCTTATAATTGCTAAAGTCATGAGGATATGTGACGATTAAACTGATTCTTATAAATGGACTCTTACGGACAAGTGCACAAGTGAGCTTGCCAATAAGCCTTAGATAATGGCGAATAATATGACTGATACGATGACAAAACCTGATATAAATAATGATAGTACAAGCCTGCAGCAGAATGGCAATAAAGCCGGTCAATCATGGTTTGAGCGCCCGATTCCGGGTATCAAACAGCAATTAACGGCGCAATTGACCGCTGTAGAGACAGAGCCTTCTACAAAATGCAGCAGCTGCCATTCGATCATTACCAATACAGCGCTGATTTTTAACTGTTACGTGTGCCCGCATTGTGACCATCATTTACCGATGAGTGCTCGTGAGCGCTTGAACTGGCTGCTTGATCAAGTAGAAGGCGAGCTTGGGCAAGAGTTTACCGCCAAAGACCCGCTAAAGTTTGTAGACAGTAAGCCGTATCCAAATCGCATGGCAGAAGCACAAGAAAAAACGAAAGAGAGTGAAGCGTTGATTGTGCTACATGGCAAATTACGCAATCTCGATATCGTAACTTGTGCGTTTGACTTCCGATTTATGGGTGGCTCTATGGGCTCGGTGGTTGGCGACCGTTTTGTTCAAGCTGCCGAAAAAGCCCTCGCAGATAGAGTACCTTTGGTCTGTTTCGCTGCCTCTGGTGGTGCGCGTATGCAAGAAGGCTTGCTATCACTCATGCAAATGGCAAGAACAGCAGCAGCAATTGAGCGTTTGAGAATTGCTGGCGTGCCATATATCGTGGTACTGACCAATCCTGTTTATGGCGGTGTGACCGCATCTCTTGCGATGCTTGGTGACATTCACTTAGCAGAACCAAAAGCCATGATTGGCTTTGCTGGTAAGCGTGTGATTGAACAGACAGTACGTGAGACACTAGAAGAGCCGTTTCAACGTGCAGAGTTTTTGCTAGAGCATGGTGTGGTTGACGAAGTGGTACATCGTCATCAAATGATTGATACTATTTATCGTCTGCTGGCAAAACTGTGTAGCGTACCCAACGTTGATGCTCAGTAGGTAGTAAAAATAAAAACACGTGGGTTAGATTCAAGCAGCTGTTTTATAATTTCACTGCATAATGATCGAGCGGCGTGCTAATATCTGCCAAATATGTAAAACTAATGAATAGCATTTATCGTGAATAACGGTAAATGCTATTTTTGCTTTGTAGCAAGCTAGTTATACTCTCTTTATTTTTTTATATAAGTTTTATCTTTTATCTCAAACTTTGATATAGGTTCTGTCCATGTCTGATTCTTTAGCGTCTCATAGCCCCAGTAGTACCCCTGACAACCAAGCCTCTTTAACCGAATGGCTGAATTATATGCAGCAGATTCATGTCTCGGCGATAGATATGGGGCTATCACGAGTACTACCAGTTGCTGAGGCATTGGGAGTCATACAATCAGCCAAAGATGACGCCTATGTATTTACGGTTGCAGGTACTAATGGCAAAGGCTCGACGACTGCGGTCATCGCGCAGATGTGCCAAGCCGCAGGATATAAAACTGCTTTATATCAATCGCCGCACTTGAGCGTTTTTAACGAGCGGGTACGGATCGATGGCGAGATGGTCAGCGATGAAACCCTGATTGCTGCCTTTAGCAAGGTAGAAGCGGCACGGTTGCAATGTGATTTAACATTGTCATTTTTTGAGATGACAACACTGGCCGCATTGTTGATATTCGCGGAAGCGGATTGCGATGTTTGGGTGTTAGAAGTAGGGCTGGGCGGTCGCTTAGATGTGGTCAATATCATCGACCCTGATATGGCAGTGATTACCAATATTGCCATCGATCATGTTGATTGGTTGGGTGATAATGTGGAAGCCATCGGAGCGGAAAAAGCAGGTATTTTACGTGATGGGATTAGCGTCATTTACGGTGCTACAGAGATGCCAAATAGCGTACAGCAAGCGATAGATAAGCATCAGGCGACTTGTTATCAAGTCAGTAAAGAGTTCAGCTATTGTGAAAATAATTCGACTACGTGGCAATATAGCAATGCCGCTGTCACTCTACAATTGCCTCAACCCGCACTGTCATTGACCAATACTGCCAATGCTCTGTCAGCAGTACTTGCAAGTCCCTTAGACGTCGATACCAATGCTATAGAGCAAGCGCTAAAAACAGTTAAGCTTGCCGGTCGCTTCGATTATCGTGAAGTCCATGAGCGTCATTGGCTATTTGATGTGGCGCATAATGATCAAGGCGTTGAGTTTTTATTGGCGCAATTATTACCGCTTTGGCAGCAGCATTTAACACAGCAAAGTACATCTGAACAAGTTAATCAAACTTCAGGTGAACCTGCTACCATTAAAATGTTGTTTTCTATGCTAGGTGATAAAGATATTAATAAAGTGGTGCAGCGTTTGACGACAGCAGGCTTACCAATCAGTGATTGGTTCATCGCTGAAATTGATTATCCACGTGCTGCCACTACGGAGCATTTGCAAGGTATCTTAGCGAGCTATGTCGATGATGCTCAGATACATGAGTTTGCGCGTTTGCAAGAAGCCACTCATGCGATTATAAATGCCAGTCAGCCACAAGATTTGATTGTAGTCTGTGGCTCTTTTCATACGATTGGAGAGGCATTGTCTACGCTTGAAACGCGATAATTTACGTTAAAACATTGACTGTTTGATGTTAGTCTTAGTAATAGCGTGGTGGCAGACAGCATGAAAAATATGCTTTATAATCAAAGTGATTAAAACCTAGCGCATTAGTATTAACACGGATGGAAGCAACTGGCGCTAATAGCTTGCTGATTTAAGCTATCTATAATATAGTTTAAAACAATAACCGCGCCGCCCAATCAACCTTATTACTAACTAAGAGACGTAAACGGATGAATTTTTCGAGACAAGCCTTATTGGGCATTGGGATGATTATCGGTGGTAGCGTGATGCTATACGCCATGGTACAACAAATTGGTGATACCAATAAATCACAGCCGGGATCGGCAATGATCAATCAACCGAGTGCTGAGCCTACGTCTGTACAACCACTGACAACAGATATCGAAACAGAAAAACGTATCTTGGCACAAAAACAAAAAGAGCGTGCCGCTCGCGTTGCAGAACAAGAAAAGCGTGCTCAGCAGTTCTTAACTGAACAAGAAGCGGCAGAGGCGCAAGCATTGGCAAAAGCACGCGCTGAAAGTCAGCAATATCTGGCGAGCACCACACCAAGTATCGAAGATAACGTTGATACTAACAGTACTAATAAAGAGGCGACGAAGAACACACTTGCAACACCTATATCAGCGCCTTCTAGTGCAGAGACGTCCACTGATGGTGCTGAAGCAAAGAAGAAAGCACTAGCGGAGCAGCAGGCAGCTGAAAGACAAGCAACTATTAGAGAGCAAGCTGCTGCTAAGAAATTAGCAGATAGCAAAAAAGAAGCAGACGTTAAAAAGCAGGCTGAAGCGCAAGTAGCTGCGGAAAAAAAGCGCGAGGCGGATGAAGCCGCAAAAAAGACCCCACCTAAGTCGCCCTCTGACTATCAAGTCAAAAGAGGAGATGGGCTGATTAAACTGGCACGCCAGTACGATATGCCGGTAGAAGTCTTAGCTCAAGCCAATAATCTCTCACCATCAACATCGCTAAATCTTGGTCAAACCATTACGATTCCATCGCGTAAGCAAGTAGAGCGTTTAGAGCGAGAAGCGACGGCGGCTGAACAGGCACGTGAAGAAAAGCGTCAAAGAGAAGAAGCTTTAGTGAAAAAGTCAGCAGACGCTAAACGTGATGCTCAGCAAAAACTCAGTGAAGCCCGTAAAGAAGTCAAAGAAACCGATGCTAAAGGTAGCTTTGGGGTACAAGTAGCGTTAGCAAACGACCAATCCAAAGCGGATGAGATGGCAAAAAAATTCCAATCTGCAGGTTATCAAGTTAAGACCAGCCCGACGAGTCGCGGTGTACGGGTTATTGTCGGTCCTGAGCGTGGTAAAGTAGCCGCTTTAGCCTTGAAGGATAAGATCAATAGTGACCCCAAAGTGAATACCACCAGCGCTTGGGTATTATATTGGCGCTAGATATTGTTAAACTGCTAAACGTATGATAATGAATGTGGACCTACAATCTTAGTGAGAGTACTTTCAATTATTATCATTTGATGCTTTATAATTAAAACACGACATCTATTGTCGTGTTTTTCGTTTTAGTGTTTGTCCATTTGCTCATACTTAGTTACCATGAGCACCATTTTTGTTTCTCTCTGTATAACCTGTTAGCCCATAAGGGTCGACCTGCTGCAGTTAAAGGTAGTTTGTTATGTTAGCTAGGCTAGCATATAGGCAAGCTATCTAACTGCTTAGATATTGTATAAGGTAAAACCATGTCATTTGGCGCTATATTTTTAATATTGGCAGTTGGCTTTTTGGGGCTGATTACCTTACCAAAATTATTTTCTAATAAACAAGCTGTTGCACCAGATCCGCCACCTGTACGCGGTGATGAGTTGGCTATTTGGCCGTTTGCGCCGATGCCTATCATGACCCCTACTGAAGTGATATTTTTTAATAAGTTAAAAAATGCATTACCGGAATATCATATTTTTGTGCAAGTACAGCTGTCACGGATTATTGAAGCGAACAGTAATGAGACGTCTGAGCGCAGTTTTTGGTTCAATCGTATCTGCCGCCAAAGTGTTGATTATGTGATTGTTGATATTGATGCGCAGACTACCTTGGTTGCCATCGAGCTTGATGATTGGACACATAGCAGTAAAGCAAGGCAAAAAGCCGATGACAAAAAAGACAAGGCGCTTGCCAGTGCGGGCATTGCTATCGTGCGTTTTCATGCGGAGCGCATGCCGAGTGCCGACATGCTGAGATATGAGCTGATGCAAGTGATTGAGAGTTATTAAAAGTTATTAAGATGATGATAAAAGCTCAAAGTTTATTTTCTACTTGTTCGGTCTGCTTAGGATAAATAACAATAGGTCTATCGCCTGCAAAATATAAACCTGTTTTTAATATATCGTTTTTAGAATTGTTCAGTGGCGACTGACGGTCATCATAAAAGTCGCGTTTACTAAACCATTCAATATAATGAGCAGCGCGTAATGTATCAATATCAATCATCGAAAGATTTGCGCTATCAGTCTTATCGCACCACTCATGCATAGGAAAGCTTGGTGATAACCAAGATGGATAAGTAAAATTACAGGTGTTGATTGGCAAAAAGAATCGCCCTTTTATCACGCCATAGCGCTTATCAATTTTAATTTGCCCATGTTTCTCCGTATTGACCCAAATGCTATCAAACTGCTTGGTTTGCATGTGGGTTATTTTGCGCTGTAGATTGTCCTTGGAGTTGATGCCAACCCAGTTCTCCGGCTCAAACGGTGCTGATCCCATAAAGAACTTAATAGCCAGCTCCCAATGCTCGACCAGATTTTCTGCATGATTATATAAGATTAAATCCAGCTCACCAGTCGTCTGCTTGCCGTTAAATAATTGTACATTATTAGCGAGTGTTTCATATGGATGCAGCTTACGCGCAAACGCATCCTCTAACCAAAATGACAGTAACCCTTCAAAGTGAAAACCCAAACGATTGGGACTTGGACGCGTTAGTAAATAGCGGGTTAGCGCCTGATAGTCATTGGTGGTATCCAACTCTTTTAAACGCTGCTGATATCCTGCGAATTGCTGTTGCCAAAAACTTGCGCTATGTACGGAAATAGCATAAGTGTTTTGGTAAGGCGCAACGTCAAGCCATTTAGTCAAAACGTTTGGGCAAGCAAGCACATACGCCAAATCACGCACATAAGGTCGCTGGTAAGCTTCCCAAGGTGCGTCATTTATAAGGTAAGTCGAGAGGGGCTGAGCGATAGGCTCGGGCATAGGATAAACCATCGTAACGTTGTAGCATTTACCCTAACGGCTCGCTCTATAAAAGTCTATAGGACACGAGTATCAGCTAGGGTAGTGCTCAGTTTATTGACTTTAAAACAGGATATTAATGTGATGAATATGAATGCTGATATCAGGCGGTGATAGTAAGTAAGGCAAAAGAATGCTAAGTATCATTTTTAGTATTGGCAGTAGCCGTTTTGATAAGTTGCTAGGCGCGTTATGCGGTGGCTGTTGTTCTAGATTAGGTGGGATATGATCTTGCTGTGTCATGTTTAGCTCCATGTTATGCCGTTACACAACGGTGAGTAACGGTTCATGGATTTATGTTATAGGTTGTATGGTTATAGCTAAATACTTATGCATGCATAGCGTGTTGTATGCCTGCATACCACAGTATGATAGGTTATGAAAAATCGCCTTTGTTGGCTTGGCTTAACCATCGTTTGATAGTGTCATAAGATGGTTTTTTATCTGTTTCAATGTGCTGTTTAATATATTCGGCTGTTTCAGCAAAAGTAGTGAAGTTCTGTTGATCCATAATTTCTAGGTATAGTTTCTTTTTTTCAGGTCTGGTTTGATTGTGTTTTGACCATCTTTTATTCGCTTTTGTCTTGTTGGACTTTGATAGTTTTTTTTGAAAATCGTTATCACCTCTAACTTCATTTGTTCCTGCACCAAAAACATAGCCAACTAAGTTGATACAGTCAAATAGTTTATGAAAGTTCAAGCATTTAAGCTCCTTTGACTCTAAGTAAATATCTTTGTTACTGAGCATAATATGAACAGATAATCCTCTATACATAATAGATTCTTCTTTCTCAAAATCTACACGATAACCCTGTTCTTCTAAAAGTCCTTTGCAGTCTTCAATAGCAATATTCTCTATCTTTTCTATTAGCTCATGAATGATTGATATTCTCTTCCTATCTTTATAACCTACGTCAAAAAAATGACGACTTAGTAAAAAATTAGGTGGGCTATCTAGTAATTCTTTTATAAATACTGTGGGTATAGTTGTTCTATGTTGCAATCTTTCAAACTCTATTCGTTCGGCTTGTTCGAGAATTTTTTGAAGGTCAGCATCTGAAAAACCCTCTCTAGAATTAACCATAATTTACACCTTTACACACCCTTAAATTATAGTAGTTGCAAGTCAGTACCAGCCTAAAGGTGTGTGGCTGGCTGGCTTTTGAGTAATGAATCCTAGCCCTGCTCAAATTTTACTATTTCTTTCTTTAATTATCAGCCAAATTTATCACAAAAAAAAGCCAACCATTGAAAACAATGATTGGCTTCTCTCTTTACTACTATGTTTGGTCGGAACGGCAGGATTTGAACCTGCGACCACTACACCCCCAGTGTAGTGCGCTACCAGACTGCGCTACGCCCCGAATGACTGACTATTTTACGCAAAATTATGTATATTGCAAGAGCTATTTATTTCAGCCAAAATCTACAATGGCATTTTATATATCATAGCCAGTATAACCAATGAGCAGTCAACCTTAACCCAGTAACTCTTTCAGAATTTGGTTGACTTGCTGTGGATTGGCACTACCGCGACTGGCTTTCATTACTTGACCAACTAAACCATTGAAGGCTTTTTCTTTACCGCCGCGATACTCTTCAACCATCGCTGCATTTTTAGCAATGACGTCTTCAACGATGGCTTTGATAGCGCCTGTATCGGTTTCTTGCTTAAGACCTTTTTCCTCGATGATTTTATCTGCTGCATCATCAGCATCGCCGCCTTCGCGCTCATATAAGGCACTAAATACTTTCTTAGCCAATTTGCCAGATAGAGTATCGTCTTTTATGCGTGATAGCATACCAGCCAATTGCTTGGCGCTGATAGGGGAGTCAGTAATTTCCTTATCATCTTTATTCAACGCACCGAGTAGGTCGCCCATTACCCAGTTAGCTGCCATTTTGGCATCTGCTTGCCCAACTTCTGCAACCACATTTTCAAAGTAATCAGCAATTTGACGGCTACCAGTCAAGATACGAGCGTCATATTCTGACAGACCAAGCGCTTCTTCAAAACGCGCACGGCGGGCAACCGGTAGCTCAGGCATCGCTGCACGAATGCTATCAACCGTATGCTGCTCGATACGCACAGGTAGCAAGTCAGGATCAGGGAAATAACGATAATCATTGGCGTCTTCTTTGGTACGCATAACCCGAGTTTCGTCGCGCTCTGGGTCATAAAGCATCGTTGCTTGCACAACTTTACCGCCGTCTTCTAAGATGTCAATTTGACGCTCGATTTCGCGATTGATGGCACGCTCGATGAAGCGGAATGAGTTTAGGTTCTTAAGCTCAGTACGTGTACCAAGCTCGCTTCCAGGCTTACGGATAGAGACGTTACAATCACAGCGGAAGGAGCCTTCTGCCATGATAGCGTCTGAGATACCCAGCCAAGTCACCAGCTGATGAATGGCTTTGATATAGGCAAGCGCTTCGTGAGCCGAGCGCATATCAGGTTCAGAGACGATTTCGATTAATGGCGTACCAGCGCGGTTCAAATCCACACCAGTCATACCATCGACGGCATCGTGTACTGATTTACCAGCATCTTCTTCTAGATGCGCGCGGGTAATACCCATGCGCTTAGGATATTCATTCTTTTCACCTTCATTGACCACGACATCTATATAGCCTTCGCCAACGATAGGATTGGCCATCTGGGTGATTTGATAGCCTTTAGGCAAGTCTGGATAGAAGTAGTTTTTACGGTCAAAGGTATTGAATAACCCCAGCTCAGCGTTGACACCGATACCAAATTTTAGCGCACGATCAACCACACCAGCATTTAGAACTGGCAAGACACCCGGTAAGCCTAAATCTACAATACTGGCTTGGCTGTTTGGCTCGTGACCAAAGTCAGTCGGCGCGCTCGAGAATATCTTACTTTCTGTGTTCAGCTGGCAGTGAATCTCGATACCGATGACCACTTCATAACCATCGACGAATAGCTCTTTACGAACATCGTGTTTGCGAACGGCGTTGTTATCAGTAGTAGTTGCTGTATTCATTATACCGTCTCCTTCGCGATGGTAGAGTGTTGCAGATGATGATCTGTATGCTGCTGGAATAAATGAGCAGTAGAGAGCAATTTGCTCTCTTGCCAATATTGTCCAATCAATTGCAAACCAATAGGCAAGCCTGCTGAGGTTAAACCAACTGGCTGACTAAGCGCAGGTAGACCCGCTAAGTTGACACCAATGGTATAAACATCACCTAGGTACATCGTTGCAGGATCAAGGTCTTCACCAAGTTTATAAGCCGCTGTTGGCGCCGTTGGACTGGCGATCACATCACAGTTGGCAAAAGCATCTTCGAAGTCTTTGATAATTATGCGGCGCACTTTTTGGGCCTTAGTATAATAGGCATCAAAGTAACCAGCAGATAGCGCATAAGTCCCTGACAAAATACGGCGCTGTACTTCAGGACCAAAGCCTTCAGAACGCGAGCGCGTATATAAGTCAATCAAGTCTTTAGGGTTTTCACAGCGATACCCAAAGCGCACACCATCGAAGCGTGATAGGTTTGATGATGCTTCAGCTGGTGCGAGCATATAATAGGTAGCAAGGGTGATCTCTGGATCAGTGATTGTCACCTCTACAATGGTCGCGCCAAGTTCTTCGTATTTCTTTAACGCTGCACGAGCTGCTTGTTCGACTTCAGTATCAAGTCCTTTACTAAAATATTCTTTAGCAACGCCAATACGTAAACCGGCAAACGGTTTATCACCAGCGCTGGTAGCAGCGTCATTTAAATCTTGTACATAATCAGGCATTTCGTATTTGATAGAAGTCGCATCGCGTGGGTCATGACCAATCATTGGCTGTAATAGGAAGGCACAGTCCATGGCACTGCGACCCATACTACCAGCTTGATCAAGACTCGAGGCATAAGCAATCATACCAAAGCGCGAGACGCGACCATAAGTAGGTTTGATGCCCGTTAAGCCGCAAAATGAGGCAGGCTGACGAATAGAGCCACCGGTATCACTACCAGTCGCAACGGGTACAAATCCTGCTGCAACGGCTGCTGCACTACCACCTGATGAGCCACCAGGCACATGCGCTATGTTCCAAGGGTTGTGCACCGCACCATAATATGAGCTTTCATTGTCTGAGCCCATCGCAAACTCATCCATATTGAGCTTACCAAGGCTAATCATTCCAGCTTTATCAATGTTAGTGACGATGGTCGCATCATAAGGAGAGATAAAGTTATGCAGCATTTTAGAGCCACAGGTCGTCAATACGCCTTGAGTACAAAAAATATCTTTATGCGCCATGGGTACGCCAAGTAATGGGCGTTTGTCCCCTTGTACACGCATCTCGTCCGCCGCTTTTGCTTGCGCGCGCGCTGTCTCAGAGGTATGAGTGATAAAACTGTTGATCTTGCTATCAAGCGCGTTGATACGTTTGATGTAGTGGTCAGTCAGCTCAAGGCTGCTAAATTGTTTGTCTTGCAGACCAGTAATGAGCTGCTGGGTACTTAATAAATGAAGTTCAGACATAAGGTGTCGTCCGTCAAAATGTTAATAGCATAAAGTAAGATACGAAATCAGAGAGCGACAGCCGCCTATTCAATCACTTGCGGTACCAAATACAAGCCATCTTCGACAGCAGGGGCGACCGATTGATTGCGTTCACGATTGATATCGTGTTTAGCGACATCAGCACGCAAATCTTGGCAAGCTTCATGAATGTTTGATAAAGGTTTGATATCAGTGGTATCGACATTACCAAGCGTGTTCATCAGCTTAAGTATTTTAGAGATATCAGCAGCATAGCTATCGGCAGTATTTTCATCGACACCTAAACGGGCAAGGTTGGCAACTTCTAGGATTTCTTCACGGCTGACAGTGTTGTCAGACGTTAATGGTTGCTGTGACATAGTGTCTCCAGTTACGGACAGTTTTTGTTAGAGTAGAATATGACTAAAACAGATAAGCACTAAAATAAGCGACTTATATAAAGATGTAAGTATACAGTGGCTTTATTATAAAGCATCTGACCGAAGTTTACAGAGTAGGACACTTGATTACAGCACAATCTTTACTCACAAGATTGCTTAAAAGGGCTTTATTCACGACTCTTCTATTAAAAAAGGCTCAACTTAATAAGCAATTATGCAAAGCTGACTGGATAGTAAAAAGTTGATGGTCAATAGCTCCCCATTTAATGACGAAATACGTTACAGTGGGTAGCTGCTGCTAAGCAAGTTATCAAGCAAATTACTTAGTAAATATCATAAGACGGTAGCTGCTTGTTAGTGATTGAATTAAAGGCTGTTTCATCAAAGCGGCTGGTATGGTCTGCGATTTCAAACTTTGTAACAACTTTTAGCGCATAAGCGCAAAATCCTAGCGTACTGATGCAAATATCTGTGTTTTTTTTGAGCCAAATCGGTATAATTTAGCTCAGTTTTTTCATTTCATCATTATAGCTTCGGTTTGACTTGTTACGATGATAAACTCTCGCCACGGGTAATGTCTAAAGACGACCTGCTCAATACTGACGAGTAATCCCTCGGTCACTCTCATTTGCCTCATTCGCCTCATTTGTAATACGCTGGAAATATTAGTCATGAACCTGTTTGGATTTTTATCAAATAATATCGCAATCGACCTCGGTACTGCGAACACCCTTATTTTTATTCCTGGTAAAGGCGTGGTGCTCGATGAGCCTACGGTGGTCGCTTTAAGAAGCAATCGCACACAGAACCCTACCGTTGCTGCTGTTGGTATTGATGCCAAGCAGATGCTGGGTCGTACGCCTGCCAATATTACGGCTATCCGCCCATTAAAAGACGGCGTGATTGCTGACTTTGAAGTGACGCAAAAAATGCTTAAGCATTTTATCGCCAAGGTAAAAGCTAAGCGTTTTATGGCACAGCCTAATGTGGTGGTTTGCGTGCCTTGTAAGTCTACCCTTGTCGAGCGAAAAGCGATTCGTGAAGCGGTATCGTCAGCGGGCGCCAGCAAAGTATTGTTACTAGAAGAGCCAATGGCAGCAGCGATTGGTGCTGGCATGCCGGTTCATGAAGCCAGCGGTTCGATGGTCGTTGATATCGGCGGTGGCACTACTGAGATTGCCGTTATTGCTTTGTCAGGTTGTGTCTATGCTGAGTCTATCCGTATCGGTGGCGATATGTTTGATGATGCCATTATTACCCATGTACGTCGTATTCATGGCTGCGTGATTGGTGAAACTACTGCTGAGCGTATCAAACAAGAAGTTGGCTCTGCGCTAAATGAAGACAGCCAGTTAGAAGTAGAAGTACGCGGACGTAGCATGGCAGAAGGCGTACCAAAAACCTTCACTGTCAACTCAGAAGAAGTGCAGAAAGCTTTGAGTGATCCGTTAAGTGGTATCGTCAGCGCGGTAAAAGCAGCACTTGAGCAGACGCCACCAGAGTTGTCATCAGACATCGCTGAACGCGGTATTGTCTTGACCGGTGGCGGCGCACTATTACGTGACTTAGATAAGCTCATCTCAAGAGAGACAGGCTTACCAGTTACAGTCGCTGAAGATCCATTAACTTGCGTGAGCCGTGGTGGTGGTATTGCGCTTGATTTTATCAATAACAAAAGCCTAAATATGATTTTTGTATAAATCACTGTTTATCAAGCATTGTCATACTAGCAATGTTAGATAAGGCTGAAGTTAACGATAAATAGGCATGAGAAAGGGTAGATGAATAACATTGAAGGTAGCCAAAAAGGTTGCCTTTAATATTATCAATAAAGGCAATCAATATCTGATAGATACTGAGCTTTTTTTGATATCAACTGCCTTTTATATAGTGCTATTCAGTGCTGGCTAATGCTCACATTAAAACCTCTACATTAGACGAACTATGACTCCAAGTATTTTTGCTCGCCAGCCACTCGCGCTTCGTATGACTGCTGTTTTATTAATAGTGGCATTGATATTGATGTGGTTTGATAGCAAAAATCCAGAATGGTTCAAGCCTATACGCTCAACGAGCCACGCCGCAATGCAGCCTATTTACGAGCTGTCATTATTACCCAGTTATGCAAAACACTGGTCAAGCGGCAGCCTACAATCAAAAGAAACGCTGCGCCGCGAAAACATGCAGCTCAGATCTCAACTTATTCACGCGCAAGCTAAATTGCAGCAGCAAGATTATATCTTGGCGCAAAACGCTCGCCTGCAAGGTATTCTATCGACCACGCGCCCTGAACAATTTGATTTAAATCTGGCACAGGTAATTGGTACTGACACCAATCTACTGCGTCAAATTGTGGTGTTGAATAAAGGGGAGCAAGATGGGGTACAAGTTGGGCAAACGGTCATTGATGAAAACGGCATTTTAGGTCAGATTATCAATGTCTATCCTAATACCAGCCGTTTACTGCTTATTACTGATGAGCAGCAGTCCGTTGCCGTTACTGTCAAGCGGACAGGTCAGCGCGCTATTGTCACCGGTCAGGGTATACCTACTTCATTGAGCCTTGAATATGTCTTTAAAACCTCAGATGTACGCGTCGGGGATGAGCTGGTCTCGTCTGGATTAGGTGGGCGTATCCCTGCAGGCTACCGTGTTGGTCGTATCACCCATATTGAAGACACGCAAGCGGATAATTTTAGAAGCATTGATGTCACACCTGCCGCAAACTTTGTCGATAATGCTTATGTGCTGATACTGCAAGACAAGCTGGCTAATAAAAACAATATTGGCATCAATGAGTCTTGATGGTCATTGTTAGAGATAATCATTGCCCGATAATCAGCCGCTATTCTATTTAAGTGCGCTGTTTTACTCCTCTTTTTTTATTCCCTGCAATGCTGAATTCATTATTAAGTAGCTGCTAAACATCCGCTAAAGGTACGTATTCATGGCATATCCTGATTCTGATCATGCAAATGGGCTGCTGCATGCCGTGATTGTACTGAGTTTTATTATTGCCTCATCGCTCAGTGTTTATCCATTAAGTCCTAGTATGGCCACATTGCGTCCTATGATCATGATCATGGTATTGATTTTTTGGTTATTGTTTCAGCCGCGTTATGTAGGCATTTTTAGTGCCTTTGCTATTGGCCTTATTGCTGATTTACTGATGGATACTCATTTAGGACAGCAGGCTTTTTCTGCTGTGGCAGTGGCGCTGATGATAAAGGTGACCAGTATCTATATCAGACAGCTAAATACGATTAGTGCATGGATAATAGCGAGTTTAGGATTATTTGTATTTCAAGCGAGTCTATGGATGCTACAGATGTTTGTACAAGATGTCTTTGTTGCCCAATCTACTTTTTCTTTATTGATGAGTATTATTAGCTGGCCATTGGTACTATTGACGTTACGAAAATTTGTGCGTTAATCAGGTTGGTTACATCGATTATCAATACAAGTATTTTCATCACACATGGTCTTTACAAGCATCTACCATAGACGACCCTCGTTTATTTATGACTAAACCTATCAATATCAAGTTTCTACATAATATAGAGAGTAGTGATGGATATTATCTTAGCATCCGGCTCGCCGCGTCGTCGCGAGTTACTAAGTAGAGTGCAACTAGAATTTACGGTCATCAGCGTGGATATCGATGAAACGCCTTATCAAGATGAGTCGCCCAAAGATTATATTGTCCGTATGGTCGCCGCCAAATCAGAGGCAGCAACCGCGCAGCTAAATAGACAGTTAAAGAATAACGACGCTCACTTATATCAATCACTCTTGTCGAAGCCCATTATTTTATTGACCTCTGATACCATTGGGGTATTGCCAGATGGCAAAACAGTCTTGGTCAAACCAAATAATCGCGAAGATGCTTATCGTATGTGGCAGCAAATGTCTGATAGTACTCATGAAGTATGGACGGCGGTACAGGCAACGCAACTCTCATTACAGCCTAAACGTTCTGATGGGTTCGATAATGAGCAAGTATGGCAAATCATCAATCAGCAACAAATCATTGAACGCACAGAGGTCACCTTTGTAGCGCTTACCCTAGAGATGATGAGTGATTATTGGGACAGCGGCGAGCCTGTAGACAAGGCAGGTGGCTATGGTATTCAAGGTTTGGGTGCGGCTTGGGTTAGCCGTATCAATGGCAGCTATACCAATGTGGTAGGCTTACCGCTTGCCCAAACGCTGGCATTGATTAAAGAGATGAATGACACTGATACGCTTTAAAATTTTGATGCCTAAATAGATAATACCTAATAAAGCTTACATGCTCAAAACGTTTAGAGCAGGGGTATGGATTCAGCAGTGCTTTAAGATGAAGCTTGATATTAAGCCATCTGCACATAATGACACGCTTGTGTCATGGGCAAAAGCAAGTGGCATTTGTTACACTGTTAGGCTACCAAACTATGAATGCTTCACCAGAAAGCTAAGTGATAAGAGAAAATACTATGTCCGAAGAGCTGCTGATTAATATTAGTCCCATGGAGTCCCGTGTTGCCGTACTAGATAACGGTATCTTGGGCGAGATTTATATTGAGCGTCATCATAAACTGGGTTTGGTTGGTAACATTTACTTGGGTACAGTGGTACGCGTTCTGCCGGGTATGCAGGCAGCCTTTGTCGATATTGGTCAGTCACGTACTGCATTCTTACACGTTAATGATATGCAGCGTGAACCTCGTCCAGCTGCCAAAAGCAGTAAAGTCGAAAAGACTGATGATAAGCGCACTATTGTAGAGGTAACCGCTGACGATTTAGCCATTACGCCGCCTGTAATAAGTACGCAGAACACAGAAGTTGTACCAGTTTCGAAAACTCTCATCCAGCATCGCCTACACGAGAGCCAACGTATCTTAGTTCAAGTCACTAAAGATCAGCTGGGCAGTAAAGGCGCGCGCTTAACCACCAATATATCACTGCCATCTCGCTATCTGGTCTACTTGCCATCGAGTGAGCATATCGGTATTTCGCAGCGTATTGATGGTGAAGAAGAGCGTACCCGTCTCAAGACTGAGCTTACTAGCCTGATGCAAACCGTCAATCTCAAGGGCGGTCTTATTGCACGTACAGCGGCAGAGCGTGTCCCCGTTGATAAACTTGAAGAAGACATCTACTATCTCTTGCAACTATGGCGAACGATATGTGCTCGTCGTCAAGAAATGAAGCCTAATCAAAGCTCAGAGCTTATTTATCAAGAATTATCGCTACCGCTGCGTTCTATCCGTGATTTGGTACACGCTGGTACCGAAAAAGTCGTGATTGATAATTCGCAGATATATGAGCAGGTTAGATACTTTGCCAAAGAATTTGTGCCTTTTGTCTATGATCGCATAGTACATTATACCGCTGAGCAGTCGCTGTTTGATGTGCACCGCGTCGAAGATGATTTACGTGATGCCCTCAAACGCCGCGTTGATTTAAAGTCGGGCGGCTATCTGATTATTGACCAAACCGAAGCGATGACCACTATTGATGTCAATACTGGCTCATTCGTTGGTGGGCGTTCATTAGAAGATACCGTTTACAAAACAAATCTAGAGGCAACACACGCGATAGCCCGTCAACTGCGCTTACGTAATCTAGGCGGTATTATTATCCTAGACTTCATCGATATGCTTGAGCAGCAGCATAAGGATGATATCTTAGAGAGCTTGCAGTCACAGTTAGTACAAGATTATGCCAAAACCAAAATCACTCAAGTCAGTGAGCTTGGTTTGGTTGAGATGACCCGTAAGCGTACCCGTGAATCGCTTGGTCAGCAACTATGTGAGCCTTGCTCGACCTGTCAAGGGCGCGGCTTTGTCAAAACCGCTGAAACGGTCTGCTTTGAGATATTTCGTGAAATCATGCGCTGTGCTCGTACTTATAACTCTCCAAAGAAGTTTACGGTGGTCGCTCATGCGGCAGTGATTGATTTATTACTGACGTCAGAATCGGATACCGTGGCAGATTTAGAGTATTTGCTTGGTAGAGTGATTACCTTTGATGTTGAGAATTTATATACCCAAGAACAATATGATATAGTATTAGATTGAACGTCAAGGCGGGATCTGAATAGTAAGCAATTGGTTAAAAGTTAAGAGAATTTGGTTTAAAAACCAATATTTATATCAAACAGTTGTGTATATCATTGTAAATAATCCCCTTGCAATCATCTGATTATTATGTATAATACAGACCACTGAATTATATATGCGCAGCCAATCAAACAGCTGGCGCTATGACAGCTAGAGCATCGTTTCTAGCACTATTTCATTATGCCTTTGCTGACATCCTACAATGGAAGGGTCGGCGGGGCTTTAAACTATTTTGCTTTTGGCACGCTATAAGTTCGGATAAAGAACTCATTCTGGTTTAGAACAGAAGGCCGCTTTAAGTGAATATTTAACCAAACGGCTTTTGCTCATATCCTTGCAAAGCAAGAATGACAAAAGCACATATTAGGAGCTTGCTGGCATGGCTAACCAGAGAATCCGTATCCGTCTTAAGTCTTTTGATCATCGTCTGATTGATCAATCTGCACAAGAGATTGTTGATACTGCAAAGCGCACCGGTGCGCAAGTTTGTGGTCCTGTACCGTTGCCGACTCGCATTGAGCGCTTCAACGTTCTAACTTCACCACACGTAAACAAAGACGCTCGTGATCAGTACGAAATCCGTACTCATAAGCGTATGGTTGACATTGTTCAACCTACCGATAAAACTGTGGATGCGCTAATGAAGCTTGACTTAGCGGCGGGTGTTGACGTTCAAATTGCTTTGGGTTAATGCACATAAACACCCAACCCATTAATATAAGATATAAAGAGGTCTAAAATGGCGATCGGTTTAGTCGGTAAAAAATGCGGCATGACCCGTGTCTTCACTGAAGCAGGCGCATCTATCCCTGTAACAGTGGTTGAGATCAGTGCTAACCGCATTACTCAAGTAAAAAATACTGATGTAGATGGCTATCAAGCCATCCAAGTTACCACAGGCACCCGTCGTGACAGCCGCGTAACAGCAGCTCAAAAAGGTCACTTCGCTAAAGCCGGCGTTGCCGCTGGTCGTGGTGTTTGGGAATTTCGTGCCAATGATAGCGATCTTGAAGGTCGTGAGATTGGTGGTGAGATCCTAGCTGACTTGTTCGAACAAGGTCAGATGGTTGATGTCACAGGAAACAGTAAAGGTAAAGGCTTTCAAGGCGGCGTGAAGCGTCACAACTTCAGCATGCAAGATGCCACTCATGGTAACTCAGTATCTCACCGTGCCATTGGTTCAACTGGTCAAAACCAGTCACCAGGTAAAGTCTTCAAAGGCAAAAAAATGCCAGGTCAGATGGGTAACAAACGCGTTACCGTTCAAGGCCTAGAAGTGATATCGGTTGATGTTGAAAATGGGTTACTTGTCATCAAGGGTGCTATCCCAGGTGCCACCGGTGGCGATGTCATCGTACGTCCGTCAGTCAAAGCCTAAGCAAGGGGATTAACGTGGATTTAAAAACAGTTACAGGGGCGGCAGTTGAGCTTTCTGATACGGCTTTCGGTCGTGAATTCAACGAAGCACTAGTGCATCAAGTCGTCACCGCATATCTTGCTGGTGCTCGCCAAGGTACACGCGCTCAAAAGACCCGTGCCGAAGTTTCTGGTGGTGGCATTAAGCCATGGCGCCAAAAAGGTACTGGTCGCGCTCGTGCAGGTTCTATTCGTAGCCCAATCTGGCGTGGGGGCGGTCGTGCATTCGCGGCTAAGCCACAAGATTGGTCACAGAAAGTTAACCGTAAGATGTATCGCGGTGCTATGCAGTGCATCCTAGCCGAATTGATTCGCCAAGAGCGTCTGATTTTGGTTGAAGAGATAAGCGTTTCTGGTCCTAAGACCAAAGAGCTGATCGCAAAGTTAGGTGAGTTAAATGCATCACGTGCATTAATCGTCACCAAAGAAGTTGACGAAAACTTATACTTAGCTGCTCGCAACATCCCACATGTCAATGTACTTGATACAAGTGAAGTGGATCCAGTGAGCTTGATCGCTTTTGATAAAGTGATCATGACAGTCGAAGCTGCGAAACAATTTGAGGAAGCACTAGCATGAATAACGCAAGACTTTATCAGATCCTAAGAGGACCTGTATTCTCAGAGAAATCTCAAATGCTTGGCGACTCACTTGGTGTGCAGGTATTTAAAATTGACTCTAAGGCTACTAAGCTTGAAGTTAAAAAAGCAGTTGAGATGATGTTTGAAGGTGTTGAAGTTTTAAAAGTAAACACATTGAACGTTAAAGGTAAGACAAAGCGTTTTGGTAAAAGTATCGGCCGTCGTAACGACTATAAAAAAGCCTATGTTACCTTAAAAGCTGGTCAAGATGTACAAATGGCTGATGCTGGTGAAGAGGTCGCAAATACGACTGCTTCTACTAGTGAAACAGCGAATAACGAATAAGGATTACACTCATGCCTATCGTAAGAGCAAAGCCAACATCACCAGGCCGTCGTTTTGTTGAAAAAGTAGTGCATCCACACCTTTATAAAGGTCGTCCGTTTGCAGCGCTTCTAGAATCAAAAAGCAAGACCGGTGGTCGTAACAATAATGGCCGTATCACTACTCGTCACATCGGCGGTGGTCATAAGCAACATTATCGTATTATCGATTTTAAACGTACTAAAGACAATATCCCAGCTACAGTAGAGCGTATTGAATACGATCCTAACCGTACTGCGCATATTGCTTTACTTAAGTACGCTGACGGCGAACGTCGTTATATTATCGCTGCTAAAAAGCAAGCAGTTGGCGATACTGTAATGTCAGGTGAATTATCACCAATTCGTCCAGGTAACTGTTTACCGCTAAAAAACATACCACTAGGTACTGTGATCCATAATATCGAACTTAAAATCGGTAAAGGCGCACAGATGGCTCGTGCTGCGGGTGCTAGCGTTCAGCTACTAGGTCGTGACGGTATTTATGCAATTCTTCGTTTGCGTTCTGGCGAAACTCGCCGTGTACACGTAAATTGCCGTGCTGTTATCGGTGAAGTTTCTAATACTGAAAACAACTTGAAATCACTTGGTAAAGCCGGTGCTTCACGTTGGAGAGGTATTCGTCCTTCTGTTCGTGGTGTCGCTATGAACCCGGTTGATCACCCACATGGTGGTGGTGAAGGTCGTAACAAAGGTCGCCATCCTACTAGCCCTTGGGGTCAGAAGTCTAAAGGACTTAAAACGCGTCACAATAAGCGTACTGACAACATGATCATCCGCCGTCGCGCCAAGAAGAAATAAAGGAAGAATTTCATGCCTCGTTCATTGAAAAAAGGTCCATTCATAGACGCGCATTTATTTGCTAAAGTTGAAACTGCATTAGAAACCAACTCACGCAAGCCAATTAAAACTTGGTCGCGCCGTTCAATGATTCTGCCACAAATGGTTGGCCTAACTTTATCTGTTCACAATGGCCGTACTCATGTACCGGTTATCGTAAGTGAACAGATGGTTGGTCATAAACTAGGTGAATTTGCCCCGACTCGTACATATCGTGGTCACGGCATTGACAAGAAAGCTAAGAGATAAGGTGCTTACCATGGAAGTAACTGCAAAATTACGCGGTGCCGCCATATCGGCACAAAAAGTTAGACTCGTTGCTGATGAAGTTCGTGGCAAATCTATTGAGCGTGCTTTGGATATCCTAACGTATAGCAATAAAAAAGGCGCGGTTTTTGTTAAGAAATGTCTTAACTCTGCCATCGCCAATGCTGAAAACAACAACGGTTTAGATATCGATACTCTTAAAGTATCAACCATCTACGTTGATGAAGGCATTACGCTAAAACGTATCCTACCACGTGCTAAAGGTCGCGCTGATCGTATCAGTAAGCGTACCTGTCACATCACTATAAAGGTAGGGGAATAAGTTATGGGACAAAAAGTACATCCAATCGGAATTCGTCTTGGTGTTGTAAAAAAGCATAACGCAAACTGGTATGCTAGCCCTAAACAATACTCAGAATACCTAATTAACGACATTCAGGTTCGTGAATATCTGCGCAAGAAACTTGATAGTGCTATGATTAGCAAGATCATGATTGAGCGTCCTACTGGTGCTGCTAAGATTACCATCGCCACTGCGCGTCCTGGTATTGTTATCGGTAAGAAAGGCGAAGATATTGAAAGACTTCAAAAAGAATTGACCAAAATTATGGGCGTACCTGCTCAGGTCAACATTGAAGAAATCACCTCGCCTGATCTTGATGCTCATTTAGTAGCGGAAGGCATCGCAAGTCAGCTTGAGCGTCGTGTTATGTTCCGCCGTGCTATGAAGCGTGCGGTACAGAACAGCATGCGTTCTGGTGCTAAAGGTATTAAAGTTGAGCTGTCTGGCCGTCTTGGCGGTGCTGAGATTGCTCGTACTGAATGGTACCGTGAAGGTCGTGTGCCACTGCATACACTACGCGCTGATATCGACTATTCGTCAGTACGTGCGGAAACCACTTACGGCACCATCGGTGTAAAAGTTTGGATCTTCCGTGGCGAAATCCTTGACGGTATGAACAGTGTATACAATCCCGTTAAAGAAGAGCAGACTCGTGCGCCAAAACGCCGTGGTCGTGGAAACGGAAACCGTCGAAACACAGACAGAGGTTAAACTATGTTACAGCCAAAACGTACCAAGTTTCGTAAAATGCATAAAGGTCGTAACACTGGGCTAGCTCATCGTGGAAGCACCGTTGCATTCGGACAAATTGGTCTAAAATCTTTGACTCGTGGTCGTATGACTGCCCGTCAAATTGAAGCAGCACGCCGTACCATCACTCGTAAAATTAAGCGTGGCGGTAAAATTTGGATTCGCGTTTTCCCAGACAAACCAATTACCAATAAACCATTAGAAGTACGTATGGGTAAAGGTAAAGGTCCTGTAGAATATTGGGTATGCGAAATCAAACCTGGTAAAATACTATATGAACTTGAAGGGATTTCAGAAGAGCTTGCTCGCGAAGCGTTAACGCTTGCTGCAGCTAAACTGCCCTTTAAAACTACCATTGTTAAGCGGACGATAATGTAATGAAGATCAGTGAATTACGTGATAAATCATTAGAAGAACTGACCCAGTTACTTGATGAAAAGCAACTTGATGCTTTCCGTATTCGTATGGCTAAAGCAACTGGTCAGTTGGGGAATACCCATGAAGTACGTGTCAATCGTCGTGCGATTGCTCAGCTTCAGACTTTGATTAACGAGAAACAACGAGGCGACTCATGAGCGATAACAATCAAGCAACGACCAATGCTAGTGTTCTGACAGGACGAGTTGTCAGTGACAAGATGGACAAGTCCATCACGGTTTTGATTGAGCGTCTGGTTCGTCATCCTTTATATGGCAAGCAGCTTCGTCGTTCTACTAAAATCAAAGCACATGATGAGAATAATGTTTGCCAACAAGGCGATCTTGTCCGCATCAAAGAAACGCGTCCAATCTCAAAAACCAAGTCTTGGACTTTGGTTGATGTGGTTGAAAAAGTAGAAAAAATCTAAGTAAATTGCATTAAAAGCCAGAAGCTGTTAAAATAGCTGCCTTTTTAAGGATACTGATTGCGCCGAGCGTATATCACTCACATTAAGAGTAGCAGCGGTTATTAATATTAAAATGCCGACTACTCATACTGTGCTAGCGGCAGCAACTGGTTTTTATTGCTCATACGTGTGGAGTAACGCTATGATTCAGGTTGAATCTATGCTGGAAGTTGCAGATAATAGCGGTGCAAGACGAGTTCAGTGCATTAAAGTACTGGGTGGCTCTCATCGTCGTTATGCATCAGTTGGCGACATTATTAAAGTAACGGTTAAAGAAGCCATTCCTCGCGGTCGTGTTAAGAAAGGCGACGTGATGAATGCGGTAGTTGTACGTACCAAAAAAGGCGTTCGTCGTCCTGATGGTTCGGTATTACGTTTTGACGACAATGCTGCGGTATTGTTGAACCAAAACAAAGCGCCGATTGCAACTCGTATTTTTGGACCGGTAACTCGTGAACTACGTGGTGATCAGTTTATGAAAATTGTATCACTAGCACCAGAAGTATTGTGAGGTAATCCATGTCAAAATTACGTAAAGGCGATACAGTTATCGTGATTGCTGGGAAAGACAAAGGCAAGCAAGGTACTGTACAAGCTGTAAAAAACGATCGTATTAAAGTTGAAGGCATTAACATTGTCACTAAACATCAGAAGCCAAATCAGGCAACTGGCGTTGAAGGCGGCATTCTTAAGCAAGAAGCTTTTCTGCATATCTCAAATGTCGCAATCTTAAATGCGCAAACCCAAAAAGCTGATCGTATTACTTATCAGTTCGGCGAAGACGGCAAGAAACAACGCCTGTATCGTTCGAACGGTGAAGTAGTGGCGACTGCGTAAGACACTAAGGGTGTAATGGTAATGGCAAGATTAAAATCTTTATATAACGAAGAATTAAAACAGCAAATCAAAGAAGAACTTGGTTTGGCGAATGTGATGCAAGTGCCAAAAATCACTAAAATCACACTAAATATGGGTGTAGGCGGCGCGTCTCAAGACAAGAAATTGCTTGAAGGTGCTGTAGCTGATATGACTGCTATTGCTGGTCAAAAACCTGTAGTCACCAAAGCGCGTAAATCAGTTGCTGGCTTTAAAATTCGTGAAGAATGGCCAATTGGCTGTAAAGTAACGCTACGCGGTGAGCAAATGTACGAATTTTTAGATCGTCTCATTGCCATTGCAATTCCTCGTATTCGTGATTTCCGTGGTTTTTCTCCTAAAGCCTTTGACGGACGTGGTAACTACTCATTGGGTATCAAAGAACAAATCGTATTCCCAGAAGTAGACTTTGACAAGATTGATCGTATCCGTGGTATGGATGTGACAATTACTACGTCAGCTCAATCTGATGAAGAAGGTCGTGCGTTGCTTAAAGCTTTCGGCTTCCCATTTAAATAAGGTAAAGACGTTATGGCAAAGAAGAGCATGATTAACCGCGAATTAAAGCGCGAAAAAATGGTTGCTAAGTACGCTGATAAGCGTATCAAGCTAAAAGAAACTATCAGTGATATGACTGCAAGTGACGAAACTCGTATGGAAGCGATGCTAGAGCTACAAGCTTTACCACGTAACGCATCACCAGTACGTCTGCGCAATCGTTGTGCTATCACGGGTCGTCCTCACGGTTACTTCCGCAAGTTTGGCTTATCACGCAATATGCTGCGTGAGCGTGTCATGCAAGGCGATGTGCCTGGTGTTCGTAAAGCAAGCTGGTAAGGGGTAACTATATGAGTATGCAAGATACCGTTGGGGATATGCTAACCCGTATTCGTAACGCACAAATGGCTAATAAAGTATCGGTAGCAATGCCGAACTCTAAGCTACGCAAATCAATCGCTGATTTGTTGGTTAACGAAGGTTATGTTGCTAGCGCTGTTGTTACTGAAGAAAACAACAACAAAGCAACTTTGACCATCGTATTAAAATACTTCGAAGGCAAAGCTGTAATCGAGACGATTCAACGTTTTAGCCGTCCTGGTTTACGCCAGCATCGCGGTAAAGACGCTATCCCTACTGTTAAGCAAGGTATGGGTGTTGCTATTGTATCAACTAGCCAAGGCATCATGACTGATCGTGCTGCACGCGCTGCTGGTATCGGTGGTGAAGTCGTCGCATTTGTAGCGTAAGCTACACGACGATAAAGTCTATTTGACGCTGTTAGGCTTCTCTCAATGTGGTAGTGATAAATTATTTAACATTGATAGGTGTCTAACGCGGTCAACTATGCTAAACTAACACGCTTTTTAGCCTGTTAGTTTTTTCGCTAATATAAAGAAGTTAATTTTCTAAGGAATATTCCTATGTCTCGTGTGGCTAAAGCCCCAGTGACGCTGCCAAACGGCGTAAGCGTTACTTTGAACGATCGGCAGGTCGAAGTTAAAGGCAAGAACGGCAATATGTCTTTACGCCTGCATGAATTGGTCGAGCTGAAACAGGAAGATGATGCAATCATTTTCTCACCTACAGTCGATTCAAAAGAAGCGATGATGCATACTGGCACCATGCGCTCTTTACTAAATAATTTAGTAATAGGCGTTAACGAAGGCTTTGAAAAACGTCTTCAGTTGATTGGTGTTGGTTACCGTGCTCAAGCTGCTGGTAATAAAGTAACGCTAAACGTTGGTTACTCACATCCAGTAGAATATACGTTACCTGAAGGTGTATCAGCTGAAACCCCAACGCAAACTGAAATCGTTTTAAAATCAAACGATAAGCAGCAGCTTGGTCAAGCAGCAGCCGATATCCGCGGTTTCCGCCCACCTGAGCCTTACAAAGGTAAAGGTATTCGTTATAGTGACGAGCATGTGATTCGCAAAGAAGCCAAGAAAAAATAAGGTGAGTTGAAATGTTTGATAAAAAAGCAGCTCGTCTACGTCGAGCTAAGAAAACCCGTGCACATATCCGTTTTTTGGGCGTTCATCGTCTAACGGTTAATCGTACGCCAAGACACATCTATGCCCAGATTATCTCTCCGAACGGTGGTGAAGTGATTGCTCAGGCATCTACCTTAGACAGCAGCTTGCGTTCAGGCGCGACTGGTAACGCTGATGCAGCGACGTCTGTAGGCCAAATGATCGCAGAACGCGCAAAAGCAGCTGGCATTACTAAAGTTGCCTTTGACCGTAGTGGTTTTAAATATCATGGTCGAGTAAAAGCTTTAGCTGAAGCTGCTCGCGAAAACGGATTGGAGTTTTAATCATGGCTAGAAATGATAAAAATGATAAAAATGAACAGACTGACGGTCTAGTAGAACGCTTAGTTACCGTTGATCGCGTTGCAAAAGTTGTTAAAGGTGGTCGTATTTTCTCTTTCACTGCGTTGACCGTAGTGGGTGATGGTAATGGTCGTGTTGGTTTTGGTCGTGGTAAAGCACGTGAAGTGCCAGCTGCTATCCAAAAAGCACTAGAAGCTGCCAAACGTAATATGATTACTGTTGAGCTAAATGATGCAACTTTGTATCATCCGATCAAAGCACGTCATGGTGCTAGTAAAGTCTATATGCAACCTGCATCTGAAGGTACTGGCGTAATCGCTGGTGGCGCAATGCGTGCTGTATTAGAAGTTGCTGGTGTCAAAGATGTTTTGACTAAATGTTATGGTTCTACCAACACTGCTAACGTTGTTCGTGCAACGTTTAACGGTTTACGTGATATGTCAACTCCAGAAAAGATGGCAGCAAAACGTGGTAAATCTGTAGACGAAATCTTGGGTTAACTTAGACTAGGTGAGTTACGATGAAAAAAATGAAAGTCACTCAATTCAAATCGGGTGCCCATCGCCTCAAGAGCCACAAAGCATGCTTGAAAGGATTGGGTTTACGCCGTATTAATCATTCTGTTGTAGTAGAAGATACTCCTTCAACTCGTGGTATGGTCAATCGCGTTAACTACTTGGTAAAAGTGGAGGAAGCGTAATGGGTCTTAGATTAAATGAATTATCACCAGGTGTTGGCGCAAAGAAAACTGCCCAACGTCGTGGTCGTGGTATCGGTTCAGGCCTTGGTAAAACTGGTGGTCGTGGTGTAAAAGGTCAGAAATCTCGTTCAGGTTCTAGCATACGCTCAGGATTTGAAGGTGGTCAAATGCCTTTATATCGTCGTCTACCAAAATTTGGTTTTACCAGTAAAATGGCTATGACGACTGCTGAAGTTCGTCTGTCTGAACTGAGCCAAATTGAAGGCGATGTCGTTAGTATTGAAACTTTGAAAGCTGCTAACCTTATCCGTCGTGACATGAAGCGTGCGCGCGTTATGTTGTCAGGTGAAGTCACTAAAGCTTATACTTTTAAAGGTATCAAAGTGACTAAAGGCGCTAAGCAAGCAATCGAAGCTGCTGGTGGTAGCATCGAGGAGTAGTAACGTGTCAAAGCAATCAATGTCATCGACTGGTATACCGCTTAATCCTTTTGCCTTTATACGTAAGTATGATGAGCTATGGACGCGTTTGTTATTCTTAATCGGCGCATTGATTGTTTATCGTTTTGGGTCGCATATCCCAGTACCGGGTATCAATCCGGTTAACTTGGCTGATCTGTTTTCGCGCAACGAAAATACCATCCTGAGCATGTTTAATATGTTCTCAGGTGGTGCACTAGAGCGTATGTCCATCATGGCACTTGGTATTATGCCATATATCTCAGCATCGATTATTGTACAGATGATGTCTGCGGTATTGCCATCGCTTGAAGCTCTCAAAAAAGAGGGTGAAGCGGGACGACGTAAGCTAAACAAGTATACCCGTCAAGGGACACTTGCATTAGCTCTAGTACAGTCATTAGGGATGTGTGCTGGCTTAATCAGCCAAAATCTTACTTTATCTTCTGGTCTGACTTTCTATATTCCAGCGGTTACTTCATTGGTAGCTGGTGCTATGTTCTTAATGTGGCTTGGTGAGCAGATTACAGAGCGCGGCGTAGGTAATGGTATCTCAATGCTCATTTTTGCGAGTATTGTGGCTGGTACGCCAGGTATGATTTCGCAGTCTATTGAACAGGTCAACCAAGGTCAAATGAACTTGATTGTCCTCTTTATCTTTGCACTGTTAGGTGTCGCGGTTACTGCGGGTATCGTCTATATTGAACGTGCTCAGCGCCGTGTTCCTGTCAATTATGCGCAAAAACAACAGCAAGGTCGCAAGATTTACGCTCAGCAGCAATCACATTTGCCGTTGAAACTAAATATGGCAGGGGTTATTCCTGCTATTTTTGCTAGCTCATTGCTATTGTTTCCTGCAAGTTTAGGGCAGTGGGTTGGTCAATCGCCTGATCCTACCTTGACGCAAAAGATATTGCAAAATATGGCATTGGTGTTGTCCCCAGGACAGCCGCTGTATCTCGTTCTATTTGGTGCAATGATTATCTTTTTCTGTTACTTCTACACGGCATTGGTATTTAGTCCGCGTGAAGTTGCTGAAAACCTTAAACGTAGTGGTGCGTATATCCCAGGTATTCGCCCAGGACAACAAACTCAGCGTTACCTCGATCATGTATTAAACCGATTGACCTTTATTGGCGCGATGTATATGACGGTTATTTGTTTAATGCCAATGGTCGTGCAGTCATCGTTTGGTGTGCCGTTTCAACTTGGTGGTACGTCGTTACTGATTATGGTGGTTGTGGTAATGGACTTCATCTCGCAGATTCAAGCGCATTTGATGACCCATCAATATCATGATCAGACGTTAATTCAATCGCCCACTCAACCTTAAATGAGCGGTACGATATCTCAAAGGAGTATGCTATGAAAGTTCAAGCATCAGTTAAAAAGATTTGTGGTAGCTGTAAAGTTGTGCGCCGTAAAGGCCGTGTACATATCATTTGTACCGCAGAACCTCGCCACAAGCAACGCCAAGGTTAATAATTTAAGCAAGTCAGTTTTAAGTGATTGGCTTGCTTATTAAATTAATACTTGAAAAATGACGGCGGATGCGATATCATCCGCCACTTGCCGTAGTTTATGCAAAATCTTTTATGAAATGATCAATGAATAGATTGGTTTACCAACTCGAAGCAGCGATAATAATTATAAAAGCTTTAGTATTGACAGCAACAAATCTGAAAAATAACACCTTATTTTAATGAATAAGGGTATTTTTCTTTAATGGAGAGAAATCAATGGCTCGTATTGCCGGCGTAAACATTCCGGATAATAAGCATGCTGTTATTTCACTAACTTACATCTTTGGTGTAGGTCGTACCACTGCTCAGAAAATCTTAGAAGCAGTTGGCATTGCCCCTAGTACTAAAGTCAGTCAGTTAGATGATACACAGTTAGATGCTATCCGTGCACAAGTTGCAGAATACATGACTGAAGGTGATCTTCGTCGTGAAGTGTCAATGAATATCAAGCGCTTGGTTGATCTTGGTTGTTACCGTGGCATCCGCCATCGTCGTAACTTACCAGTCAGAGGTCAAAACACCAAGAACAACGCTCGTACTCGTAAGGGTCCGACACGCCCTCTCAAAAGATAATTAACTTAGGAAGCTAAAAGATGGCAAAAGACACTCGCAGTCGCAAAAAGGTGGCTCGTCGTTCAGTATCGGAGGGCATTGCCCATATCCATGCGTCTTTTAATAACACCATTGTTACGATTACCGATCGTCAAGGTAATGCATTGGCTTGGGCCACTTCAGGTGGACAAGGCTTCCGTGGTTCACGTAAATCTACACCATTTGCAGCTCAGGTTGCAGCTGAAGTCGCTGGTAAAGCGGCTCAAGAATATGGTGTTAAGAACATCGATGTTTTGGTCAAAGGACCAGGACCGGGTCGTGAGTCTGCGGTAAGAGCACTAGGTGCATTGGGTTATAAAGTCAACAGCATCTCTGATGTAACCCCAATCCCACACAATGGTTGCCGTGCGCCGAAAAAGCGCCGCGTCTAATATTAAAGACGAAGCTTTTTATAATAGAAGCTTATAGGAGACATAACAATGGCCCGTTATATTGGACCAAAACTCAAATTATCACGTCGTGAAGGCACTGACTTAGGTCTTAAGTCTGGTGTTAAACCATACGACGTAAAAACGAAAAAATCGGCTCGTCCACCTGGTCAACATGGTGTTAGCCGTAACAAAAGCTCAGAGTACTCTCTACAGTTACGTGAAAAACAAAAAGTTAAGCGTATCTACGGTGTATTAGAGCGTCAGTTTGCAAACTACTACAAAGAAGCTGCTCGTAAGCGTGGCGCTACTGGTGAAAACTTGTTAGCAATGCTTGAGAGCCGTCTTGATAACGTAGTATATCGTATGGGCTTTGGCTCTACGCGCGCTGAAGCACGTCAGTTAGTTAGCCATCGTACTGTTATGGTGAAAAAAGCTGGCCGTGATGAGTTTATTCGTGTGAATATTCCATCAATTCAGTTGCAAGATGGTGATGTCATCGCTATCCAAGAGAAGTCTCGCGAGCAATTACGTATTAAAAACGCAATTGAGCTGGCTACCCAACGTGGTATTCCAGAATGGCTAGATGTTGATCACAGCAAGCTACAGGGCACATTCAAAAAAGCGCCTGATCGTATTGATCTACCTGCTGAAATCAACGAAAGCTTAATCGTTGAGCTATACTCTAAGTAAGTAACGTACTGCTCGATGCTGTTCACATGGCATTGAGCAATTAACGTTAATTAAACCAGTTTAATAAATCGAGGTGACATCATGATGCTAAATGCAACTGAGTTTCTAACGCCGAACGCCATCAACGTGGATACGGTTAATGAAACGATTGCGAAAGTCACGCTCGAACCGTTAGAACGCGGCTTTGGGCATACCTTGGGTAATGCCTTACGTCGCATCTTGTTATCTTCATTACCTGGTGCTGCAGTCATTGAAGCTGAGATTGATGGTGTTGACCATGAATACTCAACGCTTGAAGGGCTACAAGAAGACGTGCTTGATTTGCTTTTGAACTTAAAAGGCTTAGCAATCACCCTTCATGACCAAAATGAAGTATTTTTGACCTTGGATAAACAAGGTCCAGGCACTATCACTGCTGCAGACATCACGTTACCGCACAATGTAGACATCATCAATCCAGAATTGGTATTGGGTACATTGAGTGACCGTGGTCATCTAAAGATGCGTTTGCGCGTAGTGATGGGTCGTGGATATGAGCCAGCAAACCAGCGCCGTGAAGATGGTGATACTAAAGCAATTGGACGCTTAAAGCTTGATGCAAGTTTTAGTCCTGTGCTTCGTGTTGCTTATCAGGTTGAGAACGCACGTGTAGAACAACGTACCGATCTTGATCGTCTTATCATTGAGCTTGAAACAAATGGCACTATAGATCCAGAAGAAGCAATTCGTAAAGCAGCCACTATATTACAACAACAGATTTCTATCTTTGTTGACCTAGAAGCTGAAGAAGCGCCTGAGCCTGTGAAAGAAAAAGAAGAGGTTGATCCGGTGCTATTACGCCCTGTGGACGATCTTGAACTAACGGTTCGCTCAGCCAACTGCTTAAAAGCTGAAAACATTTACTATATCGGTGATTTGGTACAGCGTTCAGAGACTGAACTTCTAAAAACCCCAAATCTTGGTAAGAAATCATTGACAGAAATCAAAGACGTACTAGCGTCTAAAGATTTGGAGCTTGGTATGCGCCTAGATAACTGGCCACCAGCTGATTTACGTGTTGATGATCGCTTTTCTTATCGTAGCCGTTAAACTTTAAGGATTTTTGACTATGCGCCATCGTAAGAGTGGAGTCAAGCTGGGTCGTACCGGCAGTCATCGTAAGGCAATGTTTCAGAACATGACCAACTCATTATTTGAGCATGAACTGATTAAAACAACTTTACCAAAAGCAAAAGAGTTACGTCGCGTTGCTGAGCCATTGATCACTATGGCTAAAGAAGACAGCGTTGCTAACCGTCGCTTGGCATTTAGCCGTATGCGTAGCAAAGCTATGGTAGGCAAATTATTTGGTACTCTTGGTCCTCGTTACCAAGCTCGTCCAGGTGGTTATTTGCGTATCGTAAAATGTGGTTACCGTGATGGTGACAATGCGCCTATGGCTTATGTAGAATTGGTTGATCGCGACTAATTTTACAATAACCAAAATATGTACATAAAAAAGCTCCAATTCAATTGGAGCTTTTTTTCGTTTAAATTTTTGTATGATCGTTAGGGAAGTGCATATTTAAATACTTACAGTATGTCTATATCTACAGCAATGAGCTTACATCAGCAGCACCTTGCCGAATGATTTCTGGCTGGCTACTAGTCATATCGACGATGGTCGTGAGTTTGGTGGTTTTAATGCCAGCATTAATGAGCCCATCTATCTGATTGCCTAATAATTCTTCGATCTCGAAAGGGTCATCTAATATATCATCACGATTCGGTAGTATTAATGAGCTGGTCAAAATAGGTTCATCCATCGCTTCTAATAAAGCTTGGGCAATAGCATTACTTGGAACACGAATACCAATGGTTTTTTTCTTTGCATGTGCCAGCTTCTTAGGTACATCTTTGGTGGCGTTTAAAATAAAGGTAATTGGTGCTGGTGTATGCGCTTTGAGCTGTTTAAATTGTACATTGTCTACTGCAGCATAATTCGCAATCTCACTTAGATCACGGCAAAGTAGGGTGAATTGATGTTTATCATCAAGTGCGCGTATTTGTTTTAGTTTCTCCAAGGCATCTTTTGCGCCCAAGCGACAGCCGAAAGCGTAACTGGTATCAGTCGGATAAATAATCAATTGATCTTTACGTAATAAATCTGCTACTTGCTCAATCAGCCGTGGCTGTGGATTTTCTGGATGAATATAAAATACTTGCATAATAATTCCTTATTTTATAATTATTAGAATTTGATTGATGAACTTTGCTTTTTGTACTAAAGATTAAAATACGGCTTTATCAAGTAGTATAGCGTAAAGTAAATATAAGTTTATGGGCAAGGCGTTAACGTGAGTATAAAATCGTTAACAATAGCCAGTCGTGTAATGAGTTTTGATGACAATAATAAAAATCTTACATTGTAGGTTTAGCTAAGATACGGCGCAGATAGTGAGTAAAGCTTGTAGCAAGGTTTTAGCATCAGATGGTAAGGTATCTGGTTTAGTAATATATGTTTGAACTTGTTGATAAACATCTTGAGCAAAAGTACTACCACTGGTATCAAAATCTGCAAATAAATTGTCTTGTGATACTTGAAAAGGTCGTCCACAAGCTAAGGTAAACAAACACTCTATAGCTTGTGGCTTAACCTCAACACGTTCGAATGCCTGCTGCTGAGCCGCTGAGCGTCCGTCAGGTGCATACCAGTAGCCAAAGTCAGGTAGTTGTCTACGTCGTTCACCTGCCATACAAAAATGGCTGATTTCATGCAATGCACTAGCAAAAAATCCATGAGCAAACTCAATTCTTGCGGGTTGATTGCTCTGGGCAGGAAAGTATTCGGGCTCGCCAGTGCTACGAACCAAGATAACCTGTTTGCTGATAAATAAATGATTAAATAGATCAATAAGCCAATCAGTCAGTGCTTGCTCAATACCTTCAAACGATAATTCATTTTGTAAATTAAGATCGGTTAAACTGTTTTGAATAAATTCGCATACTTTGATAGGCTCAATGATCTCTTTAGCAGAATGAATCAAATAGTTATTAGCCAAATATTGCCACTGTAATGACAGTTTTTTTAATGAGGCATCTGCCTCAAGATTGATACTGTGTTCAGTAGGATTTGTTTTCTGACTTTGCAATTCATTCAAACGGTGTAATAAATTTTTGGCATCAATAGTAGATAATAAATTGGAAAAATCAGGAGAAACGGTAGGCGATATCATAAATAAAACTTTAACCAAGTAAAGGATGATAGAGCAGGATGTCCTATCTCTTTAGGTAAACAATGACAAGGAAATTGCCAAAAAATATTAACATACTAGCGCTAGCGCAACAGGGCGCTTTCCGTTAGTATGGCAGGCAATATTATACACCGTTTTTGATCAATGAGGCCGCGTATGTCAAGCACCCAAGATAACAAGCCGTCAGCGCTTCATGCTAGTAACGTACAAGTGCCTACGTCAACCAGCATGCCTGATAACATCTCTTTAAATAAGTGGGAAGACACTGGCTTTGAATGGGCAGGTGAAGAAGCTCCCAGCTCTTTTGAGCGTCTTGCGACTATTTTAGCTAGCGAGCATAAACAATCAAATATTGTGCTAAATACCACTCTGTATCGTCGTAACAATGTACTGCATTTGGCTTTCACATTGACTGGTGAAGTCTGGCTGACTTGCCAGCGCTGTCTGCAACCGATTGCTATTGATTTGAGTGATGAGTATGATATTGCGCTTCTTGATAATGAAAGCCAAATACGCCTAGTTAATGAAGAGCAAGATTATTTATTGTTAGACGAAATTGTCACTGAGCAATCGCCAGAGCGACTATTACCATTCAAAAAATTAGTAGAAGATGAAATTTTGCTCAAAACGCCAATGGCGCCAAAACATGATGACTGTGAAATGAGTGTTGAGCAGTTTGGTGAAATACCTGAAGAAGAAGAAACCGAAAATCCTTTTGCTGCTTTAGCATCTTTGAAAGGTAACTTATAACGCTATAAACGGCATTTATAAAAGATATGTTCTATTATATTTTTGCCCGCTTTATGCAGAAGAGTGAAAAGCAGGGCTTTATTAATCCGTTAAACATGCGTATAATGTCCCGTTTATTGCATTCTAGCAATCTGCCATTGGCAGAGAGAAGCTAACCTTGCAGACTAACTATAGATTTTAGACGTAATCAACACTTTAATACGTGGCAATCTATTTAACTAATGATGCGTAAGACTTAGGTTGTTGTGATTATATAGCCTCTGTCAGTGTCGATTAAAGCTGAATTTCAAGCTTATCCCTTTTAAGTATAGGAGCTATATCATGGCCGTTCAAAAAAGTCGTAAAAGTCGTTCACGTCGTGACATGCGCCGTTCACATCATCGTATGGAAATCGCTGAAATAAGCGTTGATGCTACTACTGGTGAAAAACATCGTCGTCATCACATGACCAAAGATGGTTTTTATCGTGGTCGTCAGTTGTTTAAAGTAAGTCAAGACGCTTAATTTATTGTTATTTGATGGCTGCTAAAGATGATGATGGTTTTTATGACTGTCGATGTTCTTTATCAGGCTATTATTCAGCAATTGGTTTGAGCTAATGAAAGCCAAGTTATTTCGCTATCATATATTATGTGGCTAGATAACTTGGCTTTTTGCTATGGGTTTTTTAGTAATAGTTTTCATTATTAGTTTTTAGTACTGTTTATTGACTGATAGCTGTTGACGGCTGTTTTAATGCATCAGTTATGAAGAATTAGCTATTTTAGCTATCTAGTATAAGTCACATCAAAGGATTTATCGAAGCGAGATAAACAATTAACTTTTTAGCGGCTTTGTTAATTACCGATGTCAGTGTATAGTTTCATAAGAGTATGCTGTCTTAAAGGACTAGTGACAGTAACGGCTCTATAAAATTAATATCCTATTATAGTCTTTAACTCTACGATTAGCCCCATTCACGCTAGGGGTGTTTCCAATCAAATAAGGAATATTGGTTATGGGCTCTGTACCCGATATGATAAAAAAACAACCAACCCGTATTGCAATACTGTTTCCTGGGCAAGGCTCGCAAGTCGTCGGTATGACAAGCGAGCTTGCTGATGCCTATCCTGAAATTCTTGAAACCTTTACTGAAGCAAGTGCGGCATTAGGCGAAGATTTGTGGGCAATCTGTCAAGATGAAGAAAAACTTAATCAAACGCAATATACACAGCCTGCGTTATTGACCGCTAGTATCGCTATTTGGCGCATCTTACAACAAAAAATAAAGGATAAGCCTTGTTATCTAGCTGGTCATTCCCTTGGCGAATATAGCGCCCTTTGCGCAGCTAACGTGCTGTCACTTGCTGATGCCGTAAAACTAGTACATAAGCGTGGTCAATTGATGCAAGACGCTGTAGTGGGTATTGATACGGCTATGGCAGCAGTACTAGGTTTGGAAGATCACCGAGTCGAAAATTTGTGTGAGCAAGCAACCGAGCATGTAGATGATGCGATTGTTGGTGCAGCAAATTTTAATAGCCCAGGGCAAGTGGTGGTTTCTGGTAATGCTGCAGGCGTGAATGCCGTCATTGATAAAGTGCAAAATACTGGCAAAAAAGCCATTCCATTAAAGGTAAGTGTGCCGTCACACTGCGCTTTGATGGAGCCGGCTAGTAAAGCGTTGGCAGCAGAGCTTGCCGCCATTAAGTTTGATCAAGCAACGATTCCTGTGATTCAAAACCGTCATGCACGTGTTGAAACCAGTGCGGCAGGTATTAAAGAGGCATTAACCGAACAATTAAGTCAGCCAGTACTATGGTCAAAAACCATGCAAGAGCTGGCAGATAAACAAATTAATATTTTAATTGAGTGTGGTAGTGGTAACGTCTTGAGTAATTTGGCGAAGCGTCAAGCGCATCCAATTATGAGCTATCCGACTGACAAGCCCGCTCGTCTAGATAAATTGCTGGAGGTATTATCATGAGCCGTACGATCACATTAGTCACAGGCGCAAGCCGCGGTATCGGCAAAGCCGTCGCCAAACGCTTTGCTAAAGAAGGACATTTTGTCATTGGGACAGCCACCACCGAGAAAGGGGCTGCACAGATTGATGACTATCTAAATGATAGTGGCGGTATTGGTCGTGTTTTAGATGTACGCGATACTGCGCAGATTGACAAGCTGTTTGAAGAGATAGAAAGCGTTTATGGTGCTGTTCAAGTATTGGTAAATAATGCTGGTATCACTCAAGATGGCTTATTGATGCGTATGAAAGATGAAGATTGGGACAATGTGATAGATACCAATCTAACTTCTGTCTATCGTATGAGCAAACGTGCTATCCGCGGCATGATGAAAGCACGCCGTGGTCGTATTATCAATATTACCTCTGTGGTTGCTCAAATGGGCAATGCCGGTCAATCTAACTATGCGGCGACTAAAGCTGGCGTAGAGGGTTTTAGCCGTACGCTCGCGCGCGAAATTGGTTCACGTCAAGTAACCATTAACTGTGTCGCGCCAGGTTTGATTGAAACAGATATGACTGATGAGCTTGATGAGCGTTTATTGAACTCCATGTTAGATGCTGTACCTATCAGCCGTTTAGGTCAACCAGAAGATATCGCTGCTGCTGTACTGTTTTTAGCCAGTGACGAAGCCAGTTATATCACAGGTGCTGTTTTGCCGGTCAATGGCGGCATGTATATGTAGCAGTTTGCTGTCGGATTTTTCCTACATGCGATAGCAATTAGTGCTGAATCCCAAGTGTTACATACTTATAATAAAAAACTGTGTGAACGAGTGTAAACTATAATAAAGGGTGCTATAATGTCGAATACTTTTCAGTCAAAGCCATGTATGATAGCAAGGCTTTAATAGATATTAGTACAGAATGTATAACTTGTTATAGTACACTCAGATGGCTATATGGATCTGAAAATCCCATTTATATACAATGCTATAGTGGCTAACCACGTGATTATAGTAGTTTGTCAAAATAATAGATCAAAAAGGAGAAATCTACATGAGTAATGATACCGAGCAAAGAGTTAAAGCTGCCGTAGCTGAGCAACTAGGTATGAATGTTGAAGACATCAACAATGATGCTTCATTTATGGAAGACTTAGGCGCTGATTCACTGGATTTAGTTGAGTTGGTTATGTCATTTGAAAGCGATTTTGGCATCACAATTCCTGACGAAGATTCAGCAGAATTAACGACTGTTCAAAAAGCAATCGACTACGTACAAGCACAGCTATAATTAGCGACTTGCTCAATAGGTTCGATATGACCGCTTATCTTAATAGATAGGCGGTTTTTTTTATGTTTGTCATTTCTCTTTATTATTACACTTATAACAACTTATTTAATATTAGCGTTAACATTGGCTACGCCAAATCAACATTACTCAACATACTCTTACTGTTTATCGCTCATGCCTTTGCTTATACTCATAATGGTAAGTAAAAAAGGGTGATAACCGATATGCGTTATCATCGAAACAACAATGATGCATAATAATTAATAATATTTTAAGGAGCAGTTATATGGGTATGTTCAGTTTTGCAAAAGACATTGGTGATAAAATCTTTAATCGTGATGACGCCAAGCATGACGCTAAAGTAGAAACCAAAGCAGACGCTAATACACCAGTACAGAGTACTGAGCCTTCAGCGCAATCAGTAGCCAATATTTTACTTCGTCGTATTCAGCAGCAAAATCTAAATATTAGTGATTTAAAGATTAAGTATAATGGGTCAACCGATACTGCAGAAATTAGTGGTAAAGCTAAGACTCAAGCTGATCGTGAAAAAGCTATTATTGCCATCGGTAATGTACAAAACGTGGCTAAAGTCATTGATAATATCGATATTGAAGAGCAGTCACCTGAATCGACTATGTACACTGTAAAATCTGGTGATAGCTTATCTAAAATTGCAAAAGATGTTTATGGTTCAACTGGTGATTATATGAAGATATTTGAAGCCAATAAGCCGATGTTATCTGATCCAGACAAGATTTATCCTGGTCAAGTACTACGTATTCCTAAATAGTTATCATTTTTTAAGTCATTATAAGTATCGAAACACTCATAGTATTTTGGATACTTAGAATATGGCTGAATAAAAACACCTCAAAATATGAGGTGTTTTTTTATGTATAAAATATAGAGTTAAAAATTAGGCTTCTAATTATTAATAAGTAAGATATCCAATTTATGACGCTGTTCGGCGATCGCCCAATCTATATGTTCGTCAAGCATAGTGTTATGTAGCCCCAGTTTTGCTTGTAATGCTTCGATGTTTTCTTGGCTACCAATGGCATTGCCAAGACCGATAGTGATATTACGCAGAAAATTCACATAACCGGTGCGTCTAAGTGGGCTACCTTCGGTCTTTTTCATAAACTCTGCTTCTTGCCATTGCCACAATTCAAGCAAACTACTGCTATCAAGGCGATGCCTTGGCGCAAAATCCTCTACGGGCGTCAGATTGGCGTAACGGTTCCATGGGCAAATTAGCTGACAATCATCACAACCAAAGATACGATTGCCAATAGCGCGGCGGTATTTTTCATCAATAACACCGTCATGTTCAATCGTAAGATAAGAGATGCAAGCTGACGCATTAAGCTCATAAGGCGCGACAATGGCTTGAGTGGGACAGATATCAATACAGGCGCTGCAACTGCCGCAATGCTCTTTAACTGGCTCATCTTCAGGTAGTTCAAGGCTCATAAACAGCTCTCCGAGCACAAAGAACGAGCCGGCTTGTTTGTTTATTAGTAATGTATGCTTGCCAGTCCAGCCAAGACCCGCAGCATCAGCAATCGGTCGCTCAAAGATAGGAGCTGAGTCACTAAAAGGTCTAAAAATAAAATCTGTGTCAGCGCCAATATCTAGATGTCGCCATTCAGGAAGCATTTCCTCGATTTTTAACGCCAATTGCTTTAGCCGACTACGCATGATTTTATGATAGTCGCGCCCTCTCGCATAACGCGCAATGATACCTTGGTTAGGATAATCATTGTCAGTCACAGCGCGCGGTGTTGGGGTTTGAGTGAGATAGTTCATACGCACACTAATAATGGTTTTTGCGCCTTCTACCAGTTGCTCAGGGTGCGCACGCAGATGATGATTGCTATGCATAAACTGTAATTGTGCTTCATAGCCTTTTGCCAACCACTGCTTTAACTGTTCAGTCTGCTTAACAAACAGAGGGTGATGTACTGATAAAAAGCCGCAATCTGCAAACCCTAACGATTGCGCTGTCTCTTTAATCCAGCATTTAATATCTGCTGTAGTAGTAAAATCATGCGTATTATTGATAGCAATCTTCTTAGCAGAGACGCTAGTAGGTAATGATGGCATCTGCGTTTGAGAGTTTGTTTGAGATTTATTGCTCATGTCTGACGATCAATGATAATGTGAATATGGATATGATAAGCCAGTGAGCGAAGAGCGCAAGTATCAAAGTGAATAAATCCGTATAAATATAGATTTATATGGATTAAACCTAATTAATTGACCTTAAAGTCAATAGCAGCAAATACATACATCAATTTTGGTTTGTACTGATAATAAGTCAGAAGCTTAGCCAAATCTTACAATAATAATCGAGGGTTAGTCATGCCAACGTCAAATGAATTGTCATCGAAAACTACCATGCCTGTCGCTCTATATAGCAGCAAGCAGCTCTATGCGATGGAACAAGCATGGTTTGCACAAGGCAATAACAGCTTTGCTCTAATGCAACAAGCGGCTTGGCAAATGGTGAAGCATATTGAGATACTTTATGAAAAAAAATGTTTGAATGAGCAATTAGCAAAGCAGGGCATTGCCTCTCGTCCTGTTAATCGTCCGTGCCGCGTCAGTGTTTGGGTCGGAAAAGGTAATAATGGTGGCGATGGGTGGCTTGTTGCGTATTATTTACAGCAGAGAGGCTGGCAAGTACAAGTCATTACAGTTGGCTTTGAGAAACAAGATTTTGTTATAGAAGATAATATAGAAAGTTTTAATGAAGATAATAAAAACCCAATTGCTGATGCGACAAAGGCGTTACAGCTGGCACTATCTGATGATTGTAAATATCGATGCTTTGAAAATATCGATGGTAGAAGCATGAGCGCTTTGCCGGCGGATGTTTATATCGATGCGATATTTGGTATTGGATTCAATCGTGCAGCGAGCGATATTTATCAGCAAGCAATTTGCGCTTTTAACGAAGTAACAGAACATGTTAAAGCATTGGTCATCGCGGTTGATATCCCAAGTGGCTTGGTTGCCTCTACTGGTCAGGTATTTGAGCGTGTTGCGATAGCCGCAGATGTGACCTTATGTCTGATCGCACGTAAATTTGGTCTGCATACCAAAGACGGGCTCGATTATAGCGGCACCGTGATTGATATACCGCTGATACCTCATCTAGCAAATAATAACGCGCTTATTCCTATCGCCACCCTTATTAATTCGCCTTATCGATTAAAGCCACGCAGACAAAACAGCCATAAAGGCAGCTATGGGCATGTATTAATCATTGGCGGCAATCGTATTGATAACTCACAAGGCATGGGCGGAGCAGCCATATTATCGGCATCGAGCGCGATGGCGACGGGCAGTGGTAAAATAACAGTTGCCTGCCATAAGGCTTACCATGGGGCTTTATTAACCTCGCTACCAGATGCAATGAGCATGGATTTGCATGATACCAAAGGAGTAAAACGCCTAATTAAAGAAGCCAGGGTGATTGCTATTGGTATGGGCCTGGGGCGTGATGAAAAAGCAAAATTGCTATTTACTGAATATCTGCAGGCTGCGGTAGCTGAAGGTAAGCCCATAATCATTGATGCCGATGGTCTTTATCATTTGGCTTCATTGCATCGGGAAAACCATATGCTGATAGCTGAGCTAAAAACACATAGTAAAAATTATCAAGTGTGTTTAACGCCACATAGTGGGGAAGCTGCTAGATTATTAAATAAAAAGGTAAATGAGATAGAAAATGATAGATTGGCTGCAATAACAGGGTGTGCATCAATTTATGGCGGTAATTGGGTGTTAAAGGGAGCAGGGTCGTTAATTCTGGAGCAGCAATCAGCGCAAGCGCATGTTTATGTATGCGGTGTGGGCAATGCTGGCATGGCGAGCGCTGGTATGGGTGATGTACTTGCAGGTGTCATTACTGGACTATGGGCACAAGATGATTTAAAACATGAACTACGCAGTTTGCACCAAGCAGTCATTATCCATGGATTAGCAGGTGATGTTTTAGTCAACCAGACGAGAAATAACGATAATCATTTATTATTGGTAGGGCAGCGAGGTCTGCAAGCTCAAGATATGCCAGCAGCTATCCGTCATGTGATGCATCTCATAACAGATAGCCTTTAACGATTTAATTTTACCTCAGCCAAATGTGTTTAAACACCAAATTGAAGATTAGCCACAATACTGGGTAATGGCTTGTTGAACACGTTCACGCTTAAGCTCAATCTCACGACCATCTAGATATTGACGTTTGCCATTGGCATCCATCTCATAAATACGTCCGCCCACATTTAGATTGGTTAAATTATTGCGTAACGATTGACAACGCTGGGCATTCGCTTGGGCTTCTTGCTCTTTGATGCGTGCTTCTAATTGGGCAACGCGCTGTTCTTCTGCGCTTTGCGGCGCACTTTGATTGGCTTCGGTTTTACCTGCCAGCTGTCCAGCATTGCTCTGTCTACCGTCACTACGAAACTCGATAACTTCGATATTCCTACCATTTTGCGGCGCATATTGGCTGTACTTGACTTCGCCATGTGCGCCAATAGATTTGTATACCTGAATGGCATGAGTGGCGCTCATTGGTAGCATAAACATACACGCAGTGCTGACACTGATAAGTAGTTTGGTAGCAGTGCTTATCGTAGACGCTTGTGCCATAGTAACAGCCCTCTTAATGGGTAAAAAATACAGCTATCGTTCAGTTAAGCATAAGGGTTAATAGAATCGATAACAATATAAATACATAATGGCTTGATTCTAGCAAATAATACTTATGAATGTACATTGTTTAATAACCAATAGTTGGGGATAGGGTTTAGAAGTTTTTCTTGACAATAGCTCACAAACCATCGAATATAATAGCAGTTGATTGGTCAGTGAGCGGCTTTTATGATATTGCCGTGGCACTTGAAAATAAGGACTACGGGTTGCTTATCGGTAGCTTGCTTAGCCTTATTATCTTTGTGACAATGATATAAAATAAATAGCGCTTGTAATAATGCTATTCAAATCTATATTTATTGTCTCCGGACTTATCTGTCTACAATGACTAAGATAAACTTATTATTACTGTGTCTCGTAAGATTTTGCTGTTGTAAAAATAGAATGTCATGTGTGTTTTTAACATCTCCTCATCAAACAGGTTATAAGATTTCGTAATCATATAACATGATATAAGCTATAAAATATAAGCTTTGAGATTTGTTCTATCATTCTGTATCCGTCTATTTGTCATTAGCGCAACCTTGTATGCACTACAAATAATAAGCTTCTTTTATAGATGCACTCGCATCTTGTCACTGTATATCGATAAAACCCTGTCGCAAAGCTGACCTTAAATATATTGCTATGTTTGAGTAATATGCTGTCCTATAACACAGCGTAACTTAGACGTAGCGGGCACATATTCTTGCCACAAAAAAAGGTGACGACAGTGACGCAAACCACGCAAAGTCCGAATATGACTGGACATACCCAAACGGGTCATGCTGCCAAGAATTTCCCTGAAAAGCAGCAACGCCTTGCCGAAGGAAGCAATGAGCCTGTCATGCTATCTGGTGCTGAGATGTTGGTGCAAGCACTAACGGATGAGGGCGTCAAATACATTTTTGGTTATCCAGGCGGTGCGGTCCTTCATATCTATGACGCCTTATTTCAACAAGACAATGTTGAGCATATTCTGGTACGTCATGAACAAGCCGCAGGTCACATGGCAGATGCTTATTCACGAGTAACTGGCAACACGGGTGTGGTGCTAGCGACTTCAGGTCCTGGTGCGACCAATACAGTGACAGCTATTGCCACTGCTTTTATGGATTCTGTACCGATGGTGATCATCGCAGGTCAGGTGCCTAGTAGTCTGATCGGTGAAGATGCTTTCCAAGAAACCGATATGATTGGTGTATCACGCCCAATCGTGAAGCATAGCTTTCAAGTGCGCCATGCTAGCGAAATCCCAATGATTGTCAAAAAAGCCTTTTATATTGCCCAGTCTGGACGTCCGGGTCCTGTTGTCATCGATGTGCCAAAAGACATGACTGCGCCTAGCGAAAAATTTGCTTATGAATATCCAAAAGAGGTATTTATACGCTCATATCAACCGTCATTAAAAGGTCATAGTGGTCAAATCAAAAAGGCGGTTGAAACCTTACTTGCGGCTAAGCGCCCGATTATTTACTCTGGTGGCGGTGTAGTTTTAGGTAATGCCTATAAAGAATTAACGGCGCTTGCTCATCGTTTAAACCTACCAGTCACCAATACCTTAATGGGTTTGGGTGCTTTCCCTGGCTCTGATGAGCAGTTCTTGGGTATGCTTGGTATGCATGGCACTTATGAAGCCAATATGACCATGCATCATTCTGACGTTATATTGGCAGTTGGGGCTCGCTTTGATGATCGCGTGACCAATAACGTCAAAAAATTCTGTCCAAATGCGACGATTATTCATATTGATATTGACCCAACCTCTATCTCAAAAACGATCTTTGCTCATATTCCTATCGTTGGCGATGTGAAATCAGTGCTTACTGACATGATAGACATTATTGGCGAAGATAAAGAGTTAGACCAACCGGCGTTGTTGGATTGGTGGTCACAGATTAATGAGTGGCGCAAGCGTCATGGTTTGCGCTATGACACCAGTACCGATAATGGTATTAAGCCACAAGCGGTCGTTCAAGCTTTAGATAAAGTGACTAATAGTAATGCGATTATCACGAGTGACGTGGGTCAACATCAGATGTTTGCCGCGCTTTACTATACCTATAATGAGCCACGTCAATGGCTGAACTCAGGTGGTCTTGGTACTATGGGCGTTGGCTTGCCGTATGCGATGGCAGCCAAACTTGCTAATCCTGAGCGTGATGTGGTTTGTATTACTGGCGAAGGCTCTATTCAGATGAATATCCAAGAACTGTCTACCTGTTTGCAGTATGATTTGCCAGTTAAAATCCTAAACTTGAATAATGCACAGTTGGGTATGGTAAAACAGTGGCAAGACATGCTATATGAAGGTCGTCACGCACACTCTTACATGAATTCTTTACCAGACTTTGTCAAGCTTGCTGAAAGCTATGGTCACGTCGGTATCAAGATTACTGATCCTGCGACCATGGAAGCACAATTGGCTGAAGCCATGGCAATAAAAGACAGGTTGGTATTTATCGATGTTTACGTCGATCGTAATGAGCATGTATATCCGATGCAAATCGCTGGGCAAACGATGCGTGATATGTGGTTAACAAAAGGGGAGCGTACCTAATGCAACAACAACATCTGATTTCGGTATTGATGGAAAACGAAGCGGGTTCGTTGTCGCGTTTAGTCGGCTTGTTCTCACAACGTGGCTACAATATCGAAACGCTAAACGTCGCGCCTACTGATGATCCAAGTATTTCACGTCTGACAGTAACGACAGTCACGTCACCTGAAAAAATAGAACAAATCACCAAGCAATTGCATAAATTGATCGAAGTGGTTAAAGTGCTTAATCTCTCAGATACCGTACACGTCGAACGTGAGTTGATGCTAATAAAAGTACGTGCGACGGGCGGTGTACGTGAAGAGATCAAACGCAGTGCCGATATTTTTCGTGCACAGATCGTTGACGTCAATGCCAACTTATATACGATTCAAATCGTCGGCGATAAAGCTAAGCTCGATGGTTTTATTGATGTTATTGGTCGCGAACGTATCATGGAAGTAGTACGTTCAGGCGTCATTGGTATTGCTCGTGGTGACAAAACGCTAAGCCTATAATCAGCGTTTATGATCTTCAAAATATAGTATTTCAAACTTATTTATTCAACATCAACATAGCGCTTATCTCACCAATCACTTCGATAAGGTGACTATAATTTAAGTGTTTATTTATCCATGGTACGCCATGATTTAGGAAAAGGACTCTGTTTATGAACGTTTATTATGATAAAGATTGTGATCTATCAATCGTCCAAGGTAAAAAAGTCGCCATTATTGGTTATGGTTCACAAGGTCATGCGCACGCGCTTAACCTACAAGATTCAAACGTCGATGTGACCGTTGGTCTACGTGCTAACTCTGGCTCATGGAAGAAAGCAGAAAATGCTGGCTTAAAAGTTGCTGAAGTAGAAGAAGCGGTAAAAGCTGCTGACATCATCATGATTTTGACGCCTGATGAATTCCAAAAAGAGCTTTATAACGATGTGATTGAGCCAAATATCAAGCAGGGCGCGACACTGGCCTTTGCTCATGGTTTTGCGATTCATTATAACCAAGTTATACCACGTAGCGATCTTGACGTCATCATGGTGGCACCAAAAGCACCAGGTCATACCGTTCGTTCAGAATTCGCCAAAGGCGGTGGTATCCCAGATCTTATCGCTATCTATCAAGATGCGTCAGGTCAAGCCAAGCAATTAGCACTATCTTATGCTGCTGGTGTTGGTGGTGGACGTTCAGGTATTATCGAAACGACCTTTAAAGATGAAACTGAAACTGACCTATTTGGTGAGCAAGCGGTTCTTTGTGGTGGCGCAGTAGAGCTAGTAAAAATGGGTTTTGAGACCTTAACTGAAGCGGGCTATGCACCAGAAATGGCTTACTTTGAGTGCTTACATGAGCTAAAGCTTATTGTCGACTTGATGTATGAAGGCGGTATCGCTGACATGAACTACTCAATCAGTAACAACGCTGAATATGGCGAATATGTGACTGGTCCTGAAGTGATCAATGAGCAATCACGTGAAGCCATGCGTAATGCGCTAAAACGCATTCAATCTGGCGAATATGCAAAAATGTTCATCAGTGAAGGCGCAACCAACTATCCATCAATGACTGCTCGTCGTCGTAACAATGCAGAGCATCAAATCGAAATCACGGGCGCTAAGCTACGTGGTATGATGCCTTGGATCGGCGGCAACAAAATCATCGATAAAGACAAAAACTAATTTGCTATTGAGTAATTAGTAAAAAAAATAGTCTAAAAAAGCCCATGTTATCAGTGATAGCATGGGCTTTTTATTTTTAGTAGGCGATGTTTTATAAAATATTTTTATCATCGCCAGTCTGTGTTGGTTGAAAATCTGACTTCGCTGCCTAATATAGGCAAGCATTATCATATCTATTAACGGCTTACTCGGTTAAATAGGTATTGCTATTTTTATTCTTGCAATATAAATGCCAAGGATTCTTTTATTCTATAGATTATAGGTTGTCTGTTGTGCAAATATCTTATCCTGATTGGCTAACACCGCAATTCATATACATTACTCTGAGCGCTGTCGTTGCCGTTTTGATTTGGATCGAAGGGGAGATGCTCAAAAAAACCGGCGGCAAACTACCCAACTCTAAGTTCTTTCAAATCAGCTCAATTCTAGATACCTCATGGTTTTTCATCTCAGTAGTGATGCTATATACGATTGATTTGACACCACTAGCCGTTGCTGTACCAGCGGCTTACGGTCTTTATACGACCTTTGGCTGGATCTATGGCGCACGTTTATTGAAGCGTAAAGGCATTCCTGACTCTCCGAAAGACTTGGTCATACCTGCTAAATATATCGCTTATAGTCAGTCATTTTCGCTGATATTTTTTGCGCTATGTTTATTGGTATTGAGCTCACCGTGGCTACCAATTTTTCCATAGTTTTTTTTCAATACAGTAGCAAATATAATTCTTATCACTGTGATTTTTCGAAAGCGATATCTAAGTCCATAGTAAATCTCGAAAGGTAAGTGGTAAAAAAGCATTCTATATCAACGTATTAAGTCTCAAATAATTAATAGTAATAATTATTTAAAATTGACTTGAGTAGGTTACAAAAATCATAAATTTAAGCTGTTGCGCTTAAAAAAAGCTGTTATAATCAGCTTGTACTCAAAGGATTTCGGGTAAAAATATTAAGATCTCTATTAGAGGTTTCAATGATTTTACCCACGCATTCTGCAAGAAAAACTTAGGTATATATCAATTAATCGGTGATGACACACGTCTCGCCAACAGTTAAAGAGTTAGGAAAATTTATGTCAGATAAAGTTGAAGGCACTGTAAAGTGGTTTAATGAAGCTAAAGGTTTTGGTTTTATCGCGCAAGACAACGGCGGACAAGACGTATTCGCTCACTACAGCGCTATCCAAGGCGGTGGTTTCAAAACTCTAGCCGAAGGCCAAAAAGTGTCTTTCATCTTAGGTGATGGCAAGAAAGGCCCACAAGCTGAGCAAATCGAAGCTATCTAATCTCATTTGACATTGAGTAAGCTGTTCTTCAGCGCGCTTAATGACAGTAAGATTATCAATATGCATTGATGCCTTTGTTTGTTAAAACAATAAAAATACTGTTTAGACTTTAAAAAAGAGCAACCTCTGATCAGGTTGCTTTTTTTATGATCTTTTTTTGATTCAATTCTTATAATAACGAGATGGTATTGGTTTGTATTAACGGTTATAAACGACTTAGATAGCTTGTAGAAATCAGAAAATAATAAGAATAATGATAAGAAAATGGTGTGAATAGGCGCTTATAAACTGTTTATTGTAGAATGGTGACAAATTTATGACGCATTATTCACGGCGTTGTCTTGACCTTAAGGCTGAGCTCACGCAAGATACATAGGTCTGATAATAACGGTTGGCTTAGCTTTGGCAGATTTTATAGATAGAGAGTGTGATGCCAGTATATTGTTTATGGTCTGATATTTTTTATTACATTATAGATGCTGACGCAGCAATCAACCTTGAGTACTATTTCGAACGACGATTTTAAAAAAATGAACCTTTGGTTCTTAACTGGCAATTTTAATTCATAACATTAATAAACGAGGAACGTATGAAAGCATTAGTAGCGGTCAAGCGTGTCATTGATTACAACGTAAAAGTTCGTGTAAAAGCTGATAATTCTGGCGTAGATTTATCTAACACTAAAATGTCAATCAACCCTTTTGATGAAATTGCAGTAGAAGAAGCGGTTCGTCTTAAAGAAGCGGGTGTGATTGATGAAATCATCGTTGCCTCAATTGGTCCAAAAGAGTCACAAGAGCAGATTCGTGCCGCTTTAGCACTGGGTGCTGATCGTGGCATCTTGGTAGTAACTGATGCAAAACCTTATCCTCTACAAATCGCTAAAATCCTGAAAAATATCGCTGAATCTGAAGCTACCGATATTATTCTACTAGGTAAACAAGCGATTGATGATGATAATAACCAAACGGGTCAAATGCTAGCGGCATTGATGGGTATCGGTCAGGGTACATTTGCATCAGAAGTAAAAGTTGAAGGCGATAAAGTTAATGTAACGCGTGAAATCGATGGTGGTTTGCAAACGGTTGCGCTTGATTTGCCAGCGGTTATTACGACTGATTTACGTTTGAATGAGCCACGTTATGCAAAATTGCCTAACATCATGAAAGCAAAGAAAAAGCAGCTTGATGAAAAAACACCTGCTGATTTCGGTGTTGATATGGCATCTAAGCAAGAAATCATTAAAGTTGTACCACCTGCTGAGCGTAAAGCTGGTATCAAAGTGGGTTCAGTTGATGAGTTGGTCGATAAGCTAAGAAACGAAGCAAAAGTCATTTAATACTTTGCTAATGCCTATCTACTGCAAAGCCATGACGTCCTAAATAAGTTTTATTGAACTTGGACATAATAGGGCTTTGTGTACCAACAACCTCATGAATAGATGATACGAATAAATAAAGGACAAAAACAATGGCAATTTTGGTATATGCAGAACACGACAATGCCAGTCTAAAAAAGGCAACTTTGAATACGATCGCTGCTGCTCAGCAAATTGGCGGTGATATTCATGTATTGATCGCTGGTAGTGGTGCGCAAGCAGCAGCTGACGAAGCGGCAAAAGCAGCAGGCGTCAGCAAAGTATTGCTAGCAGACAACGCAGCTTATGAGCATCAATTGGCAGGTAACTTAGCTCTGTTGGTCGCTGATATTGCTGGTGAGTACAGTCATATTCTTGCACCTGCTACAACAACTGGTAAAAATTTCTTACCACGCGTTGCCGCATTACTTGATGTAAGCATGTTATCAGAAATCTCTGCTGTGGTAGATGCACAAACGTTTGAGCGTCCTATCTATGCTGGTAACGCGACAGCAACGGTTAAGACGACAGAAGATAAAGTGGTATTAACCGTACGTACTACTGCTTTTGATCCAGTAGCAAGTGAAGGTGGTTCAGCCACTGTTGAAACTCTTGACAATGTGCAAGAGCTTGGCAAATCAAGCTTTGTTAACGAAGAGATGGCTAAATCTGATCGTCCTGAATTGACGTCAGCCAGCATTGTGGTTTCTGGTGGTCGTGCCCTAGCAAATGGTGAAAACTTCACTAAATATATCGAACCATTGGCTGATAAGCTTGGCGCTGCTGTTGGTGCATCACGTGCCGCTGTCGACGCAGGCTATGTACCAAACGATATGCAGGTTGGTCAAACGGGTAAAATCGTTGCACCAGACTTATATATTGCAGCTGGTATTTCAGGTGCTATTCAGCATTTAGCGGGTATGAAAGATTCTAAAGTCATTGTTGCTATCAACAATGACCCAGAATCACCTATTGCTAGCGTTGCCGATTACTTCTTAGAAGCTGATTTATTTGCAGCCTTACCTGAACTGACCAGTAAAATCTAAGTACTTGTTAGTGAAAGTAAAATAAAAAACCCGCTATCATTGATTGCGGGTTTTTTTATATTCGACTTAAAAATCGTCTTGCTGATTCAGTTAAATGATATTAGCTATAACTTCTTTGACGCAAGGTCTCATACAAACATAGCGAGCCTGCAATCGCAACATTGAGGCTTTCTTGCCCATTGGGCTGTGGTAGAGCGATAGGGGTTGCGCACTGCATCAGCTCGTCACAAACCCCTTGACCTTCATGTCCCATAATCCAAGCGATTGGTTTTTTTAAATCATGCTGATAGATGACGGTATCAGTATGCGAGCTGGTGGCAAATAGAGGGGTTTGCACATGGTCTAAAACCTCTTGTATACTTAATCCCTCATATATATTTAGGGCAAACTGGGCACCCATTCCTGCCCGTAATGTTTTTGGTGACCAAGCTTGCGCAGTAGCGCTGGTGCAAAGTATGTTTTTGATTCCAACAGCTGCTGCGGTGCGCAGTAATGTGCCGACATTACCACTATCTTGAACGTCATTGAGAATCAAGCAGTCATCATGAATCATAGATAGGCTAGGGGTTGGCATCTTAATCACTGCCATAATGTCAATCCCAGTACCTAAGCTACGAATACTTTCATAAAGCGCATCCGATAAGGTTAAGATAGGCGTATAAGTGGGCAGGCGGGTGAGAACTTGCTGCACCTCTGGATGATGGTGTGCGGACTCTGCTAGCAATATTTGCACAAATGGATAATCGCTACGAAGGGCAGCATCAATAAGATGAATACCTTCAATGACAGTTTGTCCATGTTTGTTACGTTGGCGAGCTTGCGTCAATAACGCTTTTACTAGCTTGACCGTTGTATTCTTATCTGAGGTAATCAGCTCGGTGGGATTTGCTACCATAATAGATCGCTTAGAGAAAAAGTATAAAATATAGACAGCGCCTATAAAATGATTATTGATATGGCTTTATAGGTGCTGTCAAAATGTGCTTGTATGTCTTATTTATCAGTATGGTTTAAATGCAACTTTTTAATATAGTCGACTTCATTTTTACTGCCAAGTACTACAGGCACGCGTTGATGAATGTCAATCGGCTCTATATCTAAAATGCGATTGACTGCATCCGTTGCCCCGCCGCTAGCACGTTCAATTAATAAACTCATGGGATTGGCTTCATACATGAGACGTAATTTGCCTGCTTTATTGGCGTATTTGGTATCAAATGGATATGTGAATAAACCACCGCGGCATAGAATGCGATGAACATCACCAACCATGGCGGCAACCCAGCGCGTATTAAAATCGCGACCACGTACGCCTGTCTCGCCAGCGATAAGCTCATCGATATATTGCTGCATTGGCGCGCGCCAATAACGGTAGTTTGAGGCATTGATAGCATATTCGCTAGTATCGGCATCGATTGTGACATTTTCTTCTATCAATACATAGTCATTGGTATCTGGATCTAGGCTAAACATGACTACAGTATCTGTGATGGTCAGCGCGAGAACGGTAGACGTGCCATAGAGTAAGTAACCGGCTGCTAGCTGCTGATTACCCGCTTGTAAAAAGTCGCTATTTTCACTGACTTGACCTTGACGCTGGTACGGTAAAATCGAGAATATGGTGCCGACAGCCATATTGATGTCGATATTAGACGAGCCATCGAGTGGGTCAAACAATACCAACAAACTGCCATCAACATTGGCAGGAGTAGCGTCATCAAGCTCTTCTGAAGCAACACCAGCACAATGGCTGTTTTGTGCCAATGCATCTAATAATAAATTGTTGGCCAATACATCTAACTTCTTCTGGTCTTCACCTTGCACATTTTGATTACCCGCTTCACCAAGGATGTCTGCCAAAGCGCCTTTTCTTAAGAGCTGTGAGATGGTCTTGCCGACGTCAGTGACGGTAGTGATAACGTCATTGAGGGCAGGAGTGGTGGCGTTAGTGTTCAAATACTGTGCTAAGGTTGTCATAGTGTTTCCTAATGAATAATTCTGATAAAGAGTGGTACAAGCTAAGTATGGAATGCGTGTTTAAGAATTGATTACGTTATATTGATATGAGAGATATTGTTAAATACTGACTAAGGCGTCTTTGTCCTGACCTGAAAATCAGCTACACTAACACTATTATTATTCAATTATGGTTTAAGAGGCTGTCTTTTGATACGGTTGCCAAATGATGTGCTGCTATTCTCTAAAATGAGAGCCGCTTCTATTTTAGTATTGTCTATATCACTGCGGTAAATTGTAGCAAATAAGCAGCAAAATGTCCTTGTCTGTATGCATGTCTGCCGTATTATCGAGCCAAAACCGTTAAAAAAACGAATGATAACTTATTATAAAATCATACAAACCCTTAATGAAGACGTGTCCTTATGTCAAATTCTATCGATAGCCAATCACTACCTACCGTCTCGCCGACAGACTACGCAAGATTTGATCCTGATACGATTCATGAAAAACTTGATGCGTCATTGAGTCGTCCGCAGCTCAATACTGATGGTAGTATTCGTCATTTTTTAGGTATCGAAGGTCTTAATAAAGCCCAGCTGCAGGCGATTATCGCTAAAGCTGAGTCATTTTTTGATGATAAGGGACAGCTAATTAACCGTCCTGAGCTTGAAGGCTATACGGTGATGAATCTGTTTTTTGAGCCATCGACGCGCACGCGTACCACGTTTGAAGTAGCAGAAAAACGTTTAGGTGCTAATGTATTAAATATCGATATCGAACGCTCTAGCACCAAAAAAGGCGAAAGCTTACGCGATACGTTATGGAATCTGCAAGCGATGACGGCAGATATCTTTGTGGTACGTCATTCAGCATCAGGTGCAGCACATTTTATGGCGACTGAAGTGACACCAGATATTGCCATTATCAATGGTGGTGATGGCTGGCATGCGCATCCAACGCAAGGCATGCTTGATATGCTGACTATTCACCGTGAGGCGCCGCGTCCTTTTGAAGCGCTGTCGGTTGCAATCGTTGGCGATATCAAACACTCGCGAGTAGCACGCTCTGACATCAGTGCACTACAAACATTGGGTGTAAAAGACATTCGTGTCTGTGCACCTCGTACGTTATTACCAAAAGGGATTGAGCGTTTTGGTGTGCAAGTATATGAGAATATGAATGAATGCGTGACGGACTGTGACGTCATTATGGGCTTGAGAATTCAAAATGAGCGTATTGGCTCTCCACTATTGGCATCATCGAGTGAATACTATAAGCACTATGGTATTACTCCTGAGCGCGTGGCACTGGCTAAGCCTGATGCTCTAGTTATGCACCCAGGACCGATGAACCGCGGTGTTGAGATTGCCTCAAGCGTTGCCGATGGTGCGCAATCTGTAATTTTAAAACAGGTTAATAACGGCATTGCTATTCGTATGGCGGTATTGTCGCTTGCGATGGAAGGTCAGCGCGCGCATCAAGCGGCTGGTCATTAATATTTAGCATAATATTTGTCTCGCTTGTTTTATTCTTATTTATCCCATTTTATTGATACGGTAATAACGCTCATGGTTCACATTACGAATTCAGATGTTCATATGCACGACTTACTTCCAAAAGCATTTAAAGAGTCACTGTCACAAATCGCCACTGCTCAGTTAGCAAAGCTGACGAGCGAGCGCGAGACATGGATATTACCACCGTTGGTTGATTTATGTGCCCGCTTACGTGAGCCGGGTCAACAGCAGCATGGCACGTTAGAGTCAGAAGGGCGTGCAGCACGTGGTAATGGTTTTTTGCATGTGGTGATTCCCCCTGATACCAACCCTATTTTAGAAAATGGCTCATTGTTAAAAGGCTTACGTGAGCGCGCGCTTGATGATGGTGGGATTTATTTACATATTTTGGGTGCGTTGACCGCTGGCTTGGAGGGTGAGCGCCCTTCCAATATCGCAGGGCTCAAAAAAGGTGGCTGTATTGCTGTCTCTAATGCTCGCAGACCCTTTCAAAACGACTTAGTGCTCTTACGTACACTTGAGTATGCGGCGACGTTTGGCATGAAGGTATTCTTTTATCCTGATGAGCCTAGTCTATCTGGTGATGGCGTTGCACATGAAGGCTATATCGCTTCTTATCATGGTCTGCAGGGTATTCCTTGGATTGCAGAAACCGTCGCTTTATCAACGCAGTTACTTATGGTGGAAGAAACGGGCATAGCTGCTCACTTTAGCCAATTATCTTGTAAGTCGTCAATTGAGCTGATGCGCTGGGCGAAAGATAAAGGTTTACCAGTTACTTGTGACGTGGCAATGCATCAGTTGTATTTAACCGATGATAATCTGGAAGGCTTTAACGCTCAAGCATATGTATTACCCCCTTTGCGTAGTAATACCGATCAGCAAGCGATTCGCCGTGGTCTAAAAGATGGCACAATTGATGCAATTTGCAGTCATCATGAGCCGTTAAACAGTACCGCGAAAAAAGCCCCATTTGCTGAAAGTACGCCCGGTATCTCAAATTTTGATACCTTTATGGCGCTGGCGTGCCAGCTGGTAAAAGATGAGGTGTTAACACTTGAGCAGCTGGTCGATAAAATCTGCTTAAATCCTGCAAAAATTGCGGGTATCAGCGAGCAATATGAGACTATCGGGGGCGCAGTACTGGTCGATCCCAATCTTGAATGGCAGGTGACTAGCGAATCCATGTTATCAAACGGCAAAAATACGCCATTCTTTAACCAAACACTGCAAGGGCGCGTTGTGGAGACTTTCTTTGGCTAATTTGCCTAGGCAGGATGATAGTCTAGAGTCTTCGTCAGAGGGCAATTCATCAAAAGATAACCATCCGTCTTCAGACCCACGACACAATGAGCCTCGCACGACGTCAAGCGAATCTATCAAAGCAGTAGCAATCTATGAAGTCGTAAAGGGTATTGGCGCACTACTAGGTGCATTGGCTTTATGGTCGTGGCATACCGACCTTGAGCATTGGCTCATTACGGCGACGGCTTCTTGGCAACAAGTATTTGGTCAGTTATTAGCGCCACAAGTTGACAGTGCGGTACGTATTGCACAGATGGCAAGCAAAAACTGGTCGGTATTCTTATTATTGATTTTTGCTTATGCCAGTTTGCGTTTTGTCGAGGCATATGGCTTATGGCAAGATAAAACATGGGCTTACTGGTTTGGGGTACTGGGTTATGGAATATTTATTCCTATTGAACTCTACTATTTGATTGTGAGTCCGTTTGATTGGTTCAAACTTGCCATATTGGTGTCGAATATTATTATTGTGATTGTGGTTTATCGTAATATGAAACGAAAGAGTTTAATCTAATCAGGTTTTCTTAGGCTCAAATGACAATTTAGAAAGCCAGTTTAAGATATTTATCTTAAGCTGGCTTTTTTATAAATAACGTAATCTAAGATTTATATATCGGCTGTTTTTTCATCAGTACGAATGCTTTTAGCGACCTTGCCTACACTTAACCCTTGTACCAGTATAGAAAATATAACGACTGCATAAGTTAGGGCCAGTAGTATATCGCGTTCAGATCCTGTTGGGAGTTGCAATACTAAAGCAACTGAAATACCACCTCGTAGTCCACCCCATGTTAGCACCTTCCAAGCCCCTGCTGGCAAGTCAAGCTGTCGATGAAAGGTTTTGGTGGTCATGCCGACCACAATAAATCGAGCAAGTAAGGCAATCACAATCGTTAAGGCGCCAGCGATAAATAAATTGGCTGAATAAGCAATCATCACCACTTCAAGACCGATTAATACAAATAAAATTGCGTTCAAAATCTCATCGATCAATTCCCAAAACAAATCAACATAATGGCGCGTTTTATCACTCATCGCTAGTGCTCGTCCGCGATTACCAAGCATCAGCCCCATCATTACCATTGCTAGTGGTCCCGATAAATGCCAATGACTGGCCAGCGCATATCCGCCTATGACACCGGCAAGGGTCAGTAGAACCTCTTCTTGATAGCTATCGATGCTTTTGAGCATGTAATATAAAATCGCGCCAAGTACTAAGCCAAAAATAATACCGCCACCAGCCTCGACTGCCAAGGTGTGCACCACATAATTGGCGGTTGGGATATCACCGCTCGATAAAATACCGAGCAGCAGTACAAAGATGACGACGCCGATACCATCGTTAAATAGCGATTCGCCCGCGATGACCGTCTCTATGCTTTTTGGGGCGCCCGCAGAGGCTAAAATACCCATCACTGCAATAGGGTCGGTTGGAGATATCAAAGCGCCAAATAGTAAGCACCATAAAAAAGACAGCTCGAAACCAAACAGCGGCAACATTAGATATAGAGCACCTGCAATTAGCAGTGCTGATACTAAAGTACCTATGAACGCTAGAATACCAATAGGCAGCTTATAACGTTTTAGATCACCAATATTGACGTGCAAAGCGGCAGCAAATAACAGCATAGACAGCATGCCATCAAGTAAGACTTCAGTGAAATCAAGCTGGCCTAATAAACTGACTTCATAATCAATAAGCTGATCAAACCCTAAAAATCCTAAAAATATCGCCCCGATCGACAATAATATCGAGATAACCATTACACCGATAGTTGTGGGTAGGCCAATAAATCGATGGTTAACGTAAGTTAATAGGGCAGTGATAGATAAAAATATCGCGCTAATTTCGAGTATGGTCAGGCTGCTCGTAGGGTCCATAAAAAAGTCTCAAGTGGGTAATAAGAGGTGTCAACTATGCTCTGACTTGTTTCGATTGGGCTTGTAGTGCCTGACGAATATGGGCATCAAAATCACTGACATAATGGAAATAGTGATGCTGGGCGTTTTCACTCATAATAAATTTCTCTGCTTGTTGACACATTGCGGTCAAATCATCAGCGAGTTGATGGTAATTTAAATTATCCGCGCCGGCACGCTCAATCAATTTTATCTCATGTATGAGCGTTTGCTGCTGCGCCTCATTAACCCTAGCATAATTCAAGTCAATCATTGCCTGACATAGCGCCTTTAATACCATCAGATCTGCTGCTGCATAACGCCGTATCTCACCAAGTGAGCTATCAATAAAATCTGATATTTTAGGGATACGTGTAACAACGGCAAGGATGGCTGACGGCTGATGGCTGATAGTATCTGGTGTATCTGTCTCATCTAACGGCTTATAAAAATGATACGGCGTCGGCGGTTGACAGCGCATCATAATGCTCAGACAGCTGGTCAGCGATTGAACACAGTTAACCGCTGTTTTTGGGTCATTGATACCTGGTGACAATGCGCGTACGGCAATTTCAGTCATTTGCCCTAAGCTATAAGCAATATCATTAGATTGCGTCAAGCGCTGTTCAAGACGTATACAACCAGCAAAACGTTGCCAAAACAGCCCATCAGGCGAACGTGGCACAAGCGCCAAATGCGGCGTTTTTGTTTTTTGTAGGTTAGTTGGATGGTCTGCCGGACGCTGATAAAAATAGCCAATCACATTTTTGTCGGTGACAAAGTGACCGAGACTGCTCTTTATTTCTACCACGCCGCCATAATCTTGCGATAAGGTAATGAGTGATTCAAAATAAATCTGCTGCAAATAGCCTGAGTACGGTGGATAAATAGGCGTCGCAGACCAGTGATGAAATTGTTCGATATCATGATGCTCGATATTACGTTGGTGCTCGATATCGCAGCGGTCGCTGTACCAATAATGAATGTTTTTAATTGCCTCATTGCTGGCACCTTCAATCACATGCGATGCCTGAATAGCATGTACCATATGTTGCACAAAGTAGACTAGTAGAAGGGCACAAATAATCGCCATAATAATGGCAAAGGTCACCGACAATTGCGGCACACCAAAACCAACATCGTATTTATGAATGGCTTTTAACACTAGCAAACTATAGCTAAACGTACCGATGAACGCGCCCAAAACGAACTGATTGGGCGTATCGGTCAAAAAATTACGGAGTAATCTAGGACCAAATTGTGAAGATGCCATTGATAATACAGCAATGGTAATCGAGAAAGTCGTGCCTGCCACGCCAAGTACCGCACCAGCAATAGTGGTCATAATAGCGCGCGCGGCGTCATCATCGCCAGTGAAGGCAAAGGTAATCTCTCTGACCATGTCGCGATCAAAATGCTCATCGATCGTTACAAGGATAGGAGCGAGCAAGATGCCTACCAGCACACAGGCAGTCGGTATAAACCAGTAAGAGCCAATCAGCTGTTGCCACAAATTCGTTAGGCGATCGGGTAAATTGGTAAGCGTTTTTAGCGACCATAACTGAAAAAACTGCCGCAGTCTTTTGAGACTTGACGTTGATAGACGCTTAAATAAGTTGTCTTCAGCATGTTTAGTCAACGTGAGCAGCTCCAAAAATGATCGTAGTATTTCTTTTGTTGTCAGCAGTTCTATAGAATCAGACTGCTGACAACAAAAGCTTTTAAAAACAAATTACCTGATTCACTGAAAATAATCCATTAAAAATAGGATAAAAAAATAAGCCTCATTGAGACTTATTTTTCAGTATTGGTTATTTTTATACCCATGAGCGTTATTGTGTATTCATGCTATGAATGATTAACTTTAAAGCATCACTAATAGTGGGCACTATTAAATTTGAATTTTACTGCATTGAAGCTCATTTCTGATTACCGCCACCATTATCGTTGACAGTCATTAAATCTCATATTAACTGAACAAATCATCAAGAAACGTGCTTATCGCGGTGCCTACTTTTGCTAGTACTGAAGGATCTTCTTTGCTATCCACATTCAATGACTGAACTTGCCTACTGTTCTTCATTGCTGTCTGTTTCTGTAGGCTCTTCACAATTAATGGCAGATTGTTACCAACTGTGGCTAAGATAAAGCTTGGATTTTTAGTCAGTATCGTCCATTTTTGATTACCGCCACCGTTGCAACCATAACGAATTAAGCGTGCGCGATTATCTTTTAAGTAACCACCTTCTAAATCAAAACATTGATTTCCTTGCTTAATTTCTTTAGTGCTAGTAACCATTTCCCAGTGCTGCGCATCAATATTAAGACTACAAGCTGCCAAATTAACCACACCACCTTGAGTTGTTAGACACTGATCCATCGCCATTTTGCTATGAATTTTACCCTTCGTATCTTGAATCCATTGCTCAGAGTCATCACCGGTACAGGCACTTGGACCACTAATAAAGGCATTTAACTTACTATCTTCTAACTTTTCTACTTTAAGGCAGTTTTTACCGTTAAGCAGGGGAGTGGCGTTTTCTAGAGGCCTGTCATCCTCTAGTCCTAACGCTTTAACAAACTTTTGAAATTCGGTAAGGGCTTCAGGCTCGTTTTTAATTAAATCAGTACGATATACATTGACCCAACGATTTAAGCGGTACATGGTTTGTTGTTGCTGCTCATAACGCTCTAATGTTTGGAATGCGAGAGGGCTAAGCTCATTAATGAGCTCGTCACGATACATTTTATAAGAATCATATAACAACTGACTATTAATATCTAAGCTCACCATCGAGTTTTCAGCTTGAGCAAGGAGTTTCTGCTCTAAGATTGGTAATTCAACTTTTCTAAGTGCTGTATAGCCATACTCTTTACCAAAGGTAACAGCGGGCTTAATCGTATCGCTATATTGACGAATATCAATGGTTGAGAGCTGTACTTGTGCTTCATTGGTCTTTTTACAATACAAATCTACTTTTTTTGGATTTTCAGCAATGGCTAAATTAACATGGAATTTATTGGCATTGCCATTCATTCGATTAGGCGCCAGAGCAATAGTATTAACCGCGTTATTACTGTAAGTAACGCTCAACCAGCAGCTTGCTGCTTCAAGAGAATTATTTGGTTTCGGTAAATCAAAGACGTTACCCCAGTTACCGCGTGCCTCAGGATAAATGATGCCTTTTTGTGTTACAGGGTCATAACCACCTAAAATAGTAAAAACAGGCACACCTTGTAAACGTGGTTTTAAGTAATTACCGTCGGCACTGTTGTACCAAACGTTTTTAGAACCTTGCCATACTTTAGGCTGGATGACTTCCATCTTTCTAAGTTCAGCATTCCATTTCTTATAGCCAGTTGGTGAATCAGCGTCAAATACTGCTTTATCAAATGCTGGCTGTATCTTAATTTTTGTACTATAACCCGTGTAATGAGTGTAGCTTGAATAAGCGCCGCTATGAGAGCCACCAGACATCGCATCACGACCGTAACCATAGGTGGCTAAGAAAAGCGGTTTGCCATTAAGACCATCACCTTCGACTTGTCGTGGCCAGTCTAAGTTACTGCGCATTTTATTTCGAACACCGTTATAGCCCCAACCACTATTGGCATGATGCTCTGCCCAAAAGTTATCTCCGTTTACTGCGCCAGGATAATGCCCTAAGCCATAATGATGACCGATTTCGTGACTGAACTCATTACCTTGAGAGTCAATTAAGGTCAGCATGCCATTACCACCGCTTAAGCCGTGATTATGTTCGCCATTAGTATATTTGCCGCGGGCATGATGCGCATTGACGTTTTGGGTCAATTGTGGCTGCTCTTGGCTTTGCATTGAGGCACTGGTGACACCCCAGTTTGCTAAGTTAATGCCGACACCAAAGGTTGATTTACCAGTGTTTTCGCGCATATCGCCATCATAAACGCCACCATTTGAGTGACTCACCGAATCATAAATAGTGCCATTGGCAACCATTACTCGATCAAGCTTGAGGTCATCATATTTAGCAACGGTCATTTGTGCCGCTGGAATGGTTTGGAAGTAGTCTGAGCCAGCCCTTTCTGGGTCGCGTAACATGTAATGCCCCCAAGATTGAGGTGCATCCGTTAGCATACCCAGACGGATATTGGTCAATACCAGCTCGCCTGGTGCAGCAAAGTCTATTTTATCTTCTAACAGTTCACCGCTACGATTTTTGTCATCCACAATCCGGATTTTGAGACCACCTTGTACCTCATCCCAATTGAGCTTGGTTGACCATCCACGGTTACTATAAGAAACGCGAGGACGTTGGTCAGCATTGGTCTGATCCGTATCTGGAATTTGAGTAGGATCGACTAAATTGATAGCTCGCAATAAAACCCCATCTTTATAAATTTCAGCCACTAATGTAGTAATGTCACCCATTTCAAGAGTAGGCGTCACTAACAACAGAGCTTCTTTTTCTGCCGTCAGGCGCGGCATATTTTTTGCTTCGTTACTTTGTGGATCAACCACATGGTTCTGTCCAAACTGAACCATTGCTTGGAAATCACCAACCAAGTCTGGACGAATCGTACGAATTTCACCCGCTCTACCATCATGATCAAAAAACCCTAACAAATAAAAATCAGCAATATCCTTTTTTGGTTCTGGATATTTGACTGGCGTACTTGGCTCAAGCGGCGTAGCAGGAATACTGGTTACTGGCGGCTTAATAGGGGTACTTGGCTCAAGTGGTTTAACAGGAATACTGGTTACTGGCGGTTTAATAGGCGTACTTGGCTCAAGCGGCGTAGCAGGAATACTGGTTACTGGCGGTTTAATAGGCGTACTTGGCTCAAGTGGTGTAACAGGAATACTGGTTACTGGCGGTTTAATAGGCGTACTTGGCTCAAGCGGCGTAGCAGGAATACTGGTTACTGGCGGCTTAATAGGCGTACTTGGCTCAAGCGGCGTAGCAGGAATACTGGTTACTGGCGGCTTAATAGGCGTACTTGGCTCAAGCGGCGTAGCAGGAATATTGGTTACTGGCGGCTTATTAGAAGGCGGAGTTATTGCTGGAGGGTTTACTGTTGTTTGTGTGTTTGCATCACCTTCACCACAAGCAGCAAGTATAATAGAAAAAATACCGATACTTAATGCTTTTAGTGGAAATATTATTGTAGATTTCAATGAAATATCCTCATTTTTATGATGAGGATAATATAACAGCTATGTTAATATAATGTACGACATTTGTTCAATAGATAAGTATTATTATTACTTTAGCATTTCATTGAAAGATTTTTGTTATGTTTCGACAAAAAGGTAGTATATCTTTTATGCTTAAACACTCAAATCGATCTTGGGTTATCGGCTTCAGTAATAATATCGCGTTTAGCATTAGAAAAATTAGCGTTTATTTGATTTTTATCGTCAATGCTGTCTTGTGGAATAAGAATTTCACGATTGTGCTCGTCACGCTCTATGTCGCTATCCTTATCATAAGCGACTGGTTCAAACTTCGGCATGTCATCCTTACTATCTAGAGGCTCTTGTAATAAATGACTGGAGGTAGCTGCGCTAGATTTCCTAAAAAACTCATTTTTCTCTTTTTGAAACTTTTCGTTTTTATGGTTAGGGGATTTGTCATCAGAGGTTTTCTTACGTGGTTCACTATGGGCAAAAATAGCACCGAGCGGCACATTCAATTGTGCTTTGGCATAGGCTTCGGTATTTTCAAAGCGATTAACCAATAAGCTAAGCCAAGGTTTTTGGTCTTCTAGGCTCATCTCATCAAGTTCATCTTTGATAGGCAATGGATAAGGCAGGGTACGATAAAAATCCCACAAGGTCATTTTGCTCAAATCTCTTTTGAGTACATAGTGCTCATCTTCTGTCATGGTAATCAAGTTACTGTCTTGCAGATAATTGATATAGGTATACCATTTTGGCAGTTCTTTACGTCCGAGGACATTGCGTAGCGCTTGTTCGCTCACCGCTTCACCTTTTAAGTGATGGGTATAAACGAGATTTAACATATCAAGCAAGCTTAAAAATGGATGGCGCGGATAAACCTCTTTTGTCTCAAATATCGTTAGGGTATAGCTGATCTCAACCCCTAATAAAATCAAATTCCATGACAGATATATCCATAATAAGAAAATCGGCAGCGCAGCAAATGCGCCATAGATCGCTTCATAACTGGTAAAGTTCGCCATCACTGTACCAAATAGATGTTTCATCAGCTCAAAGACAATCGCTACAAAGACACCTGCAATCGCAGCATTTTTTGCTGGTACTCGCGCTTTTGGAATAAACCAATACATACTGATAAAACCAGCGATCGTAACTGCAATCGATACCATCTGTACCCAAAACGACCAATCAATACCATAGCCGCCAATTTGTCTATTTAACAAACTCAGGCTTTGTACAGCACTTGAGGCGATGAATGCCGTACCTAATACTAATGGTCCCAACGTGACGATGGTCCAATAGCGCAGCATACTTCTCATGCCGCCAGAACGATCTTCTACGCGCCATATTTGGTTAAAAGCGCGCTCAATGGTGGTCAAAGTCATGATGGTAGTAAAAAGTAAGAACATCGCCCCAATGATAGTGAGGTTTGATGATTTTTCAGCGAAGTTATTGATATATTTACTGACTTGCAAGCTCGATTGTGGCAGCAAGTTGCTATAAATGACTTCATAAATCTGCGCCCTAACTGAAGCAAGTGCTGGCACTGAAGACAAAATCATCAGCAGTACGGTTAATATAGGCACAATCGACAACAAAGTCGTATAGGTTAATGATGCAGCTTTTTGCTGACAGTTATCCTCAAAAAAGTGCCGCGTCAAAAAACGTAGGAACTGAAACCAACGTTGGTGTAAAAAAGGTATTTTTTTTAATAGATTTTCCATAACGACCATCTAACAAGGATAATAGAGTGCGGATAGTGTAACAAACATGCTCTGTCTGAATCTGCGCGTTAATTGTGTCAATATGCATTAGATTGTATTGAGTAGTTAAGTAAAGTACTGCAGATAATTTGCTTGGCTGCTAGGTTAAGTATGCTGCCAAGTAGCAGGGTTTGTTTGCATGTCAGTGAATGACTCGGGCATAATGGGCAATATCTATATTACTGTTAACGATTTTATAAGGAAGTTTTGCTAATGAGTCAGACCGCCCCTTATGTTTTGGTACTCTATTATTCAAATTATGGTACGACTAAGACATTAGCCTATGCTATCGCTCAGGGTATCGAAGAGGCTGGCATGACCGTGCGCATCCGTACGGTACCGACAGTCGCGCCCGAAACCACGGCAAGCAAGCCTGCGATACCGGACGACGGTGATTTGTATTGCACGATGGAAGATCTAAAAAATTGCAGCGGTCTGGCACTTGGTAGCCCAACCCATTTTGGTAATATGGCCGCGCCCATGAAGTATTTTTGGGACAATACCGTCACCATTTGGCTGGCAGGCAATTTACAGAACAAGCCAGCGTCAGTATTTACGGCGACAGGCTCTATGCATGGCGGTCAAGAGACGACCTTGCTGACGATGATGTTACCACTGTTGCATCATGGTATGATGATTGTGGGCGTCCCTTATGCTGAACCTGCTTTAAACCGTACCACGCGTGGCGGTTCACCCTATGGTGCAAGTCATGTGAGCGGCGCATCCCATGATCAGGCTGTCTCTGCTGATGAGCGCGAGCTTGGCATCGCTCAAGGGCGTCGCTTGGCGATCACGGCATCTGCATTATCGCAAGCTAACTGGAGCCGTTAATGCGCTTATCTATTACTGTTTGGCATGAACAATTAGGAAATATATACCTCTAATGGCTACTAACCTTTCTCATGATGACAGTCAACAGCAAATATCCGAAACAAGCAGTCAATCAACCCAGCTGTTGAAACCGATTATGCCTGTTCGTCAGCGCCTGATGGGGACATGGCTGGTTTGGCTAACCTTTCGATTGCTTGCTTTGCCTCTTTTGATCAATATCTTTAATCCTAGTCACCCTGATATTATCGGTGGTATTGCATGGCAAGCGCTATGGTTAGTACCAGCATTTGTCTTAACACCATCGATACTACGCGGGCGCTCGCCTTATGCGCTATTAATAGACAGTATGTTTACTTTGGTATATTTAGGGGCAAGTGGGGTTGTATTGTTCACACGTGCTTATGGCAGTAGTTGGGCAGAAATCGCTGTTTATTTCATTGATTTCGTCCTACTATTTGCGATTAATATCTGGCTGTTTATCTTATTAAAGCGCCTACCTTCGATGAATAATGTGGTTAAACAGCCACGCTCATAAGTCATTGATATCTATTCCAATGCTATTCATCTGTAGTGCTTAATAAAAAATTTACATTAAAAAATCGGCATGCTATTTAGCATGCCGATTTTTTAATGTTTTAAGCCGTAGAGTTGAGGCTCTTAGTTCACTTTAGACAATTCTAAATCCATCTTCTTACCATCATTAATCTGGCTTACTTTTACCGGTAAGTAATCTAAGCTTGGTGCCAACCAAAAACTGGTCGAACGGCTATTGTCATCATGGATACGGTCGACACGCACCGTATCAAAGGTACCAGCAGGGACCGTTATCTTGGTATTACCAGATTTTTTAAACGGCGTTTTTTCAATTTTATCGTGTTTTGCCATGTAGTAATTGCCAGAGAATTTACCATTTAACAAGTCTTGGCGAATTTGCACCTCAAGGCTCAAATCATCAAAGGCTTGCTGCGCCATATTTAACGTGGTCGACTTGCCTCTATAATTACTCACGACTTTTTTACCACGGGGATTAAAATCGAGTTTATGCGTACGACCGATACCCAGTAGTTTATAAGTGGTACTGGCTTGGGTTGGAATAACCGCATTACCGTTGATAGTAAAGGTACTATGTTGCGCAGCACTTGCGATACCGGCAACCCGTGCATCGACATTATATTTCCATGTGTTGCCTGACTTATCTAAAGCACGAGTGGCGGTACCTTTATACTTGTCTTCAATCGTAAACGTATAATCGGCGCTCGACGGTTGAATGTCTTTTGCACTGGCAATCGTTGGTGCAGCCATACTTAAAGCGCTGATAGCCGCTATGCTCGCTCCAGTGGTCAACACGGTTAAGAATTTAACCTTACCGTTATTCTTGTCATTATAATCGGTTATGGATAGTTTTTTATTGGTAAATGAAAAACTCATGGACAGTCCTTAATAGATTGATATCAAATAACTTACTTAAGTCGATTCGAACTTACTGTTAACTAATATTATATTTTCAATGCTTATAATGGTCATACTCTGTTACATTTTCAAGAGGGAGAACTTACGCTGACGTTTGGCTCTTGTAGTTGATGTTACTATCTTAAGTAATGCTTGGCCTATGAGTAACTTGCTGTAAATTTAGTAAGAATAGGCGTATAGAATACTGGTCTTTTCTACTGGATTATTACTCACTTAATGCCTTTATTGCATAATACTCCCAGAGATTTAGTATTGCTTATCGACAAACACCCCTCTAATTAGGAAATTCTTGTAAATTTTTGGTCTTTACACTTGAAGCTACCTCGCTATGCCCCCACTTTTTGAAACAAGCTCAAGGCTTATCTTAATAAAAGCGTTTTTATAAGATGGCTTTTGAAGATAGGGTGTTGAGACTAACAAACCAAATAAATCTTTAACTTAAATAACCAATTATTGGAGACATATTGATGAATATTCGTCCTTTACATGATCGTATTGTTGTCCGCCGCATAGAAGAAGAAACAAAAACGGCTGGTGGTATCTTGCTTCCTGGTTCAGCGCAAGAAAAGCCTTCACAAGGTGAAGTGCTAGCAACTGGTAACGGTCAGATTCGTGACAACGGTGAAACTCGCGCGTTAGATGTAAAAGCCGGCGACAAAGTCTTGTTCGGTCAATATGCTGGTCAAACTGTCAAGGTTGACGGCGAAGAACTACTTATTATGAAAGAATCTGATGTATTGGGTGTGCTAGAAGGCTAGTCCTTTTGAGTATTAATTTATACTCAGCGCATTTTTGACAATCTCATTGAAACATTTAATTGCATTCTCATACTTATAATAGTGGAGTAATTTAACATGGCAAAAGACGTAAAATTCGGCATAGATGCCCGTAAACAAATGATGGACGGCGTAAACGTTCTAGCAAACGCAGTACGAGTCACACTAGGCCCTAAAGGTCGTAACGTGGTAATCGATAAGTCGTTTGGCGCACCTACCATCACTAAAGATGGTGTTTCGGTTGCCAAAGAAATCGAGCTTGAAAACAAATTCGAAAACATGGGCGCTCAATTGGTCCGTGAAGTCGCTAGCCGTACCAACGATGTTGCTGGTGATGGTACGACTACTGCAACGGTATTGGCTCAGTCAATCTTGCAAGAAGGCATGAAATCAGTTGCCGCTGGCATGAACCCAATGGATCTAAAACGCGGTATTGATAAAGCGGTACGTGCGGCTGTTGAGCAAATCCATTTGCTATCTACTCCAGCTGATGATTCAAAAGCAATTGCCCAAGTTGGTTCTATCTCTGCCAACTCAGACACCAAAATTGGTGAATTGATTGCGCAAGCGATGGAAAAAGTCGGTAAGCAAGGCGTTATCACTGTTGAAGAAGGTTCAAGCTTTGAAGATACCTTAGAAGTCGTCGAAGGTATGCAGTTTGACCGTGGTTATATCAGCCCGTACTTTGCGAACAAGCAAGACAGTTTAACTGCTGAGTTTGAAAACCCATATATTCTATTGGTTGACAAAAAAATCAGCAACATCCGTGAGATTGTGCCATTACTTGAGCAAGTCATGCAGCAGAGCAAGCCATTGCTAATCATCGCTGAAGACGTAGAAAATGAAGCATTGGCAACTCTAGTTGTGAACAACATGCGTGGCGGCTTAAAAACTTGTGCCGTTAAAGCACCCGGTTTTGGCGATCGTCGTAAAGCGATGTTAGAAGATATCGCAACGCTAACTGGCGGTACGGTTATCTCTGAAGAGATTGGTCTGAGCCTTGAGACTGCTACTCTAGAGCAACTTGGTACCGCTAAGAAAGTCACTGTCGGTAAAGAAAACACCGTTATCGTCGATGGCGCTGGTAACAAAGCAAATATCGAAAACCGTGTTGAATCTATCAAACGTCAAGTTGAAGAATCAACGTCTGACTACGACAAAGAAAAGCTTCAAGAGCGTATGGCGAAACTGGCTGGCGGCGTTGCCGTTATCAAAGTTGGCGCTGCGACTGAAACTGAAATGAAAGAGAAGAAAGATCGCGTTGATGATGCGTTACATGCCACTCGTGCCGCAGTTGAAGAAGGTGTTGTCCCTGGTGGCGGTGTTGCGCTAGTTCGTGCCATGAATGCATTGTCTGAGCTACGCGGCGATAACGACGACCAAAACGCTGGTATCAATATCTTACGTCGCGCAATGGAAGCACCATTACGTCAAATCGTAACCAACTCAGGCGAAGAAGCTTCAGTGGTAGTGAATGAAGTGAAGAGTGGTAGTGGTAACTACGGTTACAACGCAGCTTCTGGCGAATATGGCGATATGCTAGAGATGGGTATCCTTGATCCAGCTAAAGTCGCTCGTTCAGCGCTAGAAAACGCAGCTTCTGTTGCCGGTCTAATGCTAACCACTGAAGTCATGATTACTGATTTACCGCAAGGTGATGACGGTATGGCTGGCATGGGCGGTGCTGGTGGAATGGGCGGTATGGGTGGAATGGGCGGCATGATGTAACTCTACTTCTGCTACAAAGCGATTTCTCTTTGTCAGACGCGCTCAATGTACAATAGGTACTATTTTCGCGCGTCTTCCTCGACAAATCGCTTTTCGCTAGAAGTATGACTTTGTCATAACGTACTTGTTAAACCTAGTTCAAATAAAACCCCGATAGGCTGAGCTTATTGGGGTTTTTTTATGCAAATTAGATATTGTTTTGAAAATTACTGACTTGCTTCATCCCGTCTAAACGTCCACGTCTTATCATCCGACACATCTGCACAGTAATAATAACCTGCCAAATCAAATTGCTTAAGCTGCTCAGCATTGGTCAGTTTATTATCCGCAGCATATTTCACCATCAGTCCACGTGCTTTTTTAGCATAGAAGCTAATCACTTTATATTGACCATTCTTTTCATCTTCAAATCTTGGCGTGATAATCTCCGCATTCAAAGCTTTTTTCTTTACCGCTTTAAAGTATTCATTAGAAGCAAGGTTAACCAAAACTTTGTCATCGCTATCAGCCATGCGCTTATTAATAATCTCAGTGATTTCTTCGCCCCAAAACTCGTATAAATTATCGCCACGCTCATTTTTCAGCTTGGTGCCCATCTCTAAGCGATACGGCTGAATAAAATCCAGTGGCTTTAGCACGCCATAAAGACCGGACAAGATACCCAAATGTTCATTGACGTAAATGGCGGTGTCTTTATCCATGTTATACATATCAAGTCCAGTATAAACATCGCCATCGAACAAATAACCAGCTGGTTTGGCATTGTCATCCGTAAACAGTTCGTTATCACTCCAAGCCCAATCTTGATTGCGTTTAGCATTTAGCTGCGACAAATCATCAGAGATACTCATAAGCTCTTGTAAGTCAATCGGCTCCTTCGACTTCAATATCTTCATCAGCGCCTGTGAATGTTCGATTAACTCAGGCTGACTATAGTAGCTGCTAATATCCATTGGGGCAGTATCTGTTTCATTCAAAGATTTGGCAGGAGAGAGTAAAAAATACATAATTATTCCTTATTATAGTGAAGTGATAAACACTCCATTAATGTTTCGAGCTTTCTCATTATACGATACCTACAGGTTTAACTTGACTTACGCGTGGCTGTTTTGTACTTTTAAGCCTCATCATGGACATATATCAACTATTATAGGCATTGTGATAACTCGTGTAAGCCAATAGCCTAAAGGCTTCAAGCTACTTAAGAATAAATAAAATTTTTTAATATAACAATAAAAGTTATGATAATGTTATAAATAGCTAACTTTTATTTTACTTGCGGGTCATCATTAGACAATGAAAGTTGGCAGACGATATATCTATAATAAAACGGCATGATGGCAAACGAGCTATCATTTATTAAATTGATAATCTTTGGTCTTAAGTGTTAAACAAACCCTGACCAAAGATTTTTTTGTCCCCTGTGCTTTTTAGAGGTGCGTTAGGGTATTAAAAGTAGTCATTAGACGTAAGGAGACAGTATGAAAATTGGTGTTATTAGTGCAGATAGCGCAAGTGAGAGTCGGGTGGCATTAACCCCAGACGCGGTAAAAAAGTTACGCAAACTTGGGTTTGAGGTTGTCATCCAGTCAGGTGCAGGTCAAGCGTCTTATTATGCGGATGAATTATATCAGGCTGCGGGTGCTGATATCGCCAATAGTAGCATTGACGTCGTCACACAGTCTCAGATTATTACTACCGTCAATGATTTGCCGACGTCAACGACTGCTAGTTTAACGTCTGGTCAAATTATTATCGGCATGCTTGATCCCTATCGTAATACCCAACTGGATACTTATGCTGCTAAAGGGGCTACCGCCTTTGCCATGGAGCTATTGCCACGCACCTTATCACGCGCACAGAATATGGACGTCTTGTCTTCACAAGCCAACCTTGCCGGTTACAAAGCGGTGTTGCTCGCTGCCAATGAATATTCGCGTCCGTTTCCGATGTTTATGACCTCAGCTGGTACGGTTAAGCCTGCCAAAGTCGTTATTCTAGGTGTTGGGGTTGCGGGTTTACAAGCGATTGCGACGGCGAAGCGTTTAGGTGCTGTCGTTGAAGCCAGTGATTTACGTCCGACCGCTCGCGAGCAAGTGGAGTCATTAGGTGGTAAATGGCTTGATGTCCCGATGAGTGCGGAGGAGGCTGAGACAGCTAAATCTACAGGCGGCTATGCGTGGACGCCATCTGAGCAATATATCAAAGACCAAGCTGCTATTGTTGATAAAGCCTTGAGCAATGCTGACATCGTCATTACGACTGCACAGATTCCGGGTCGTCAAGCGCCGCGTTTGGTACACCAATCAACCATTGCTAAGATGAAAGCTGGTTCGGTACTGATCGATATGGCTGCTGGCACTGGTGGAAACGTTGAAGGCAGTGTCCCTGATGAAACGATTACGACGTCAAATGGCGTGCGTATTGTCGGTGCAGCTAATATTCCCTCACAGTTGGCGGCGCAATCATCAGACTTGTATGCCAATAACCTCGTTAATTTTATCACCACTTTAATTGCGCCTGCCGCTACAGATGACGCTACAGCAAACACAATGGCACTCAACTTAGACATGGAAGATGAGATTCAAGGCGCATTAGCGGTAACGCATGACAATCAAGTACGTCTTGCTAAACGCTAAGTGCTAAATGCTAAATTTCAGGTCTTGATAGTTTCATTATCGTACATTTGCCAGACACGAACAAATTTTAGGAGGATAAGATGATTGCCACTATTTTAGCGGCAGCGCCAGCCGGTGCGGCCATGAGTAGCACGCCATTCGTAGCGATTTTTACCGTATTTGTACTGGCTATCTTTGTCGGATACTACGTTGTTTGGGGTGTAACCCCTGCACTGCATACGCCTTTAATGGCTGTAACCAACGCTTTATCAAGTATTGTTATTGTCGGTGCAATGCTACAGACCGTCACTATTGATAATTCGATATTTACGCCGACCAGTTTACTTGGGGCTTTTGCGGTATTTTTAGCCAGTATCAATATTTTTGGTGGTTTCGCCGTGACTGAGCGTATGCTGTCGATGTTTAAGCCAAAAGTGAAAAAAGCAGTAGTAACAACGGATACTGGGGGTGACGCATGAGTGACTTATCAAATATGATTGCGGCTAATGCGGACTGGTTTTATCTGGTCGGTGCCATTCTTTTTGTTTTGACGTTACGGGGTTTATCTAGCCCAAAAACGGCGATTCGTGGTAATCGATTGGGTATGGTTGCCATGGCGATTGCCGTTGTAACAACGTTCTTCCTAGCAGAAGGTCCAGTGCTTTGGTTAATCATCGGTGCGATGGTATTGGGTGCTATCGTCGGTATGTGGAAAGCAAAGACGGTCGCCATGACCCAAATGCCAGAAACGGTGGCTTTGATGCACTCGTTTGTCGGTTTGGCAGCGGTAGCAATTGCATTAGCAACGGTACTGCATACTGGGCAACAGCATGGCGCGGTTGCCCGTGTTGAATTGTTTATCGGTTGTTTCATCGGTGCGATTACTTTTTCAGCGTCGGTCTTTGCCTTTGGTAAATTGGCAGCTAAAAGTTGGGCTAAAACCTTAGTTGGTAGTTGGGTAAAACCTGTCCAAGCGGTACTTTTCATTGCGATGATTGCGTTCGGTGGTGTGTACTTTGTCACTGATTCATTACCAGCATTCTATGCGATGGCAGTGATTGCAGTGATTTTTGGTTGGATGTGGATTGCCCCAATCGGTGGCGGTGATATGCCAGTGGTCGTGTCGCTATTGAACTCATTTTCAGGATGGGCAGCAGCAGGCATTGGTTTCACCCTTGGCAACTCGATGTTGATTATCGCAGGTTCGCTAGTCGGTTCGTCAGGTGCGATTCTATCTTACATCATGTGTAAAGCTATGAATCGCTCATTACTCAACGTATTATTTGGGGGTATGGGTACATCAGCGGTCGCAGCTGGCGGCGATGATGGCGCGCCAAAGAATTACAAAGCAGGCTCAGCAGAAGATGCTGGCTTCCTTATGGCAAATGCCAGTAGTGTGGTGATTGTCCCAGGTTACGGTATGGCGCAAGGTCGTGCACAAAACGCTGTAAAAGAATTGTATGAGCTGTTAAAAGAAGAAGGCGTTAATGTTCGTTTTGCCATTCATCCAGTTGCTGGTCGTATGCCAGGACATATGAACGTCCTATTGGCTGAAGCCGATGTCCCTTATGATGACATTCTTGAGATGGATGAGATTAACTCAGACTTCGCCAGTACGGATGTGGTATTAGTTATCGGTGCCAATGACGTGGTAAACCCATCTGCGAAAGATGATCCGACATCACCAATCTTTGGTATGCCAATTCTAGAAGTGACCAAAGCGCAAACGGTGATGGTCATTAAGCGTTCTATGAGTACGGGTTATGCTGGTCTTGATAACAGCTTGTTCTATATGGACAAAACCATGATGATCTTTGGTGATGCGAAGAAGATGGTCGAAGAGATGGTACGTAGTATCAACGGCGCTGGTCATTAATCTTTAAAATAGGTCTTACACATCATTTTTTAAACAGAAGCTTTCACATAAAAAAGTCACTGAGGTGGCTTTTTTTGCGTTAGAGTATTGCCCATCTAAAGTTATCTACAATGTATTTTCTCATTATCAATATTATAAAATAAGAAGGTTTCTTATGAATATGCTGCTGCGTTTCTTTATTATGGTAAGCCTACTCAAACAACAACTTAAGCAGCAATCGATAAGCAATCACCTGAGTATTGAAACATTGACAGCACCAACTGTGCGTCAGTATCGGGTATTACCACATGACATGGGTTTTCGCGATCATCTGCCTAATTATCGCTATCTGTCTTTTATTGAGCTAAATATCACCAAATGGCTGATGAACTGCTGTCATCAAAAAGGCATTAAAAATCTCGGCTGGATTATCGCTATGCAGGAGATGGTCTATCTTAAACAAATTAAGTTTCTAGATAAGATAACAGTCAATAGTATGCTTGTCGGTTGGGATAAAAAATATGTCTATTTTGAGCATCGATTTTTTGTTAAAAACCAGTTGATGGCAGTGGGTATGACCAAGTTTGTTTTAACCAATAAGCAAGGTAAGTGCGCAACTGGGGTGCTAGATATGACTGGCGAACAGCTGACAGAAGTTATTGAGTCATGGAATCAGCATCAAGTGGCGATTAAAGCTGCTCAATCTACTGAGTTGACTAAATCAACAAAGGCTGCGTAACCAACTTGCCTATAATCCTATGATGAATTTTGGTAGGATAGCGCATATATATTTTATAATGCTATTTTATAAAAATAATTGAAAACATAAGGAGCTACTATGACCCCGCAGAAGTTAAAATGGACAGACAGCTTAGATATCGCTATTGAGCTTTATGAAAAATTTCCAGAGACTGATCCGCAGTATATTCGCTTTACGGATTTGCATCGCTGGGTGACGGAGCTTGAAGGCTTTGATGATGATCCGCAACGCTCCAATGAAGGTATCTTAGAAGCGATTCAGATGAATTGGATCGACGAAGCGGACTAGATTGACCTTTTTACTATTTTTTAATAATTAGCATAGCCTTAATAACAAACATAGCTTTAATAAACATAATCTCAAATGAAAACAGGACATATTGTCTCATGACTGCACCAATCCAAGAACTAACCGACGTACAAACTTGCACAGGCATCAGCGTACGCACCACCAATACCGATGAAATCAGCCATGAAACGGCAAAGTTAGGTAAGCTATGGCAAAGTTTTTACAAAAATCACGTGAGCCAACTTGAAAAGGGTCAGGATATCTATGGTATCTATCATAACTATGAGAGTGATGATGTAGGCGCTTTTGATGTGGTTGCGAGTTGGAAGGTGGAAAGTCAGCAAAAACAGTCAGACAATGACGATACCGCTAATACTGTCAAAGCTAGTAAGAATAAAAATGCAAGCAATCTAGTGACTGTTAGCATCCCTGCAGGAAAATACATGGTGTTTTCTGAATACGGTAACATGCCTAATACCGTGATGAATGCATGGGAAAAAGCATGGACGTATTTCAATAATCCAAGCTGTGAGCATACTCGAACTTATAACGTCGACTTTGAGCGTTACGTTGAGGGTAAGTTAGAATATGGTCAAGTCGAGCTATATATTGGTATTGAGTAAAGTAATTAATATCTATAATAAAAAAGCGCCATCTGTATGAGATGGCGCTTTTTTTACTAGTGCTTATTAATCTAATAGTAAATTCTCTAAAATCCCTTCATAAATCTGCGCCAATTTCCCTAAGTCATCTACTTCAACTTTTTCATCAACCTGATGAATAGTGGCATTACGCACGCCAAGTTCGACCACTTGCGCACCGGTTGGTGCGATAAAGCGTCCATCTGATGTGCCGCCAGAAGTTGATAATGTTGTATCAGTACCAGTCACAGATTTAATCGCTTGCTGGCATGCTGAGACCAATTTACCTTCAGGCGTCAAAAAAGGCTGACCAGATAATTTCCAATGAATATCATAAGCTGCTTTGCTATCAGCGAAATATTTATCAAAGATAGCGTGGGTTTTTGCTTTTAGTTCATCTTCAGTCGTTTCTGTCGAAAAGCGGAAGTTAAATACAGCCTCTAGGGTTTCAGGAATGACGTTGGTCGCGCCCGTTCCACTATTGATATTAGATATTTGTAGTGAAGTCGCAGGGAAGTAATCATTGCCATTATCCCAAGTAGCATTGGTCAGTTCTGCGAGTGCCGACATAGCCGCATGAATGGGATTTGAGGCAAGGTGCGGGTAGGCAACGTGACCTTGTTTACCAGTGACGGTAAGTACTGCGCCGAGTGAGCCACGACGACCATTCTTAATAATATCACCTAGGGTATCAGTACTAGATGGTTCACCCACTAAGCAGTACGTAATTTTCTCATTACGTGCTTCTAGCGTTTCTACTACTTTGACTGTGCCGTTAATAGACGGACCTTCTTCATCTGAAGTGATTAAAAAGGCAATTGAGCCATTGTGCTCAGGATGATTGGCAACGAAACGTTCAGCAGCGACGGTAAACGCAGCAATGCCAGTTTTCATATCCGCAGCACCGCGTGCCCATAAATAGCCATCTGCAATGGTTGGGGTAAATGGCGGATAAGTCCAGTTTTTTTCATCGCCTGTTGGGACGACGTCAGTATGACCGGCAAAGCAAATGACCGGATTGGTGGTACCACGGCGCGCCCATAAGTTTTTAACCTCAGCGTGTTCGCCTTTTGCTTGTCTATTACCGTAATACATAAACTCGCAGTCGAAGCCTGCTTGCGTTAGCCGCTCAGACAATATGTCTTGGCAGCCATCATCATCTGGCGTCACTGACGGACGTTCAAGTAAGGCGATACTTAAATCCAATGTTGCTTGTTGATGAGTTGCTTGCTGATGAGATTGAGAAGTTAAGTTTTTATCAGAATCTGACATGGGAAGCCTTTTTTATTATAGAGGGATAGATAGGATGGTTAGATGTAGCTGGTAAGAGAGTCTTTATGAATATTACAGTACTTAAATAACGTCTTCTACGAATGGCACTAAGCCATCACGGCGCATCCAAGTCGCGATAGAATAACGCTGACGATGGGCGATTTGCACTTGATGCCGTAAGTCACTATCGAATATTACAAGCCTATTAGCGACAGGCATTACATTATGATGGACACCATGTTTATCAACGATTTCTAGCGCGCCGCCGTCATTCGCTGTCCATTCATCATTAAGATAAAACACTGCCGAGATAACGCGTTCATTACGTCCAGCTGGATTATCACTATGCCATAGATAGCCAAAACCTACTGGATAACAAGCATAATGCGCCTCGCTATGGCGAATACCAGCGTACAAGCCTTGATTGAATAAGTTGGCAAGCGCATTGATACTGTGTAGATAATAAAATCCTGCAAAAAAGTCTTTGGTAATCCAGCGTATTTTATCACCGCGAATATCACTGATACGAATACCCGCCGTTAGCTGAGCATCACGATAATCAATAAAGCCACTTTCCGCCTGCAGTGCTAATAAGGCTTTTCGTTCAAAGACATTGTCAATAATGAGCCAACCATCATCAACAAACGTATCCAGCTGTTTATCTGTCAGCTTGTGTTCCCAATTAACCTCAAAATCAGAGGATTGTAATAAATGTTGGGTCGGCAGCGCCTGATTATTATAGTTAGTAGGATGTACAGATAACAGTGGCGGATTCTCCTTACCTATTGGATTATCAACCACCAACGTCGTTACATCAAGATTGCTAATAATCTTCGTCATTTTGTCTCGCTATCGTCCATTATCTGTCATTACACCGTCAATCTATACCTTTACTCGACCAATCTATGCCTTTTTACCAAAACCATCGTTATCTTTTAGCCATCCTATGCTACCATAGATGCAATTTTTCTTATTTAAACTTTTGAACTTATGAATTATAAACACGCCTATCATGCTGGTAACTTTGCCGATGTTGTTAAACACATTCTATTGGTACAACTACTGAACCAAATGGGGCAAAAAAACAAACCTTTTTATGTGCTTGATGCTTATGGCGGTCGTGGACTGTATTCGCTCGGCAGTGAAGAGGCGCGCAAGACTGGTGAAGCCAAAGGTGGTATTCAAGCCTTAGTAAAAGCCGATGTCGAAAAAGCACCAGCTGCCATCAAAGACTATATGGAAGGTATTAACCAAGCCCGTTTTACCTATGACAAAAAAGTCTATCCGGGTTCGCCGTGGTGGATTGCCCATCATGTTGAAAAAAATCCAGATGCTGGCTTGCGCGGTGAAGCGTTTGAAGCCAAAGCCAGTGAATATGATGCACTGAACTATCAGCTACATAAATTGCCAATTGGTATTCATCATCGCAATGCTTTTGAAGGTATCGCTGCCGTGATTCCGCCAAAAGAAAAGCGTGGCTTGATATTTTTAGATCCTCCTTACGAGCAGGAGCATAAAGACTTTACGCGTCTAATCGATTTGTTGGTGCATTCTTATAACAAGTGGCCACAAGGCACTTATGCATTATGGTTCCCAATTAAGAACATCGACGCGGTTGAGCTGTTCTATAAAAAGCTCAAGCGTACTGAGATGAGACGTCAGCTGGTTTGTGAGCTAAATATCTATCCTAAAGATATCGCTGTCGGTCTGAACGGTACAGGGCTACTTGTGATCAATCCGCCATGGCAGTTTGATAACCAAGCGCGTGAGATATTGCGTTTCTTACAGCCTGTATTAAAAGTTGCTGATGCACCAGATTTAACACCTGATAGTGCAACCACCGTCCGCTGGTTGGTTGGCGAATAAGGATATTGATATGACGACTGATCAATCATCACGTAGCCTTGAAAAAAACAATCTTGCAAAGGGCAGTCTGGTCACTGATAAAGTGATGAATGACGGTTTGATCAAAGAGCCCTTATTACAAGATAGCGCTGCCACTCAACCGCCTTTTGTGGATGAGCATGATTTCGATATTCGCTTGGCGGATAATGAGAACTATGATGGGCTGACGTTCGAGGTGATTGAAGCAGAAGTCGCTGAAGGTAAGCGGGTAGTCAGTCGCGGTGTTTATTTAGCGCCCAACTTGATCACCACTTTATCGCTGCTGTCAGGCTTTTATTCTATTTTAGCCAGTACCCAAGGTGAGTTCTATAAAGCCTCTTTAGCGATTTTCTTATCGGCTATTTTGGATGGTGCAGATGGTCGGGTAGCGCGTATGTTAAATGCGCAAAGCCCCTTTGGTGAGCAGTATGATTCGCTTGCCGATATGTTAGCTTTTGGTGTTGCACCGGCAATCTTAATTTATAGCTTTGCTTTGCAGCCATTAGGTCGTATTGGGCTTGGCTGTGCGTTTGTCTTTACTGCCTGTGCCGCCTTCCGTCTAGCGCGTTTTAACGTGCAGATTGGTGAAGTCGATAAGAAGTACTTTGTTGGTTTAGCCAGTCCGCTTGCCGCTATTTTGGTCACAGCGGCTGTTATGGTTGCTGTTGATCATAATCAATGGATCGGACAATATGATACGCTTGTGATGTTTTTATTTGCCGCTTGGGTCGTTATTTGCGGTTTACTGATGGTTAGCAATGTCAAATACTATAGTTTTAAAGAGTTTGATAAGAAGAAAGTCCCTTTCGTGGTGCTTATCGTTGGTGTATTGGTCATGAGTATCGTGTTATATGATATTCCAGTCGGCATTTTAGCGATTGGTGTTATTTATGCCTTGTCAGGTATTGTTAGCACCTTACAAGCCAAAGCGACCAGTTAATACTATAGCTTTTTATAGTAAATGTTAACTTAAGACACACAAAAAACCGCTTATTTTTTAATAGGCGGTTTTTGTTTGCATGCTATTTTATTAAATACTGATTTATAGCTCTGATAGAGATAACCACAACAAGTGAAAAGTTAAAATAAAACACTACAAATAGCTGTTGATTGTGTGCAATATTAAAGCCTTATCCAATGCTATTGTCTGTAATCTATATAAAGTTTATACGATTAGTCTTCCTATAACGCCATTTGATAACTAAGCCGAGGTTATTATGCTGAACTTACCTATTTTGAATCGCCTATTACCTGTTTCAAGGACCTCAAACAATTTGTTAAGAGGTTTGATGGCAAGCGCTTTGTTTTCATTGTCATTTGTTTCAGTCTCTACACATGCCACTACTAGTAATTCAGTAAGTACGATATCTCGTGCTGAAGCTGCCAATCCAGCTAATTTTAAGCATCTAAATATCAATGGTGGTGCAGTAACTTCCGCATCAGCACCATGCTCTATTAAAAAAGGGCTGATTGCTTGTGGTCTTGAAAAGCTTAAACTAATCAATAGCAGTATTAACGAAGTAGATGCGGATTATGATTTGGCACAAGCTTTTTACTATCCATCAAAATCGCAGCCTAAGACAGCGGTTGTTGTCATTACCCGTTCTGGTCTCATGGATGATAGTGTGAGTGCAGAACGTTACCGTATTAGTTTTACCTTAAAAGGCAAGCCGTCTGATTTAAATTGGCAATGGGTGCAGTATGGGGTGCAATATCAATGTGTTCGCGGTAATAAAGTAGGGAAATGGACGAAAAGTCTTTGTCCTTAATGGAATCTTGCATTGAATGCCAAGCCTAGTGTTTTCAACCAAGTAAAAATAAACCCTAATAATCTCTTGACCCCTTCTCTAAAGCGAGTATACTGCCACCCAGTCGGAGAGGAAGGCGGGTTGGAGTGGTTTACCGCTTAGACAATTTAGCCAACCGAAAAAATTACTTTTAAGTTAACTCAAATTAAAATAATTTACTTCTTGACTTACTAATTAAAGCGTCTATAATACGCACCTCATTAAGACGAACCGGAATCAGCTACTGTGTGATTACACAATAACTAACCAGTTAACTTAAAGAAACAAATTAAGAAAAGAAGTTGACAGACTATTAAAACATGATATGATGGTCAGCTCGCTAAATAGGATAAGCCAGATTGGTTTAGCATATTTAGTAAGAATACTCTAACTGGACGACAGTTAGAGACATTATTTAAAAGCATAACTAAAGAACAACTTGTGTGGATTTTTGCTGATTCAGAAT